>JBEKBW010000076.1:0-23077 GCA_050015215.1 Candidatus Sulfotelmatobacter sp.
ACGCGAGAAATGGGGCACCCGTCGAACCGCAGAGAGATACAGCCGCATCCTCCGGGTTTAAGATTGTTTGGAAAGGCTGGGCCGGCGCCGCGTTACGCCAGCAAGATAGGGAGAGCATCTTGGCCGCTAGAATTCTTATGGTTCTTAGTGCGAGCATCCTGTTCACGCTCGGAGTCGTCCATCTCGTCTATACGTTCTGGGGGCCAATGCTCACACCCCGTGACCCGGCGCTACAAGTCAGCATGAGCCAGATTTCTCCTGTCATCTCCAAAGAAACTACAATGTGGCGGGCTTGGGTGGGTTTCAATGTCAGCCATAGCATGGGACTTATATTATTCGGATTGGTTTTCGGTTTTCTTGCGTTGGCGCACAGCCAACTCCTTTTCCGGTCGCCGTTCCTGCTGATTGTGGGGCTGGCAATGCTGGGGGGCTTTGTCGTGCTCTGCAGAGTTTACTTTTTTAGTTCGCCTCTCACAGGCATCAGCATTGCTTTGGCCTGCTACGTTGCCAGCATTGTGCTGTCGCGGGTTGGCAATACGCTCCTGCGGTAAAACAGAGGCTTGGTGGCGGCTGTCCCGCATCGCGCTACTATTTCCGAGTGAATTATGTGCTTACGTCAAAAGCCCCACCCTTCGACAAGCTCAGGGGCAGGCCTTCTCGCACAGAACGCGAGAAATGGGGCACCCGCATTAACCAATCACCGCCCCGCCGCTAAGCTGCCCAATGTGCCCGGAGCGCCAGCCGCCGACTGCTCGTCCGTCCCGCTGGTTTTGCCGGTTTCAATCGGCTGGTTGGGGATCGTCTCGTAGGCGTACCCCGTAACATATACATGGAACTGATCAGTATTCTTCACGGTCAATGTAAGCCGCGCCCAGCCGTAGTGCACTTCGCCCTTGATCAGGAACTTGAATCCCAGGTAGCCGTTCGCCGTGTTCTTGTCCCATGGTCCGCCACACGATACGATCGAAAGGCCGAAACAGTTGTACATGAGTTTCGCCGGTCCGAAGTAGCTGGAGAATGTGGCTCCAGGCTCGAATTTCTCGCCACTCGCCCCCACTTGATACCCAGCACCGAGATTGGACGCGAAGAGGCCGGACCGCGAGCCGCCCAGCACTCGATTCGCGCCGCGGGAGTATACCAGCATGCCAGCGCTGTCGGCGTAGCCAAAAAAACGATGGCGCAATGTGAAATCCACGACTCCGTCATTGGTGAGTGACAGATTCACGCCTCCGCGGGTAACCTCTTTGTGCAGAGGCGTATAAACGATTTCGGCTTGCGCAGTCGAGCCGAGGGCCGCTGCCGCCACTCCCGCTGCCCCGGCCGCGAACCCATACATTTCCAATTTTTTCCGTAGGGATTGAGATAGGTCGGCTGTTTTGCGCATCTTTTTTTTGGCAGCTCGATTCATGGTGGTCTCTCCTGGAAGGGACACAATGTTAGTCCGAGCGCAGTTTTCGGTCAATCACCCGGAAGGATGGCTTGATAGCGGCTCTTTTACGCACAGGTGCGTATCTTCATTTCGTCTATCTTCATTTCGTCTTTAACGACAGTGTCGGGGGTGGCCGGTGCCAGGCCGTTCCCTTGTCGGCAACTTTCCGTCCCTTTGCCGTATTATGATTAGGTTTCACGGCAAAATACCTCTAGGCGAAGCAGTTGGGAAGGGATGGCTGTGCGCGCTGAAATCGTAAAAATCAGTAGTGATTCTCCGGAAGGTTCACTGGTGAAGTACGCCGCGGATCAGATTCGGGCGGGGGAAGTGCTGGGCATGCCCACGGACACGTTTTACGGGCTGGCGGCCGATCCGTTTAACTTGCGCGCGGTGGATCGCGTGTATGAGATCAAGACACGCTCGCGGCACAAGCCGCTCTCGCTGCTGATTGAGAGCGTGGACCACGCTGAAGACCTGGCCAAGGAACTGCCGGAGGAATTTTATTTGCTAGCACGAAAATACTGGCCGGGGCCGCTGACCATTATTGTAAGGGCGGGATCGCGGCTGCCGCTGAAGGTGACGGCGAATACGGGCAACGTGGCGCTGCGGGTGCCGAATGCGAAGATTCCGCTCGCGGTGGTGACGGCGGCGGCGATTCCGATTACGGCGACCTCGGCCAATTTGAGCGGCGCCTCGGAGTGTACCAGCGCCGAGCAGGTGCGCGAGCAGTTGCACGGGCGGATCAGCATAATCGTGGATGGCGGAACTTCGCCGCGCGACATTCCTTCGACCATCGTCGACCTGACCGACGAGAGCGCGCGCTGGAAAATTATGCGCGAGGGAGCAATTCCGGCAGATGAGATTTCCACCTTCTTTGCCAAAGGATGAATGACGATCCTGCCAAGCGGCACCGGGCTAGCGTCTGGGTGGTGCGGCTCGAAGCGCTGATCCTGGCCACGGTGGCTGCGTTCGTGGCGGTCACGGGAATTCGAATTTCTTCCGAAGGGTCGCGGCAGGAGCTACATCCGGCGGATGCGATCGTCGTGTTTGGTGCGGCGGAATATTCGGGGCATCCTTCTCCGGTGCTCAAGGCGCGGCTCGACCACGCCCTCGAACTCTTCAACAAAGGTCTTGCTCCGGTTGTGATTACTACCGGCGGCGCCGCGGCTGACCCTACGTTCAGCGAAGGCGGCGTGGGCCGCGATTACCTGATGCGGCATGGAATTCCTGAAAAGAATTTGATTGCGGAGACGCAGGCCTCGGATACGGCGCAATCGGCGGTGCGCGTTGCGGTGATCATGCGGGCTAATGGACTGCACAGTTGCGTGGCGGTTAGCGATGCGTATCACGTTTTTCGCATCAAGAGAGTGTTGGAGCATGAGGGGATCGGCCCGGTGTATGAGGCTCCCCGGCCGGACTCGAAGCCGCATAGTGTTGGGCAGCGACTGTATGCGATTTTGCGCGAAGCCTGCAGTTATCTGGTTTGGCGGATGGGAATGAGCTGAGGACGGGCTGCCACTCGGCGGCGCGGCCGGGACACACGGAAGAACACTACTCTACCTTTTATCTTGCTTTTATCTTGACGCCGAAGAGCCGTTTCCCGCACCATGTTGCGTCAATTCGCGAAAGCTTCTTCGTTTTAGTGTTTTAGCACTGCAGAGTTGCTGGCCTCACACGGGAACGGAAGGATGATTTCGAAGTCCATATCGGCGGGTGCTTTGTTTTATCTTGCGTTGTCGGCGCTCCCTCTGTTCGCGCAGACCTCGGGTTCCTTCACTGGCACCGTGATTGACGATACCGGTGCTGCGTTGGTTGGGGCGCAGGTGTCGGCTGGCAATCCCTCCACTGGCCTGCGGCGGAAGACCACATCCAACTCAGATGGCAACTATCTGATTGCCGGTCTCGACGCCGGCACCTACGACATCATCATCGCGGCACCTGGATTTCGGACATTCGAAGCGAAGCGGGTCATTCTCCGGGTTGGTGAAAAGGTTCGGGTCGACACCAAACTGCAGATCGGCAAGGTGACCAGCGAAATTGTTGTGGAAGGCAGTTCGGTGGGCAAAGTTGAAACTCAGTCGTCGGAACTCGCCGGGACGATCACCGGGGATCAAATCACGCAGTTAGAGTTGAATGGCCGGGATTTTGCCACGCTCATCAAGCTGGTTCCGGGAGTCAGTGATCAGACCGGACAGGATGACGGTACCGTGGGGCCAGCGGGCAGCGTCGCTTACGCCGTCAACGGCGGACGCACTGAATTCAATAATTGGCAAATCGATGGCGGCGAGGTTCTCGACTCGGGCAGCAACGCAAACATCAATATTTATCCCAACATCGACGCTCTCGCGGAAGTCCGGGTCCTCACTTCCACCTATGGCGCTCAGTACGGACGGAACGGATCCGGCACCATCGAAGCTGTGACCAAGTCCGGCACAAACAATTTTCACGGCGATGCCTTCGAGTTTATCCGCAACGCAGCGTTCAACGGCCACAACTATTTCGACCTGCCAGGGCAGACGAAGACTTATTACAACAAGAACGATTTTGGATATATCCTCGGCGGACCGATCAAGAAAGACAAACTGTTCTTCTTCTGGTCGGAGGAATTTCGCCGGGAGAATGTTCCACAGGTTTATAACAATCCCGGCCTATTTCTTCCCAATGCGGCAGAGCGTGCGGGAAATTTCAGCGACGTGTGTCCGGCGGCTGGCACTCCCTTTGTGCGAGCCGGTGTGGTCCCCGTCGCAACTCCGCAGGGGCAGGAAGTGGTGAGCGTGAACTGTCCCGCATATAGTTCGCCGGGGCAGGATTCGAGTGGAGATAGTTATTACCTGGGTTTTCCCAACAACATTATTCCAGCGAGCGAACTGGATCCCGCGAATACTGATCCGTTGGTAGCGAATATTCCCATGCCGAATGACGGACATGCTTTCATCGGAACATTTTCGCAGCCTATCAGCTGGCATGAGGAGCTGATCAAAGTTGACGATCAAATCAATTCGAGATGGCGGGCGAATTTCCGCTTCATTCATGATTCCTGGACGCAGAGCTTTCCGTGCTCGCCGTCGACCTGCAACAACACCACGAACGTGCCCGCGATCGGCGGAACGCTGCAGGGTCCTGGTATCAGCATGGTGACGACCTTAACCACCACGCTTTCGCCGTCGCTGTTGAACGAATTCGTTTTCAGTTATGGGGCCAATCACCTGCATCTTTTTAATACAGGAACCGCATGGCAGCGGCCGGCCAGCATGACCATGACGGGCATCTTCGAGAACGGATTCAACGGAACGATTCCCTCGTTCGCGATCAGCGGCAACGGAAACTTCGGCGTCCAGATCGATCCGGGCTACTTGCCCTGGAATAATTCGAACCCCACTTATAGCTTCCACGACAATCTCACGTGGATTAAAGGGAAGCACAACCTCGCGATCGGAACCTATTTCGAGGCCATCGAAAAGAACGAGCCCGCGGAGGAGGAGCCGAACGGCAGCCTCTTCTTTTCTGCGAATCCAAATACTGCTTATAGCGAAACGAACAATGCCTTTGGACCGTTCTCCAGCACGGGCAATGGTTTTGCGGATCTGCTCGTGGGATATATCAACGCATTCGCTCAGCCCAATCAAAACCTGAAGTATTACAACCGCTACAAGGTCATGGAGCCTTATGTGCAAGACGACTGGCGCGCCACGCCACGACTGACTTTGAACCTCGGCGTACGGATAAGCCTTCTGGGCAGCTATTACGAGCGCTACGGACGCGCTTATAATTTCGACCCCAATGCGTATGTTCCGGCTAATGCGCCCACGGTCGATCCGAATACGGGGGCATTGGATTTTGCTCCTGGGCAGAGCGTCGAGAATATTACCGGCATGGTTCACTGCGGCTATAACGGCGTGCACAGCAGTTGCATGTCCGGCCATCTATTCAACCCGGCTCCAAGAATTGGCTTTGCCTTCGATCCTAAGGGCGATGGAAAAACGGCGATTCGCGCCGGGTACGGCATCTTCTTCGAACATGCGAACGGCAATGATGCCAATACCGAATCGCTCGAAGGCAATCCTCCCGGCATCATCGCCCCAGTTCAGCTGTTCATCGCGGGCTATACAAATCTCGGTGGCACATCTCCAACTGGGCAGCCGTTGGTTTATCCGTTGGGAGGAGGCAGCTCTCAGCTAACCTCGATCACCACCAAGACGCAGTGGCCTTACGTTCAGCAATATCATTTCGACATTCAACACGAATTGGCTCGCGACACGCTGCTTGTGATTGCTTACGTTGGCAGCAAGGGAACGCACCTGTCACAACAGTTGGATCGGAATCAGCTCCATTCCACTCCGGCCAGCCAAAACCCCTACATGCCGGGGCAGTACATCACCAGCGCGGACTGCGACAACGTATCGAATTCGCCTCCTACCCTCGGGAATCTAACTCCGGTCACGGGTCAGGCTGCCCTCAATCTCAACGTCGCCTGCGGCAATGTGAATGTCGATATGTTTCGTCCCTATCAAGGTTACGACTCGATTTACGGAATCGTCGGCGGAGCCAACTCCAGCTACAACGCGCTGCAAGTTTCGGGCAGGCGGAATGCGGGCGGGCTTCAACTCACGGTCGCCTACACGTACAGCCACTCGATCGATAATTCTTCCGACCGCTACGACAGCGCGTTCGTCGACTCTTACAATCTGAACTCCTACCGCGCCAGCTCCAGCTTTGATCAACGCCATATTTTCACCGTCAGCTACATTTACAATTTACCGATTTTCCGCCACTCGAGCGGCTTAAAGGAATCGCTGCTCGGAGGCTGGCAGGTATCGGGCATCACGACGGCGCAGTCGGGAGAGCCGTTCAGCATTGTGAATGGCGGTTACTACGACAACGCGGGCGTCGGGAACAACGTAGGCTCAGGCTCGTATGCTGACCTTATCGGAGATCCGCACGGCCCGAAACCCAGCTTCACTCCTGTGCCTGGTGTGGTGTACGGTCCTTTGCTCGACAATCCCGGAGCGTATACGCAACCCACCGGTCTCACCTTCGGCGACTCGGGGCGCAATTCGCTCGCGGGACCGGGCCGACTGAATTTCGACATGGGCTTATTCAAGCGCTTCAGGATCAGAGAGTCGAAAGCTTTGGAGTTCCGCGCCGAGGCCTTCAATGTTTTCAACCACCCGCAGTGGACGGGCGTGAACAGCAGCAGTTGCGGATATGTGACGGACTCCGGCTCGGCAAGCTCTGGGTCGAATGACTGCGTGAATGGCAACGCCGCCGATGGAGAAGCTGCCAGCAACTTCCTGCACCCCTCTGGAGTTCATAATCCGCGCATCGGGGAGTTCGGTTTGAAGTTTATCTTCTGAGCAAACTGCCGCCTTCGCTTAGCTGGAAATTTAGTGCTGTCGAGGATCGGTCTGCGGGCAGATGCCGGCAGGCAAGACTCAAGAACATTGCTTCAAGGGCGAGAGTTTCGGAGGTCTGCACCCACTGCGAATAGTAGATTCGACCGGTACGTAATTTAATTCGACGCCGGCTTGAGCGCAACGTAACATCAGACCGCCGCGGCTCAGATCCCCTCGTCCCACGAAATCTTGAGGGAATAAGAGACTGGTGCCGAAAGTTTCGAGCAACGGCTCAACATATTTGCTGCTGGCGATACTGCCGAGCAGCACAACCTCGGAACTAGCAGGTAGCGCCCGAGCCAGCGCACGTGCATCCCGGCAAAGCGGATCCCGATATCGAGAATCGCTGGCGTCGATGGGAACGTGCGACATCTCCAGGAGGTCCTCGATTGCGATCATGGTGTCAGGTGACAGAAGACCACGCGATGTCGTCATAACAAACATCGCAGGAAGGCCCGGCGGCGCAACGGAAAAGGATCTTGCATAGGCGAGCTTACCGCGAAAATAGAGACTGCTGATGAAGCTAAAAAGTTCTCCAAGCGGAGCGCCCTGTTCTCGCAAGCGGCGTGCGAGCTCGAATTCAGACCTCCCGTTCAACAGCAACTGTCCGCGAACGGCCGAAATATTGGCAGGAGAG
Organism: Candidatus Sulfotelmatobacter sp.; assembly: GCA_050015215.1. GTDB lineage: Bacteria > Acidobacteriota > Terriglobia > Terriglobales > Acidobacteriaceae > Sulfotelmatobacter. The sequence continues at coordinate 7,460 of JBEKBW010000076.1, forward strand.
AGCAGAAACACTCGGGATCGAGGCGGCGTGCAATCGGGGCAGTTGGAGGCTAGCTCAACGGCACCCGACACCAGTCTTAAGGGTGGCATTCTTTCTTGTTCTTTCAAGTGATCTTCTTGTAATTATATTCAGAGTGTATTCTGGACAACCGAGTTGCGGTTAAAGAGAAGAACGGATGCCGTGGGGATCAGAATCTAGTCGTGAACCGAGCGAGAAAAAAGCTTGGGGGTGCCAAAAAACCAGTTGCCTCTTATCGGCCCAGAGCGTTGCACTAAGCTTCGTGAAGGAGGTTGGGATGCAGAGTAAGTGAGCCATCGTTGTTGAGCTTCTGATGACAAGCCCAGCGGACCGGATAAGGCATGCCCTTGACCTCAATCTCTGCTCTGAGCTTCAACCCCTGCCATTTGGTGCCTCGCGGCAGGACAAACTGCGCCTGCCGAATCTTGCCGGGTAGAGGATATCCAGCGTCTAGGCAGCCGCTCTTAAGCGGTTTCCCGTCCTCGCTCTCCACGGTCACCCGCAGCACGCCCGGAACGCCCGCAATGCCATCATTGATGAAGCCGATGATGAGCCCGATGTAGCCGCCATCTTCGTAGCTCCAGATCATCGACGGCCTCACGTTGTAGCCGATGCGACGATTGATCCGGTCGAACCAGGTTGGTGCCGCCTGGTAATAGCTCAGCAGATTCTTGGCACTGATCTGGTGGAAGTTCCAAAGTGACCAGTAATTCGGCCCCACATCCAGCACATGGGCGATCAGATTGTCGGATGGCGATATCCCTTCCTGTGCGGCGCTAGGATCAAGGGCTTTCCCCGGCAGCGCTTGTTCGAGGACCGCCGCGGTCCAAGGCGGCCGGTTGCTGAGGGCCTCGATTTGCTCATTCTCGATGAAGATGGTGTCACTGCGAATCCAGTTATTGCTGCGAACCGTGCGATCAAGAAGTTCTGAGTTGCCAACCCGGCTGTAGTCGGGTTGGGTATTGGTCATCAAAGGAGTCTTCGTAAAGTACTCCAGCTGAACCTCCAGCATGTCGATCCAGGTGCGCTCTGCGGTCTGGTAATCGGGAAAGGGATTATTGCTGAAGGGCCAGGTGTGACCTTCGCCCCAGAACCCATACATAAAAGTATCGATGTACTCGATGGCAGGGCTCCCGTTGAACTCCGCCGCCAAGAGCCCAATCAGTTCCCGGAATGCGTGCTGAAAAAAAGGATGGTCAAAGCGGGGCTGAGAACGCGAATACGGGTTCTTCAAAAAGCGCTCGGCCGACGCTTTGTCTTCCTTCTCGCTAACGATCAGGTCAACGGTAGGAACTTTTTCGAGAACGAAATCCGGTAACGCCGACTGGTGCCAATAGTCTGGAGCGCTCATCTGAACTCGCATCCCGACGCGCTTGTTATTTTTTTTCGCCAACTCGAATACCAGCCTCAAGTAATCAGGTAACTCCAGGCGTCCGGGCCGCGGCTGCACCTCCCGCCACGTCGGGCGTACGTAAAGCTGTTGTCCGAGAGGGAATCGAACCAGATCTTCAATCGCCTGGGGAATATTGTCCGATTTGATTTCGTCGGTGCCCATATCGGCTGTGATGTAGGTGATCAGTCCCTTTCCATAGTTGGGCACGACTTCCTCCGAAGGGGTTGTGGTCATGACCACATCATCGGTGGGAATTGAAGCATCGGGTGGGTACTGGGAGAACGGCCCCTGATTGAGGCGGTCGGTCACGGTGGGGCCAGAACCGAAGTCGTACTTTCCCCAGTTGTGCGCGGGGACGATTGCTTGCGCTTTGCTGGGTCCGAGTTCCGCAGCTACTGCCAGGGCGACACTAGTCTTAAGAAAATCTCTGCGCCGCATCGAGCTTTGTCCTTCTCGGCCTCCAACGCGATTGCGATTCCGGTTGCGCCGAAATCGAGTCAGATTGCCCGTCGGGCGTATACGTAAGCCGTAGGATGGAACCGGCAATCTCTTAGAAAGAGAACTTCAACGCAAACTGTATCTGTCGCGGCGGACGGGCAGCCGTTAGGTCGCCGAACTGTTCTGTTCCCAGGATGGTTGCGTTGTTTCCATTTTGGGGGCCGCTGTTGGCGAACAGGAAATTGGTGTGATTTGGGAGATTGAAAAACTCCGCACGAAATTCCAGATCCGTCTTCTCCGAAGTATGGAAGAACTTAAATACCGAGAAGTCCCAGGTCTTGTATCCCGGCCCCTCGATGGTGTTGCGGCCGACATCCCCGAACGAACCGAGGGGCGGATCGATAAATGCGCAGGTGTTGAACCACGCGGTCGGAGTGTGAATCTTGTCGGGAGCGACACACGTAGGGTTGCCCGCTACCGTGCCCGCCCGGGTCGGATCTCCGACTTGGTCGGGACGCTGTGATACTCCACCAGCACCGCCGTCAGAATTGGCGAAGTTGCCGTCCGCGTCGAGCACGGTATACCAGTTGCCAGTGGAGATCGAGAGGATAGTGGCAATCTGCCAACCGCCGACGATCTGGTTCTCAAACCCGTTTGCGCCCCCCAGGAAGTGCTTATCGTGACCAAAGGGCAGTTCATAAATTCCATTCAAAACGATACGGTTGCGTACGTCGAAATCGGAGTTACCGTATTCGGCCTGCGGATCGCGAAAATAGCGAAAGTCGCTGTTGTTCTGCGTAGGACCGAGGTTCGCGTTGGAGGCGATATCCAGCGAGTGTGCGTAGGTGTAGGAGGCCTGGAACTGCAGACCCTTGGCGAAACGCTTTTCGAAGCTTGCCTGCAGCGAGTTGTAGTTGGAAGCTCCAGACGAGCGGAACCAGTCGATTCCAGTGTCGAAGACTGGGGTGCAGTACTGAGAATTCGCCAGGGAGCATGGAGCGGGCGATCCGATCACGGTCGCAAACACCGGCCGTCGTGGCGCGGTCGCGTCATTCGGATTCGGATCGGGCGCGGCTTGGTTGCCATTGAAGAAGGTATATAGCTTTGTGCCCTTGGAACCTGCATAGGTTACTGTGAGCACACTGTTCGCCGGTAGCTCACGTTCAAAGCTCAAGTGCCACTGCTGCATGTAGGGCGTGCGCAGATTCTTATCGACCGAGAAAAAAATGGGAGTGTTGGGATTTACCAGCGAGTTGGCGGGGAAACCGCCAGCCAGAGCGGGAATCTGAGTCACGCGGCAATCCCCGGCCGCGACATTGGCTGTCGGCGCGCTGCAGGGCTCAACGAACGACTGGTTGGTGAAGAACGGCGGATTGAATCCGGGACTCGGATTCGAGTACGGACCATTCTCCTGCCCGCCGTAGAAAATTCCGTAGCCGGTTCGCAGTACGGTCTTCGGAGCGAACTGCCATGCCAAGCCGAAACGCGGCGCGAAATTATTCAGGTCCGAGTCGATCAGCCCCCGGCTGCCGGTAGCGCTGATCTTAACGTACTGGGCGATGAAGGGCGTGAGCTGCGCCGTCTGTCCCTTCGGCACAAAGATCGTCGGATTTGTCGGGTCGCTCAGGTCGAAGTTTCCTACGTCGTTGAAGCGATCCGATACCGTGCCAAAAAGTTCGTAGCGTAAGCCCAGGTTCAACACCAGAGTGGGCGTTAGCTTCAAATCATCCTGCGCGTAAAACGCATAAGTGTTTCGGAAATAGTCCACATTGTGCAGGTTGTTGATGCTGCCTCCGCTGGTAAGCCCTGCGAGGAAGGAGGCGAACCCGGTTCCACCGGTACCGATCGCCGCCGGATTATCGGTCAGCGTGGGGTCAAAGTTGAGCGTACCGCGCGCCGCGGCGGGCTGGAAAATTGTGAACTCTTCATGCCGGATCTCCGTGCCGAATTTCCAAGTGTGGCGACCGCGAACCCAAGTCAAGTTTTCGGAAAGAGTGTAGGAGTTCTGGAGTTCGACCGAAGGCAGGAACGTGGGACTGCCTAAGGTGGCGACGTCGCTGAATACCAGTTGCGGCAGGCCGCCAATGCCCGGCGAAAAAGGGACGCCCGGAAAATCGATGTTGGGTTCAGCTGACACATTCGTATTCGCGTTGAGTTCGAGGCGATGGGCATTCACCCGGTTATAGCCAAGCCGAAATTCGTTGATCAACTCGGGCTTGAAAACGTGCGTCCAACTGGTGGCAAAACTACGATAGGAAAAATCCTCCTGACCACTGAAGAAGCCGCCTCCATCGGCCAATCCACCGAAAGTTCCGGGAATAAAGCTCGGTTGGTTTTCGAAGCTGAAACGGAAGAACGCGTTGTCCGCGTCAGAGAACTTCTGGTCCACGCGAACGTCAAAGTTGTCCCGCGTTTCCTGGCGGATGGGGTTGGCGACGAAATTGTTTCCACTCGAGTTGATCGGCCCGGCGGCCGGGTACAACGCTGCCAGCCGAAGCGCCAAAGGATCCAACGAACCGCCGCCGGGCACAACCGGCGTAGCGGGAATAATGTTCAGAGGCTTTCCTGTGCCGTCGTATTGGAAGGGTACGCCGCAAGTAGGTTGGGCCAGTTTGGCATCAAAAATTTCACCTGCATACGTCGATGCCCCGTTGCAATCCGTACCGGTCACGGTCGTATAGTCAATTAGACTCGAAAAATCTCCGGTACGCCAAGCCGTCGGGGGAACGAATGCAACCTGAGTTTGCGCCTCCCGCACACGGTATCCTTCATAGTCCACAAAGAAGAATGTTTTCCCGCGGCCGTCATACAAGTGGGGCAGCAAGACTGGCCCGCCGAATGTCGCGCCAAACTGGTTTTGCTGGTACTGGGGCACAGGACCCAGCGGATCAAAATAGTTTCGGCCGTCGAGCTTGTTGTTGCGAAGAAATTCCCAGGCTGAGCCATGAAGTTGGTTCGTCCCAGATTTGATAACGGCATTCACGATGGCCCCGTTGCCACGTCCGAATTCCGCGCTGTAGGCGTTGGTTTGTACCTTGAATTCCTGCAGAGCCTCCACTGGAGGCTGAATTACGAAGTTCGTTTCGTTGAGCAAGTCGGGCAGGTTCGAATTATTGTCCACGCCATCCAGCAAAAAATTATTCTGCAATGATCGTGCTCCGTTGGAGCTGAAGCCGTATCCGGTTTCATCGCGCGCGCCCGGCTCGCTCGGAGCCGTGCCCGTACTGAGCAGGGCCAACTGGGCAAAGTTTCTTCCATTCAGGGGCAGGTTGCTGACGCGCTTCTGGTCAACGACCTGACCCAACTCCGAAGTTTCGGTTTCAAGCAGCGGTGCGGCTCCCGTTACCAGAACCTCTTCGGAGATCAGCCCGACCTGCAGCGACATGTTGATGGCGACGCGTCCCTGGACATCGAGCTGGACAACCTCCGACACCGCCTTCTTGAAACCTACCTGCTGCACCGTGACCCTGTAGCGTCCGATGTGCAGCGGACTCGCGACATACTCGCCCTCGCCGTTAGTGGAGAGAGTCATTTGCACACCGCGATCCACGTCCTCAATCGAAACCTTAGCGCCCGGAACCACCGCGCCACTAGCGTCGCGCACGGTTCCTACAATGGTCCCGGCATCCTTTTGCGCCCATAACGGGGTGGCGAATCCAATGGCTAGCAGAAAAAGGAGTGCACCGCGAATTTGGCGGGCGTAAGGACGGGCGGACATGGAGAGCCTCCTGATTTCCTTAAAGAGTGGCTAAGTTGTTGCTTCCGCGTGCGAAAGCTGTTGTGTAACTTTACGAAGTATTACTTTTACTTCCGTTTTATGGCCTTGTCAACTGGAATAAGTCGCTTCCTAAGATCGAAAAGACAGGTCTGATGGGATAGCGTTTGAGTTAAGAATGGGTTTGCGAGAATGCAGGTTTTACGGCTTGGCGGGTTCGAACCACGCCACCGCGCCTTTTGCGATTTCCGGGAGATGGAACACCGTGTTCCCGTTTTCAATGCGGCCCGTGATCGTGGTCTCCTCGCCGAGAAATGGAAGGAAGTGGCCTTTGACTTTGCCGGGTACGGTCAGTTCCGCCCCGTTCTCGGGAGTCTGCACGGCGTTTTCCTTGGCGCGAAGGCCTTGAAAGTTGGCGAAAAATACGTGGACCTCGCCGTCCACGGACGCGATCTGTGCCGCAACCATTGGCGACGCCTTTACTCGAATCCCGCTACTGTCAAGGCTGTCCAGAAAAGGTTTTTCGCTGTTCGGCGAGCAATCTTCGAAATGACTCTCCGCCAGAGCTATGTAACGGGCTCCCGGCGAATCGGCGATGTGGGTGACGTTGGTCTGACTTAGTTCTTCGCTGATGGCGCCAGCAGCGACGATCTTTCCATTGCTACCCGCATACTTTCGCAGGACAGCCGCCTCCTCTTTTGAGAGGATGCGAACATCCGGCAGAATCAAAGCCTTCCCGTGGAACGACGCCAACGTCCTCGGAGTCACGATCTGATATTCGCGATGACTTTGTATCAGGAGCAGAAGCGTTCCCTGGTAGGAACGAAGAAAATCTTTCGTGAAGTAGTTGCGCGTAGCCGGAGAGAAATAGACGCCGACGGGATCGATCGCCGTCCGCGGACGATAGAAGGTTTTCTCGTGCGCGGCTATCCACGCGAACACTTGCTTCCGCGTGTCCAGGTCGTTGGAGCCGGACATGACGTGAGTCGCCGCATCCCACACATTCGCACCCGCCATGAGCTCCGACATGAAAAGATTCTTCATCGGCTCCGGGGCAGTGACTTTGGGATCGCCATCCCACGAATAATTCAGTATCCAAGTCGCCTTCCCCTGCGCGAATGCGCGGAAGGTCTGCATGCCGATCTGGTAACGAAACCAATCGAACGGCGTTCGAGAGGACGCCATGTGATCCCCGCTGCCAAATTCATATTCATGCGCAACCGCGTCGTTCACGGCGTAGAGACTATATACATCCGCACCGACACGCACGGCTTCTTCCTCAATGCCCGGATAAATTTCCGGAATGGTCTTGATCTGCGGATTTACCGACTTCGCCGTCCGATCGATCTCCTGCATGAAATCGGTCAGCGATTGGATCCGGAAATCGACCCACTGTCGAAAATTCGGATCCGAGAAATCTCCCAGTTTCAGGTCATGCCGCGCGTCCAGCCCAGTCTGCTTGCGAAAGGCCGCGACGGTGGCGTCATCGAAGCTGGCCCACGTGTCTTCCCAGCCATCGAAGTGCGTCATCCAGTACGGGATGTCCACATAGATTCCGTCAATACCAGTTGAGGCAATCTGCCGCACCCGCTCCATATAGGTCTTGCGCCACTCGGCCGCGTAGGGGCTGACCCACACATCCTCGTCGCCTTTCGCGATCCAGAAAGCATCGCCGCCGCCAAAGATTGCGGGTTCGCCCGTGATTTTGCGTTGCAACCAATCAGGATGATCTTTGGCTACCGAATGCGGCGATTGATCGGCGTTTGCCGTAATACATTCCAGCCCCGCGATGTAAACGAAGGCGTGGTTTCCCGCTTTGTGCGCGCGCTCGGCCACGGCGCGAATGGCGGCGAGTTTCTCTTCTGGGTTGAGGAAGCTCTCGTAACGGCCCGGGATATCGTTGTCCACTTCGATGCCGGACACGTGACTCTCTCCAGCCTCTCGGACAATTCGCTCCGCGCGGCCTGTGCCCAACGACCACGCCGCGATACGCACATAGTTTGTCCAGTCTTGATTCCGCGAGTCTAGGGTCGCCTGATCTCGAGTAACCTCCTGACCCAACAGGAATATGCTCACAGAAACCAAGGCCGCAGCGACAGTCCAGGCTCCAGATTTTTTCATAGTTGCCTTTCCGATAACCGTGAACCGACGCGATCAGAATTCGAATCTGACTCCGAACTGGAAGTACCGGGGCAAGTACCCTGCTGCATCGCTGCTGATCGCCCCAAACTGAGAATCTCCAAACGCCAAATTGGACTGCTGGAAGCCGAAGCGCGGATGATTGGCAAGGTTGAAGATTTCCGCCCGCACGTCCAATTTCATGCCTTCACGGGGCACGAACGACTTATAAACATTCACATCCGCGTTGTGGATGCCTGCGACGCGCAGGCCGGAAAAGTAGCGCGGAGCGTTGCCCGGATTCTGGTCGCCGGGGTCGGTAAAGCAGTTTGAGTTGAAGTAAGAGAGCTGCGTTGTCTGCCAGGTCAGGGCGACGTCATTCATGCTCAGACCGGACTTGAGCTGCGGGCACACGACTTCGGGACGCTGAGTGCCGTTCGCCAGCCGCGGGGCGGCCATACCGAGCGCCATCGGCTGACCCGACTGTTCCGTGATCAATGTCGCAATCGACCAGCCTCCGACAACGGCGTCGACAGCACGGTTCATATCGCCACCAATCCATTGTTTGCGGCCGATCGGTAGATCAATAACGACTGCAGCCGCCAGCCGCTGCGGCGTGTCATTGGCGCCGATGCTGTGTTCCAAACTCAGACGATCCAGTTGTTGCGGGAGGCCGTACGCCAGAGAACCGATAAAGTTGTTCCTGCCTGCCGAGGAATCGTCGGTCGCCTTCGACACCGTGTAGCTGCCATCGAAGCTGATGTGGTGTGTGGTGCGCTTCTGGAAGCGAATCTGCATCGCGTTGTACCAGGAGCTGGCTTCCTCCAACATCAGGCCTTCGAAGTCTCCTGAGAATTGCGGGTAGGAGTTGAGCAGATTTCCCAACGCGAGGGTTGGCTGGCCGTAGTTCGAATCGGGCTCATTGAAGCACGGGGAAGAGGCACAAGGTGGGCTGAACATCGAAGCGAATGGGTTACCCACCTGCGTTTGCAGAAAGTTGCTGACACAACTATCTCCTTGGCAATTCGGATCGGTGGGAGTTACGGCGGCTGAAATCTTCGCCAGCAGAGACGACGGAATGAAATCCCGGTTATTCGTGCCCGACCAGGGCAGATGGGTGCTGCGGTTTGCGGAGTAGTCCACACCAAGTACGATTTCGCTCGGCAGCGCCCGCTGGATTCCTACATTCCATTGGTAGATCTCGGCGTCTCGGGCCGCGGTCGTGCCGAGATCGTTATTGTTGGCGTATCCCCAGTTGGCCAGCGCGCCGTACTGCATCCCCTGCGGCCCCGTGAGTCCGCCAGGAAATGGATTTTCCAAAGTCGCGGATTGAGTTGCAAAATTATTGTTTGTGAAGAACATAGTCGCTGTCTTGCGGAAGGCGGTGCCGGGATACTGAAAGTTTGTGGCCGGGCTCATTCCGAAATACACGCCACCCCCGCCGCGCACCACCGTATTCGAATCGATCTGGTAGGCAAAACCAAGTCTCGGTCCAATATCTTTTCGGTATGTTGGAACACTTCTGTTGCTGGAGGTGGCGAACTGCGTAGTGCCATACAGCTCCTCTGTCGTCGGAAGATTCGCGATGCCCTGCATCATTGCCTGAGCGCTCAAGGTACCGGGTGGTGCGCTGCTGGGAACGTTGGCCAGATTGATGCTTACGCCGCTATCGGCGGTGAAATTGCTGAATTCGAGCCGGTTGTGGCGCTCGTTGTAGGGCGTGCTCCACTGATAACGCAGGCCGAGATTGAGCGTGAGCTTCGAGTTTACCTTCCAGTCATCCTGGATATAAAAGCCTGTCTCCGCCGATTTATTGGCCACCGAGGGATAGATGTTGAGCGAGGGCGGCGCGTAGTTTGCGGGGTTTACGTTGTCGGCATAGCCAAAGAGGAGGCTGGCAAACGGGTTGCCTGTCGAATTCCCAAGCGCATCCGTATCGCTGTTGGGAGTCGGCGAGGTGACGTAATCCGAAAAGTTAAACACGCCAGTCGGATTCGGCGGCTGAAAGAAGTTGTTATAGAACAGCCGCTGCTCGCCGCCGAACTTGATCAGGTGCGAACCGTGCGAGATCACCACCTGCGACGAATAGCTGTACAGGGTGTGTGCAAAGGTGGTGGCGATGCAGCACTGGTCGAAAAGATCGCTCCACGGCGACGCTCCCGTCATAGCGAATGTTGGCATCTGATCGATTCCGTTGGCTTGCTGTAAAAGAGCTGGCAATCCTTGAGCGCCGGTCGGCAGCGAAGCATTGAAGCTCGTGATCGTGGGAATACCGGACGTGGCCTTCTCGTGTACCCGATCGATGGCTGCGTGATTTGTCCAGACAGTTCTTGGGTTGACAGTCCAGGAATATTCGAACGAGCCGTTTTGCGCCGTGGTCGGGCCGTTCGCGATTCCATCATTATCGAAGCCGTCGCCCAGAGTCTCTTCGGTGGTGAAATTGCTCCAGCTCCGGCTGTAGCGGCCGTTGATACGCTGCTTATCGTTGATCTGGTGATCGATTTTGATATCGAACTGGTAATCCGGCGAATTCGCCGTAGTGGTGAAATTGTAGTTGTTGAATTCTCCCGGGAGGTTTGGTTGCGGGTAGAGACTGAGGACTGCCTGCCCGATAGGGTTGATTTCCCCCGAAGGAATCTTGTTATTTGGAACCTGCGGTCGGCATTGGCCAGTCGCACAGGCAACCAAAGGTTGTAGCGGATCGTAAATGACATTCGCGGTCGCCGAAAAGTCGCCGGTTCGCTCCGCCGCGGTTGGCACGGATGCCACATAGCTAGTCGCGGAGATGCTGCGGACCTTCTCAAAATCCACGAAGAAAAAAGTGCGATCCTTCTTAATTGGGCCGCCGACGGAAAAACCACCTTGGTCGCGCCGGGAGTCAGGTTTAGGGTTGGGCTCTGGGTTGAAAAAGTCGCGCGCGTCCATCTGCGGACGCTGCAAGAAATACCAACCGCTGCCATGGAAGGCGTTCGTCCCGCTCTTCATGGCCATATTCACGACGGTGCCCCCGTTATTACCGAACTCCGCCGAGAAGCTGTTGTTCTCGACTTTTACTTCCTGCATGCTCTCCACCAGCGGCTCGTAGTAGACATTGGAGTTTCCGCCCTCGCCTTGTTCCGGCGCGCTGAGCAATGCGCCATCCAGCCGCACCTCGGCGGTCGCGTTGCGCTGCCCATTGGAAACGAAGTTTGTTCCTGAGGGATAGCTATCCTGTATACCCGATCCCGCGACCTCGGTCACACCCGCTGATAAAAACATCAGGCCGAAGAAGCTGCGGTTGATCAGAGGGAGTTCCTTCACATATTCGCTGGTAATATCCGTGCCCAACGTCGCGTTGTCCGTATCCAGCAGGGGTGCCGCGGCCGTAACGCTGATAGATGCCGATGCGCCTGCAATATTTAGCCGGAAGTTCAGGGACGACTCCTGATCGACGGCGAGAATCACCCCGGTTTGTTCCGCCGAGCGAAAGCCGGAGGCGTCGACCTTGACGGCGTAGGTGGAAGGTCGCAAATCGGTGAAGTGATACGAGCCCTTGTCGTCGGTAACCGCAGAACTGGCAATGTTCGTGCCAACGTCCCGGATCGTCACCCTCGCATGTGCGACAACCGCGCCCGACGCATCGGAAACTTCTCCGCGCAACTGCGCCCTGTACGATCCCTGGCCCCAAACGGAGATGGCTGAAATGATGATTATGACAACGGAAAACAGCACGGTGGCTCGGACACGACGACCGACCGGCAACCACTCTGCTCTTCGAACTTGCATGGACCGCCCCCTCCCACCAAGATCAAGCAGGTGTATTCGCAATGCTTGTGTTTTATAACGTTTACTTTCGCTCACACTATTACTTTCCATCCCCCCGCTTTGTCAAGCGCAAAAGGCAAATCCGGGTGATCGGCTGCTGCGTCTTGCGTTCTAATATCAGGCATGACCGGCGGACATCTCGATTCGAACTGCGCTTCCAGGAGTCGCCTGCTTTTTTCCGATGGTAGGCCTTCTCGCAGCTCCCGAGAGGCAATCAAACTTTGACAATGCCGGACATTAGAGCGTAAAACGAATCCATTCGCAACCCTTCGTAATAGTTTCGATTGATGAAGAGGATTTAGTTTGGAACAGCTGGCAAGAATGACAAATCAACCTCATCGGGTCAAGGGATCCGGGCGGACAGTCGCGCAAACCTGCTGTGTCTTGCTTGCTCTCGCGCTGCCTGTGTGGACTTCCAGGCAAAATAATTTGCCTCAGGAATCCACTTCTGCTGCTGCGCTCGAAGGCTCAACCGATCTTCAAATCCAAAGCTCGATCTTGCGAATCGAATTTGACCGCAACCTGCGCAGCCGTGTGGTCGCGTTGGTTGGGCCAAGTCCACAATTCCTGACCCCGTTTTCCGCGTCGGAAACGGTTACAGGTGTTCGCACCTGGAGCAATTTTCCCCTGAGCGCAAGCCGCCGGGAACATGTGTCGGACGCGTTTGGCTCTGGCGAGCGGCTCTCTTTGACGGGCAAGTCCGGCGATCTGCGCAAGGATGTTTCCGTCACGATTTACTCTAACTTCCCATCGATCGCCATCTTCGACGTTGCCTACACGAACGAAGGGAAGGCTCGACTCGCAATTCGCGGTTGGGCCAACCAGCAATATTCATTGCGCGCGAGCACCACCGAGCGCAGGCGCGTATTTTGGTCCTACCAAAGTGGATCCTACGAGAAGCGTCCAAATTGGGTGCTTCCGTTGCACGCCGGATTCAAACAGGAGAATTATCTCGGTATGAATGCCAGCGACTACGGCGGAGGAACTCCGATCGTTGATGTGTGGCGCAAGGACGTTGGCCTCGCGGTGGGCCACCTGGAACCGGGCCCTCGCCTGATATCGCTCCCGGTTTCGATGCCCGATGCACAGCATGCCAGCGTTGCAGTCCGCTCAACCCGCGAGCGCACGCTGGAACCTGGGGAAAGTTTCCATACTCTCCGCACTTTTGTCTCCGTGCATCAAGGCGACTATTTTCGCACGCTCACCGAGTATCGCCGGCTTATGGTGCGGCAGGGATTTCAAATGGCGTCCGCGCCAGACAGCGCCTTTGGTCCCATCTGGTGCGCATGGGGCTACGGCCGGTCGGTGCAACTCAAGCAGGTCTACGACACGCTTCCGACGGTCAAGAGAATGGGCTTCTCCTGGGTCACGCTTGACGATGGCTGGCAGAATAATTACGGCGACTGGGCACTCGATCCTAGGAAGTTCCCCAACGGCGACGCCGACATGAAGGCCCTGGTGGATCGAATCCACGCGGAAGGTTTCAAAGCGCAACTCTGGTGGTCGCCGTTAAGCGCCGTCCCCGATTCGATGTTACTGAAAGAACATCCTGACTTCCTTCTGCTGAATCGCGACGGATCGAAGCGGAAAATCTCATGGTGGAATTCTTTTTACTTATGTCCATCCGATCGCGGGGTCATCGAATATCACAAAGCGCTGGTTCGCAAGATTCTTGGCGAGTGGGGATTCGACGGCCTCAAACTCGACGGCCAGCACATGAACGCCGTTCCGCCTTGTTACAATCCAGCGCATCATCACAAGCGCCCGGAAGACTCGGTTGAAGCGCTGCCCGACTTCTTTCGGGAGATTTACGAAACCGCCCGCAGTGTGAAGCCGGATGCGCTAGTGGAATTTTGTCCCTGCGGCACCGCCTATTCGTTTTTCACCATGCCGCATTTCAATATGTCGGTGGCGTCTGATCCGGAAAGTTCGTTTCAAGTCCGTTCCAAGGGCAAAACGTTGAAGGCCCTGATGGGCGATAACGTTCCTTATTTCGGCGACCATGTTGAATTGAGCGACCAAGCCATCGATTTTGCTTCGACCGTTGGGGTGGGAGGAGTGGTCGGCACACAATTCGTCCTCCCGAATCTCGTGACGAAGCACGGCAAGTCGGATCTCACTCCGGAACGGCAGAAAATCTTTGAGGAGTGGATGCGCATTTACAACGAGAAGATGATATCGCGAGGCGAGTATCTCGGAGATCTCTACGACATAGGTTTCGATCTCCCAGAGACGCATGTCATCCGGAAGGACAAGGAACTCTACTATGCGTTCTATGCCAAACGATGGAGCGGGCCGATTGAACTTCGTGGTCTGCAAGACGGCAATTATCGGATTATCGATTACGTAAACAATAAAGACCTAGGAACGGTGCGCGGCCCGAACGCCAAGTTTTCCGCTGGGTTTAGTCAACACCTGCTGATCGAGGCTCGGCCCGAATAAGGCTGCCCCAGTTCGATCCCGCGTTTGGTACCGGGCAGCGCACGACCGTGCCGTGCATCGACGACGAGCTCGGGCGGGCAGACGGGACTTTTCCCTAGACAACCGAATGCGGTGCGGGATAAAAGAGAAGTGCCAAAAGTATTTTCTATGGGCAGACCTATTGTGAACAGAAGTTTCTGAATGCTAAACGAAGAGCGGCAAAGAGCGATCATTGAGCTGCTCCGTCGGGATGGGCGGGTTCTGGTTGTGGACCTGGCGAAACATTTCCACGCTTCCCAGGTCACCATCCGCAAGGACCTGGATATCCTGCACTTGAAAGGCCAGATTCATCGCACTCATGGCGGGGCGCTTCCAGCCCGGGACGGCGCTCTCGAAGATCCCACTTTGCGAGAAAAAGAAAAGCTCCATCGCAAGGAGAAGATGCAGATAGCCGCGGCTGCGGTGAAGATGGTGTCCGAAGGGCAAGTAGTCGTTCTTGATTCCGGGACGACAACTACCGCCATTGCCCGAGCCCTGCGCAACTTCACAAACCTGACCATCATCACCAACGCGGTGAATATCGCCGCCGAACTCTCGGGGTCGGCGGTGGAAGTGATTCTGAGCGGAGGCAATCTAAGGAAGAACTCGTTTTCTCTGGTCGGGCCCATCGCAGAAGAGACGCTCCACAAATTGCATGCGGATATCCTTTTTCTCGGCGTGGATGGATTCGACGTTCAGTATGGAATCAGCACCCCAAATCTTTTGGAATCGAGAGTGAACCGCGCCATGATAGAGATCTCCAAGGTGGTGGTGGCGGTCTGCGACTCGAGCAAATTCGGGAAAAGAAGTCTCTCGCTGATTGCTCCTCCCTCTGCTCTTCAACACGTCCTCACCGACTCCGGCATTCCCAAGGTTGACCTGAGCGTGCTCAAGAAATCCGGGGTTGACGTGACGGTCGTCTGATGCTTACTCCGTAGAAGTTAATGGAACATCTTCGGAAGCTGCGTTGCGTTATCTTGACGCGCACGACATTGGATCGATGAAAGCATCGTTTGCTCGCGCTTGGCATATCTCGCTTCGCGGTTGTCACAAGCGTACTTCTCCGTTTTTGGACTTTGTGTGTGAAACTGGGCGAGATTTCGTTTTATTGTTATTATAGTTGCTAAATATTGCTATATATTTCGACTCTGGATAAGCCGGTTAATTCACTCGCATCAGGTTGGGAAGGAGGGAGCTTGATTCAGCGACGTTTAATGGACGGGCTCCGAACGTTGGTCGAGGCAAACGAGAAGGAGAAGGACGATCGCGGCACCCTGTACACTCCACTCGAAATCTTGCGCCAGCCCGCGACATGGCAGAAGACTTATCAGATTTGCAATGAGCGACGGCCTGAACTCTGCCAGTTCCTCCACGGAGTGGGGGTCGGAGAAGAACTAATGCATCGCCCCACCGTCTATCTGGTGGGTGCCGGCACATCCGATTATGTCGGTCGGGCTCTGACACCTTTATTGCGCCGGTTTTGGCGATGTGAGGTGCAGGCGGTTCCCAGTACCGACCTTCTGACGAACCTTGAAGACTTAGTCTTTGACGATCGGCCATACCTGTGGATCTCGTTTTCGCGCTCTGGCGACAGTTCCGAAGGGTTGGCTGTGCTCGAGTCCGCGATCGAAAGATACCCCAAGGTTCGGCACCTGATTGTGACCTGCAACAA
>JBEKBW010000077.1:0-23068 GCA_050015215.1 Candidatus Sulfotelmatobacter sp.
CCTGCGGGGTTGGTGATGGCGGTAACCGATTTTTGAACCAATGCTGAATGAACGGGAGCTCGACTCGAACTAGGATCCGGTGTGCGACGCTCCGCCATGCGGAGATGCCTAAAGGGTCTCGGAGGGTTCCCAACGTCTACCTGACGGTTCATTCTCGGCCCGTCACACGGCACAGTGGGTCGGCTTGATTTGTTTTCTCCTTTCCGCAATATTTCCCTCCCTTGTATTCCAGCCAGCCAGCGCTTCCTTCAGCATCAGGTCGAGGCCTAGCGGAGGGTTTTCGCAGTCGAAGCATCCCTGCCTCCGGGCAGAGCCCTCGCAGCGCAGGATTGCACGCTCCGAGAGCGAAGATAGTTATCGAGATGCTTCGACTGCGCAGGGCGTCTCTGCGTCTTCCTCCTGCTTCACTCAGCACGGCAGGGTTCCTGCTAGACTGATCACGGAGCTAGTCTTCGATGCGCGCATCTAATTAAACATGTATCCGCAATTACTGCATTTCGGAAGGTTCTTCCTGCCCACCTACGGCTTCCTGGTTTCCATGGGAGTTTTGATCGGCTTGTGGATCAGCGTGCGCAACTCCGAAAAACTCGGCATCGACGGCGACAAGGCTTGGAACCTGGGCATCCTGGTGGTCTTGTGCGGAATTATTGGGGCTAAGGTACTGTACGTCATCAACGAGTGGAGCTACTACTCGACCCACGTTTCGGAAATTTTCAGCGTGACTACCCTGCAGGCTGGGGGAGTTTTTTCCGGCGGTTTGCTGGCGGCTTTTCTTGCCGCGGCCTGGTATGTGCATCGCCACAACATGCCTCCGCTGGGGACTTGTGACGCCTTCTCCCCGGGCTTGGCTCTCGGACATTCGATTGGCCGGCTCGGATGTTTCGCCGCAGGGTGCTGCTACGGAAAAGAAACGCATCACTGGTGGGGCGTGGTGTTCCACAATCCGCTGGCGAACCAGATTACAGGAACTCCGCTGAATGTGCCGCTCGAGCCGACGCAGTTGTTCGAGGCCGCGGTCGAGTTGGCGAATTTTATTTTTCTGATGTGGCTGTTAAAGCGGCGGAAGTTTGATGGCCAGGTGTTCGGGGCGTTCCTCTTCATTTACGGCGTGGCGCGGTTCTTCCTGGAGTTTATTCGCGATGATCCGGGGCGCGGGACGGTGTTTGGCGGCGTGATGTCGGGGACGCAGTTGATTGCCTTGGGCCTAGTAGCGGCTGGGGGGATTATTTGGTGGTTGAGGCCGGGTTCTAAAAAGATGCCCTTGCAGGCTCCCGTAGGGCAATCGGCCCGGTAGAGCAGTTCCCTTCCTTTCATTTGCATTTGCCCCACGGTGTCCGTCGGGGCTTCGCTCAGTTGCAATCCCCGATAGCCGTTGTAGATCATGCACAGATCAGGTGCTTTGGTAGCTGCGCCACCCTAAAGCTATCGCCAGCCCTGCTACTACCGCTAGCGCGGCTGAGTCAGCGCCTTCCCAAATCAACCCTCGCTCCCCGTGCGACCACCGATTTGCACGCAGGGTAAACGGGAATCGAGCTCCGAAAGGTACGCTGATGGCTTCCCACCGCGTCACGGCCCCGGTTGCGATACGGAACCCGAAAATTTCAATATCGAGCGCTCCATACACATCGTTCACCGCCGTACGAAGATAGACCGAACGACGACAGGCCGAACCACGATAGGCCGGAATTCACCCACAGGGCCGGACGCGAAACCTGCGTCTGGGCCTTTTGTTACTCGCAGCCGCCGCGCACATCGCCTAAGGTGGACTCCGTAGACGGCAACCTGCTTCCCACCGGGCACATCTCACCGCTGCCCGCCTGGAGGAAAAAATGTCCCGCGCCCTTTGTCTACTGTTGTGTCTCTCCTCTCTCGCCTTCGCCCAAAATTCAAGCCATCAGGCCATGACTGCGCCACCGCCCACAAGCGCCGTACAGGTCGTATACATAGTCGCCGGGTCGACTTTGACGACCTATAACGTCGATCCGCAAACCTTGCAGGCTTCTGAAGCCGGTACGATCACGTTGGCGGAATCGGTTTATCCAAACCTGGTTGCGTCGGCAAACGGCCAGTTTCTTTACTATCTCGCGTACCAGAACGTCTCTGACCAGGGTCACATGCTGTATGTGTACGACACGAATGCTTCCGGCGTGCCCGGCCAGAATCCCGTGCAGCAAATGAAGGCTTCGCAGTTGCTCCAAATGGCAGCCCACCCCGGCGGCAAGTTCCTTTATTCAATAGCAGTGGGGCCTGTCGGTCCGCAATTTACCCAGCCGTACTCCATCGTGCGAAACTTGATCAATCCGAACAACGGAAAATTGAGCGAGCCTGTCACCGAGGCCACGTATCAACTGGACTCGGACGTAAGCGCAAATGACTGCTATTTATGGGTCTTGGGATTCAATGCCGCCGGAACCACGATGTATGACGGGATTTTCTGCAGTGGACCGCATGGCAGCGGCTCGACCACCTATAACCAACGCTCGGTCAATCTGCAGACGGGCGCTTTGGGAGCGGATCAGGAAGTCTATAGCTACAGCTACTACGCTGGGAGCGAGAACGTGGGCGTCCGGTTTGCAGGGAATCTCATGTTCGCCTTCATTGGCTACTTCAATCAGGGGCCGAACGCGAACCTGGTTGATGTTTACCAAATGCCGAACGTGAGTACGCCGGTGATCAACTGCACGGCTTCCCTGTGGGCGGTGTGCGGAGACTCTGGTCTGGGGCTTGTACACCCCTCGGGGAAATACGTTTTCCTGACTGACCCGACAAACGCCACCGATATTGGCGCGGTCAATCTAAGCACGCAGCAGATTACGCAGACGAGTTCGATTCCGTATCCGACGGGGCAGTTGAGTCCGGATGGAACGATCGCTTATGCAGTCAATTACCTCAACGAAACATACGATATAGACAGTTTCGGTTTCAATGTCGCTACAGGCGACGTCATCCAGGGCGGGACGATTGCCGAGCCTTCGGATTTGGATCTGTGGATTGCGGCCGAGCGCTATTAGCTTCCAGTCACGGCGGAGTGATACTCTTTTAGCCGATGAAAAAGATCACCCGCCGTGCCTTCAGCCAAACCCTGTCCGGAGCGGCCGCCGCTCTCTTAGCCGCTGATTCCTTTCCCAAACTAGCATGGGCCCAAAAACCCAGCCTGTTGCGCTTTCCCGCTGACTTTATGTGGGGATGCGCCACCGCTTCCTACCAGATTGAAGGCGCGGTCAACGAGGATGGACGCGGCCCTTCGGTGTGGGACACGTTTTCGCACACCCCGGGAAAAACGTTTCAGGGCGACACTGGCGATGTCGCCGACGATTCCTATCATCTCTACAAAGAAGACATACAGCTGTTGAAAAGTCTGGGCGTGAAGTGTTATCGATTTTCGATTTCGTGGTCCCGCGTGTTTCCCGGCGGCACGGGACATCCGAATCCGAAGGGGCTGGATTACTACAACCGCGTCGTGGATGAGTTGCTGGCCAACGGAATCGCTCCGTTTGTCACGCTGTTTCATTGGGACTTGCCGCAGGCTTTGCCGGGAGGCTGGCAGTCGCGCGATACGCCGAAGGCGTTCGGCGATTACGCGGGATTCATCGCGAAGCATCTCTCCGACCGCGTCGGGCATTTTTTTACCACCAACGAACTGCTTTGCTTCACGGATTTGAGCTACAAGAAGGGCCAGTTTGCGCCCGGACTGAATCTGCCCGACGCGGATGTGAATCAGGTCCGCCACCATGGGGTGTTGGCGCATGGCATGGGAGTGCAGGCGATTCGCGCCAACGCGAAAAGCGGCACGCAGGTTGGCCTGGCGGAGAACGCCACGGTCTACGTACCGGTGATCGAAAATGCCGAGCAGATTGAAGCGGCGCACCGCGCCACGCGCGAGGGCAACGCGCCGTTTCTTACGGCCATCATGGAGGGCAAGTACACCGACGGCTATTTAAGGCGCGAGGGCGCGAATGCTCCGAAGGTCGAAGCCGGGGATATGAAGATTATCTCCAGCCCACTCGATTTTGTCGGCCTGAATGCCTACACCCCCGAGTATGTCCGCGCCGACTCTTCCGCGGACGGTTACATGGTGGAAAAGCATCAAGCCTCCTATCCGCGCATGGCTTCGCCGTGGCTGTTTCTCGGACCGGAGGTAACTTACTGGGCGGTGCGCAATGTCAGCGATCTATGGAAGCCGCGCGCGATGTACATCACCGAGAATGGCTGCTCGGCCGACGATGTGATTACTGCCGACGGGCGCATCGAAGATACCGACCGCGTGATGTATCTGCGCAATCATCTAACGCAACTGCATCGCGCGGCGGACGAAGGCTATCCCATCAAGGGATATTTCCTGTGGAGCCTGATGGATAACTTCGAGTGGGCCGACGGCTACAGCAAGAGATTTGGGCTGCATTACGTCGACTTCAAGACGTTGAAGCGCACGCCCAAGCTCAGCGCGGAGTGGTACCGCGAAGTGATCACAAAGAACGCGGTGGAGTAACAGACCTGAGGAGAAGGCCCACGTAAGCTTTCGGAAGATCGCACTGATCTCTACCGGTGATTCACCGTTTCCGGGAATTTTTCCAGCCACGTCCAATGCAGCCGGGCGCCCGTGCTGCGCAACAAATCATATTCGTTGATCGGGCGGTCGTCTTGCACCGCGGGAGCAGCGCTGTCTACGGCCAAGACTCTTGCGATCGGGACTTCCCTTCTCAACATGGCGGCAAACTGCTGTTCCGCGGTGGGGAACGGACCCCACTCCACCAAGTCCGTAGCCGCGCGGGGTGGCATACGTGCTGCCAGTTCCGCGGGCGAGCGATAAGGAATCGGCTGCTTGCTGGCAAGATAGTGCATTCCCACGCCGCCTTCCAACGAAAGAAAGGAGCGCACATAAGGAAACGAGTCGCTCAATGCCCGCGCAATCGCGGCCATCGTCTCTCGATCTCCCCCCGGGTACCATTGCTGCAGAATGCCGTCGGGACTCAGGCGCTTCTTTGCGGCAGAGTAGAACTCACGGGAATACAGCAGGCTCGAACCAGCGGCTCCAACCGGCGGCGGCGGATCGATCACGATCACATCGTACTGCCCGGTAGTGCGCTCCAAGAATCGCCGCCCATCGTCGACCACCACATGCGAATGCGGCGACTGCAGCAGTTGCGCCCCATCGGAATGGTAGTACCACATCAGCGTAGGAATGCTTGGAACCAAGTCAACGACTGTGGAATCGATGCCCCACGATAGTGCGGAACGATGGGTCGTGCCCATGCCGAAACAGATGATCAACGTATTCTGAGGAGGCCGGTCAAGAGATGCCAGCGGCATGGATGACATCAGTTTGGTGATCGGCGTGAGGTAGGTCATGTTCACACCGTTGACGTAAAGCTTTTTCTCCATGCCCTGTCCGGCAGCGATGACGGTAGCAGTGTTGTCGCGGCGCACCTGAGCCCCCGGAATCTGTTCCACGTAGTTTTGCGTTCGGAGGATCAGAACCGAGGAAGCCAACAGGACCAACACGAACATGATCGCAGCTTTGGCCGGAAAACGTTTTGCGCCCGACCGGAATAAGGGCGAGGATAACCCGGTCAGCAGCCAGGGCAGCGCAAGGGCTATCAGGGCGCGCCTTTCATCGAGGTATGGCAGCAAAACAAAACCTGCAAGCAGCGGCCCGAGGATACAGCCAACCACGTTCACAGCGTAGCCGACTCCGGCGCGGTCGGGATCGCCTTTGGAGAAACGGTCGACCAACCTTGGCGTAACGAATCCCAGAAGCCCGCTGAACCCCGCGATGCCCAGGGGCACTCGCAGCCACGAGGGGAGACCGCCAATCCGGGGATCGGCGGTGAGAAGCGGGATCAGAGCAGCGAGCCAAACGAAAAGCCAGGTCAGATCTCCGTCGCCACTGTGGCGACGGCTCCAAATGCGGTACACCATGGAGCCCATAAAGGTCGCAGCCAGGTAAACGCCCAGGATCATGGCGAAGGAATAAACAAGGTTGCCGATGAAGATTCCGTACTCGCGGGTCCAGACCACTTCCATTCCCATGCTGGTAAGTCCTGTGGCGAACAGCAACCAGAGCGTGCTGTCTCCAAACAGCCGGCGCACAGCGAATGAGTTCTGCCCGGGAATATCCGCTTGGGTCTCGCTACAGGCCTCCACTGGTGAAGGTTGCCGGCTCCCAATCTTAAGCGCGGCGCAGCAGACGATGAGATTGAGCACCATGCCAAATCGCAGGGTGCCGGTGAAACCAAAGATTTCGATTAGGAGTAATGGGATCAGCGCTCCAGCCACGGCGCCAAGCACATTTGCGAGATAGAGAAAGCTGAACGAGCGGCTCGACTCGAGGCGCTTGCCGCTGCGGATGGCGAACATTCCGAGAGGAATGGTTGCGCCCATGCACGCGCACCACGGAATCAGCGCGCATGCCACCCAGGCTCCGGCAGCCACATAGTAGCCAGCGGAGGAGAGAGCAAGACGGTTTCCCACATGCTCCAGCACGTAACGACCCGCCAGCAATTCCAAGGGCACGACTACGGCGGAACAGGCAATCCATAACTCGGCGATCGCGTAGGCATGTAACGGCGGAAAAGGGAGCCGGTGAGCGTACTTGCGCAGCAGATAGCCGGCCGCCCAGGAACCGATGCCTAGTCCCGCCATGAAGCTTGAGAGCACAATCGACACCATGGCGGTGGTCACGCCAAATTGCGCCATGGCCAGGCGCAGCCAGATCAACTCGTAAAGAATGCTGCAGAATCCGGATACAAAGAAGAAAGCGAAATACGACTTGCCTCCGCGCCAAGCCTCTACTTGTTGCGATTGCTCCGCATCAGGCTGAGAGGAAATAACTTCCGCGGGGGGCAGCACCGTCTCCGTGCTCACAGGCATCTCCTTAGTGGGCGGCGGGAAACTCGAATCGCGATTCATAGAACCGGGCAAACCAAAGAAATTATCGCCCACGCCTCGCCGTCACGTATAGATTGCTGGCATGGGCAGCTTGCCGTCACGTAACGAAGGTCACTAAGGTGCCTCGCGAAGCAAATTGTGGCTGGATGACTCCCAGTGGGATTGCGCCAAGCTACAAAGCTTTAAACATCAAATCCTCCAGCGCCATTCTTTGCACCTGCCACATCTCACGCGCTTCGCCATTGACCATCAATCTGCATTCACCTTGTTCGGTAAAGTTGAGAGTAATGTCAAACATGGCGGTACCTGTGTTGTCGCGAACCTGGATCGCATGTTCCGCGAGAGTAAAGGTCACTCCAATACTCAGGGCGTCGGATTTCAGAACGGCTTTGAATCCATTCTCGCTTTCGGCAACGGCAAACTCATAGGCGGCATTTTTCAGGCGCAAAGAGTTGCGCGTCTTAACGTCCTGCTCCACGCGCAGCCGGAGATCTTTAAACACCTGGGGCAGTGTACACGCCGACCGCGCGGTTACCCAATCGAACGCCGGTTGGTTCTTGTCTTTGCGGCTTTCCGGTTTCTCGCTCCCGCCGTTTTCCGTTGCGGTTCTTTGGTTCTCGGTCTTTTCGTCCAAGTGCGCTCCTTTGCCAAATGCCACAGGTTGTCGCTCGGCCACACCCTCGAGGTGAGCCGAGCACAGTTGTTTGCGGCCTGCTCGTGGACTCATGGACCGGCGTAGATAGAATGTGGGCTCGATTCAGAGAAACAGCAAAAATCTGAATGTCACCGCCGTCATACCCGCCGCCGATCCGCCGGACGCTGTTGGTCTTGGCCGAAGTCCAGAGCCGGAATCATGTCCAGCCGTGACAGTGAGATGCGGTTTGTGGGGCTGGAGTTGAGTGTCGTGAACCCGGTTGGGCAAACATGCCCTCTGGTTCTCCAATCCTGTATGCTTTTTTGCGATGGCCGAAGCTTTTCCTCTTTCAATTCCTGTTGCGCCCCAAGATGCTACCGGCAAGCGCCTCGACCAATTCCTCGCCGCGCACCTCGACAACATCAGCCGCGCCCGCGTGCAACAGCTAATCTCCGAGCAAAAAGTCCTCGTCAATGACGCCCCCGCCAAAGCCTCACTGAAACTTCACGGCGGAGAAACGATCACCATCCTAGCCGAGGCCCAGCGCCCACCCATCAAGGCTATCGCTGAAAAGATTCCACTCGACATCGTCTACGAAGATGACGATCTGGCCGTAGTCAACAAACCCGCAGGCATGATGGTTCATGCCGGTGCCGGCGCGAGCGACGACGCGCGCAATCACGGCACGCTGGCGAATGCGCTGCTGCATCATTTGGAGAGTTTGTCGGGAGTGGGGGGCGACCTGCGGCCAGGCATCGTGCATCGCTTGGATAAAGAGACCAGCGGGCTGATCGTGGTGGCGAAAAACGATGAGGCGCACCGGCGGCTGAGCGCGCAGTTTGCGGCGCGCGAGGTGAAGAAGAAATATATTGCGCTGGTGCATGGTTGGCTTAAGCAGGATGTGGGGACGATTGATCAGAGCATCAGCCGCGACCGCGTGCGGCGCACGCGGATGACGACGCGCGGCGCGGGCGGACGCGCAGCAGTTACGCACTATCGCCAGGTGCGGCGGTTGGAGACGGGGTTTGGGAAGTTTACGTTGCTCGATATAAAGATTGATACGGGGCGAACCCATCAGATTCGAGTGCATATGGCTGCGCTGGGCCATCCGGTGGTCGGGGATACGGTTTACGGGGCTGCGAAAGCGTTGCTGGGGACCAATAAGTCAAAAGTCCCAGCCACAAAGTCAACGCCACCGGCGCTGTCTTTGAATCGGAATTTTTTGCACGCGGCGGAGCTGGCATTTCGGCATCCCAGGTCGGGGGCGGAGCTTTCCTTTAAGAGCGAGTTGCCCACGGAGTTGCAGGATTTCTTAAGGGAGGTAGAACGATGAAACTTGCCTCGTTGCGGATATAATGAGTGGCACATAAGGGGCCTTGCTTACGAGATACTACGTCTTTCGATTTCCTTTAATGCGCCAGATGATGCGCCAGACAGCGGCGCTGCTGTTGATGGCTGGATTGTCCGCGTTCTGCGGCGCACAAGCTACGGCTGCCGCGCCTTCTTCGGCTTCGGCCTCATCACAACCGCAAAGCTCGCCAGCGGCGGGCGCGCCGCCAGCGCAGAGTTCCGCGGCGAATGACGCGGAAGCGGATGCCGCGAATCTTCCAAAAATTCGCGTGGGCACCAACGAAGTCAACGTGGTGTTCACCGTAACCGACAAGCATGGCAAGCGAATTACGGACCTGAAGCAGACCGACTTCCGCATTGTCGATGACAGCAAGCCCGCCGTCGAGATTCGCAGCTTCCGCGCCGAAGCAAACCTGCCGCTGCAGGTGGGATTGCTAGTCGATGCCAGTAGTTCGGTGCGTGATCGATTCAAGTTTGAACAGGAATCGGCGGTCGAGTTTTTGAATCAGACGGTGCGCAAGAGGTTTGACCAGGCTTTCGTCGTGGGCTTCGATGCGACACCCGAGGTTACGCAGGACTTTACCGATGATACCGAGCAGTTAGCGCGAGGGGTGCGGGCGCTGCGTCCGGGCGGCGGAACCGCGATGTACGACGCCCTCTACTATGCCTGCCGGGATAAATTGCTGAAGCATGGGCAAGGCGGCGCGACGCGGCGCGCGATTATTTTGCTGAGCGACGGAGAGGACAATCAAAGCCACGTTACGCGCGAAGAGGCCATCGAGATGGCGCAGCGTGCGGAGGCGATTGTGTACACGATCAGCACGAACGTGAGCGGCACGCACGGCGCCGGCGACAAAGTGTTGGAGCGAATTGCAGACGCAACTGGCGGGCGGGCATTTTTCCCCTTTCAGATTCGCGATGTGACGAATGCCTTTGCCGAGATTCAGGAGGAGTTGCGCACGCAGTACGCGATTTCGTACAAGCCCGCAGACTTCAAGCCGGACGGGCATTTTCGGACGATTGAGATTGTGGCCAACGACCGAAAAAATTTTCGCGTGCGGGCGCGGCGGGGATATTACGCCCTTACGGCGCAGTGAGTATCGCAGCACTAAACACAGTTCTTGATTCAAGCCCTTCATGCAGCGCTGAAAGGCCGCTCACCACAAAACACAATGCCTGGATATTCGGGGACACCGCTTCCTAAAAAGTTGGGAATCAAGCCTGGATTTCGCGTGTTGCTGGTGCGCGCACCGGCGGAAGTGCGGTCGGAACTGGCGAAAGAGTTGGCCGACTGCAGCATTGTTCAGAAGGCCCCGTTGGACTTCGCTATGATTTTTTCGAAGTCGCGCCCGGAACTAATAAAAGAGCTCTGGCGGGTCGAGAAGATGCTGGCTGCGGCGGGGATGGTTTGGGTCAGTTGGCCGAAGAAGAGTTCTGGCGTTGCGACTGATGTCGATGAGAACGTGGTGCGGGGGATTGGGCTTGAGGCTGGGTTGGTAGATGTAAAGGTTTGCGCGGTTACGGATGTTTGGTCGGGGTTGAAGTTCGTGCGGCGGGTTAAGGACCGGCAGAAGTAATCGCGGCGCAGCCGGAGCTAGAGTTCGCTGCCAGCCCTCCGGCGCGGCTTGCAGCCGCGCCTTGTCACGAGAGCAAGTGCATATTGCTACGCCGTCCTCGACCCCATGAAAAGATGGGCTACGAAGGAGATTACGGCGAACAGCAACAGCAGGTGAATCAGGCCGCTGGCTACGTGGAACATCAGAAACCCGCCTGCCCACACAATCAGCAGCAGGAAAGCAATCAAGAGAAACGGACCGAATCGCATAGGGCCTCCTGGGCGCTAGGACCTCAAGTTTGATGATCGAAGTGTGACGGACCAAACGGCGACCATCACTATGCGTTTGTACAACAGCTACAAACGTTCACCTATCGGAAAAAGCCTGTAAACGGCGGATGTTCGCGGGGTAGATCGAGGAAGGAGGACAAGCAGCCAGACATGGAATCCGCCCTCAACCGTTCGCGGCCGGTTAGCCGGATTGATTGAGGGCGTATGCCTCTTCGAAATCGCTTGTCTCTACGTTGTGGTGGTTCCTTCCACCAGATGGCCCGCCAGGAACAGTACAGCCAAGAGGAGCAGCAGGTGCACCATCAGGCTGGCCACGTGCAGCATGGCAACGCCCGCGATCCAGAGCACCAGCAACAAGATGGAAATCGCAAGGAACGTTCCGGGCCTCATTTATGCCTCCGTCAAGCCTGCGACTGCCGAATACATGCTATTTATACGGCTGATGGTTTCGTTAGCATATCGGAGGAAATCTGTATATCGTTTCTGGCGTTAAAGTAGGCCGACAGGCCGGGAAACTGAGGACTTTTGCATGGTAAAGGTGGGTTTGATTGGATTTGGTTTGGCGGGGCAGGCGTTTCACGCGGCGGTAATTCGGGGCGTGCCGGATATGGAGCTGTCTTGCATCCTGGAGCGGCATGGATCGCGGGCGCAGGAGAAATATCCCGAAGTGAGGGTGGCGCGGACGCTGGAGGAATTGCTGTTGGATAAAGACATTCAGCTTTGTGTGATAGCAACCCCGAACGACTCGCATTACGAATACGCGCGCGCGTGTCTGCTGGCGGACCGCGATGTGGTGGTGGACAAGCCGTTTGCGCCTACGCTGCGCGACAGCGAAGCGTTGGTGCGACTGGCGGCGGAGCGTGGGAGATTGATTACGGTTTATCAGGACCGGCGGTGGGATGGCGATTTTGGCACGGTAAAGCAGCTAGTCGCGTCAGGACGGTTGGGGAAAGTTGTGGAGTATGAGTGCCGCTATGACCGCTTTCGATTGGAGCCGAAGGCCAACGCATGGCGGGAGCGCGCCGGCCAGCCTGCGGCGGGTGTGTTGTTCGATTTGGGTCCACATGTGATCGACCAGGCGCTGGTTTTGTTTGGCGAACCGCAGGCTATTACGGCGGCGGCGTTTTGCGAGCGCGAAACCTCGCAGGTGGATGATTCGTTTGATGCCTGCCTGGAATATCCCGGGCTAAGGGCAATGCTGCGGGCGCGGATTGTAGCCTTTGCGCCGGGTCCGCATTTTCTTATTCACGGGACGAAGGGATCGTTTGTGAAGTATGGAATGGATCCGCAGGAGGCGCGGCTACGCGGAGAGAACTGTCCAACGGGAACGGACTGGGGGCCGGATTGGGGGGTTGAGGCGGAAGAGTTGTGGGGAACCTTGAGCGTGGTTGGCGAACCCACTGTCAAGGTGAAGACGGAGCGCGGGGATTATCGCGGGTTCTATGCGAATGTGCGGGATGCAATTGAGAAGAAGGTGGCGCTGGAGGTTACACCGGAACAGGCTTTGCGCACGATGCGGGCGGTGATTCTGGCGCATAAGAGCAGCCGGGAGAAGAGGACGGTTGCGTGGGGGGAGGCGGCAGAGTGATTAAGAATTTCTAAGTCATGTGGAAAACGGGCGGCGGGCATTGAAATCTCTGCACAGCCAGGAATTCCCAAACTGAATCAATCCCAAAACCGGACGGGCACGCCTCTCATTACCAAAGCTGCAGCGGACCCTTTTGGGAACGGCTGTCTCTAAATGATCATGCTGATCCAAGCATAGGAGACAGCCAATGAGAAAAAGTTTATTTGCTAGCCGCCCTTGCTCGAAATTGGGGTTCGCGGTCGGTGTCGCGGTCGTCATATTCCTGAGTCTGCAACCTTCAATCGCGGAGTCCATCAGCCAGCAGAAAAAAGCGGTTGTATTTATCTTTGGCACGATCCACCCCCTCAATCCCGACAAGACAGCGATGAGGGCTGCCGATGGCAGTCGCCTCGCGGTCGAGGCTCCTCTGGGCACTGGATTCTTTGTAGATTATCGGGATGAAAATTCCGGCAAGAGATTTTCCTACCTGGTTACCGCCCAGCACGTGTTGCGGGATATGGATGGAGCCTTTTTGTCGAGCGTAAGAATCCGCTTGAACTTGATGTCGCCGGCCGGCGGCGTGGAATTTGGATTCATCGACAACATACCGGTGAGCGACGCACAAGGAAATCTTTTGTGGCTTCACGGTGAGGATCAGGCCGCGGACGTGGTAGCGCTACCGTTTCTGCCTGATGAGCGGAAGTATGAGTACGCGGCGATCTCGACAAGAACGTTCGTGAAGGACGCAGCCTTGCTTTCGGAGAGCATAACGGAAGGCGAGGATGTGTACTTCATCGGTTTGATGGCGCAGTACTATGGGGCGAAACGAAATTATCCGCTTGTCCGGCACGGAAGGCTGGCGCTTCTTACGGATGAAGACATTGACACGCCCACGGGACAGCAAAAAATATTCATTGCCGCGCTGGAGAGTTGGCCGGGCAATAGCGGCTCTCCCGTTTTCTTGCTACGAGATGGCGCGAACGGGCGCGCTGCGAGCGACAAACCCATGTTTCTGGGCATTGTGGTTGCCAGTTTTCAAAATAAGGTGACGGTTCCTCTAAGCGGCGGACAACCGCAGCGGCAATTACAAGCCGGCGATACCGCCAACACCGGGCTCACCTGCATAGTTCCCGCAACCGTAGTTGAGGAGATTCTGAAATCGCCTCCAGCGCAGCAAGAGAGAGCAACAGGAATTCAATAGATGCAAGGTGCCTTGAAATAGCGAACTGCAGAACGAAAGGCTGGATCAGAAGAACTTAGCTGAACGCTAATGAAAATCGCATCGACATCGGAAGCTCATTCGATTTTGACAATTCTTTGACATATGCCGGGCCGACGCGTGGCAAGCTGCCTTGGTTCGAATTCCCCCCTGCTCCAGGAGCGGTTATGAATCTGCATGCCAGCTTTTCGCAGTTTGCCTGCACAATGCTCGTGGCGGCCGCGTCGTCGTGGTGCGCCGCGCAAACTTATACCGTCACGGATTTGGGCACGCTTTCGGGCGACGATTACAGCGTGGCGCGAGGGATCAATGCGACCGGCGAGGTGGCCGGCGCTCTCGGTAGCGATCGAAATAACACCAGTGATGTTTCTCTATATAGCGACGGGGCGTGGACGAATCTGGGCACACTCGGCGGAACAAGCGGCATTGGAAACGGAGTGAACGCGTCGGGACAGGTGGCTGGCTACTCAACCAGCTCGAACGGCGAATATCACGCGTTCGTCACAGTCAACGGGACGCTGGTGAACATCGGCGACCTCGGCGGCGGCTCCGCTGTAGCTTATGGGCTGAATGACTCGGGGCAAGTAGTGGGATCGGCCGTGACCGCGCTAGGTGCGAACCATCCATTTCTTTACAGCAACGGACAGATGACCGACCTGGGCACGTTGGGCTCGCCCAATAACGTTGACTGGTGGAACAGCGCTCAGGCGGTGAACGCAGCGGGCGTGGTGATTGGCACGTCGTACGATGTACAGGGAAATTTTCATCCGTTTATCTGGAAAAACGGAAAAATGACCGAGCTGCAACCTTTGGGCGGCGAATGGGGCGAGGGATACGCTCTCAATAATAAATTGCAGACCACCGGCATTGGTTACACCAAGGGGAATGCCGAGGCGCATGCGTTTTTGTGTGGCAGCGGCGGAAAGTGCACCGATCTCGGGACGCTCGACGGTCCGCTGGTGGCCAGTTGGGGATTTGGTATTAACGACTCAGGTGTCGTGGTTGGCTACTCTGATTTTCAGGGAGGCTATCACGCGTTCGTGTATAGCGGCGGCAAGATGAAAGATTTGAACAAGCTGATTCCGGTGGGCTCGGGATGGGTGCTGGAGCAGGCCTTTGGCATCAACAACGCGGGACAGATTGTGGGTACCGGAACGCATAATGGGCAGGAGCATGCGTTTTTGCTGACGCCCCAGTGAGAGTCTAAGGGTTGAAACAAAGTCGGAAGGCGAAGGCCGCGTTCTCGCGAACGTGGCTTTTGTGTTCAGAAGAGTCGACCACAAAGGTCACCAAGCTACACGAAGTTAAAATCCTGCATCCTGGCTCACGACAGCCATGGGGCTGGCTTGCGCCGCGTAGTCCGCGCAGATTGCGTCGGTGCCTGGGAGAAAGCCACCTTGCCGCGCATTACTTTTTGCAGCGCGCTTTGGAAGCTCCCCATTTCTTCGCGCGTGCCTACGGTGATGCGGACGCAGGTCGGCATGATGGGCCAGACGCGTCCGATGAAAACATTCTGCTTTTCCATGGCGTCGATCACTTCTCTGCCCGGGCGTTTTGTATCGAGCAGAAAACAGTTCGACTCGGAAGGAATGTAGGAATAGCCGTTGCTATCGAGCCATTGAAAGGTTTGTTGGCGAATCGCGGCATTGATGCGCCGTCGTTCGGGCACAAGAGCGGTGTCTTGCACACTAGCCATTGCTGCGGCCACCGCCGTAACCGGCGTAAAGTTCCAGCCGCCGGCGTCCGTAATTTTCCTCAGAATATCTGGCCGCGCGATCGCCAGACCGAAACGCAATCCTGCCATGCCATGGATTTTTGAGAAGGTCCGCAGCACGATCACGTCTTTCCCCGCTTTGACGAGATCGATTGTGGAGGGCGCGTCGCAGAAATGAATGTAGGCTTCATCGATCATTACCACCGAATCTTTCGGCTTGTTCTCGACCAGATATTCGATTTCGGAGTGCGGCGTTAGCGTGCCGGTGGGATTGTTCGGAGAGCAGACGTAGAACAGTCCCGCGTCGGGCGCGGCGGCGATCATGGCCTTGGCGTCGTGGGCGTAGGTTTTGGTGAGGGGAACTTTGATCACGCGCGCCTGCACGGCTGCGGCGGAATACGTTCCGGCTTCGTAGCTGGGGTCGGCGGTGACGTAGCTCTTTTGCGGGGACGTATAAGTGATAACTCCAGCGTGGAGGGCCGGGCTAGAGCCGGGAAGGACGCCAACATAGTCTGGGCTGAGGCCTTCCATTGGGGCAAAGCTGTCGATGAAGTGCCCGGTCAGATCGAAACGGTAGCGCCCGCCTTCGGGGATCATGCGCGCGACCGCATCGCGCGCGGCCTGGCAAGGGCCGAGAGGATTTTCGTTCGAGTCGATCTTTACCGCCCCTTGGGGCAGCGGAGTACGGCGCGCCTGCGCAGCGAGCAAGGGCTCGGTAACAATTTGCATAGCCGCCGCGGCGGCGGAGAGTTGCAGAAACGACCGGCGGGAAAAATGGCTCGCGCTCGGAGATGGCATGATGACCTCCCGGGATTGGGATACAGGCTACATGGTTTTTCGGTTGGGTGGTAGAGGTAAGAATGTTCCTTGCTTGGCCCCATCACCCATCCGAATTCAGACGGCATCATTGCAGGAGGAATGCTGAGATCATCTTAAGCGCGAGTCCGATTACGGCGGCGAGGAAAACGCGCCGCAGCCAAACTGGGCTAATGCGCAGCGTGACACTTCCGCCGATCACGGCCCCCAGGAACATCGTTCCGCCGAGAATAACCCCCAGCTTGTAATCCACTACTCCGTGCCAGGCAAAGATCAAGGTCGCTATGGCAGAGGAAAACACATTCAACACCTTTGTGGTCGCTACCGATTGCAGGAAGGTCAAGCCGAACAGCAGGACGAATGCGGCAGTCAGCATGGTCACGTATCCGCCGCTGAAAAAGCCTCCGTAGACCGCCAACAGGAAGGTCGTCCCGTACCCAGTTGCCTTCTGCAAAGCTGAAACCAAATGTTCTGTCGAGCCGCTGTCTTTCTTCGCCAGCGAGAACGCCGTAACTGCAATCATGGCAAGTGCAATTGTAAGTTGAAGCGCCCGCGCGGGAACCCGCAGGAGCAGGACGGCCCCGATTGCGGACCCCACCATAGTCAAGGCGATAGAGAGTGGAAGAACGCGGCGAGCCACCACGCCTTTTCGTGCAAACGGCAACGAACCGCCTAGGCTCATGAATATCAGCGCCATCATATTTGTTGCGACGGCAACATGGGGGTCGATGCCGAACTCAATCATCACGGGAACGGTGATGAGCGAAGTGCTCCCGGTGACCACACTGACGATACTGGTGAGGAAGAAAATCAGGACAAGAGCGAACAGCCGTCTAGCGGGCAAGAGTCACCCACCAGCAAGCAGGGGCGGACAGGCCAATAAGTGTGAGCGGAGTCACGGCAGCAAAGTGTATCAAGGCCGTTCCGGCGGGTGCTACTCGGTTTTGTCTCCGGTGTGGTGATCTTCGATCTGGAAGGTCAGAAAGTCGTGAACGGCGTTCAGGGCATCCCTATCCGCTGTCTTGATGCGAACCTGGCCGCCACCTGGCAATTCCATAAAACTGTAAGAAGTCTCGGCCCGCTTATCTTTCATCTCCGCAACCCCCGGAAGCACACGGTTGTGGACGAACATGGGGATGGAGAAATCGCCATTCGCGAACATGGTCGCGATGTGCCTCAAGTGGGATCGGATCGCTTGCACATTCTCGCTATCTTTGCTGTCGTTTACGGTCACCTCGATAGCTCCGCCGTCCGGTAAGAGGCGGAAGTGGTGCGTGGTGCTTTCGTGAGGGAATCCCATCGCCTGGTCGCCGCGCTTCTCCACGTCAGCCTGTGACTCCGCCTTCATGTGCTCCTTGTGCATCGGGCAGGATTGCATGTCCTGGCCGGTGACAATTCCGCAGAACAGAAACAATGCGATCACAATTTTCATGTTCGTACCTTCCGAAATCGAGTAGCCTTCGCTTTCGCACCATCAGCCGATTCCGTGAGCGAGTGAAGCAGGTTCGATCTCTGGCCCTCAGGCGTCTGTTTCATTCGGTGCTCCCAATCTCCTAGAACCTGCTTGAGATAGCGCTCCGTATGCCTCAACGCTTCGATATCCGCCGTTATGCTCTTGAGCTTTTCTTGTGCCAGTTTGTAGACGTGCCGGCAGGGGACGGCTCCCGCGTCGCGGGACCTTAAAACCTCCGCCAGCTCAGCCAAAGTGAATCCGATGCGAAGCGCCCTTCGAACTACCATCACTCGCTCGACCGCGCTCTCGGGGTAAATCCTATAGCCGGCCTCGGTTCGCAGGGCCTTCGGCAGCACACCAATCTTCTCGTAGTGCCGGATTGTGTCCGCGCTTACTCCTGTTGCGCCTGCGAGCGAGCCGGAACGCAGAGTCTTGGCGATCCCGTTGCCCACATGAGAAGTATCAACCCTGGAGCGCATTCCAGAGTCAAGGATTTTCTTGCAGCATGCTGCTCCTTAGCTATTTGGGGCTGGTGGCGAAGGCTGGCTGTCACTTACTCCGCTTGCTTCTTAATCGCGTAGTATCCGGCGCGGGCCTGGATTTTGTAGCCTTGCTTGTTCTTGATTTCCAGCTTGCGGTAGCCGCCGTCGAACGCGCCATTGGTGGAGGTGTAGCCGATGTTGTATTGGCTGCGCAGTTCGTTGGAAATCTGGTCGAAAGCCTCTTTAAGCTTGTCGAACTTGTTACCTACGTTGATCACCCGCCCGCCAGTGGCTTCGGTTAATTTCCTCATTTCGCTTTCGCCGTTGTAACCCATGCCCATGCTGTAGTAGCCGCCGCGGTCGGCGCAGAGCAGAACGTAGATGATGGCGTCGGCTTTCTGCGCGGATTCGATGGCGTCTTTGATCTTGAGCTTGCTGCCTTCGTCTTCGCCGTCGGTGAGAAGGATCATCGCCTTCCGGCCCACTTCTTTCGAAAGCATGTCATTGGAGGAGAGATAAACCGCGTCGTAGAGAACCGTGCCGGGCGCATTATGCACAGGAACGGGACCTTGGCCTAGCCCAGGAATGCCGCTAGCGCCACTCGAAAAGCCGCTGTTGATTTTCACTTTATTCAGGGCAGCTTGCAGGCGGTGAACGTCTCGGGTGTAGTCCTGAACCAGTTCGGCCTGGACATCGAAATCCATAACATACGCTTCGTCTTTATCGGTGAGAATCTGCCGAAGGAACGCGCCGCCGACTTCTTTTTCCATGTCGAGAACGCGAATCTGACTGCCGGAGGTGTCGATCAGAATTCCCAGCGTTAGGGGGAGATTCGACTCCGCGGTAAAGTATTTGATAGTTTGCGGCTTGCCGTCTTCGAAGAGTTCGAAGTCGTCTTTGGTCTGGTTGGGGATTAAAGCGCCATGCTTGTCTTTGACATTGAAGAAGACGCCAACCAAATTGACGTTGGCCCGGATGGTCGCGTCGGACTTCTCAATATCGGGTTGTTGGGCGTCGGGCTGCTGAGGAGTGCCGGATGAACCTTGTGCCAAGGCAGCAGGTGCAGCGGCCGACAGGGCTGTCAGGAAGAATAGAACTACTAGAACCGGGGCCGTTTTGGGCCTTCGGCGAGCAGACATTGGGGACATGAGATTTCCTTCCTGGCTTTTGTTAGTCTAATCCTGAACGCTGAGATGGCCAAATGAGTGGGAAAAGGCATCCCAGCTAGTGAAGATGCTGAATGTGAGGCGCGGTTTGCCTGAGGGCCGGCGGTTATGGAGAGAACGCGGATGGTGAGTGTGCGAAACGGGACGGCATGCTGGAAAGTCCGTGGAATTCGGGCCAGGAGCGTAGCGTTTCTCGTGGCGGGCTGTTTTGCCCTGTGCATAGGCGGCGCCGAGGATTTGCGCTCTCAGAGTTCCCCTGTGCCGAGCCAGCAGACGCAAACAACGCCTTCGCAGGCAAACGAGATTCCCGACGCGCCTACGGTCCAACCAAATGCGCAGCCGGCAGAGCCGGCGCAACCACCTCCCGTAGCGCAGCCCGAGGAGAAGAAACCAGCTCCGAACCTCAATCCGTGGACGAACCAGCCGAACGCAGCTCCGCCGGGCACTCAGCCAGCTCCCAGTTCAGCCGATGAAACTACGCCTCCGCCGCCCATGCCCCCGGTGAGAACCGTTCCGCCCGGAACCACCAAGCCTCCGAAATCGCAGGAAGAGCTTTATACGCTGGTTGTGCACCCAACATTCGTTCAGGTTCCGGTGATGGTCACAGATCACGACGGGCGCATGGTCGATGGACTTCTCCCGACCGACTTCACCGTAAAAGAAAACGGGGTGGTCCAGAAGTTAAGCTTTTTCAGCGCCGATCCCTTCGCGCTCTCGGTGGCCATCGTGTTGGACACCGGCATGTCCGACGTAGCCGTGCAGAAAGTAAATCAGACTTTTTCGGCGCTGGTAGGAGCGTTTGCGCCCTACGACGAGGTTTCGATTTACACCTTCAGCAGCACAGTCAGCGAAGTCTCCGATTTTATGGCGGCGTCCCAAAAGCTGACAGCGCTGTTGAACCAGATGAAAACCGAGCGCGGCCGAAACAACGGCGTCCCAGTCTTAAGCGGACCGCTCGCTCCCAACGGCCCCATCGTGAATGGCATGCCGGTGGGCAGTCCCACGCAGCCGGTTTACACTCCCCCCAAGGAATCCCACGTTCTGAACGACGCAATCTTGCGCGCCGCCCTCGACCTGCGCAAGCGCCCACGCGAGCGGCGAAAAGTTATCTTCGTGATCAGCAACGGACGCGAATACGGCAGCGAGGCCAGCTATCGCGACGTGCTAAAGGTATTGCTCTCGAACGAAATCCAGGTGAAAGCGGTCGCGGTCGAAAGCGCTGCCCTCCCGGTCTACAACAAGCTGGAGCGGCTGCACATTCCGAAGGAAGGCTACTCCGACATTCTGCCGAAATACGTCGCGGCCACCGGCGGAGCCCCGCTGTATACCGAACTCTCGCGCAGCGGTATCGAAGATATTTATGGCCACGCGTTGAGCGACGCCCGCAATCAATACACGCTGGGCTATACGCCGATCCGGCCGAAGGTGCCCACGGCGGCCGCTTATCACACCATTGAGGTGGTGGTGCACCGGCCGGGACTAAAGATTTACGCCAAGGATGGGTATTATCCAGCACCTGTGGCACGGTAATCTTTCTCCACCAAAGAGAACTGACGATTCGTATCAGGGCATCGCTTGGGTTCGTATCAGGGCATCGTCTTGATTCGTATCAGGGCATCGCTTTAGCGATGCCGCCCAGGAGAGGCACTATACGTCGGCTTTAGCCGCCGAGGCTCCTTTTCGCCCAGGAGTCACCGAGGTAACCTCTCTCTATCCCTCGCCTGTGATATAAAAGCCCCGAGCCCCCAATAAGGGAGATTTTCGCGCGCGGCAAGGTGTGCCGTCCGCGCTTCTTGAGGAAAGCCTTGAGTTTCATCAACTTCGCAGCCCGCGAGATAAACTGCAAAATCGTGTACTACGGCGCCGGACTCGGCGGCAAGACCACGAACCTGCAGATGATCTACCAGAAAACCGCGGAGCAGCAGAAGGGCAAGATGATTTCGCTCGCCACCGAAACCGAGCGCACCCTCTTCTTCGACTTCCTCCCGCTAGACCTCGGCTCAGTCCGCGGCTTCAAAACCCGAATCCATCTTTACACTGTCCCCGGCCAGGTCTTCTATGACGCCAGCCGCAAGCTGATCCTGCGCGGTGTAGACGGCATCGTCTTCGTAGCCGATTCGCAAGAGCAGCGCATGGACGCCAACGTGGAAGCGCTCGACAACCTGATGTCGAACCTGAAAGAGCACGGCTACGACTTCAACAAGATTCCCTACGTCCTGCAGCTCAACAAGCGCGACCTGCCGAATATCCTGCCAGTCGACGCGCTGAGCAAAGAGCTGAAAAAGAAGAATGAGCCGGTACTCGAGGCAGTGGCATTTCAAGGCACAGGCGTTTTCGAAACGCTAAAAGAAATTGCCAAACAGGTTCTGACCGAACTGAAAGCCGGCAGTTAAAGGCAACCCCTGCGCCCTTGGGTGGAGCAGCGCTTCAGCGCTGCGACCACAATCAGCAAAGGGTGGAAGAGCGGCGCTTTAGCGCCGCGTCACGAATCCTCCTCCCCAAAATGTCATCCTGAGCGGAGCGCGTCGGAGCGAAGCGGAAGACGCGCGCAGTCGAAGGGATCCCTGTAACCATTTCCGAAGCCAACCCCGTTCAGCTTCCTTGCAGCTGTAGTAATCTCACCAGATGCAACGCAGCATTGTTATATCGATTTTGGCTCTCTCGTTCCTATTCATCCCGAACCCCGCAAGCGCGCAGCAGACAGCAGCAACCCCAGCTCCCAGGCCGAAAGAGCTTTTCACAGCAAAAAAGATTTTCATCTCCAACGCCTCAGGAGAAAACAATCCCCTCTATTTCGACACGCCCGACCAGCCTTACAACCAGTTCTACAACGCCATGAGAACCTGGGGAAAATATGAACTGGTGACGTCCCCGGGCGACGCCGATCTGATCTACGAAATCCATTTCATCGAGAGCCGCCCCAACACGCTGCCCCAGCTAGAACTAACAATTCTCGATCCCGAGAGCCGCATAACGCTCTGGACGCTACGCGAAACGATCGCGACAGCAGCCAGGCAAGTCACGGGACGCAAGAACTTCGAAAAAGCAATGTCCACGCTAGTAAGCGACGTTCAAAAACTCGTGTCCGGTGATTCCTCCAAGAAATAACCCTCACAAAAATGTCATCCTGAGCGAAGCGCGTCGAAGCGAAGCGAACTCCCCAAAATGTCATCCTGAGCGGAGGAACTGCTTCGCGAAGCGAAGCAGTTCCGCAGTCGAAGGACCCCTTTCACCCACAGCACTGCACGGACGCGTAAGGGAATCCTACCCAGCCTTTTCCTGACCCGAACCACGCGCCAGCCCATCCTTGCATCTCCCCGCCCCGTAGTGTAAAAAGGACGCCGACTGTGAGGGGGCCACGGCTACGCCGTGGCCTTTGTCGCTCCGCAGGAGTCCTCCATGACGCGTGATCTGCTTCAGGAAAGAAAAACCTTCGCGTCTGAGCGTTTGGACGAACTCCGCCGAAGAATTGCGTCCATCAAGCACCTTTCACAGCAGCAGAACCTCAGCATTTACGTCACGGGGTCTTACGGACGTTTAGAGGCTCACCAAAGGTCCGACCTCGATCTATTCTTTGTATCGGATAGCAGCCAGGGAATTGATCGCACGACGAAAATCCTGACCGACGCGGAACTAATTCGCCTTGCGCAGGAGATGGGATTTCCTCCGTTCTCAAACGATGCGCAATACCTGGAGATTCATTCCCTATTAGAAATGCTCGAAAAACTCGGCAGCGCGGAGGATGATTTCAGGAACCTTTTCACGGCGCGAATGCTGCTGCTCTTAGAGAGTCGGCCTGTTTACGGCGACGAGGCTTACAAACGTATTCTGACGCGGATCATCGATGCCTACTTCCGCGATTATCACGATCATACCGGCGACTTCCGTCCGCTTTTCCTCGTCAATGATGTTCTGCGCTTTTGGAAAACGCTC
>JBEKBW010000078.1:0-22988 GCA_050015215.1 Candidatus Sulfotelmatobacter sp.
GGTCGGCTACCGTGACGGGCATCGCTCTTCTCGTCGGCGCCATTCTGGCGTTGATCGCCACCTCCCTCCAGCGCCGCCGCGCCACCAGCCCCGACCGGCCCAATGAGTACCTTGGCCGCTTCTATCAGTTGCTTGAAAAGGATTCCGGGAATTGGATCTCCCGCGTCGTGCGCCAAGTGCAGCACCTTCAGAGGAGAGGTGTGATGATCCACTACATCGTGCTCTTCACGGTCATTGGCGCATTGCCAGTGTTGTTCTTCCTGGCAACGGTCGGTGCTCATCTCACCTGGATTGTGATCCTCTACTTCAACCGTCGATTCTTTGCGCAACCGGCCGAAGGCGGAGCCCAACCGAAGGTAAACACGTTCAAGGAGGCAGTATGAAGGCAGTAATCCTGGCCGCAGGCCAAGGCACGAGGATTCGCTCAGTACATGGCGAACATCCAAAGTGCCTGATTGAAGTTGACAACACCACGATTCTGGACCACCAGCTTGAAGCGCTGTCGATGGCGGGAATCGATGACGTAGCAATTGTTGTGGGATACGAAAAGGAACAGATCATCGGACACATGAAGTCCAGAAAAACCAGTGACACCCAAAGGATTCGCTTTTTCGAAAATCCTGCATTCGCGATCACGAATAATATCTATTCTCTCTGGCTCGCACTGGAATGGATGCGCGGCGACAGTTTCGTCGTTCTGAATGCGGACGTTATATTCGATCCCGAAATCCTTTCCGCTGCGGTACGCCCGAGCGCGCCGATCTCGATGATCGCAGACCCCGTGTGGCGCGATGAGACAATGAAAGTAGTGGTCGAAGGCGATCGCGTGACTCGCATGAGCAAGAAAATCTCCCGGGAAGAGTTCAGCGGCACCTATATCGGCATTACCGTTTTCTCGAAGGCGATCCAAGACAGGTTCTTCCGCACAATGAACGAACTGATCTCCGCTGGGCAGGTGAATGAATTCTTCAACGTCGCCGTACAAAAACTTGCAAACGAAGGAATTTGGATCGGCTATAGCAGCACAGACGGATTGCCCTGGGCCGAAATCGACGATCCCCTGGACCTGACGTTTGCACAGCAAAATGTATTCCCACAACTGGTAGGAGCAGCAATTTAGTCGTGTCAATGAGCGAAATCCTTGCCGAAAACTTCGCCCCGAGCCAATGGCTATCGTGGCCACGCACGTCCCTGCGAGTTGTGGATTGGAACATTGATCGCGGCTTGAAACTGCCTGCGATCATCGATTTCCTGGCGGATATGAAGGCCGATGTTTTCCTTCTTCAGGAAGTCGACATCAATGCTCATCGGACACATCGGGTGAACGTTGCGCGGGAAATCGCCCGAAAACTGCGGCTGAATTACGTCTTCGGGCGCGAGTTTGAGGAACTGACGCAAGGCTCGAAAACCAGCCCCGCCTATCATGGTCAGGCCACGCTTTCGCGCTGGAAAATCTCGAATCCGCGCGTGATCCGCTTTCAGCGGCAATCGGACTTCTGGAAGCCGCGCTGGTTTAAGCCAAAGCTGCAAACCTTTCAGGAGCGGCTTGGGGGAAGAGTCGCGCTGGCCTCGGAAATCAATATCGCTGGGTGTTCAACGCTGTGCTACAACCTGCATTTGGAGAGCCGCTCGAATGACGAGCTGCGCCGCGCCCAGTTGAACGAGGTCTTAGGGGATTCCGCGAAGTACGGTTCGGCCTGCCTTGTCATCCTGGCCGGTGACCTCAACCTGAATGCATCGAACTCTGGCGTAGCAGAGGCACTGGCCCGGGCTGGTTTTCGCGATGTTGTGCCGACCGCTCGCCTGGCTACGACTCCCGCACGGCATGTTCTCGAAGCTGGCCGGCACATCGACTGGGCATTTGTTCGAGGCCCTGGTGAGGCCGACGCTGGCAAGGTTCACAGGTCCGTGACAGCTTCCGATCACTACCCGATCTCATTCGAATTGCGCCTTCCCGTTTGATATTGGGAAGCGATCGCTGGATCTGCGCCGCAGGCCACGAACGTGCCGGGGCCACGCTACTGCGTGGCGCGCATCAACCTGCATAGCTCCCGATGCCGCTTTTCCTCTTGCAGAAGTTCTTCGAGCGAACGTGCCAGAACTGAGAAATCGTCGATGCCGTCGATTTTGTCCGTACCAGTGCATTTCAGCGTCGAGCATGGAATCGCCGGGTCTCATTTTCGTAGGAGCGGATCGTATCGGGGTCCAGCGGGGAGCCGTCTTTCTTGATAGTAGACTTTCGGTCAGTGAATAAATGCCGTTGGAAGAGAGCGCGTAAGCCCACTTCTTGGGCAGGTAGGATCCCGATGGAGTAGGACGCGAAAAAATCGCCGACGCAGGAGGGAGCAGAGTTGTGGACTGAATTACATGCTCGGTTTTGAGGCGATTAGGATAAGATACATTCACGCCCTAGTGGGCGCACACCTCCTTTTCGATAATTCGTGAACCAGGCCTCTTAATGCTCTGCCCGGCATGTAAAACCCCGGTCCCTGGGTCGGCATTGCAATGTCCGGCCTGCGGCACAGCCACCCCCGTCGATGCAGATGCGACTCAGATGTTCGTCGAGGAGAATTTCACCCAGGGCGGAGACGATCTCACGCAGGCGACCCCAGAGCCTCGGGGCTGGTCGAAGCCCTTTACCCCATCCGATGCGATCGCGTACCGAAAGGTCTCGCTGTCCCCCGGCTCTGTTTTAGGCGGCCGCTACGAAATTCTGAAAACGCTCGGCGAGGGCGGAATGGGCTCCGTTTTTCAAGCGCGCGACAATGAAGTGGATCGCATCGTGGCGCTGAAAGTGATTCGCCCGGAATTGGCGGGGAGTGCGGAAATCCTGCAACGCTTTCGTCAGGAGCTCGTGCTCGCGCAGCAGATCACACACCGCAACGCGGTCCGAATTTATGATCTCGCTGTCGCCGATGGCGTGCGCTTCATCAGCATGGAGTACATCGACGGCCATGAGCTCCGCGACGTCCTGGATAAGCGTGGCAAGCTGCCCCCTAAAGAAGCCGCGGAAATCATGCTGCAGGTTTGTTATGGGCTGGCTGCAGCTCATAAGCAGGGCATTGTTCATCGCGACCTCAAGCCGCAGAACATCATGATCGACAAGCAGGGCCGCGTCGCGGTGATGGATTTTGGGTTGGCAGGTTCCACGGAAACCGCAGTACTCCTCAAGCAAGCCCTGCCATCTTCATCCAACGCCTCGCTATCCGGAGAATCCGCAATTCTCACGCGGGTCGGTTCGCTGCTCGGTACGCCGCGATACATGTCGCCGGAGCAGGCGCGAGCCGAAAAAATCGATCTTCGCTCGGATTTGTTTACGGTCGGGCTGATTCTGTACGAACTCATAGTCGGCAAAATGCCGAGCCACCAAAAAGGGTTGGCAGAAATGCTGGGCGAGCGCGGCGCGAAGCAGATGCCTCCTCCGATTGAGGCCGATCCTCAGCTGCCTCGCGCTTTGAACGACATTATTGTCCGCTGCATTCAACTGAGCCCGGCGGACCGCTACGAATCGATTGAAGCACTGATCGCCGATCTGGAAACCTGGCTGGGCATCAGAAAGCCCCACGCAAGCAACTGGAAAATGCTTTCTGCTCTGGCGGCGTTGATCGTGCTGCTGGCCGGAGGGCTGATCTACAGCCGGTTTCATCCCAAAGCTTCCGCGGGGGCGCACGCTCCGGTGAAGATTCTGATTTCGGATTTCACCAACCAGACGGGTAACCCACTGCTCAACGGCACGCTCGAGCCGGCGATGAGTACTGCGCTGGAAGGCGCTTCCTTCATCACCACGTACAATCGCGGCAACGCACGAAAAACGCTTGCCAAGCTTGCGGGTTCCACGAAACTCGATGAGAATTCCGCGCGCCTCATCGCGCAGCGTGAAGGCGTTGGGGTGGTCGTCTCGGGTTCGATCCGGCAAGATGGAAGCAAATATTCGATTACCGCGCAGGCTCTCGATCCTCGCACGAACAAGGTGATCGATAGGGAGAGCGCGACCGCCTCTAGTGCGAACGAAGTGAATCAGGCAGTCGCCCGCATCGCCGCTGGTTTTCGCAAGGTGCTGGGGGATTCAACGCCGAAATCGGCGCAGCTCGCGGCTGCCGAGACATTTTCCTCACAATCGCTCGAGGCGTCGCAACAGTACGCTCAGGCGCAGGAATTGCAGTGGCAGGGCAAGTGGGATGGGGCGCTGCAGGCTTACCAGCGCAGCACGGAGTTGGATCCCGGGCTGGGACGCGCCTACGCCGGCATGGCTGTGATCCTCGCCAACATGGGCAGGAAGCAGGATGCGGAAAAAGATTTTAAGCTGGCGCTGTCGAAAATCGATCGCATGACCGACCGGGAGAAATACCGCACGCGCGGCGCTTACTACTTGATGGAACGCGACTATGACAAGGCCATTGAGCAGTTCAAAGCGCTCGAGACGCAGTTTCCGGCGGATTCGGCTGGCATCGGCAACCTGGCGCTCGCCGAGTTTTACGCCAGGAATATGACTGGTGCGGTGGAGGACGAGCGCCGCGTTGTCGCGATTTATCCCGACAACATCCTTTACCTCAATAACTACGGTCTGTTCGCAATGTATGCCGGCGACTTCGACACGGCGATTCGCGAGTCCGAGCGGCTGCTGGAGATCAATCCCGGATTTGAGAAGGCCTACATTTGCCTGGGAATTTCTCAGCTCGCCCGCGGCGACGAAGCGGCGGCGGCCGATGCCTATAAGAAAGCGGCGCCACTCAGTGCCTGGGGAGCTTCGGCCTCAGCGGTCGGACTCGCGGATATGGCCCTTTATGAAGGGCGCGCCGACGATGCGCTTGCGATTCTCGAACCGGCGCTAAAAGCGGATCTCGCCGCAAAGGATACCTCGCGGGCCGCCGCGAAATACCTGATGCAGGCCGAGGCCTGGCTGATGAAGGGACAGAACTCAAAGGCGATTTCCGCCGCTGAACTGGCCGTGAGCGGCAGCACAGACGAGAGCCTGCTCTATCCCGCGGCAATGATTTTTCTAGCAGCCGGCCAGAGCGACAAGGCTATGGAGCTTAGCCAGAAGTTGAGCCAGCGTCTTGAACCCGATCCCGGAGCTTATGCCAAGCTGATTGAAGCGGAAGTCCAGATGAAGAAAAAGGATTACCGGGGCGCGGTTCGAACCTTTCAAGATGCGCAGAAGATCGCCGATACCTGGCTCGGACGCCTCGGGCTGGGACGCGCGTATTTGGAAGCGGGCGCATTTCCCGACGCCGACACCGAACTCGATGCTTGCGTGAAGCGGCGCGGTGAGGCGGCGTCGGTGTTTCTGGATGACGAACCGAGCTGGCGTTATTTTGCGCCGGTCGATTATTACCTGGGCCGTACCCGCCAAGGGTTGCAGAGTCCAGGCGCGGCGGAAGCCTACCAAAATTACCTCAAGGCTCGCGAGAAGAGCGTGAACGATCCTCTAGCCGCCGACGCGAAAAATCGCCTCCGGTCGCTCGAAACGAGCGGAAGCGCAGCTCGCTAGAGTATTCGTTCGCTGGGCCCTCGTTCGCTAAACTCTTCGCCACGCCCTCACTACCAGACGTCGACCACTCCGATATACCGGTTGATAACCGGCTGCCCGTTCGCCCAATATGGCGAGGAGTACAGGAAGCCGTAATCCTCGCTGAAATCGAGCGCGATGTAGTATCGGCCCGGCGTGTTGGGCACGTTGATGTTGACGCTGGCGCTACCGGAAGCGAACGATCCACCGTTGTACGCGTAGGTTTGTGGAGCCGGGTCCGTGTTCAATCCAATCTCGAGCTGATCGATGCATCCCGGACAACCGGTGTCGTCGATCACGTAGTTGAATGCCAGGGTTACTGGATTCGGGTTGGTCCCGCCGGCTTCGATGTCAAGCACGTTGTTGGCAACCGCGAACGCATTCGGATTGCTCGACGACAGCGTCAAGTTTGAGATCGTGGTGGCCCCGCCAAGGAACGTTGAGTTGGACAGTGTATCCACCGACTCGAACACGATCGGAGCCGGGCTGGTTGGGAATGCGGGAATTGGTGAGCAGCTTTGGGTTGTGCCGTCGATCGCGATATCGTACCGGCCCGGCTGTGACGCGGCGGTAAGCGAATTCGGCACATTCTGGAAAGTGCCGCAAAGCTGCGGAACGGTGCCGGTAAATCCGAACAGTGCATTTCCGCTGAAACCGGTATCCGCAG
Source organism: Candidatus Sulfotelmatobacter sp. (assembly GCA_050015215.1). Lineage (GTDB taxonomy): Bacteria > Acidobacteriota > Terriglobia > Terriglobales > Acidobacteriaceae > Sulfotelmatobacter. The sequence continues at coordinate 6,177 of JBEKBW010000078.1, forward strand.
CGTAACTTCCGGGAAGGAAGGTGAAGCTTTGCCCGGTCGTAACTACTCCCTGCTGGAAGCCGCTCGGCGGCAGGTTCCCTACCCCGCCGGAGTCAACGTTGACGGTGCCATTATCCTGCGTGTCCTGCGCTACGACTTGTAAGGGCAGGTTGAACGTGGACGTTCCCGCAGTGAACTGAAGCTGGTAAGAACCGCTCGAAATCGCTCCGCTCAAGCAGCCCGTCAACATGTTGGCACCAGCTGGAAGAGTGTACGAATAAGGAACATCGGTTTGCACGCCCGCCGATGTCATCAGGGTCAGAGAGGTTGCCGAATTGACCGAAGCCACGATGTAGAGGACGTTGTTGATCGTGATCGCATAGGGCGCGGGAGATAATGGGAACTGGTCGTTTTGGCCTCCCTGATTGCTGACCCATGTGACATTCGCGCCGTTGGTACTGACCATGCCGGCAACCGTGACATTGCCCGCGCCGAGGAAGGTCATCTCCCCGAACAAAGCTCCGGGCGCGATCACGGTCCACGATCCAGCGGTGCTATAACCCAAATAATAGATTGGGGTGGTTGGATAGGGCATGTAGCAATTGGCGTTACCGGCATAGCCTGTTGCCAAACCGACCGTGAGCGACAGCGTTCCGTTCGCAGTCAGCGAATTTGCATCCGTCACCGTGACCGGTATCGACCACAGCCCCGCCTGTGCGGGGTTTCCGGAGATGCTGCCCGATGGGCTTAAAGTCATGCCCGCGGGCAAAACACCACCAGATCCAAGCGACCACGTATAAGGCTGGGTTCCAGAGGTTGCCGACAAAGTCACCGGCGTGTACGACGAGTTGTACTGGCCGTTCGGCAGGGAGGTTGTGCCGATCACCGGACCGGCGGCAATCACGCTGATGGAGTAGGTTTGCGATGCGGTTGCGCCGAGTGAGTCGCTAACACTTACGATGAATGAGAACGTCCCTGCGGCGGTTGGCGCGCCGGTGATGGTTCCCGTCGCCATGTTGAGAGACAAGCCGGGTGGCAATGATGAACTCGGCGCAGCAACCCACGTCCAATTGCTGTATGGTGGCACGCCATTGCTGGCCACCAATTGCTGTTGCGGATAAGCCACATTCTGATTCCCTGCAGGCAAGGAAGCGGCATTCAGTGCAAGCGGCGCATTTACCGTCAGGGTAAGCAACTTGGAGGCGGTGACACCGAGAGCATCCGTGACAGTCGCGGTGAACGGGAACGAGCCAGGCGCAGTCGGAACCCCTATGAAGCTGCCGGGTGAAGCGAGGACCACGCCGTCAACATTTTGCGTGGGGAAGGAAAGCGTTCCAGTTCCTCCGCTGGCAGCGACATTCGTCGAATAGGCGCGCCCCTGTTCGCCAATCGGCAGCGAAGCCGTGGTGATCACCGGCGGAGGATTCACCGTGATCGAAAGCGGCTGCGTGGCCGATACCCCATTGGCGTCGGTGATCTTTACTGTAAAAGCAGATGTTGCCCCAGTGGGCGCGAGCGTGCCGCTGATGGTTGATCCGTTCAACGACAAGCCGGAGGGCAGCGATCCAGCGGAAATGCTAAAGGCGCTGAGCGGCGCCGTACCTCCGGTTGCCGATAGTGGCTCAGAATATGCCGATCCCTGATCACCTGGACTCAAGCTCGTCGTAGTGATCGTAGGTGCTGGATTCACGATAATAGTCAACGGCTGCTGGGCAATATCGCCAACCGCGTCTTTAACCTGCACGGTAAAAGACGATGTTGCGGGAGTGCCGGTTGGCGTGCCAGCGATTACCCCAGTGGTCAGAGAAGTGCCCGTCGGGAGCGCGCCGCTGACGATCGACCACGTGTAGGCGCCAGAGCCGCCCGTGGCTTGCAACGTCTGCGCTGGATACGCTCCAGTGAGCGTGCCTTGCGGCAAAGTCTTGGTCAGAATGGTCAGTGTCGCGGGCGGACTTGTGGTTCCAGTATTCGCGCCTTGGGATACGACGGCCGGCGTGACTGCGGTGATTGGGTTGTAATCGAGCAGAGCCTGCGCAGGATTATTGGTCGTCGGATCATAGACCCGCACGGTCACGTATTGCGTCTCGCCTGGCATGAGCGCCAGACCCGGTAACGTGGGGTTGTTGGCTGCCGGTTGGAAAAGCTGGGACAGAGTAGTGAACGACGGACTGATAATATTCGCCACCGGAACCAGGTGCGATTGCGTGATCAAAGTGCAACCTGAGGCCGGCGTGACCAGAGGCGTCGCGTAGGTTCCGTAAACGATCAACTGAAGCGCTATGCCCGCGGGCGGACTCTGACCAACTAAATTCACCGAGTATGCGCTGGATGTATTTCCGGTGTTCGTAATCGCCCAGGTGCCGTCCGTGATGGTGCCGTCCGAAATATCCGAGTTAGCGATGTTCGGATTCGCAATATTCGGATTGGCGATGTTCGGATTGGCGATGTTTGGATTCGCAATGTTCGGATTGGCGATATTTGGATTCGCGATATTCGGGTTTGCGATATTCGGATTGGCGATGTTCGGATTCGCAATATTCGGGTTCGCGATGTTGGGATTGGCAATATTCGGAGTTGCGATCGTAGGAGTGTAGATCTCAGAGCTTCCGATGTTTTTGTCCTGATTGGCGGGATTGTACGGGTCGCCATTGATGGTCAGTGATGCAGTCTCTCCGCCGGACTCAACCGTGCCGCCCAAGGCGGTCAATTGCGCAGCGTTCACCGTCACCGTAGCATTCGCCACGGTAGAAGTGATAAAGATGGCTCGAGATGTGCTCGACAGCGCTGGCACCGCAACCTGAATTTGAGTCAATGGAAACGGTTGGCCCGCAACCGCGAATTGAAGAAAAGATGCCGCACCTCCGGTTGGCTGGGCTGCGACAGTGAGCTCATAGTATTGCGTTTGCGATGTCGTGTTTGCGATGACAATCGCGAACTGCCGCTGGATTAGTTGGCCGTTCGAGCCTGTTCCCAATTGCTTTGAATTCCCCGGCGAACTGAGCACGAGGCCCGGCGAAAGCTGCGCGGTGTAGATGTTCTGGTTCCGGTCGCCGGTGTCGGGGGTCGATGTTGAGCAAGCCGGGCGAGTCTGCGTCGGATCGAAGATGCTGGTGGTTCCAGGGTATGTAGGGGGAGTGTAGTTTGCCCAATCCCCGTCCGCCGGTGGAACCACATCGCGATTATCGGCCCACACCACGTGGGTGAAATCGGGATCGGTCGCCAGATTGTTGAAGCGCCAAGTGCCGTTCTCAAGCGGAATGAACGTCGGTCCCGCCACGTCGATGTAATCCCCAAAAAATGGCAGCGTTCCGCTCTCGAACATAGGCAGATTGGGCGGATCCACTTGCAGTTGCTGGATCGGCGAACTCGATGAAATTGGAGGAACCGAGCCATACGAGTAATCCGATACCTGTACGGAGGGAAAGAAGGATGGTGGATTGCCAGGCAGCGCCTGCGCCGCGCGGACGTCGAGCGTCTGCCTGCGCGCATCCGTTGGGAAGGGAGCCACAGGATCCTGGATATATGTCCCGAATGAAGGAAAATTCGGCGCTCCGCCGTCATTTTCTTCCTGCTCTGAAAATTGCCCGGCGACGCCGAGCGCGGTGTAAATTGCGACTTCATCGTCGTAGCGGAGATCGTACCAGGCGACCGTCAACTTCCCCGCCGTAAACGCCATCCCCGGCATGATCTGATGTCCACGGCCCAGGTATGAATCCACCGCCAATTGAGCGCTCCACGCCAGTGGAATATTGTTCGGATTCGAGGTCGGCGTTCCCGTCTGCACCACAATGCGTGCGTCGCCCCCGTTGGCCAGGAGCGTGGCGGGGTTACCCACATCGCGCTGCGCCCAGGCGACATAGACGTGGCTGGCGTCGTCCACTGAAATAGTCGGATAGTCGTTTGTGCGGAAAGAAGACGGAGTGTCGCCTTGATCGAATGCGTTGATATCCGCGACTAGCGCCGGCTTGGTGAACGTGGCTCCGCCATTGAAGGAGGCCGCGTACATAATGGCATCGGCTTGCGTTGGGTTTGTAGACGCAAAGACGCGCCACGCGACATAAAGCGCGCCGGTGTTGGGATCAATGGCGAGCGACGCCCCCTGATTCGTCTTGGCGGTACCGCTGATTTGCAGTGGACGGGTCCAGGTTAGACCGCAGTCAATCGACTCGGAAAACATGATCGACGCAACGTCGTTAGTCTCAGCGCCGGTAAATTGAGTCCATGCCGCATACACGGTCCCAGCCCGGAAGATCTGGGTATTTTGCAGTGGCAGAGCCGGGATGATGCACCATCCGGACCATGACCGTGGAATATCGACGGCAATCGAAGGCTTGTCTTCGAATAGATTCGATGTCCCGGTATCTACTGTTGTGGTCCATAGATACCGAATCGGTGAACTGCCCTCCAAATCATTGTCATCCGTGTACGTGGCTACGAATACTTTATTAGAGCCGCCCGCCTGACGATTAAATGCCAGACCGCTGTAATAAAACATGCCGTTCGTGCCCGCTCGCACCGTCGGGTCTGCTCCAGCCCCCAGACCATGGATAGGGGAGAGCAGCCCTTGCCACGACGTATCCTGGGGGTATCCAGGGACCAGAACGCTCGTCCAAGTCTGACCTCCGTCGAGTGAGGTGAACCACCCCAGCCAAGCATCGCCAGTCGGCGCCACCTCACCGGAAACGAAGGGAAGATCCACCGAGCGATAGTCGTTGTCGCCGGCAACGATGTGCAGGGGATTGCGCGATGAGATGGCCATCGAAGGCTCGTTCTGGCGCTGGAGGAAGGGGTCGCCACCGGGCCACTGGGTTCCCGTCACCATATTGACGTTGGTGCCTACTTGCTGCGCGTGTAGCGAGCCAATGGCCAACAGAGACAATGCCAGCAGAGACGATCCGAACCGGGAGCCCCAACGTGATAGCGCAACCAACCGCATGATTCCTAATCTCATAGTTTCCCTTTTTTGTTTTCTTGGTGGCGAAGTTATCCAGGCAAACCAATTAAGATAAAATCGCACTACCGAGCCTCGCGGCAGACAAGCCCTTCCCAAATTCCAATCTATGCAAGACCAATGGCCCGAAACTGCGCGGGAATGTTCTGGCTTCGGTCTCGACGTCCGCTGGGATAAGCGGGAAGGCCGAAGTCCTGAGAAAAGGATTCTTCCAACCCTGATCGGTCCGCAATAATGACCCTGCCCCCCGGCAAGGCTCAACCTAGTTCACGGAGTTTGCGACCTAAAGGCGCTCCTGTCAAGGGAAAAAACGTGATGGGTGGCCATGCTGCAACGCGGTGCCTCAGTGGAACACAGGCGGAGAACATCGAAGATGCTCGGTTTGCCGGGCAGGTGCTAAGAGGTTGCACTCCAGTTGCGGCGCTCGATTAAGGTCGGCGGTTCGTAGGTGCCTCCTAATACCAGGCGATGCTGTTCTCGGCGGGCGGACCACAATAAGATCGGACCGAGCGATGCTGCACTAAAGCGAGCGACGATGGGAAATTCCTTCTCAACTTCGCGGCGTAGCTTGTGAATACGCTCGCTTACGGTGCGATTGACTTTCTTGAATTCTCGTTCCATTGCCCAAAGCGCAGCGTTGTACGCGCTGCTCAGCGTTTTCACTTCTCGCGCGAAGCGCTCGCGAACCCGGGGATCGGGATAACCTTTATAGCGCTGATACAGAGTTCGATCTTTGCCTCCGGTTCATTCAGCCGCACCGAAACCAGATCGATGCCAGAAACCGAACGCTTGCAAACCATGTGCCGCAAGTCGAGCTTTCCGCCCACTCGTTTCACCCCACAGGAAATATTTCGGTTGACACTGCCCAGCGGCGTTTTATAATCATTCTTATCCGATAATCATGCGCCTGTCCCATGACCAGTTCCGCGAACTGGCCGCGAAGCACGGTTTGGCGGTCACGCACCAGCGGCAGGTGGTCTATGAGGCGGTCATCGCTTCTCATGGACACTATTCTCCAGAGGACATTTACGCCGCGGTGCGGCGCCGCGTTCCATCCATTTCGCTGGCCACGGTCTACAACAATCTGCGGCTTTTCATCGAGTGCGGGTTGTTGCGGGAGGTCACTCCTCATGCGCCCACGTTACGCGTGGACGGCAATCTCAAACCTCACCATCATCTTGTCTGCTCGCGCTGCAAAACGGTGCAGGACATTGAAGGTGAGTTCATCGATTTCAAACGGCTATCCCGGCATCTGCCGGATGGCTTTGATCTTACGCAGCCGCTGGTCGAGGTCTTTGGCCTGTGCCGCCGCTGCAGCGCCAAAACATAGATTCCGAGCACTTAATCATTCAAGATTGGAAGGACGAACACATTATGGAAAATACACTCGCATCTTCATCGGGGAGCGTTTCCCCTGAGACTAAGGATAAACACACCACGCCCGAAGGAAAGTGCCCGGTAGCCCATGGCGCTCGCAAATCCCACACGAATGTCGATTGGTGGCCGAATCAGGTGAACGTGAATGTGCTGCACCAACATTCGCCAAAATCCGATCCGATGGGCAAGGAGTTCAATTACGCGGAAGAGTTCAAGACGCTCGACCTGAATGCCGTGATCAAGGACCTTAATACCTTGATGACGGATTCACAAGAGTGGTGGCCGGCTGACTTTGGGCACTACGGGCCGCTGTTCATTCGTATGGCATGGCACAGCGCCGGCACGTACCGCATCGGCGACGGCCGCGGCGGCGCGGGAGCGGGCCAGCAGCGGTTTGCGCCGCTCAATAGCTGGCCCGATAACGTGAATCTCGACAAGGCGCGCCGGTTGCTGTGGCCGATCAAACAGAAGTATGGACGAAAAATCTCCTGGGCTGACCTCATGATTCTCGCGGGCAACGTCGCACTCGAGTCGATGGGATTTAAGACGTTCGGCTTTGGCGGGGGACGCGCAGATGTGTGGGAGCCTGAAGAGTTGAACTGGGGACCTGAGGGCACGTGGCTGGCCGATGAGCGCTACTCCGGAGATCGTGACCTCCAGAATCCTCTCGGCGCAGTGCAGATGGGCCTGATTTACGTGAATCCGGAAGGGCCGAATGGAAAGCCTGATGCCATTGCCGCGGCGCGGGATATCCGCGAAACGTTCGGCCGCATGGCGATGAACGACGAAGAAACCGTCGCGCTCATTGCCGGCGGTCACACGTTCGGCAAAACGCACGGCGCTGGCGTTCCCGCTGATTATGTGGGCAACGAACCAGAAGGCGCCAACATCGAGGATCAAGGCTTCGGGTGGAAGAATAAACTCGGCAAAGGTCATAGTGGTGACACGATCGGCAGCGGCTTGGAGGTCATTTGGACCACGACGCCGACGAAGTGGAGCAACAACTTCTTCACCAATCTGTTCAGCTACGACTGGGAACTGACGAAGAGCCCGGCGGGTGCGCATCAGTGGACGCCGAAAAATGGCGGAGGCAAAGGCACGGTGCCGGACGCACACGATCCTTCAAAGCGCCACGCGCCCTCCATGTTGACCACCGACCTCGCGCTGCGGTTCGATCCTGCGTACGAAAAAATCTCACGGCGCTTCTACGAGCATCCGGATCAGTTTGCGGACGCGTTCGCGCGGGCGTGGTTCAAGCTGACGCACCGCGACATGGGGCCGATCGTACGGTATCTTGGGCCGCTCGTTCCTAAGGAGACGCTGGTTTGGCAAGATCCTGTTCCCGCTTTGGATCACAAGTTGATCGATGAGCAGGACGCGGCTGCGCTGAAGGCCAAGATCCTCGCGTCCGGACTGTCGATCTCCCAACTGGTCACGACTGCCTGGGCATCGGCTGCGTCGTTCCGCGGCTCCGACAAGCGCGGTGGGGCGAACGGGGCGCGCATTCGTCTCGCGCCACAAAAGGATTGGGAAGTGAACCAGCCGGCGGAACTGGCGAAGGTTCTGCAAAAGCTGGAGACGATTCAACGGGAGTTCAACAGCTCGCAGTCGAATGGGAACAGAGGGAAGAAAGTTTCGCTGGCCGATCTGATCGTTCTGGGCGGCTGCGCGGCCGTCAAGGAAGCTGCGAAGCGGGCCGGGCACGACGTGAAGATTCCATTCACGCCGGGGCGCACGGATGCTTCGCAGGAGCAGACCGACGTGCACTCATTCGCTGTAATGGAGCCGGTCGCGGATGGGTTCCGCAACTATCTCCGCAGCGGACAGGTTTTGTCGGCTGAGGAGTTTCTGCTCGATCGGGCGCAGTTGCTGACGCTGACTGCACCGGAGATGACGGTTCTCATCGGCGGCTTGCGCGCACTGAAGGCGAACTTCGGACAGACCAAACATGGCGTCCTCACCAACCAGCCCGAGACATTGACGAATGATTTCTTCGTCAACCTGCTCGACATGAGTACGAAATGGGAGCCCGCGTCCACGGTCGAAGGCGTTTCCGAAGGCGTGTATGAAGGACGGGATCGGAAGACGGGCAAAACCAAGTGGACGGCTACGCGCGCCGATCTTGTGTTCGGTTCGAACTCGCAACTGCGGGCAATCGCGGAAGTCTATGCAAGTAACGACTCGAAAGAGGCGTTTGTGAAGGACTTCGCGGCTGCGTGGAACAAGGTGATGAACCTTGATCGCTACGACCTTGCCTAAGGCGGGCGAGCTTTCTACTGGCTTGGGGGCGCATCGCGCGCCCCTGCCAGATGACGCAGACCGATTCACGCGGCAGCATCGCATTCAGCGAGAGGCTGAACCCTCAGCCTTTTCTTGTAATTCCGCCCAGCGCGCGTAGAGCGTGTCCAGATTTCTTTGCGCCGCTTCCATTTCCGTGTGAGCGGCAAGGAGCCTGGGTCCATCGCTGGCGATCGTGGGGTCTTCGAGAGCGGCGCGTTTGCTTTGCAGGCTCTGCTCGGCGTCCGCAATACGCTGCTCTATGCTGACATACTCGCGCGCTTCCAAGTAGGAGAGCTTCTTTCTCGCTTGTGCCGGTGCAGCATTGGAACCGGGAATGAGACGCGACGAAAGTTCGGCCTGGTTTCGGCCACGCTTGCGTTCCGCCTGCCAAATTTCCCATTGGCCGTAGTCCGCAAAACTCTCCGCGCCGCCTTGACCATCGAGGCCGACGACGATCGTGGACACGCGATCCAATAGATAGCGGTCATGCGTGACCAGGACAAGAGATCCGCGAAATTCCAGCAGACTTTCTTCGAGGATTTCGAGCGTGGGGATGTCGAGGTCGTTGGTGGGCTCATCCAGCAGAAGAATGTCAGCGGGCTGAAGCATGAGTTGAGCAATCAGCACGCGAGCGCGTTCGCCTCCGGAAAGCCGTTCGACGGGTTGATCGAGTTGTTCGCCGAGGAAGAGGAATTTGGCCGCCCACGATGCGACGTGAACGACGCGATCCTGATAGACAACCGAGTCTCCTTCCGGAGCGAGCGCGCGGCGCAGGGTTAGGTTGAGATCGAGGCTGCGGCTTTGGTCGAAATAGACAGTGCGCAACCAGTCAGCGCGCCGAATTTCGCCGCGCGTGGGCGCGACTTCGCCTCGCAGCATGCGTAAGAGGGTCGTCTTACCGCTGCCATTGGGCCCGACAACGCCGACCCGCATTCCTGCGGTGATGACAAAGTTCAACCCTCCGAACAATTGACGATCCCCAATATCGCAAGTGACATCCTGCAGTTCGATCAGGCGTTTCGTCTTTCGGTCCGTTGCGGCAAAATCAATTTGCGCGCTGGCGGTGCGGGTTCTGGCATTCAAGCCGGCAAGTTCGCTGATCAACTCTCCGGCTTTGCCGATGCGGGCTTTGGATTTTCGCGTACGCGCTTTCGCTCCTCGCCGAAGCCATTCGATCTCGGAGTGGACCAGGTTTTCCAGAGCTTCCTGCCGCTTCGATTGCGCGTGGAGGAATTCTTCTTTCTTTTCCAGGAACTCAGTGTAGGTTCCATGCACGCGTAGCAATCCCTGAGGATATACGCGGCTTAGTTCCGCCATGTCGGTGGCAACATTTTCGAGAAAATAACGGTCGTGGCTTACGATCACGCAGGCAAACGCAGCCTGCCGCAGCAGATCTTCGAGCCACTCAATTCCGGCGAGGTCGAGATGATTGGTGGGTTCATCGAGCAGCAAGACATCGGGCGACTGAACCAGCGCCTCCACGATGGCCAGGCGTTTCTGCCAGCCTCCGGATAGTGACGCGGCCTCTGCTTCGAGATCCTCAAAACCTGCCCGGCCTAGCGTCTCTGCAAAGAGGGAGCCATGTTCGGCGTCTGCTGTCACCGAGCGTTGCATCGCTTTCTCGACGACGGTGCGGACGCTTTCTCCGTCGGCGAACCTTGATTCCTGTTCCACGTAACTGAGCTGCAGGCGCTTGCGTACGGCCAGGTCGCCGCTGTCCGGCTTTTCCGTTCCGGCCAGAATCCGCATCAGCGTGGATTTTCCAGAGCCGTTCGGACCGATCAGGCCAATCCGGTCGCCCTCTGAAACCGTGAAAGAGACTTCCTCGAAAAGCGGGTTCGCTCCGAATGCTTTTGAAATGTTTTGCGCGTTAATGATCGGCGGCAACGGCTATGCTCCCCCAGGCTTTGAGATTATCAAGGAAAGCAGCCGTTGCGCCGAGACACGCGTGGTTGACGTCCCGCGGCGCCAACGATCTACACAAAGACTTCGCCAGGCAGCGCGGTCAACGTCCGTGAGGCGAGAGTGTTCTGCACGATCCGTTTGGGTTGCTCCACACCGTTCGCGTCGATCTGTTTGCGCTCGATCCGCAACTTCAGCGTGCGTTCGATGTTTCGCAGCTCGATCACTTCCGCACCTGCAACCAGCGTTGTGGCGCGGCCTTGCGCCCCGGCTCGCCCAGTGCGGCCGACGCGGTGAATGAAATCCTCGGCGATCTTCGGCACATCGTAATTGATGACGTGAGCTACATCATCCACATGAAGGCCGCGCGCGGCGATATCGGTCGCAACCAGCACCTGAACATTCCCTTCCTGAAAGCCTTTCAAAGCTTTGTTGCGCTGTGTTTGCGAACGGTCACCGTGAATCATCGTGGCATTAAAGCCATCCCGCGCCAGCGATTTGGCAATTCGTTCCGCGCCTCGTTTGGTGCGGGCGAAGATCAGGGTCTGACCGGATTCGTCGTAGAGCAACTGCCGCAGGACGTCCATTTTCTCTGCAGGCCGCATTTCATATGCGGTAAGTTGTACGCTCTCCGCCGGCTTGAGTACCGATCCCAACTCTACTCGGACCGGTTCGCACATGTATTCGTGCACCAGGTGGGCGACAGATTGTTCCATCGTCGCCGAAAAACACAACGTCTGCCTGCGCGTCGGAAGCACAGCCATAATGCGCCGGATGGAGGGCAGAAATCCCATATCCAGCATGCGGTCGGCCTCATCGAGAACCAGCAGTTTAATGCCGCGTAGGTCTGCGAGGTTGCGATCCATGAAGTCCTGCAGACGGCCCGGAGTTGCGATGATCGGCCCGCGGCCACTACGGAGACTTTGTATCTGGGAATTTTCCGATACGCCGCCAATGACCAGCGCGGCTTTCTGCATGGCGCCGCGTAATTGCTCATACTGCTCGTGGACCTGGATGGCCAGTTCGCGCGTGGGCAGCAAAATCAGGGCAATCGCCTGGCGAGACGGCTCGCGCTCTAGCATCTCGATCAACGGAATCAGGAAAGCGAGCGTCTTGCCCGTGCCGGTCTGTGATGTCCCGATTACATCTTTGCCTCCAAGAGCCGGAGGGAGGGCGCGTTCCTGGATCGGGGTTAAGGTTGTAAAGTTAGCTGCCGCCAGCTTCTTCTGCAACGCAGAAGATAGGCTCAGTTCTGAAAATGTGCTCATTCGATTTTTGTTTTCTGAAGAGGCCTTGTCGTCACACACTCGGACAGGTGTCGAAGTGCCTGGGCCACTCACATTCTGTTTGAATTTGGCGCTGAGTAAAACGGCGGGCAGGAAAAGCGGAGATAAAGCTGGTTCGATCTTGGAACCACCGCGAGAACAAGCAAACCGAGTAAAAGCGTCAAGAACATTATAGCAGAAGCGCGTTTGCGCCTTCGCACAACACGCATCCCGCAGTTACTAAAGTGTTCTCATTTCTGGCTGGTCTGCGTCGCGACCACGGATTGCCAGCCTCCGCCGAGGGCCTTATAAAGCTGCACCAGGCTCTGGTATTCGCTGCCTCGGGCTTGCGCGAGCGTAAGTTCGGCGGTAAACAGCGACCGCTGGCCGTCGAGAACTTCGAGGTAGGTGGTGATGCCGCCGCGATAACGGACGAGAGACGTGTCGACTGTGTCTTGCAGATCCTTGACGGTGGTCTCCTGCGCGACACGGACTTCATGAAGTTTCTGATAGCCGATGAGAGCATCGGAAACATCACGGAAGGCCAACTGGATAGCCTGTTTGTAGGCTATCAGCTCCTGGCGCTGCTGCGATTCGGCCAGCCGCAAATTTCCGCGCAAAGCGCCGCCGGTAAAGATGGGTTGACTGACTTGCGCACCGTACGACCAGATCGAAGTCTGTGAACTCATCAGGCCGGTGAAGAGAGTGCTGCGACCGAAGGCTCCGCCGCCCGAGCCGGTAAGGGAAATCTGCGGAAAGAATGCAGCTCGCGCTACGCCGATCTCGGCGTTCGCCGCGATCAGTTCGTCCTCGGCCTGGCGAATATCGGGCCGGCGTTCGAGCAATGTCGAGGGTATGCCCGGCGGCACTTCTGGAGGCAGCGGCTGCTCGACCAACGGAAGCCCACGCCGCACGCCTTCGGGATAATGGCCGAGGAGAATGCCGATCGCGTCTTCTACCTGGCCGATCTGCCTTTCAAGGTCGGGAATCTGCGCGTTGGCGGTATCGAGCACCTGCTGCGCTTGCAACACATCCAGTTTGGTGGCAACGCCGTGGTCGAGGCGCAACCGTGTGAGCTTTACGGAGTCTATCTGCGTCTTCACCGTGTCGCGTGTAATTTGCAGTTCGAGATCGAGCTGGAGCAGCGTAAAGTAATCGCTCGCCACATCGCTGACGAGGGTGAGGATTACCGTATTGCGCGCGTCTTCTGTAGCCAGCAGTTCCGCGCGCGCAGCCTGGGTCGCGCGCCGCAGGCGGCCGAAGAGATCCAACTGAAACGCTGCGTCGGCGGTTAATGTCAGGATGTTGTACTTGGACTGGGTGCTTGGATCTTTTCCGCCGGCGAAATTGCCGTTCGCCTGCACTTGCGGAAACAGACTGGAGCGCGTGATGGTGACCTGCGCACGCGCCGCGCTGATGCGTTCCGCGGCCAGTTGCAGGTCGTAGTTTTCTTTTAAGGCTGTGCGGATCAATTCCTGCAGTTGCGGATCCTGGAAAACTTGCCACCAGGGAAGATCTGCGAAGGACGCCGCTTGGGCCTGCGCCTGCTGGTCCTGGCTCAGGTCGCGGTAGATGCCGGGAGTTTGAACGGCTGGCCGATGGTAATTCGGACCGACCATGCACGCGGTCATCGCGATCGAAGCCAATGCCGAGACCAAGGTCGAAGACATCCTCATCTTTGACACTGACACGATGTTCTTGATGTCTGGTTGCCATCGCTCGTTCCCGCCGTTAGGATGCCGGGCCATATCAGTCTCCCTCCGCTGGCGCAGGGGTTCCCGGTAAAGCGATGGAGGCGGACTCCTTGCCTGCGCCTGACCATCTCTCGACTAAGTAGAAGATGGCGGGTACGAAGAAAATTCCGATGAGGCTGGCGGCTAGCATCCCTCCGATGACCGTCGTGCCCATGATTTGGCGTGCGACGGAACCGGCGCCGCTCGCCGTCCATAGTGGCACGCAGCCGAGAATGAAGGCGAAGGAAGTCATCAGGATCGGCCGCAGACGAAGCCTGGCTCCTTCGAGCGCGGAATCGGCTAGGGGTTTCCCCTTCTCGTACTCGTCCTTGGCAAACTCGACAATCAAAATCGCATTCTTCGCCGCTAATCCGATAAGCATGACCAGCCCGATTTGTGAGTAGACGTCGGTCTCGATCTGAACCAGATATGGCGGCAGGAAAACGTTGAGCAGCACACGGCGGAGCCAAAGAACTCCAAATGCGCCAAAGATCGCGACAGGAGTGCTGAGTAGCACGCTAAACGGCAGTGACCAACTTTCGTACAGCGCCGCTAGAATAAGAAAGACGAAGAGCAGAGAAAGTCCAAAAATCACCGCCGGAGGCACTCCCTCACGCGCCTTCTGCTCCTGATATGAAATGCCGGAGTAGTCGAAGCCCATCTCGCGCGGCATGGTCTGCCTGAAAACGTCTTCGAGGGCGGCCGTGGCCTGGTCCGCGCTATAGCCCGGCGCGGCGCTGCCGTTGACTTGCGCCGAGCGATACTCGTTGAAGCGCAAAGTAAACTCCGGGCCGAGTCGCGGCTTTATCGATGTAAGGGTTGAGAGCGGAACATTCTCTCCCTTGCTGTTCCGGACATAGAATTGGCCAACATTTTCCGCTCGCGCACGGTCCGCGCTCTCCGCTTCGATGTAGACCTGCCATTGGCGGCCGAAGCGATTGAAGTAGTTGATGAAATATCCGCCCATGAACGCCTGCACGGTGCGATAAACATCGTTGAGAGCTACTCCTTGTTTCAGCACTTTGTCGCGATTCACTTCGACAAATTCCTGCGGCACGCTGGCCAGGAAAGTAGTGCTGAGGCTGGCGATTTCCGGCCGCTTTCGGGCAGCATCAAGAAAAGTACTGAGGTTCCTGGCCAGGAACTGAATGTCGCTGCCCGAACGGTCCTCAAGTATGAAGGTGAATCCACCCGCGGTGCCGACGCCTGGAATGGCGGGCGGAGAAAAACCGAAGGCAACTGCTGCCGGCAACTTGCTCAGCTCCCGGTTGAGATGTGCCTTGAGCGATTGAAATTGCTCAGCCCTTGTCTTGCGTTCGTCCCAGGGCTTGAAGTTCACAAAAAAAGTCGAGTTGTAACTGGTGCGAACAAAACTGAGCAGACTGAATCCGACGAAGCCAGTCACCTGCTGAACCCCGGGTGTGTTGAGCAGGATTTTCTCTACATCGGCAGATACCGCCGTCGTGCGTTCGAGCGATGCCCCATTCGGGAGCTGAACGTTGACGTAGGCGTAACCTTGATCTTCGTCGGGAAGGAAGCTCGATGGGATTCGACTGGCAAAAAAGAAACCCGCTACGCAAAAGAACGCGAGCAACACGAGCACAATGACCGTCTTTTTTACCAATACTGCGCTCCAGCGCACATAGCCCTCGGTGGCGCGCTCAAAGACGCGGTTAAACCAATCAAAAAATCTTCGCAAGAGCCCATGGCTCTCTTTCTTCGGCTTGAGCAACAGCGCCGCCAGCGCCGGGCTGAGGGTGAGCGCATTGAAGGCAGACAGCAGAACCGAAATCGCGATGGTGACCGCAAATTGCTGATAGAGCTTGCCGGTGATTCCGGGAATGAAAGCGGTAGGCACAAAAACAGCGGAGAGAACCAGGGCGATGCCAACGACCGGGCCGGAAAGTTCTTCCATCGCTCTCAACGCCGCGTCCTTCGGGGTCATGCCCTCCTCAATGTGGCGTTCCACACCCTCGACCACCACGATGGCGTCGTCCACGACCAGGCCGATCGCCAACACCAGACCGAAGAGAGAAAGCGTGTTTATCGAGAAACCGAACAAGGGGAAAAGCACGAACGTGCCGACCAGGGAAACCGGCACGGCGAGAAGTGGAATCAACGTGGCCCGCAAGCTCTGCAAGAAGATGTAAACCACAAGGATCACGAGCGCGAGAGCGATCAAGAGCGTTACGACGATTTCCTTTATGCCTTCCGTGACCGAGCGGGTCGTATCCAGCGCGGTGACGTAATCCAGGTCTTCCGGGAAGCGCTCTTTCATCTTGGCCATCAGCTTATTGACGGCGGCGGCGGCATCGACCGCGTTCGACCCCGGCAGTTGGTAGGTGGCAATGACGGCGCTGGGCTTTCCGTTATAGCGTCCAGCAACGCTATAGTCCTGCGAACCCAGCTCGATGCGAGCCACATCACGGACGCGGACGACGCCGCCGTCAGGAGTTTCGCGAACAACAATCTGCCCAAATTCCTCCGGCGAGATAAGCCGGCCTTGCGCAAGAACTGTATAAGTAAATTCCGTGCCTTTGGGCGCGGGCTCACCGCCCGCTTTGCCGGCCGGGTTCACGGTGTTCTGCGCCTGGATCGCGCTGACGATTTCGGGAACGGTCACGCCCAGTTTGGCCAACGTGTCAGGTTTCACCCACAATCGCATCGCGTATTGGCCAGAGCCGAATACCTGAACGTTGCCGATGCCTGGCGAACGCAGTATGGGATCGACCAGGTTGATGTAGGCGTAGTTCGCCAGAAAGTTCGCGTCATAGGTTCCATGGGGCGAGTACACGGCAATCAAAGTGAGGGGAGCGGTTACGGACTTTCGAACAGTGACTCCGTAATTGGTCACGTCCACGGGCAGCTGAGAAGCCGCCAGGGTTTCGCGGCTTTGCGCGAGAATGTAATCGGTGTTGGGATCGGTTTTTGCGTCGAAGTCCACGATCAGGCTGGTCGAGTTGTTAGCGGTTGCATTCAGCGAATACATGTAGTTCATGTTGTCCACGCCGTTCATCTGCTGCTCGATGGGAGTGGCAACCGCTTGCTCCAGGGTTTGCGCGTCCGCCCCGATGTAGGTGGCAAGGATTTGAACTTCGGGAGGAGCGATACTGGGAAACTGTGCGACCGGCAAGGTCAGGATGGTCAGAGTGCCAACCAGCACGAGGACGATGGAAATTACGATCGCGACGATGGGGCGGTTGATGAAGAACTTGGACATGGAATCACCTCACCGCCGGTTCCGCAGCATAGGGCTTGGGATTGACGAGCATTCCGGGACGCACCTTCTGCACGCCCTCCGCGACCACCCGTTCACCCGGTTTCA
>JBEKBW010000079.1:0-22331 GCA_050015215.1 Candidatus Sulfotelmatobacter sp.
GTTCCGTCCCCGTTGCCGAGCAGGATGCAGGCCTGGTAGGCGCAGATGGCAATGAGGTCAATGTTGCCGTCGTGGTTGAAGTCGCCTGCCACAATGGGCGCAGCCCCATAGCCGGACGCCAGGTCATAGTTGGCTCCGATGGTAAACGTGCCATCGCCTTTGCCTAACAGAATCGTTACGTTTTCACTGCCATCGGCGGCGCGTTCCACCACCGCAACATCGAGTTTGCCATCCTTATTGAAATCGCCAGTGGCAATGTATGGGCCGTTCGAGTTATTGAGAGACGGCACTTTCGTGATGATGGGATGCTTGAAGCCGCCCTTTCCATTGTTCAGAAGCACGGCAACTGCCACGTTGGAGCCCAGCACGGTCTGGCCCTCGACAATGTCATTGAAGCCGTCGGAATTGAAGTCGCCGACAGATATGCTGAAAGAGTTTAAGGCGGTGTAGTAGTCCACCGCGGAGTGGAAGGTACCGCCTTGGTTGGCCAGGTAATAAAGATTTCCGCCGTCAGTGTAGCTGGCCGAGTCGGTGACCAGGTCCTGCTGGCCAGTGCCGCGGAAATCTCCAGCGGCGAGCGCGACAAGGAAAGATCCCGCCTGATAATACGATGGGACGAAGCCGCCGAGGCCGTTTCCGAGCAGTACGCCTACGTCTCCATCGTTCCAATGCGCGACTGCGATATCCGGCTTGCCATCGCCGTTGAAGTCGGCAATCAGCAGGTTCTCGGGAGAACCATCCACTGCTATGCTTTTTGCGGGCTGAAGCGTGCCATCGCCGTTGCCTAGGAAAACATCGACCGCGTTACTGCCGTTGATGACGACAGCGAGATCGAGATTGCCATCTTTATTAAAGTCGGCTACGGCGGGATTCAGCGCGTACAAACCCGTTGTCGGATAGTTGAGCGCAGTTTGAAACGTTCCGTCGCCGTTCCCTTTCAGAATGCTGATCTGGTAGCCATCGTTATTGTCGCAATTGATGGCGTTGGCCACGGCAAGGTCGAGTTTCCCGTCGTTGTTGAAGTCGCCAGTGGTCAGTCCCGTGGGACAGCCCGGAACGCTGATGGTCGCCGCTGGGTTAAACGTGCCATCGCCGTTGCCCAGCATGTAATACACCTGCTCGTCCTCGCCGTTCGGCTCGAACAAAAGGTCCTGGTGGCGGTCGCCGTTGATATCTCCAACCGCAATCATGCTGGTGGCGCCGACTGCATAATACACCGGCGGCTTGAACGTTCCCGTGCCCGTGTTGATAAATACGCCGATCCCGAGATTCGTTCCGACCGCGATATCGGGATGGCCATCCTGATTGAAATCTCCCACGGCGACTGCAAGGGCCGTGCTGTTCAGCGAGTACGTGACCGGAGCCTGAAATGTCCCGTTGCCATTACCGAAAATAATATTGAGGCTGGCGTTGACCACAACGAGGTCAAGTTTCCCGTCCCCGTTGAAGTCGGCGGCAGCCATGGCAGCAGCGCCTTCGCCCGCAACGAACGTCTTGGGAGCGACAAAATCGGAGGCTGCCGCACAGCAGCTCACCAAGGCGATGACCAACCAAGAAAGAGAGGCCTTGCGGGTCAGGTTGCGCAACGAAGCTTCCGCTAAGGGACTTGTTGTCGTGGGCATGAAAGTAAACTCCTTTTGGCGAGCTCCTGAATTCTGGACGAGAAGCGCTGTGAGACCCTGGGGGAACGGGGCAGAGAATTATGGTTGCGAATTATGCCACAATCCCCACGCCAGAGCAAACTGCGAGCCGCGATCTCGCGATTTTCTGTGGTGGAAGACGTGCCCGGAAGCGGCGGCCTCCCGCAGATAGTGCAAAACGCTGCATACGTCTATCAGCAGGCGAGCGGAACTGTGTACTCCACTAGTAAGTGAAGTAGTCCCGTTCAGGCCTGCGGCAGCGGCGAAGATTTCCCCGTACGAAATCCGGAGGTGAGCCTGGGACGAGGAAGCTCGCGATATAGCCCGCTCGGCCTCTACTGCCTCAATCCCATCCAACTCTCCGACACCACCAGCGAATTCCCCGGATTATGCGGATCGTACTTCACCGAAGTAGGCAGTCCCAGCCGGCAGGAGTGCAGGTTGATCCACTGCCGCAGATAGGTCACATCCTGCGAGCACTCATAAGACACGCCCGCGACATCATATTTATAAATGAGCAACACGGCGGCGTGATGGCCATCGTTGGGCGGCATTTCTTGCACATCGATCACCGTGCCGTCGGTGATGCGACCGATACCATCCAGCCATGTGCGCCGCTCGCGCTCCAGATCCGCTGCGCTCTTCGGCTTACGGCGCAAAAGCGCGAGCGCGCCGAGAGCGATAGCGCTGCCCACCGCGACTAACGAATAAAGCCGAACTGAATCCATACTGATGAGCAACTCGTGTGTGGGTCCGCAGCCTGCGTGTCGCTATCAGAATATGCCGGAAGCTTGGTGGATGGAAGTAGTGGAACGGTTACCGAGGTGCCAGTTTCTTGAGTTATCCTGTGGAAATCTCAGCGCGCGGCGCGTTGGCTTAAAATTTTCCTGCTACTTCTGCTTGCAAACAAAATCTCTGGCGATTTCGCCGAAATTCCCCGGCTCCTGCCCGAACTGATCGTCGCGCCGCATTTTCTTGCTGACCACCAGTTTTCCGCTGTGATCGCGCGAGTAAAACCATTCCGAATTCGGCGCAGCGTTGCCGTTCACGCAGTTGTAGTGAACCCGCGCGCGCAACTCCACAAACGGACCGCCTTGCGGAAGTTTCGTCGGCTCTTTGAACTCAACTCGAACCCAGGCCGTGCGCGCCCCATTCCTGAGCGGACTCACCGTGCTGACCAACACCTGATCGCCAGCCGCAGTCGCACCCACTTGCCGCCAGTCTCCGGCAGCCAACGCCACAATGCCCACCAGAAGCACCGGGGCCAACACCACGGCTACGGCGACCAGCAGACTCTTCTTTATAGGAACAGAAATTGACCCCATAAGCACGCCGCACACACTTTGGGGCAAAATCCGGCGTGTGTCAACTGTCGCGGCAGTGAAGTTGCATGTCAAAATGAGATGAATTTCATTTTTCTTCGCCCAAAAGAGCCATTAGGATTCCCCTAGTGGGGGATTGACGGGACATGCCCTTTAACGTCATCCTCTAAATCACTTAACAGCCACTTCAGCAAGCAGGAGTTTTACATGGCAGAAGCCCAGCAGGAAAAAAGGGCTGCACGGCGTTTCGCGCTCCGAATTCCGGTAGCCATCGCCCGGGGCGAGAATTCCACATTCAACGAATCGGCGCAACTGCGGGACGTTAGCGCGCGCGGCATTTCCCTCTATCTCGATTCGCCAATGGCGCAAGGTTCACCCATCGGTTTCACGCTCACCCTGCCGCCCGAAATCACCCTGACCGAGAGCATTCGCGTGCAATGCAAGGGACGGGTGATTCGGGTGGATAACGCAAACCATGATGGCAAAATGGCGGTGGCCGCCGTCATTGAAGAATACGAATTTCTACCCGAGAGTTGAAGCGGCAGCTCCCGGGCACCCGGTGACGTTAACGTTTCATTCGTTGGATTTCCCTACCCTGCACTTCTCCCTGCACTTCTCCCGCTTTGCGCCAAGTGATAAGGTTCCCTTAAGAGGGTTGAGGGAATTTTCTTTGCTATCACGCTGTGCTCAAATCGCCGGCCTACTGCTATTCGCCGTTGTGTCGGGACAAAACGCATCGGCGCAACATCCCAGCTCCAACCCACCTCAGACACCTGCAACTCCCATCCAGCATGAGATTTCCGTCGTCAACAGCGTCCAGGTGGTCCATGATCGCGGCGTTCCCGCACTTGAGGTTCTCTCCACTCTCCCGTCCGTGCCGCAGATTCAGTTTCTCGACTCTCCGCCGCGTCTGGTCGTAGATCTCCTGCACGCCCGCATTGGCCTGAAAGAAAAACACATTGAGGTAGACAAGGACAATATTCTCGGCATCCGCGCAGAACAATTTCAGGACGACCCTCCGATCGTCAGGATCGTTCTCGACCTCCGCGCTGCTTACAGTTACACGTGGGATGAAGCCGGCAACCGGCTGATGGTCCGCCTGAAACCACCCGAGGACGTCACCGCATCCAAAAAACGAACGCCGGTCCCGCCAGGAGCAAGAAGCCTGATCCCATCCAAGCCTGCAGCCATCACGCCGATCAGCGGTGGTGGCCCCAACGTGGTCGACGAGAGCCGTCTCGTCTCGGGATCGTCCCTTAC
Organism: Candidatus Sulfotelmatobacter sp.; assembly: GCA_050015215.1. Taxonomy (GTDB): domain Bacteria; phylum Acidobacteriota; class Terriglobia; order Terriglobales; family Acidobacteriaceae; genus Sulfotelmatobacter. The sequence goes on from JBEKBW010000079.1 coordinate 4,223, forward strand.
GGCCGGTACCGAAACTGCTGTCCTGCGTCTATCCCGAGGAGGCGAGGTTCGCATCTGTCCTCGCACCACAGTTTCGGTAACGCTATCGAAGAATGACAACGAGCTGATGCTGGGCATGAGCACCGGCGGGCTGGAAATGCATTACTCCCTCAAAGCCTTCGCCGACACCGTTCTCACTCCGGACTTCCGCGTCCTGTTCGCCGGCCCGGGAGAATTCGACTTTGCGGTCAGCGCCGATTCGCACGGCAATACCTGCGTCCGCGGCCTCACCGGCAATACCTCGTCAGCAATTGTTTCCGAGCTGATCGGCGATCGCACCTACCAGGTGAGACCCGAAGAGCAGGCCGTATTCCGCGGCGGCCAAATCGATAAGGTGGATAGCAATGTTCCGCTCGAATGCGGCTGTCCAGCCCCCGTTCCAGTCCTGCTCGCGGAAGCGCCTGCTGCAACAGATTCGCAGCCGGCCACGAATTTCACGCTCTCGCCTACAAAAGCTGCGCCGGAATCCGCAAACAAACCGGGACAAGGCGCCGGAAATCTAGCTGCAACAACACAAACGCTATCGAACGGACCGGAAACCCGTCCCTTGCCGCCTGAACCGGCAAATTCCGTTCACGTTCAAGTGGAAGCGCCCTTCGTCTTCCGCGGCAAGAAAAACTCCGCTCCTCCGCCCCCGACGGAAGAAGCCGCAGCATTACCGGTCCTGGAATCGCGACCCGCGCCTGCGGAGATACAGGTCCAAGCGCCGCTCCCGCCACCAAAAACAGTTCCGCGCAGTTCCGGTCCCAGTCGATTCCTCCGCAGATTGAAGGGTATTTTTTCCGCACTCTTCAGTTAGGAGATCAAGGCAAAGAAACATTGCTGAATTCATCCCCCTCCATCACTCGAAGATCACAGTCTTCTTGTCATAAAGCAGAATGCGATTCTCGATATGCCACCGTACCGCCCGTGACAACACCACTCTCTCCAGATCGCGGCCTTTTTCTACTAAGTCCTCCAGCGCATCCCGGTGCGAGATGCGGGCAACCCCCTGCTCGATAATCGGCCCGTCATCGAGCACTTCTGTCACATAGTGCGCAGTGGCTCCAATCAACTTGACACCGCGCTCGTAAGCCTGAAGATGCGGCTTGCCGCCAACGAACGCCGGCAAAAAAGAATGGTGAATGTTGATAATCTGCTGTGGATAGTGATTGATAAATTCCAGCGATAGCACCTGCATGTAGCGCGCCAGCACAATCAGATCAATTTCGTTCTTCCGCAACAACTCCAGTTCCTGCCGCTCCGACTCCGCTTTATTCTCCTTGGTCACAGGAAAGACATGGTAGGGAATGCCGTAGAACTCCGCGTCCCGCCGCGCGTCTGTATGATTGCTGAGAATCAGAGCAATGTCGCACGCCAGTTCTCCATTTCGCTGCCGGTAAAGCAGATCGACCAGGCAATGGTCGTGCTTTGAAACGAAGATCGCGACCCTTGGCCGATGGCTGGAAAGCATCGTGCGCCATTTCATGGAAAATTTTTCTGCGATCGGCCCGAACTTCTCCGGAAATTCCTTCAGATCCAGTTGAAACCCGTCCAGGTCCCACTCGATGCGCGCCAAGTAGAAGCGCTCCTCGCCGGCCTGGTGCTGCTCAAAATGCAGAATGTTGCCGCCGTTCCGGTAAATAAAATCGGCAATCGTGGCGTCCAGCCCTTTGCGGTCGGGACATTGAATCAGCAGAATCGCAGAATTTCTCAAAATCTTTCTCTCCTGCATGAGGATGCATGCGGGGAAGGTGATTTGACAAGGCTGCTGCCGCAAGCTTAATTTCCCTGAATTGTACCCAAGTGTCTTTAAATCTCATGCTCATCAATCGACGGACCATACGTATCGAATGGGGCGATTGCGATCCTGCCGGCATCGTCTACTTTCCTCGTTATTTCGAGTATTTCGACATCTGCACCAATGCCCTGTTCGAAAGCACCGGCCTGTTCAAGCCGCTCATGCTGAAGTTGCACGGAATCGCTGGCATCCCCGTGGTAGACATGAAAGCCAGCTTCACGACGCCGTCGCGCTTCGGCGAAGACGTGGTTGTGGAATCGTCGATTGCAAAATGGGGAAACAGCAGCTTTGTCGTACAACATCGCTTGTTGAAAGGCGAGGCAGTGGCTGTTGAATGTCTCGAGACCCGCGTTTGGGTCGCGCACCCGGATGGCGATGCGGAAAAATTCGAAGCGCGCCCGATACCTCTCGCAGTGAAGGAAAAATTCGGCAGCGTTTCGTGAGGCGCGGCTCTCTTCAACCTCGGCAACCCCGCGCGGTCGAAGTTTAAGCTGCTATCATTTTCGCAATGTCCACAGCACAAACCTGGGACCCAGCGTCCTACGCGCGAAACGCGAGATTCGTATCCGACTTAGGATCGCCCGTCGTGGATTTGCTTGCCCCTAAGCCCGGCGAAAGGATCCTCGATCTCGGCTGCGGAGACGGCGTACTCACGAAAAAGCTGGCGGATCTGGGCTGTGAAGTCGTTGCCGTCGATTCGAGCGTTCCGCAAGTCGAAGCCGCGAGGAAGCTGGGCTTAAACGCATTCGTAACCAGTGCCGAAGAGCTGCTATACAAAGAAGAATTCGATGCCGTGTTTAGTAACGCCGTGCTGCACTGGATTAAGCGTGCAGATGTGATGCTGGCCGGAGTGTATCGTTCTTTGAAGCCAGGCGGGCGATTTGTGGCCGAATGCGGAGGCCACGGTTGCGTTCACAAGATCCGGACTGCACTGGTGCAAGCCTTGGACCGCCGCGGGTTTGATGGCGAGGCTCGCGTTCCGTGGAATTTCCCCACCCCCGGCGAATACGCCACCCGGCTGGAGCGCGCAGGGTTTCGCGTCGATAGCATTGCGCTGATCCTGCGCCCAACTCCCTTGCCCGGCGACATCGTTTGTTGGTTGGAAACGTTTGCTCTCAATTTTTTTCAAGGCTTCTCCAACGAAGCTCGCAGCGACTACTTGCAGGAGGTTCGGATGGTCTTAGAACCGCAACTTCGCGATGGGAATGGAACCTGGGTGGCTGACTACGTACGACTGCGATTCGCGGCAACCAAAGTTCGCGACTGATGCGGGATGGAATAAGACCAAAAGGTATTGCTCCTGTCTAGCTGCAAAGAGCAGAGTGACCTCGTTCAACTCCCGAAACCGGGAAGGGCACGAGTTCCATTCGTGCCGCCAAGGCGCCGAAAATCAACCCGGCTTTAGCCGCTGGGGTCGGCCATCCGCATCGCTGAAATAACAAAACGGACCCGGTTTGGCCGGGTCCGTTTTATTTTGCGGAAAGCGAGGGACTCCTCTCACTGGTAGGTAAATGTCAGTTGATCCAGATACACATCGTAGGGTTGCTGGTATTCGTTGCCATCCTCCTGATAATTGATCGTCACCCCGTACCAGTCGCTCGGGGCCGAGCCATGGCCGTACGTCCAGTTCAGTGTGTTGGTCACCCCGTTCAGAGTGATCGATTGATAGTTCAGTTCGTTATTCGAAGTTCGCTGCACTTGAATTGTCAGATGGTTCCAGCTATTGCTGTTCGGATTGCACGGGATTCCGGTCGACACCCAATGGCTGGTCGCGTCATCCCAAATGTCCCATCCGTGGCCTCCGGCTATCACGCATTCATGGCCAAAAATGAAGCCCATGCTGTCGAAGAACTGGTTGACGTCAAATTCCAGCGCCTGCGAAAGTGCGAGATCTGTCCCGTAAAAATACACGTCATAAGTAAAACTGGTCAGCGTCGGCACCAGCGTGTGATTGTTGTCGGGCAAACCCTGCGACGATTGCGATCCGATCAGATGGTTAGTCCATAACGTGTCGCCGTAGTCCGTTGTTCCGCCAACGTAAACTTCGGAGGCTTTTCCGTCCGTCGACGGCGAACTGATGTTCTGCTTCATCCAGAAGGTGACCCCGTCGCAAGGCGAAGGCGAGCAATCAACATACTTCGGCGCCGACTGGGCGTATCCCTGCCATCCTCCGCTGGCCTGCAGGCTGGTAAATGAACTCCCACCTCCACCGCCCCCACCGCCACTGACCGTGATCTTAACCGGCGTGCTGGCCGATCCGCCGCAGTAATCCCATTCTTGAACCGTAGTGTTGTAGGTCCCCGGGCTGAGCGACAAATTGTAGTTCATGCTCGCGCCATTGACCGTATATGCCAGTTGGTTCGGCGCGGTGTAGATGCCCATCGAAGCCACGCCTTTTTGACACGTGGTGGACGCAGTCGCCGTGAAATTCACCGGGGAGCCAACCGAACCATTATTGGAAGGCGAAGTCACGTACACGCCAGATTTCCCCCCGCTCGTCACGGTTACAGTCACTGGAGTGGTCGACGCACCGCCGCAGTAATCCCATTCTTCCACGGTCGTATTGTAGGTTCCTTCGCTGAGGGTCAGGCTGGTGTTCAAGGAAGAGCCGTTCACGACATAAGATAAAACACCGGGCGAGGTATAAATGCCCATCGACGCTACACCTTTATTACAAGACGAACTACCGGTAGCCGAGTAAGGAACAGACCCTTGATAAGTTGAACCGTTGGACGGACTGGAGACGTTCACGCCTGCGAAGGCGGCGGAAGCAGACGCGACCAGCAGGCACACGGACATCAGCAGAGATTTCGGCATGAAACTCTTCTCCATTGGTGGTTATTGACTTGCGCGTACAGAACTGCAGGTCGTACTACCCTGACGCGCGAGCGGGCACGTGGAAGGGTTCCTGAAGAAGCGGCGAACTTACCTGCGATCCCTTTCGAACCGTTGAAAGTCGTGGGCCCGGAACTACAACGGATGTTCTTTAGGATCAGCTAAATTTTCCCGAGAATACCAGAAACCCTGTAGTTGTCAAAAACAAAACGTCAGGCTTCAAACTCAAAGGTTGTAGTCCCGCAGTCCCCCTTCGAAGAGCCGCTCGACCCGCGTAACCCACTAAGGTTCGAACAACAAAATGCACTGAGTAGCCGTCGGCGTGAACCACCGGCTGCGCCGCACACACCTCTTGATTTTTCACGCCCCAGCAGTACGGGTTTTCCAGTAGAATGGCTTTGCTCCGCAATCCCAAACCATAGAGGGAGTCCGAGATCGTTATCGGAACCGCTGCAGTGAGGACCTGCGAACGGCTATGAGCGAAAAACCCAGCACCACTCTGAATGCAACTGTCGAGAAGATCATCAAGCCAGTCTCTCCGCGGGAACCGGAAAAGGCCCAGATCTCGGTCGAAGGGGCCGATCATCTCTACCGCGAGATTCGCATCGAAAACACTCTGATCGACGAAAACGGCCAGAAGGTCAGCCTCAAACCCGGCGCGGAGGTGGAAGTCACCATCGAAGCTGCCCCGCACGCCACCCACCCCAAAGCTGACGCCCCTTCGTAGGCATTCCAGGAAGAAGCGAAAATTGAAGAGGTGAGGAAACTTGGCTTTGCGTTATGCGAGAACACCCGTGCTCGCGCAAACCGGGAAGCGCGCGAAGCAGGTGCCACAAAGTGGGTGTGAATTCATCGTGGCTTTAGCGCTTGGGACGATCTCTTCGCGGCCACAGTGAATGTTCCCGCAGCCACTTCAACGCTCACCAAGCAAGATCTGCACTAACAGAAGCCAGCGCCGCAGGTCGGTGGTGATCAGGAAATTTTCCTTCACATGCTCGCACCCGTTCTTGCCAAGCTGTTTAGCAAAGTCCGGATTCGTCAGCAAGTGCCGCATCTGTTCGGCACACTCATCGACGGAATGCGCCAGCATCCCGGTCAACTTGTGAATAACCTGGTTGGGGATGCCGCCCACCGCGCCGGCAATGGTCGGTTTCTCCTTCCACAACGCCTCGGTCACGGTTAGTCCAAAGCCCTCCTGCAACGACTTTTGCACGATCACCGTCGAAGCCCGCTGCAGCGCATTGATCTCCAGGGCCGACCACGGAGGCAGATCGAGAATAATGATGTCGCGATCCCCGTTCGCTGCTTCCTCCACTTCCTTGAGCACAGTCGCGCCTTCAGGATCGTCGCTGGCGCCCCCACCCGCGAGCACCAACTGGCAGTCCGCAAACTTCCGCGCTTTCTTAAAAGCCTGCACTACTCCCACGGGATCCTTGGCCCGGTCGAAGCGGGAGACCTGCGTAACGATAGGCCGCGAACGGTCAATACCGAACTCGTCGCATACTTTTTGGATGAAGCTGTCGTCAAGTTTCTTGTTCTTTTCCGATAGGGGGTCGATGCACGGATAAAACAAGTACTGCGTAATCGGCAGTTGTTGCGTGAAAGATTGCGCAGAGAAAATGGACGCATCGTACTTTTCCACGAACTGCCGCAGAAATTGCCACACCTCCGCGTTCGGCTTCGACAAGTCGATGTGGCACCGCCATACCCATTTTCCCGATTGATTCTGCCGCGAACGAATCAGCGCAGCCGGCTGCGGGTCGTGAATCACAACCACATCCTCGGTAAAATGAATCCGTTCACTGTTCTGCTGGTTGTAGCTGAGGAACACGTCGCGAGCCTGCTGCGTAAGCTTGTAGTCGCCGCCCTGCAGCGCATTGTGAAACGCTTTCGTCACCTCAAAGAAGTCGCTCCCTCCGCTGATGACATCCCAGTCCGTCTTGACTTCAAGTTCATTGAGCAGCGGAACCTGCTGGTTCAGCATCTCCGCGACCCCACCCCCGAGCGCAGTGGAGTTCACCATCTTCACCGTCTTCCCCTTCACCTCTCGCGCGAGGGTTCTCAATTCATCGATCTCCGCCGCTCCCACAATATTGATGTAGTCGTCCAGGCGCGGCGGTGGAGCTGTTGGTGGCGGATTTTTTTCAGTCCCAACTTGAGCATGGCTCTTGCGGTCCGACACCCGAGATGCCACGACCCCCGATTCGGCAGAGACCTTTGTACTCGTCAGCTCACTCTCGACTTGCGATTCCACAGGTTCCATAAATAAGCTCAAAGCTCAAATCAAAGAGCGGTCGACAATCCGAAGGATCTGTTCCCGAACATCTTCGAGCGTCGCGCTGTAGATATCGATGCGGTTCAACTCGTCAGCCGCTTCCTTCATCCCCAGATCTTCCAGCCATTCCGAAAAATCATTCGACCTGAGGTTCAGCCGCAGCCGCGCCTCGATGAAATGGTGATGCAGCGAATGCACAGTCACTCCCCGTACGCCATCCGCAAATTCGCGGAGATCATGGGCCACAAATGTCGTGGGAATCACAACGATGTCCGAGGCGCAAAAGTGGAATACGGTTAGCGCAGGCCGCTCACCCGTCTCCGGCGCGCGATCCAGAAAACGGCGCACCGCGTGAACAAAGCGCCCACGAATTTCTGCGAGTTTAGTGAACTCACGCACGTCGATCTCTGCCAGCGCCTCAGCCAGCATCGGTTCATTGCACCCGGATGCAGCCCAGTGCGCGAAATCGTTCGTGAACCCCTCGCGAATAAAGTGATGCTCCTGCAGGGTCCGAATACTGTGCTGAAAAATGGAGTCATCCGGGCAGTTCTGCAAGCCGTCCAGCAATTCGGAAGGATTGTTCGCCTTGTATTGCGTAATCCGTAGAAGAGATGCGGAAGTATTGAAGTAAAAAGGCGCTGCCGCAACACGAGAGTGAGCCGCCGCCAACGCCGCCGTCATGCATTCACCAGCGCAGGCCTTCGATTGCAAAAATCCTGGTCACGACAAGCTCTGAGCCACCGCCCGAAAAAATCGAGAACTTCCTCCGGAGGCCGTAACCATAACTGCGCAGCCGTCGAGCGCCATTGTGGCCGCGCAAGGATGCTCAATCCCCGCCCGTTCACGGCCAGGAATGCTGCCTCATCCGTTAGATCGTCACCCAGGTAAACCGCCGGCGTATTCGGTTTCATTTCGTCCATGACCACGCGGACCGCGTCGCCCTTGTTGGCTCCCGGCGTGCGAATCTCCACGCCTCCGTCGAATTCCAACAGGTCAAGCCCTGTCCGTTTCGCAATGGGCCACCATCCCAACAGGGTTCGTGCCCGAATCGCCTCCACCTCCGGTTCGCTCAGTCCGCGCCAGTGCAGCGCGATGCTTCCCGCCTTGAACTCGGCAGAGTCTTCCAGATGCTGGTACCGCAGCCAATCCCGCGCTGTCTCGAGGGCGTCAGCAACATCTTTGCCGATCGGCAAGAGATCCGGCCTGCCGTTCTTTCCCAGCCGCTGCAGACCATGCAGCCCCCAGACCTCGGGCCTCGGCTCAAGGGCCAGCAATGCAACGACTTCCTGAGCATCGCGCCCCGAGATAATTACTACGCGTGTGTTAGTGGTGCGCAGAATCTCCTGCAGTACCGAAGAAATCCCGGCATAGGGAAATGCCTGCTCTCGATTTTTTCGGAATGGCGCCAGCGTCCCGTCGTAATCGAGCATAAGCAGCGATTGCCGCGAGCTGGCGACGGCTTTCAGGAGGGAATCGATTTGAACCAGCGCCTCCGCTTTCAATCGCCCTCCCCGTTGCATGAATCTCCCTTCAGACTAATGACGACCGGGGTACAGGGATATAAGGGAATCACCTTAATCTGGAGGCACGCAGATCGTACAAGCCGAGAGGCGCCGTTGCGAAAAGGCACGCAGAATGGGCCGGAATTAGGCTTTTTCAGGCAATCTCTTCCTGGGAGCTTTCCGCAGTTTCCGAGTCCGAGAGCGGCACGGTCGCAGCGACCACCGTGCCCGCCCCATCCGAGCGAATCGCCAGAGTCCCCCCTAACTGTCGAATGCGCTCCCGCATTCCGCGAAAACCCACCCCGGTTCGACCCGACGAACTCAGCTCCGACTGCTTTTCCAAAGGTATGCCTTTTCCCGTGTCCGTGACTTCGACCAGAAGTTTGTGATCTTCCTCGAGCACCCGTATCGTGGCAGCATTACTGCCGGAATGCCGGTGAATATTGGTGAGGCACTCCTGCACCATCCGGAATATGGCAATTTCCGTTTCATTGGACAATCGGCCGAACTCCTGCGGAATCTCCAACTCCACCGCGATTTTGCTGCGCTGCGAAAAGCCATCCACGTACCAGCGCAAAGCCGACGCGAGTCCGGCGGCGTCCAGCAGCGGAGGGTGCAGCAGATGCGATATCGTTCGGATCTCTCGGCTGATCTGCTCAATCAGGGTTGCATTGTCGGAAAGAGCGCGCGCCCCATCTGGATCCAACTGGTTCGCCTGCCGCTGCACCACTGCAAGATTCATCCCCACCCCGGCCAGCAGTTGCCCGACACTGTCGTGCAACTCCCGCGCAATTTGCCGGTGCTCTTCATCCCGCATCTGCTGCAGGCGGCTGGATAGCTCGCGCAAACTTTCATTCGCCTGATTCAAATCCGCCGTGCGCTCCCGCACTTTTTGCTCAAGTTCGTCATGCGCTCTTCGTACTTGTTCCTCCGCCAGCCTGCTCTTGGCAAGCGACCGCCGGTTGGCTTCGCCCAGAGCGATGATCAACCCGGCGAAGGCCAGAAACCCAATCATCCCCGACACCACGCTCTTCGGGTCTTCCACAGAAAATGAGCCAGTAGGCGGAATAAACCAATACCAGACGCCCAACCAGGAGAGCGCAGCAGTGACAATCGAAGGCCCCAGCCCGCAATACCAGGCAGAAAGAACCACCGCTGGCCAAACCGTGTGATAAGGATTGTTTATCCCGAGAAGCGGGTTGAGCAAACGACGCAGCAATATAGCAAGGCCGGCAATCGCTACCGCCAGCACGTAGCGCGGGACTTTCTGGCTAGGACTGTCTTCAGAAATCTTGATCAAACTGCTGCCCCGAAACTGCCTCGTACTGAGCAAACCGCAATGCAGTGCAATCGAATAAGCTGAGTTACAACGCTGACGGCCGTCTCGAATGCAACAGTTCATTATCGCTTTTTGCTTTGAGTTTGGCGACTCGAGCGTCCAGAGACGCCAACCGGATCGGATCGGTCACGATCGTCGCGTTACGAAGCAAATCCGTTACCGCCAGTTGCCGTGTGCTCCACTTCGAGGTTGCTATGCAGCGGCATCTTCTCTTCACGCTGGTGATCCTCCCTCCGCGGTTCGCTCCCGGCCTGCAGGCGGGGCGGCGACGCGCAATTCGATCCGGTAGAGCGTCCGCAGATTTTCCATCGCGTCCGCCAGGGCCCGCATTTCCCCCGGACGGTCGCTCGGCTGGCCGCCGAGTTCTCGCTGTGCCTTCTGAACGGCCTCCTGCGCCTCGCTGATGCGGCTCGGCAAGCAGGACGGGTCAAGCTCAAGCATGGCTGCCTTATACAACTCCCTCCACGAAGTGTCCTTCATTTGCCCGGGACCTCCAACCCTTCTTCGAGCATACCCATGCCACTAAAAATAGGTGGAATATTTGGATTCGTACTGCGCAGCTTCGACGAACGGATGCGCACTCCGAATTGATGGATGCGGCGCGCAGCCGGCCCTGCACTCATGCGCATCATATTAGTATAAGTACCGCATTCGTATCATAAACGTATCGCTAAACAGAAGACACAACAGATAACAATATAGTTGACATAGATTATCAGTTACAGTAAATTATGACTCGAATCGGGAGGATGCCGTGGGAAATGAAAAAAAATCCAGGATTTCGCAGCCTGCGCCCAAATACCGGCAGGTGGACGTAGCCAGCCTGAAGACCGGCAGGCACGGAAAGCATCACGCCCTTGTGCAGGGAATCGTTCAGGAGTTGGTGACTCTGCAGCCGGGTTCGGCGCTCCAAATTCCGCTCAGCGAGGTAGGAGGCGTGGGCTTGGCAAATCTTCGTTCCGCCATCCACCGCGCCGCGGCTTCCAACGGCGTGAATATCCGGACCGTGGCCGACGATGGCAACTTTTACGTCTGGCGGCCAAAGCAGACGCAAGCGCCTGAACCTCGCCCAGCCCTCGCATCAAAGTGACTATTAAAATGACCATTAGTTAAAATAATGGTCATGAAGGACATCCCGATCTCGGAATTCAAAGCCAAGTGTCTCGGCTTGATCGACCGGGTTCAAAAGACGCGCCAGCCCTTCCGAATCACACGCCACGGGCAACCTGGCGCAGAGGTCATTCCAGCCGGTCCGGATACTTGGCCCAACCAGTCTCGAAGTTAAGAGCCCCACGGCGATTTGCATCGGAAAGCAACTCAGCATCACCGACCCGCTTCGCTGAAATCTCCCGAAACGTTTATTATAGCCAGTCGTAATCCGCGGTAATCCGCGTGTGTCCGCAGCCAACTTTTATGCTAGTTTTCCGCAAACCCATCGAAGGCATCGAGCGCCCGCAAATGCCAGCTGACGTCGTCATCGTAGGCGGCGGCCCAGCGGGCATGGCATGCGCCCTTCGCCTGTCGCAGCTAATCGACGCCCACAACACCGCCCATCCCGACTCTCAGCTAAGCAAAGAAAACATTTACGTTCTCGAAAAAGCCCGCGAGATCGGCCAGCACTGCCTCTCCGGCGCCCTGTTAGATCCCCGCTCCATGCGCGAGTTGCTGCCGGGATTCGAAAAAGAAGCCCCGCTTGACGCCGAGGTAACAAAAGAAGCCGTCTACTTCCTGACCCAGAAAAATAAGTTCAAGCTGCCCATCACCCCGCCCCCGCTGCGCGATCACGGCAATTATGTCGTTTCGCTGAATCGCTTTGTGAAGTGGCTGGGTGGCAAAGTGGAAGAGACCGGCATCACCATCTTCACCGGCTTCGCAGGCTCGGAATTGCTATTCGATGGCGAGCGCGTCATCGGCGTGCGCACCGACGATAAAGGCGTAGACAAAGAAGGCCATCAGAAATCGAACTTCGAGCCCGGATACGACCTGCAAGCCAAAGTAGTGATCCTCGCCGAAGGCCCCCGCGGATCATTAACGAAACAGCTAGTCTCGAAATTCGACCTGGCCCGCAACGCCAACCCGCAGACCTACGGTGTAGGAATAAAAGAGTTGTGGGAGGTTCCCGCAGGCCGCATCGCTCCGGGTGAAGTAATTTACACGATGGGCTGGCCGCTAACCACAAAAGAATACGGCGGCGCATGGATCTATGGTTCGAAAAGCGAGGGCGGCAAAGGCAACATCGTCTCGCTAGGCTTCGTGACCGGCCTCGACTATCCCGACCCGCGCCTGGATCCGCAACGCGTGCTGCAGGATTTCAAGCAGCATCCGTTCGTCTCGAAATTGCTGGAAGGCGGCAAGATGATCCGCTACGGCGCCAAGTCCATGCCCTACGGCGGCTGGTGGGCGATCCCGCCGGTGGCTGGCAATGGCTGGATGATCCTCGGCGACTCTGCCGGCTTCCTGAATTCCGCGCGCCTCAAGGGAATCCATCTAGCCATCAAAAGCGGCATGCTGGCGGCCGAAACCGCATTCGAAGCGCTGACGAAAGATGATTCGTCGGCGGCAGTTCTGAATGCCTATCAGAACAAAGTGGAGTCCAGCTGGATCAAAGACGAACTCTGGAAAGTGCGCAACATGCATCAGGGCTTCGAGCACGGATTCTACGCCGGCATGTTCCACACCGGCCTGCAAATGCTCACCGGCGGACGCGGCCTGCGCAACCGCTATCCCGCAAAAGCCGGATACGAAAACATGCGCAAGCTAGCCGACCTGCCCACCGATGGCGGCGCAGAAGCCCATCTCCTAGGCCCCGCCAAAGGCGACGGCAAACTAACCTTCGACAAACTAACCGACCTCTACCACTCCGGCACCAAGCACGAAGAAGATCAGCCCGCACATCTGGTAATTCACGACACAGATGTCTGCAACACGCGCTGCATAAAAGAATTCGGCAACCCCTGCCAGAATTTCTGCCCCGCCAACGTTTACGAAATGATGGACGACCCCAACCAGCCCAACGGCAAACGCATAAGCCTGAACCCCAGCAACTGCGTCCACTGCAAGACCTGCGACATCGCCGACCCCTACCAAATCATCACCTGGGTCCCACCAGAGGGTGGTGGCGGGCCGAACTACGACGGCATGTAATTCGACGAGTCAGAGCATCGCGGCCCACATCGGGAACCAGCCGCGAGACTTTCGTTTTTCCCTCCCTGCGATTCCATCACTCGCCTCGCGTCCGCGCTAGAATTATCCACGAAATTCACAGTTGGGCACGATCTTGCCCTACACGAAAACCATCATCTGCCTGGCCAACTCCCGCAAGCTCGCTGGCCGCTGTGTCGCCGGCAAAGAGTGGGATGGCCGCACCGTCGGGCCGTGGCTACGTCCCGTCAGCGCCCGCGACCGTGGCGAGCTCACCGCCGAGCGCTGGTATCGCAGGACATGGCGCGATCCACAACTGCTCGATGTCGTCGAAATGACCCTGCTTGCACCACGGCCTTCGGGATGTCAAATCGAAAATCATCTCGTGGACGCCAGCGTGCGCTGGAAATTTCTAGGCCGAGTTCCCCCGCGCCACCTCGCTCCCGGCATCGACCCCATCGCTGGTCCGCTCTGGGTGAATTGCGGATCGACTGCCGCGGGCTGCAATGATCGCGTCCCCGCCGAGGTTGCCGAACACCAGCCGAACTCGCTCGTTCTGGTCCAGCCCGAGCGCCTTGTTATCAGCATTGGCACGGAAGGAGACCCCGAAAATCTTCGCCGCCGTGTTCGCGGACACTTCTCGCTTGCCAGCCACGACTACATTTTGTCGATCACCGATCCCATCGTAGAAGCCGAGCTCAAGCCGCAACCCGACGGCTCAAGCCTTGAGTTGCACAAGCCGATTCTGTGTATTAGCCTCAGTGAAAAGTTTCCGGCACAAAACGCCTGCTACAAGTTAATCGCCGGCGTCATTCGAACTTAGTTATGAACCAAGCCATCTATTCCATCGGGCATTCCAACGGCACGGCGGGTCGGCTTGTCGAGTTGCTCGCCCGGCACGGCGTAACCGCCGTCGCAGACGTGCGTTCGCAGCCTTACAGCCGCTTCAATCCACAATTCAATCGAGAGGAGATCGCCTCTTCGCTAAAAAAATCCAACATCGAATACATCTTCCTCGGCCGCGAACTGGGCGCTCGTTCCGAAGATCCCTCCTGCTACCGCGAAGGGCGCGCGCAATATTCGCTGATCGCCAAGACGACGCTGTTTGAGAGCGGCATTCAGCGTCTGCTCGACATAGGTGAGAGATCCAGAGTTGCAATGATGTGCGCAGAAAAGGAGCCGCTCGAATGCCATCGCACCATCCTGATTTCACGGCATCTGCACGAGCGCGGCATCGATGTTCGCCATATTCTCGAAGACGGCAGAATCGAAGATCACGCCTCTCTACTGCTTCGCCTGCTCGCCGCCCACGGCATGCAGGAGAGCGAGTTGTTCCGTACCCACGACGAACTCGTCGCAGTCGCCTACGAATTGCAGGCGGAGCGAATCGGATTCGTCGCCAGCCAGGCTTCGCAGCCTGCCTAGACCCGCCGAGCATGAAAACCTTCACTATTGGCTTCACCAAAAAGTCAGCGCGTGAATTTTTTCAAAAGCTCCATCGTCCCGGAGTTGCGCGCCTGATCGATGTGCGGCTCAACAACGTTTCGCAACTTGCGGGCTTTACCAAGCGTGACGATCTGCAATATTTTTGCGAAGAAATTCTCTCCATCGAGTATCTGCACCTTCCCGAACTCGCCCCTACGCAGGCAATGCTCGACGCCTACAAGAAAGAGCGTGGCTCGTGGCAGGACTACGAACGGAAGTTTTTGGCGCTGATGGCCGAGCGCAAAATTCAATCCACGCTGGCCCGTGAAAAACTGGACGGCGGCTGTCTGCTGTGTAGCGAACCGGCCCCGGAGCACTGCCATCGCCGCCTAGTCGCCGAGTATCTGCAAAGCAAATGGGTAGACGTTGAAATCGAACATATTCTATAGGTCGCGATGCACTGATAAACTTCGTCTAAAACGCAATGCCTACTTGCTTTAAATACCTGGCACAGATTCCCACCGTCGCGCTATTTTCAATCCTCGCTAGCGCCGCTATCGCCCAACAGGCAGCCGCCCCGCAAACGCAGCCCCCCATCCCCGCCACCGGCTTCCCCGGCCTAGACCAATACCGCGCCGCCCGGCTAGCCATCTACACCGACGATTTCGGAGAACTGAAACGCTACCGTGAAACCAACTCCGCGCTTGCTGCACCACCAGTCGGAGAGAATCGCGTGGTGTTCATCGGCGACTCCATCACCGACTACTGGAAGCTGGCGGACTATTTTCCTGGCAAACCGTACGTCAACCGCGGTATCGACGGGCAGACGACGCCGCAAGTGCTAGTGCGGTTTCGCCAAGATGTACTCAATTTGCATCCGAAGGTACTAGTTTTCCTGGCCGGAACCAACGACATAGCCGGAGTTACCGGCCACACGCGCGACGAAGATATCGAGGCGAACTACGCGACCATCGCTGAGTTGGCGAGAGCGCACAACATTCGCGTGGTCTTCTCGTCGCTGCTTCCGGTGTACAACTACACAGAAGGTTCGAAGGAGTCGTTTGCCCTGCGCCCGGCGGAAAGAATCCTTGCCCTGAATCGCTGGCTCAAGGATTACTGCGCGAAAAACGACCTCGTGTATCTAGATTATTTTTCGGCGCTGGTCGATGACCGCGGCATGATTAAGCGTGCCTTGTCGGATGACGGGCTGCATCCAAACCGTACGGGATATAAGGTCATGGCTCCTTTAGCAGAGAAGGCGATTGCCCAAGCCCAAGCGAGCCGACAATAGCGCCTTGCGACGACAGATCTCATATCGAACCCCGGAGGTAAGTGCATGAAATCGTCACGCGGCCTGTGGAGACTTGCGCCGGTCCTTTTCCTCGCTGCCTACACTTTCGGGCAGCAGCCCACGCAGCCGGTGCAGCCCACCATCCCCTCCACCGGCTTTCCCAGCCTCGACCAATACCGGTCCTCCCGCATCGCCGTCTACACCGACGACTTCGGCCAGCTAGCCCGCTACCGCGACGCCAACGCCGCCCTAAAGCCACCAGCGCCCAACGAAAAGCGCGTAGTCTTCTTCGGCGACTCCATCACCGACCTCTGGCATCTCGACGAATATTTCCCCGGCAAGCCCTACATCAACCGCGGCATCGGCGGCCAAACCACGCCGCAAATGCTAGTCCGCTTCCGACAGGACGTAATTGATCTCCACCCCGCCGTCGTAGTAATTCTCGCCGGGACCAACGACATCGCCGGCAACACCGGCCCCATGCGACTCGAAGATATAGAAGCCGACTACGCTTCTCTCGCTGAGCTCGCGCGCGCACATGAAATCAAAGTGATCTATAGCTCGGTCCTGCCAGTCTATAACTACACGCCAAAGTCCCACGACTTCTACGCCGAACGCCCGCCCGAAAAAATTCTGGAACTGAATCGCTGGCTGAAAAACTACTGTTCATCGACGATCAATGGCTGCCTGTATCTCGATTACTTCACCGCCATGGTCGACGAAAATGGACTAATGAAAAAAGACCTAGCCGACGACGGCCTGCATCCCAATGCCGCAGGCTTCAAGATCATGGCCCCGCTAGCCGAGGCGGCGATCGAGAAGGTTCTGCCGAATCCGGCACCCTGAAACTTTTTCCTCCCCGCAAGCTCTATACTAAAGAGCGAGTTCACGAGAGCCCTCAAGAAGCAGTTGGCAATTAGCAATTGGCATTTAGCCAGCCCGAATCGCCGCCGATTCCGACAGAAACGCTGCATAGCTAACTGCCAATTGCTAATTGCTGAAAACCAATGGCCGCCCTAAAAGACAAATTCGGCCGACCCATCACCGACCTGCGGATCTCCATCACCGACCGCTGCAACTACAAGTGCGTCTACTGCCGCACCGGCAACGAAGGCGCGCTCTACGGCGACCTGCCTTTCGCAGACTACCTCCGCATGGCGCGCGTGCTGGTAAGCATGGGCATCACAAAAGTTCGCCTAACCGGCGGCGAGCCTCTGCTGCGCAAAGGCGTGGTCGAATTCGTGAACGAACTCTCCAACCTGCGCAGGCCGAACGGGAACGGCTCTGACCCACTGGATATTGCTCTAACCACAAACGGCCATCTCCTAGCCGACCTGGCCCAGCCACTAAAAGCCGCAGGCTTAAGCCGCGTAACCGTCTCCATGGACGCAGTCGATCCCGACCGCTTCACCCGCATTACGCGCGTCCCCGGCGGATACGATCACGTCCTCTCCGGCATCCGCGCTGCCCGCCGCGCCGGCCTCTGGCCGCTAAAAGTAAATTGCGTTCTAATGCGAGGTTTCAACGAAGATCAGATCATTCCTTTCGGCATGTTCGCGCGCGAAGAAGGGGTGACGGTCCGCTTCATCGAATTCATGCCGCTCGAAGAAGGACGCACCTGGGCGCCGAACACAGTAGTCACGCTGGAAGAAATCCTCGCCCGCATGGCCGAGTACCGCCCGCTGGTGGAAATCCCGCACGCCCGCTCGGAAACCGCCCGCCGCTACCGCTTCGACGACGGCGTAGGCGAAATCGGCATCATCGCCCCCGTCTCGCACCCCTTCTGCGGCCACTGCAGCCGCATCCGCATCACCAGCGACGGCAAAATCCGTACCTGCCTGTTCTCCGTCTGGGACCACGATCTCCACGCCCAAATGCAGCGCGGCGCAACCGACGAAGAGCTAGCCGACTTCATCCGCGGCGTAGTGCAGAAAAAAGAAGAACGCCACCACATCGGCGAACCGGACTTCGTGCCCGCGTCGAGGACGATGGTGCATATCGGCGGATAAAATCACGAACGAATTCCCGATGGAAAGTTTGCACCGTGGATGAAGAGACCGGGAGGGGCGCACCATCGGCAAAGAAATCGGGAAGGGCACGAGTTCCACTCGTGCCGATTAGGCCGCATCTGAAGACGAGGCTTTAGCCGCTGGAGTGCGCTCGTCCCCTCTGATCCCGCGCTCGCGCCCTGCGCGCCAAACGCAGGGACAAAGGCTGGAAAGCGACCACGTTCGCATCAGGATTATTTTCCAGCATGTCAACCCAGTATCTGCCTTCCCCGAGCACGAGCAACGCGCGTCCGTCGCTGGGCTCCGTATACCGTAGGTAACACCACTCCCGAAAAGGAAGAAGGGCTCGCCGTTCTTTCCGGTTGCGGGTGAGGCCCCTCTCAGGGACCGGATGCGGACTAACTGCGCGAACGTCTTCCTCGGTCCACCACCAATGCAGGAACTTAACCTCAGAACCTTCGATGAGCAACGTG
>JBEKBW010000080.1:0-21886 GCA_050015215.1 Candidatus Sulfotelmatobacter sp.
CTGGCGGCGCTGCCGCTGACGCCGAACGGGAAAGTGGACCGGCAGCGGCTGCCGGCGCCGGAGCGGGCGAATCCGCTGCGCTACGTGGCGCCGCGGACGCCGACGGAGGAGTCGCTGGCGCAGGTCTGGGCCGAGGTGCTCAAGCTCGAGCAGGTGGGCGTGGAGGAAGATTTCTTTGAATTGGGCGGGCATTCGCTGCTGGCCACGCAGGTGATCACACGCGTGCGCGACGTTTTTAAACTGCCTATTGAGCTGCGCGCTCTGTTCGAAGCCCCGACGATCAGCGAGTTTGCCGCGAAGGTGGTTGATCTTCAGCGGGAAATCGAAAGTGAGCGGCTTGACAAGATGACGACGCTGCGAACCAACGTCCAGCAGATGTCCGATGAAGAGGTGGAGCGCGAACTGCGCAAGCTGACGGAGAAGTCTGCATGAGCTTCAAACCCGAAGTGGATAGTTCCACCGACACCCCCGAAGAATCCAGGCGCAGGCTGATTGAGCTGATGGCGGCTCGCCTGGAAGCAGAGCGCAAGGCGCCGCGGGTAATACCGTCCCGGGCGACCAGCGAGACGGACTTGCCGCTATCGTTCGCCCAGGAGCGGCTCTGGTTCTTGGAACAGGTGCAAGTGATGAATGGGGCATACAACGTGCCTACGGCGCTGCGCATGTTCGGGCGACTGAAAATTCCGGCGCTCCAGCATGCATTCGATGAATTGGTGAAGCGGCACGAGGGCCTGCGTGTGCGCTTTGAGCGACGCGGCGGCTGGCCGGTGCAGGTGATCGATACAGCGCAGCCAGTGGCGCTGCAGATCGAGGATGTGTCTGAGCTCGCATTCGACAATCGTGAGAGCCGGCTTCAAGAGTTGCTGCGCGAGAAGGCGTTGGCGCCCTTCGATTTGAGTCGAGGTCCGCTGCTCCGAGTGGCGCTGGTTAAGCTGACGAGTGACGAACATGCGTTGCTGATCACGATGCACCACATCATCTGCGACGCCTGGTCGATCGGCGTGTTGCTGCGTGAGCTGGACATCTTGTATGACACGTATCCACAGCGGCCCCGTTACCCGCTCTCGCCACTGGAGGTTCAGTACGCCGACTACGCGCTATGGCAGCGCGAGTGGCTGCAGGGCGAGGTGCTCGGCAAACAATTGGCATACTGGAAGACGCAGTTGGCGGGTGTCCCGGCCACTTTGGAGTTGCCGACCGACAGGCCGCGACCGGCGGTGCCGACCTTCAACGGCGCGCTACGGTTGTTCCGGCTGCCAGCGGCATTATCCGGGCGGATCGCTGAACTGGCGAAGAAGGAAGGGGCCACGCTTCACATGTTGCTGCTGGCCGCTTTGCAGGTTCTCCTAAGCCGGTGGAGCGGCCAACACGACATCGTGGTCGGCTCGCCGATTGCCGGCCGCACCCATCGGCAGACCGAGGGCCTGATTGGGTTCTTCGTGAACATGCTCATGATGCGCGCGAATCTGAACGGCAATCCGACCTTCGCCGAGCTACTGCGCGAGACGAAAGAGACGGCCCTGCAAGCGTACGCGCACCAGGACGTGCCGTTCGAAAAACTCGTCGCAGAGCTGCAGCCGGAGCGGGACCTCTCGCGGCAAGCGTTGTTCCAAGTCGTGTTCCTAATGCAAAACGCCCCGGGGTCCACCTCTACGTTGTTCGGCCTGGAGGCACAGCCGCTAGAACTGGGACTTGCGGGGAGCCGGTTCGACCTGACAGTGAGCCTATTCGAGAGCGGCTCCGAGTTGGCCGGATGGGTCGACTACGCTACGGACTTGTTCGACGCGTCCACGATTGATCGGTTCGTGAATCATTACATTTACTTGCTCGAACAAGTGGTGGAGGATCCGCAGGCGCGCTTGAGTGAGCTGAGCATACTGACACAGCCGGAGCGCCGACAATTGTTGGTGGAGTGGAACCGCACAGAGCTGGCGTATCCAAAAGACCGCTGCGTCCACGAGTTGTTCGCCGAGCAGGCGTCCCGCACGCCGGGGGCGGTTGCCGTCGTGTGTGGGGGAGGGCGACTCACATACGCGGAGCTCGATCGGCGCAGCAACCGGTGCGCCGAGTATTTGCGAAGCATGGGCGTGGGGCCTGAGCGCGTCGTGGGCTTGTGCGTCGAACGCTCTTTGGAAATGGTGGTGGCGCTGTTGGGAATCCTGAAAGCCGGCGGCGCCTATTTGCCGCTTGATCCCACGTATCCCTCGCCTCGCCTCGCCTTCATGCTCGAAGACGCAAGTGCGCATATAGTGCTGACCGACGGGAAATGGGCCGAACTTTTTTCGAGAATGCCAACGGTGCGACAGGTAGGCACCCTGGACGCAGTGAGCCAGGCGAGCACGGCGGGTGTCGCGGCTACGTCGGTGGCGATCTCTGCGGATCAGCTCGCGTACATTCTCTATACGTCCGGCTCCACGGGGGAGCCCAAGGGCGTTGCTGTTCAGCATCGGGCGATCGCGCGGCTCGTCAAGCAAGCGCAGTACGTACATCTCGATGAGCACTGTTGCGTCCTGAGTGCGGCGCCGCTTACTTTCGACGCTGCGACCTTCGAGATCTGGGCGCCGTTGCTCAACGGCGGCCGGCTGGTCGTGCTGACGGAGACGGTGCCGACCCCGCAATCGATTGAAGAATGCGTGAGGCGCGATGGCGTCGATACGGCGTGGCTGACTTCGTCGCTGTTCAACGGCATCGTCGATCAGTCGCTCGAGGCCCTCCGCGGCATTCGCCAGTTGCTGATTGGCGGAGAGGCGCTCTCGGTCGCCCACGTGAATCGGGCGCGGCGGCGTTTGCCGGAGCAATCGTTGATCAACGGATATGGGCCCACTGAGTGCGTGACCTTCTCGTGTGCATACAAAATCCCGGCAAATCTCTCGGACGCGATCACATCGATCCCGATCGGTCGTCCCATCACGGACACTCAGATCTATGTGCTGGACGAGGAGCTGCAGCCGATCCCGATCGGCGTGGTCGGTGAACTCTATGTTGCTGGTTCCGGGGTCGCGCGCGGATATGTGGGGCGCAGCGGGCTGACGGCCGCGCAGTTTGTGGCGAACCCCTTCGGCGCGCCGGGGAGCCGAATGTATGCGACCGGCGATCGCGCGAGGTATCGTGCGGATGGGAACGTGGAGTACCGGGGCCGCGCGGATCAGCAGTTGAAGATTCGCGGCTTTCGCATCGAGCCGGGAGAAGTGGAAGCCGCGATCCTGCGGCACGCGGCGCTATGCGATGCAATCGTCGTGGCGCGCGAAGACCACGGGGAGAAGCGTCTCGTATCGTATATCGTGGCCGCCCCGGGAGCCATTGCTCCTGATTCCGTGACGCTGCGCGCGTTTCTCAAAGAGAGCCTCCCCGAGTACATGGTGCCGAGCGTCTTCGTGCTGCTGGAGGAGTTGCCACTGACGGCAAGCGGGAAAGTTGACCGACGGCGCTTGCCCGACCCAGAACGGTCGGACCCACTGCGGTACGTGGCGCCGCGCACTCCGACAGAGGAAGTGCTGGCGGGAGTTTGGGTGCAGGTGCTCAAACTCGAGCGCGTGGGCGTCCACGACAACTTCTTCGATCTCGGAGGCACGTCGCTGTCGGCGATGCGAGTCGTCGACTTTGCGGCCCAGGCCGGATTGACCTTTACGGTCGCCGATCTCTTCGAGCGGCAGACGATCGCAGAGCTGGCGATCGGGGCGTCCTTTGGGTCGGGGCCCGGCCAGATGGCGCAGGCATCACAGCTCGAAGGCGAGGTGCCACTCACACCGATCCAGCGGATGTTTATGCGCCAGTGGCCGCAACACCTCGAGCGTTTCACGATTGAAGCAGGGCTCGAGGCTACGCAGCCGTTGCGTCCTGCGTGGCTGAAGCAAACGGTGAAGTACGTTGCTGCGCATCACGACGCTCTGGCCATGCAGCTTATTCTCGATACCACGCTGATCCAGAGGATTATTCCCGCCGAACAGCTGCAATACAACAGGTGCTTTACTGAGGTTGATATTTCTCATCTGGATGCGGCGGTGGAGAAGAGCGCCTTTCGCGAAATCGGTGCGGCTGCGCGGCAGCGAGTCTCGGGAGCCGAGCCCCCGCTGTTGCACGCGGTGCTGATCAATCGCCAGCCCGGGCAGGCGCAACAGTTTCTGCTTGTTGCCCATCACTTCGTGGCTGATCCCTGGTCGATGCAGGTTCTGCTCGACGACATCGAAACGGTCTACCAGCAACTCGCGGCGGGACAGACTCCACTCTTGCCCAGGAAAACGACTCCCTTCAAGACGTGGGCGGAGCGGCTTGGCGCCTACTCTCGCTCCCAGGAGTTCGAGACGGATGTTGCCCTGTGGCGGGCGCAACAATGGTGCGATTACGGCACTATTCCCCTCGACAATCCTAGGAACGAATACGAACTCGGTTCGGATGAAACTCTGAGCGCGAAGATCGAGAGTAACGAGGCGGACTCGCTCCTGGAAAACATAATCCGCGAACAACATGCGCAGTTCACCGAGGTGTACCTAGCCGCCCTGGCTGCGACGCTGCTGCAGTGGACGAGAAAGCCGGCTGTCGCAATCGATCTGTTCTCCTCTGGCCGTGCAACGTGCTTCGCAAGGCTCAATGTCGCGCGCACCGTCGGCTGGTTCTCCACGTCGGTACCGGTGCTGCTCGAAAATCAGGGGATCCTCGACGCGACCGAAATGTTGTGTCAAGTCAAGCACCGTGTGCGCAGTATGCCGAACGATGGTCTCGCATACGGGGTTGGCAAATGGATTCTAGATGAGGGTGCCGGGCTGGTCGCAATGCCGCAGGTGTGCCTCAACAACTGGGGAGGGCAGTCGCGGCCCGACTCTCTCTTCCGCACGGCGCCGTACTCCTTCGAGGACGAGCATCCACCCGGCGACTTCAAACGGAATCATCTGATCGACCTGGTCATCACGACCGGGGCGCAGGGTCTCGGGATGCACTGGATCTATAGCCGCAGCCTGCACCGGCGAGAGACGATTGCCGGGCTCGCCGATAACTTCATTGCCCATCTCCGTCGCTTGGCTGTGCAGCGGCCTGAATCTACGCTGCATCCGGATCGTTTGCTTGCGTGATCCCGTTTTTTCGAAGAGCCCCTCGCATGCCAGTTCTCAAAAAGCGCTCCTACATTAAGACGTCCAGAAGACAAGTCGTTAATCGGTCCGTAGAGCGTCGATGGGATCGACCATCGTAGCGCGACGGGCCGAGGCGTAGCTCGCGAGCGCGGTTACCGCGATGAGGCCGAGGGAGACGATGCCATATGTGGCCGGATCGAGCGGACTGATCCCGAACAAAAGAGAAGTCAGCAATCGCGTAAGCGCCAGGGACCCGACGAGGCCGCAGACGACGCCAACCGTCGCCAGTGCGATGCCATGGCGAAGGAACATGTATCTGAGTTGGCCATGCGAGGCGCCGAGGGCGACTCGAATGCCGATTTCTCGTCTCCGTTGCGACACGGAATAAGCAATCACGCCATAGAGTCCGACGAGACCGATCAGCAACGCCATTCCGGCAGCGATCCCCAACATTACGAGTGTGAATGACACCCGGGCGAGGGAAGCTTCGTACACATCGCTGAGCGTGCGAACCTCCCCGAGCGGAACATTGCTGTCGACGGCATGGATCGCGCGGCCGATCTCGTCCTGAAAACTCAGCGTGCCGGCGCGTTGGCTGCGAACCACGAACGTCACGCCACGCACAATGTAGGTGGGCTCACCCCAGAAGTTCTGCATCAAGACGGGCCAATACACGATCGTTGGTGGAGGCTGGTCCGCGCCATTGTCGTGGACATCGCCAACGACTCCGACGATTTCACGCCAGGGGCTCGAGCTCTCTCGAATGTGCTTACCCAACGCCGCGTCCGGTTTGTTCCACATTTCACGCGCCAGGTTCTCAGAAATTACCACCACCGGTCTGTGCTCGTTTAGGTCGGCCCAAGTCAAGTCGCGGCCGGCAACGAGCGGAGTTCCGAGGGTTTGAAAAAATCCGGGTGCAACGAACTTGAACTGCCGGACGGGTGGAACGGGCGTCCGCATATAGATCTTGTCATCATCGAGAATAACGTCGCCAGTGCTTGGTCCCAGCGGTGCGGCGCTGGTGAACGACACGGCTGACACGCCGGGAATCGCGGCGAGGCGATCGCGCATCTGGGTCTGCATATTGAAGACCCGTTCGCGATCCGACACTTCCGCGGTAGGGATGAGCACGCGTGTGAGCTGGATGTGATCCGGATCTGCGACACCGAGCTGAACGGAGCGCAGGATCAGAAAGGTCCGAATCATGAGGCCGGAGCCGACCAACAGAACGACCGCGAGCGCCACTTGCACCACGACTAGGGCGTTTCGAACTCGATGTCGCTCCCTGCCGTCGCTCGATGTTCGTCTGCCGGCGCGCAACGCTCCGGCGATCTGCGGCCCAGCTTGCTTGAAGATTGGGATCAATCCGAACAATCCGAAAAGCAGACCTGACAGCAGAGAAGTTACCAGCGCAAACATGACGACCGAGGGATCGATAGTGATTTCGTGCAGACGCGGCAATGTCGCCGGACCAACCGACACGAATATCCGTACTGCGACAAACGCGACGCCCAGTCCGAGGGCGCCACCGAACAACCCCAAGAGCAGGCTCTCCATCAACATCCCGCGCGCGATGCTTCCCGGCCCGGCGCCCAATGCGGCGCGGATGGACAGTTCATACTCGCGTTCTTCCGCACGAACGAGCATAAGGCCCGCCACGTTGGCGCACACGATCAGCAACACGACACCGATCATTCCGAGCAACACCCATAAAACATTCCCGATATTGCCGATCACAGCCTGTTTCAAGGGCTGCAGCGCCGGGGCCAGCCCCATGCTTGCAAAGAATTGACGGTTTTGGCCCGGCGGAGGCCTCCACGTGTTCAGCCAGATAGGGATCATCCGCGCAACATCTGCGCTGGCTTGCTTGATCGTCACGCCAGGCTTAAGCCGCGCCAGACCCTGATAGGCGAACCCGCCCAAGTGAAGCTCTCCCTCGCTGAAGTGGGTGGGGAGGATCAGCCTGGGGTTCTCGTTCAGGAACAGAAATCCCTTCGGCATTACACCGATCACGGTTCGAGGCTGTGCATCGATCGTGATGGGCTGACCGATTACCGATGACGCGCCTCCGTACCGGTGCTGCCAGTACCCATACGTCAGGATCGCAGTTTCAGGAGCTCCTACCGCATCGTCAGTTTGCGAAAACCAGCGACCGATTGCCGGTTGGACACCCAGCGCTTGAAGGGTGCCATGGGTGACGTACAAACTTTCGACCTCTTCGGGGTCGCCTCCGCCTGTAACAGTATCGGTGCTTTTCGCCCAGATGCCGAGCTCCTGAAAAGTTTGGTTTTCACTGCGGTACGTGGAGAGCAGGGCGGGCGACATTCCGGGGTTACCAAAAAATGCGGGCACTCCCGGCGCTGCATGCTTGAGATTTATTAGTGCATCGGCGTCAGGGTACGGCAGTGGCTTGATCAGCACACCGTTAACCACGCTGAAAATCGCAATGGTCGCACCGATGCCGAGCGTGAGCATCAGGCTGGAAACGAATGTGAATCCCGGCGCCCGCCGGAGCAAGCGTATGCCGTAACGCAAATCTCTGAGGGAGTCTTCGAGAAACGTAGAACGATGCTCGTCCACTGTGCGGTCTTCCACGAATACCTCCCGCTGTTACCGGTCCTATAAGAGCGCGCGATCAAAGTGTAAGAGACGACCTTTCGCATGTCAATGCAACTTATTCATTGTTGGTGAGTCAAATTAATACCTTAGAAAAATCATCCTCATGAATATTAGATAGCCCGACAATCGCAGCTAGTATCCACATTCATTAACACCGCTCGACCACCTCTCCGCTACCTAGGTAGTTCCAGCGCGGAAAATAACGCTACCATTAACTCGTATTCATCTATATGTTTTTGGTACTTTTCCCGTTCAAGCCCTATTCATAGGAGTCTTTGAGGGCCTAACCACTACTCTAATAACCTCATGAAAGACGGCAGCGCAACTTATCAGTCAATTAGTGTCCTAAAAAGGAGCGCCGCAAGACATGCGCTTGGTCGTGCTCGATTTGATCTCGCAGATTCTGGCTCATCCCGCAATGTTCGGGTTCCGAAAGTGTCGATTGCACAAGTCTCGCGTTCCTCTAATCACTGTCTCGCTGCGAGTGCGTCCAATCGGTTTCCGATCTCGGAAACCGTGCAGGCGCGAAGCGAACTCGTGGGAATTGATCTCTACAAAAAAGTCACGGCCGAATGACCGAACCGAGCAACTGGCTGGCTCCATTCCATAGGATCTGCACGCCGATACATACCAGCAGGAACGCGGTGAGTTTGAGAACTACGTTCATCCCGCTGGGACCAATGATTGAGCCCAGGCGATCCGCGAAGGCATAGCAGAGGTAGATGGTAACGCCCAGGAATGCCGATCCAATGGCCGCCGCAAGAATTGCCAGCAGGCCTGGTCCCAGGTGTCGCGGCGCATTTGCTCCCAGCGTGATCGCAATCGAGATAGACCCGGGCCCGACTGTCAAAGGCAGCGTCAGTGGATAAAACGCCTGCCTTAGGGCGTCCGTGCAGCTGACGGTTCGAGCGGCTGCGTCTCGATTATTCCTATCTTCCTGGTTCAGCATTGCCCAGCCCGCCGAAATCACGATCAATCCGCCTCCCACCTGCACTACCGGAAGTGAGATTCCAAAGAAGGAGAGTACGTGCGATCCGATGGCGAAAGACACGATCAGCAGGATGAAGCTGTTTATCGCGATGCTGCGTGCCAGCACTCGGCGCGTCTCCGGAGAGTAATCGCGGGTGAGCAACAGGAATACCGGACTTCCGCCGATGGGGTCGACGATAGGAAATAATGCGCTCACTACCAGAAGGATGCTTTTGACCGTTTGCATCATGCAAGTGTCCTTTGGATAATCTAATTGTACTTTTGGTTTCGTTCTGCCCCTCGTTCCAGCCTTACATATCCTCGCACGCCAAACTGCGAGGTGCGGCCAGCGCAGGGGCTTTGCGGGACCTGCGTTCCAGTGCTAGACTTCGCCAATGAGTGCTAAAAAGAAGACCGCGAAGAAGACGATGAAGCCGAAGAAGTCCGCGCGCAAGCATACGACGCCAACGAAGGCGAAGAAAAGTCCCATTAAGAAGGTGACGAAGACGAAGCCGGCGCCGAAGAGGACAGAAAAGAAGAGGACAGAAAAAAAGAAGGTCGAGTCGGCCAAGCCGCCTCGGAAAAACAGCGAGCGCGTGCGCGAAATCGCCTTCCGACCTGAGCGTCAAGAACCTGGCTCCGGAGACCAGTCGGGGGATCTACAGGGCCTGTCGCGCAGTGAAGCGGCGGACTCGGAGAGCGTCGACGAGTTGGTCGAGGAGGGGAATGCGTTCGAGGCTGACGTCGTTGCAGGCGTTGAGAGCGCCGATAACGCAGACGAGAAAGAAGTGCGAACCCACGAGGTCCCCGAGGACGATGTGCCTGGGGAGTATCTGGACAACGATTAGCTTAAATCCAAACAACCTGCGAATGCGCGAATAGATGCTGCCTCTTGGGCGGCGAAGTCTGCGTGTTTCTCTCAGCACATATATTCCAGCGCGCGCTAATGCGATGCAGCTTTCGGCGAAACTTCCTCGAATTTGAGGAACGACCTTAGGGAAACGCCGGGAGTCTAAAAGAGATCGAGGTTCTGCATATCGCAATGCGATGCAGTTGGCTTCGCGCGCTCACCCAAGAGGAAAGATCGAATAGCGACAAGAATGTAAGCGCCCCAATTCCTGCGCCGTCCGAGGCGCAGCAGGACCGATTCGGGTGGGTGCCCATTTCTCGCTTCTTTTGCAAGAAGCGGGGATCTCCCATCCACAAGTCCGTGCCCTCCCGATTACCCATCACTCGCCCATTTCCCCGCTAGAATAAAACCTCGAGAACCTCATGGATAAACTCATCATCCGCGGCGGCCAGCCCCTGCTCGGCACAGTCCGCGTTAGCGGAGCAAAAAACGCGGCCCTCCCTTGCATGGCTGCGGCCCTGCTAACCGACGAACCCGTAATCCTGGAAAACATTCCCCAAGTCCGTGATATTCAAACCACTCGCAACCTGCTGGCGGCCATGGGAGCCGAAGTGGAACTCGGCTACGGACGTGCCCACCACCGCACCACCATCCACTGCGCAAATCTGGCCAGCCCGGAAGCGTCCTACGAATTGGTAAAAACCATGCGCGCCTCCACTCTGGTGCTTGGACCGCTCGTCGCCCGTTGCGGTCGTGCCCGCGTCTCGCTTCCTGGCGGTTGCGCCATCGGCAGCCGCCCCATCGACCTCCACATCAAAGGCCTGGAACAATTTGGTGCAAAAATCACACAAGATCATGGCTATGTCGAAGCTACCGCCACTCGCCTGAAAGGTGCAGAGTTCGTCTTCGACAAAATAACCGTCACCGGCACCGAAGACCTTTTAATGGCCGCCACGCTGGCCGAAGGCGAAACCATCCTGCAAAATTGCGCTCGCGAGCCTGAAGTCGCCGACCTTGCCAATCTACTAAATAAAATGGGGGCAAAAATCGAAGGCGCAGGTACGGCTACGATTCACATAAAAGGCGTGAGCAAACTGAAAGGCGCGAAACACCGCATCATCCCCGACCGCATTGAAGCCGGCACATTTCTGATCGCCGGAGCGATGACCGGAGGCGATCTCAACATAACTGGTTGCGATCCCAATAATCTAGATGCCGTGCTGGCGAAGCTGAAAGCAGTCGGTGTAAAGACCAAATCGACCTCCGACTCGGTGCGCGTCATGGGTGATAATCCCTTGGTCGCCGCCGACATCGTCACCGAAGAATTTCCCGGTTTTCCCACCGACATGCAGGCGCAGTTCATGGCCCTGGCCACGCAAGCCGAAGGCGCGTCGGTAGTCACCGAAAATATTTTCGAGAACCGCTTCATGCATGCCCAAGAATTAGTCCGTATGGGCGCAAACATCAAAATCGAGGGCCGACGCGCCGTAGTCCGCGGCAAAACTCCGCTCAGCGCCGCCGCAGTATTAGCCAGCGATCTGCGTGCCAGCGCCTCGCTAGTTCTGGCCGCGCTCGTAGCTGATGGCGAAACCATCATCGACCGCGTCTACCACATCGACCGCGGCTACGAACACATAGAGGAAAAGCTCAAGGGCGTAGGCGCAGAAATCAAGCGCATCGGTGAAATGTTCCCCAAAAAAGCCGCCGCCGTAAAGTAAGTTGGAGCCGGACACCCTCGTCCGCGCGGAAATGTTTCGATAAGCTATAAGTCGCTCTAATAACAGACTATAATCCGCGATAACTAGTAGATAGGTATGTTCGTGTTTGCATCCACAAAAGAAAACGTGTATACCTGTTTCCCATCTGTAACTCTTGCAGGAGACTCGCATGACCTATGGGAAAGTTGTCCTCCGCCGTACTCTTGTCGCTCTACACTGGCTGGCGCTGCCTCTGTTAGTAACCGCCCAGTACAATGCGGTATATAACTCGTCGGGGTCTCCGACGCCGTCTGCCGCGTTTATCGACGCGAGCGTATCTACGTTTAGTTCCTCCGATTTTTGTACGCAGGTCTACAATGCACTTTCTTACGCTCAAACCCTAACGGTACCGCCGGCCGGTGTTGTTATCGACGCTCGAGGTTTGGCGGCGTTTCCCAATACTTGCGGAACCTCAAGCACTCCCTGGTCCCAGACTAGCAAGCCGGCGATCACCATCCCATCAACGATTCTGTTGCCGAATGGCACAATCGATATTGGTACTACGTGGATTATCCCGCCGCAAACCCGAATCATCGGCAAGGGCAAAACGCAAACCACCATTGCGGCTGGATCGGGTTTTACCGGATCGGCATTTCTACAGATGTGCAGCAGCACTTGCACGGGAGTGTCCATCTCCGACTTGTTCATCTCGGGGGCCGGCGCCAACGTCACCGGAATCATCAATCAGTACGCGCAGGAGTTGAGCTTCGTCCAGAACGTGACGATTAACGAAGTTGAAGGAATCGGGATCGATATCGAAAGCGGCGCGACTAACTCGGGACCTTACGCAGGGTTGAACATCACCGCAGGAGGAACCTCGTTCTGTGATCCGCCTAGTTGCACCATCGTTCAGCCCACCACGTTGTGCATCCTGATCAATGGCGCCAGCACCCGGGGAATTCACGGCCTTACCTGCACGGCCAACGGTACTCCCAACGCTGGAATCAGCCTGAACGGTAACAATAACTCGATAGAAGATGTCCACGTGGAAGGTGTTATCGACGGTATTCGAATCGGTGAAAAGGCGGCGGCAGCGGCCAACTACCTCGCCAACATTAATGGAGGGAGCGGAGGCAGTTTAGGCACCTCGGGAGTCCAACACAACGTTGTCCATATCTGCGGGTCGAACCCTGCATCCACCTATGTTTGTACCGCTTCCTTTGCAGTAACCGATCTCACGTTGCTTCAGATCAAGACCACCGATACCGGACATACTGCCCTGCTCGACGATATTAGTGGAGTCGAGTTAGACGGCACCAACAGCAACACTTCGGTGGCATTTTACATCCGCGGAGAAGCTCTTTCCACGACTTCCGGAACTTACGGCTACACGCAACTGACTACTGCGACGGCGACAGGAACGGGACCAACCCTTCCCACTCCCACGCCGCAATGGGTACAAGCGAGTTTGGGCACATCCACTACACCGTCCAATCCCTGCGCCACCGGCGCGATTTTCTCCAACATCACCGGAACCACGGTAAGCACAGGGCACGTCTTGTGGGCCTGCGTTAACGGTTCCTGGACTTCCGTAAAGTAGCCGGACAGAAGCCACGATTCATCCACAACTCATAGTTTGACTTCGAGGAGACTTATGAAACATGCACGGGTGTCGAGTCAGCGAAGAATAGGTCAGGTGCTGGCAATGTTGTTGGCAGTTCTCGCCGTTGCGCCGGTTTTGTATGCTCAAAGTCCAGGCAACAACGCGGTCTACAACGGCAGCTCAATTACCTGGAGCAAATCGTTTTTGGACGCGTACGGCGCGAGCCTGACAACGTCGGGTGATTTTTGCGCCAAGCTCGGCGCAGCGTTGGGTACTCTTGGGACTGGGACTGCAGGCACGGTGGTCGACGCACGGGGAATGTCGGTGACAGCGGGCTGTGCGACCGATCCCTTCACCCACCTCACATCGGGCCTATCTGTGCGCGTTTTGCTGCCGGCGGGAACCCTGTCGATGACCCACTCGTGGGCGATTCCGGACCAGTCCCAAATCGTTGGCGAAGGGCCGGCCCGCACGATTCTTCAAGCCAGCACTTCGGGGTTCACCGACCCTTACGCCAGTTCCGACACGGCGATTCTCCACATGGGGAAGCCCTCGATAGGAGGCAGCGGAGGCGGAATCGTCTTTGAAGTGCGGATCGAACATCTCACTCTCGATGGCCAAGGCCAGTCGCTGGATGGCATCGACAATCAGAATGCCGAGGAGTTGAGTTACGTCGACGACGTGGCCATCAACAATGTGGATGGCAACGGACTGTTTCTCGGCGTTGATCCCGAAGGCAAGAGCAACGGCGTAGCCAGCCACTCGGGACCTTACACGAACATCACGTTTCAGACCAGTAGCGCGACCTCCTCGACGGCCTGCATCAACGTGCAATTCTCGGAGCCGCGGGCCTTGTACGGCGTAACTTGCATCGGGAATGCGAGCAGCAACGGCGCCATTCTGGTGGATGGAGGCAGCGTTGCAGTAGAAGACGTCCGCATCGATGGTTTTCAGGACGGGATTCGCATTGGTTCGCAGACCGGTGGGTCAGATTCCGGCCAGACGGATCTGTTCATGAACATCACCGGGACGACTACGGTAAACAGCACCGCGACGGCGAATCTCATCCACATCTACAGTGGATCGACCGGCAACATAACGATTGCGGGCGTGACCAGCGCCGGCAATAACTCCATTCTCGACAGTCTAACGGGCGCTACTCTGACCGATGCGCATATTGGAACCTACATTGTGGGGCAGGCGGTAAGCGGCGGATATTCGCGATTTACAACCAGTCCGGCCTTACCCACATGGGCGGTCGGCAGTTCGGCCCCGTCCGGCACCTGTACTTCGAATGGCAGTCTGTTTTCGAATACCGGCGGCGGTTCCGGAACCACGCTCTACGCTTGTGCGAACAATGGGACATCGACCACATGGACGGCCGTTAAGTAACGACGAGCGGTGCTTGAATTACGTTCAACTTCGAGGAGACATTCAATGAAGCGCATATCGAGTTTGGGATTCGTTACTCTCGCGGTTTTCTTTCTAACTTGGTCTTTGGCAACGGCGTCAGCCCAGTCTTGTACCGGTACTGCCGGCCAGAATGATGTCTATGGGGACTGCACTGGAATGAGTCCGGGACAGCTAGGGTCTTCGGCGTTTATCGATGCTTTCGGTTACACCAGCTCTGGCGATCTCTGCGCCCGCATCCATTCCATCCTCAGTTCCGGCTCTTACCCCGCCAATGGCGAGGTGATCGACGCGCGGGGAGTCTTGCCCGCAAGCGGAAGTACGCAAACCTGCGCAACCAATCCGTGGGGAGGTATCACCGTTCCTTCGACGGTTCTCCTTCCGGCCGGCACGATACAGATTTCCACCCAGTGGGTGCTGCCAACGGGGACGCGCATCATCGGTCAGGGGCCCGGATCTCCCGGGTCGGGAGTGACCACGATTCAGGCAGCATCCGGATTCGCAACCAACCTAGCGTTGATTCGAATGAATGGAAGCTCCGGAATCTCGGTGGAAGATCTGGCTCTGGATGGCAACAACGTGACGGGCAGCGGAGGGATTACCGATGCCTCGTCGCAGGAATTGACCTTCGTAAAACGGGTCAGCATGATCAATATGCTGGGAACTGGGTTGGCAGTCACCTCAGGAGCCGCGCAATCGGGGCCATACTCGGACATTAATTTCAGCACCAGTTCCACCGCGTCCAGTACGGTGTGCATTTCTCTCCAAGCCCCTACGCGCGGCCTTCACGGAGTGACCTGCAAGGGTGGTAGCGTCTCGGGTTCGAACGGTATCAAGCTCGACGCGCCCAACAACTCCATCGAAGACGCGCAAGTTTCGGGGTTCTCCGATGGAGTTGCCATCGGGCGGTCATTCGCCGCTCCCAGTAACGTGCTATTCAACATCAAGGGTGGATCGGGCGTGACGAACGTGGTGCACATTGTGGGATCCACGTCCACAAACGTTACGTTGCTGAACGTGACAGCCAACGGTGCGACCACGACCATCCAGGACGACGTGAGCGGACCGACGCTCAGTGCCAGCTCGAATCCAGCGGTCGCAATCTATGCGCTGGGGGCAGTAGTGTCGCCGGGATATTCCCGATTGACCACGAGTCCAACAATTCCCTCGTGGGTGGTCGGAGCTACTACTCCGCCGACGAGTGGCGTGACCTGTCCTCAAGGTAGCCTCTACTCAAATACCGCGGGCGGCACGTCGAGCACGTGGTATGTGTGCGAGAGCAATAAGTGGATTGACATCAAGTAGGCAAAGAGTCGTGGCCAAAAATGTTTGCTAATGACTACATGGGCGCGACGACGATCGACCCAATTCCCGCGTCGCGCCCACCTTATCCTCTTTACGGCGTAATCTCAAACACGACGCCCTGATTCGTGCTGCCGCCTTCGTTGGTTGTACCAAAGACATTTCCAGCGCTATCGACGGCCACGCTGCCGTAGGGTTCCGCGCCTTCGCTGCCGCCGATGAAGTCGTAAAGGTCGGTAAAGGTCCAACCTCCCTTGCCCGGAGTTAGCTTGAACGCCGAGCCGAAGCCGTTCGCGCCTTCGCCTTCGGTTAGGCCGTAAATGTTCCCGTTCGCTAGCGTGAGTTTGTTGTAGGGTCCGCCATAACCGCCGGTGAAGCTGTAGAGCACGGTAAACGCCCAACCTTCACCGGAGGGCGACAATTCGTACACCGTGCCGCCGCCGTTGTCCCCGCCGTCGAAAGTCGTGCCATACACATTGCCGCCTCCGTCCACGACCACGCCTCCAACTGGATTCTGGCCGTCACTCAAGCCTTGGAAGGTGTACAGGACGGTCTGTTTCCAGGCGGAACCGGAGTACGAAAGCTTGTACACCACCCCGACGCCATTGGCGCCGCCAAAAGACGTCGTGCCATAAAGATTTCCGTTGGCGTCCAGCGTCGGGGCTGCCGCCGGATTCGTACCATCGTCTCCGCCAGTGAAGCTGTAGAGCGTGCTCTCAGTCCATGTGCGCCCGGACCGCGTCTCTTCATAGACGGTGCCATTCCCGTATGCGCCCCCAAGGCTGGCGGTTCCATAAAAATTGCCTTTCGAACCGACGACCACCCCGCCAAGGGGTTGAGCGCCGTCCGTCCCCATGCCAAAGCTGTGGATCTGAACCTCCCGCCCCGGGCAGGCGCAAATTGCAAAGGCGGTGCCGAAGTATCCCCCTCCCTCGGTAGTCCCGAACAGAGTGTCGTGCGGGCCGATGGCCAGAGAACCAAAACCTGGCCCCACCCCGTCCGTTCCGGCCTTAAAGCTATACAACGTACTGTATGTCCACGAGGACCCGCTTGGTGAAAGCCGGTAGACATTTCCGCTGCCATAGGTCCCCCCGGCATACGTCGTTCCATAGAGATTTCCCGATCGATCGATTACCGGACCCCCGTAAGGGCTGGCTCCATCGTTGCCTTTGCGCGTGAAGTTGTGAATCACCGTGTAGGTTTGGGCCGGTGCCGGTTCAGACACGGTGGCAGTAAACAATAGCGTGGCGATAAGAGCCAGCGGAACCGCGATAACGCACCGAGCCAAAGCCTGGCCTTCGGCTTCACGTTGCAGCATTAAACCCCCTGGGGTCGATACCGGTTCACGGCTCCGGAAAAAACGACGCGATACATTATGCACGATTCGCGGTGGGATTGCGTCTGAAAAGGCCTACAGGCGGGCTTTCTCAAGGCATCGAGGAAAAGCTGAACGCGTGGGCGCAAAAGTCAGGCGTATCGGCGAATCTTCCGCCGGAGAAGGCGACGTTACGCCAACGCCCTCCAAAACGCCCACTAGACCGCGCTACGTCGATTCGCCAAAAGCCTTAGTGAGGGTTTCCTCGATGCAAGCGGCGGCATATGCAGAAAAGTCTCCAATCGGCTTCTCCGCGAAGCTCCTGACGGCATTCATCAGACCCATATTTCCCTCTTGAATCAGGTCCAGTAGAGGCGCACCAGAGGCTGCATGTTTTTCTGCGACGCTCACGACCAACATGAGCTGACTCTCAATCAACGTTCTCGCAACCTTCTCCCGTTGTTCGTCCCACTCGCCCGGATCGCCAAGTTCTCGAAATAGCTGTGCCTCTTCCATTTTGGTCAAGGGTTCAACTGTGCTGACTTCGCGGACGTAAACTGATACCGGATCGTTAGGATCATGGTGGTCCATCGGGTGACTCCTCGATCTCAAGCATAGCCGGTCCTAACAGGCCTTCACACTCATCGCCCCTTGCAACTGGAACCAAAAAACTCCTATTCCCGCGTCAAGCGCTCAATCATCCTGCGATGCTGCGGATACTCCCGAACCAACTCATTCCTCTTCCCCATCTCAAAATCCTCAAACTCAAACCCCGGCGCAACCGTGCACCCCACCACCGCAAACGACTTCCAATCCGCCACATGCGAAGCAAACCGGCATCCCGCCCGAACCACCGCCTGCAAAACCTGCCCGTCCTCCGGATCCTTCCCCAACAATATCTCCGAATACTTTCCCGAAGCCTCAATCACATGCACCACCACCGGCGCACCCAAATGAAAATGCCAAATCTCATCCCACCGCAACCGGTGGAAAGCCGAAAAATTCTCGCCCTCCAGCAAAAAATAAATCGCCGTCGAGGCGGCTCGCGCACCGGCAAACTCTGTAGGCAGACTTTCCTTCGGCAAAATCAATTCTGATTTATAGGTCTGCCGGAAATAGCCGCCCTCGGGATGCGGCTCCAGTCCGAGCTTCGCAATCCAGTATCGTGCGTCACGCTCCATTGCAACCCTCGAACACAGCTTGACCCCCATGCTATCCTTTTCCTCGTACCTCGCGGGCCCCGCGCGCAGCTATCAAGCCAGCGCCACGAAAATTGAGGCGGCCCTACCTGCGTTCCATTTCCTCGCAAGGATCGCGGATGGAGGAGTTGCGAGCACACAGTTGGTGTGCGTGCAGCCTCCATATCGCTCACGCCACCCGGAACAACCAAAATCACCAACGATCCACGAGGAGAAAAAATGAATTTCAAAAAGCTAACTCCGAACCTGGTAGTCCGCAACGTCGAAGCCAGCATGAACTTCTACAAATCCGTCCTCGGCTTCCAAACCACCATCACCGTCCCGGACCAGGCTCCTTACGTATTCGGCGCTATCACAAACGGTGCGGTAGAAATCTTCTTCAACGACCAAAAAGCCGTAGTCGCAGAGTATCCCGCGCTAGGAGCCAAGGCAATCGGCGGCAGCCTGACTCTGTTCATCGAAGTAGAAGGAATCGAAGAGGTCCTGGCCGCCGTAAACAAGAGCGGAGCAAGAATCACCATGCCGTTAAAGGAACAGTTCTACGGCATGCGTGAATTCGCCTTCGAAGACCCCGAAGGCTGGGTGATCACCATCGCCGAACGAATGAAGTAATAGTAATTTAAAGAGACGAGGGCTTTCCCGTCCTCGTCTCTGCGTTCTTTGCAGAGCCAGAGCCTGCCGAAGGGGACGGGATCTTGACTTCCTATCCACTCAGAGAGAGACATCCCCCGTTGACACCCGAACCGTTCGGAAACATAATGTAGACCCTGCAGGAGGCTCTCTATGCAACGCCGCCCGCCTTGTCAATTTTCCTCATCTCTTCACAATAAACTGAATGCTTACGCCATCAGCGCTGCGGCCGCGGGAGTAGCCATCCTCGCCGCCGCTCCTACGAGCGAAGCCGAAGTCATCTTCACCCCCGTCAATGGAGTAATCGCCGAAGGCGCGAAATACGCCCTCGACCTCAACCACGACGGCGTGATCGATTTCACCCTGGAGAACGACTTCCACAACTCCACGACCCCGTTCGGCGACGATCTAAACATCGTTCCCGCGGCCAAAGGAAACGCGATCTGGCAAGGCCCGCGAGAGCAGTATCTCCAACTAACCGCTGCTGCCTTGGCCACCGGAGTTCGCGTCGGCTCTGGCAAGCCGTTCGCGTTTCAGATTGTGAACATGGCCTACGCCAGCCTGACCGCCTTAACTTACGTCAGCGGTGGCCCATGGAAGAACGCCACCAACCGTTTTCTGGGACTTCGCTTCATCATCGACGGCGAAGTTCATTTCGGCTGGGCTCGCCTGACTGTCATAGCCAACAAGCACCACGAAGCCGTACACGCAACACTCACCGGCTACGCCTACGAAACCGAAGCCAACGCGCCAATCCTAACCGGACAAACCTCGGGCACAGCCGCCAGTGCTTCGCTCACTCTCCCAACTGAAAACCTGCGCCCCGCAGTGCCGTTGGCCTTGCTTGCCCTGGGGTCGCCTGGATTAGCCGTGTGGCGCCGCGAGGATAAACTGACCCAATAACTAGATCGACCGGGATCAATTCCCTGACCGACAGCCGGCGGAATTCGCCCAGGAGGCATTTATGCAACGCACCACACGACCGACCCGCACCCCTTTTCGGTTTTCCTGCATACTCCACAAAAATCTCAACGCCTATGCGCTCGGCGCAACCGCTGCCGGAGTTGCCGCGTTGGCTATCACCCCGCCTGCGACCGCTGAAATTGTCTACACGCCCGCCGACCATGACATTCGACCAAACCGCGGCGGCACCGGTTTCTTCCTCGATCTCAATCACGATGGCATCAACGATTTCTTAATCGTCAACTTTTACAGCACAACCAGCGCACTCCTGAACGTATGGGTTTCCCCGGAGCAAATCGGTAACGAGATTTTTTCCAACGGCGCCGGTTATGCCGCCGCCATTCCTGCCGGCGTTGCCATTGGATCCAACGGTAGGTTTCACCCGGCACAAAGCTTGGGCATGGCGAACGATGATTTTCCTGTCGGTAACTGCCAAGGCCCATGGAAGGAGGCCCAGAACAAATATCTCGGGCTCAGATTCGAGATCAATGGGGAAGTGCACTTTGGATGGGCACGCCTGAGCGTAACATGTTTTACCCGCGGCGCCGCACATGTATTGCTTACCGGCTACGCGTATGAGACCGTGGCCAACACTCCAATCCTGACCGGCCAAACATCGGGCACGGCGGACAACGCTCTCTTGGCGCGGCCAGCGGATTCAAAGGCACCAAGCCTATGCCTGCTTGCCTTAGGCATGCCAGGATTGACAACTTGGCGCCGCGAAGAAACTGAAGGCTGACAGCGCTCGTGTGGACGGCCTGGGGTGAAGAACGCACAATTAAAAACGCAAAAGCCGCGACGTTAATCGCGGCTTTTGCGTAGCACGCAACTCTCACTTTGCGCGCCTACTTCTTGTGCGCCGCATATTTCTCAGCGCCCATAAAGTGCAACGACACATAATCCTCGTCGCCCACCACCCAACTATCGTGCCCCGGCGCAATATAGAAGAGATCGCCCGTGTTCATCTCGATCACGCGCCCATCATCCATTGCCGCCGTTGCCCGTCCCGCAACTACCAGCCCAACGTGCTCCACCATGCAACTCTTAGTTCCCGCCGCCTTCCCCACATGCTCCGACCACTTCCATCCCGGCTGATAGGTCGCGCGCCCAATCGTCATTCCGCCCACATGCACGATCTCAAATTTCCCTTTCGCAAAGGTTCGCACCTCGTCCGCATGCTCAAACCGTTTCAGAATCACATCGTTCATAAGTCCTCTCCGTCCGCAATCGGTGCAATAATTTCAGACTGCGAGCTTTCATGGCCGGGGTACCACTCTGCGCAGCCCGCCGCAACACCTTCACTACAGCCGGCCGAATCTCCTCTGCGCCTTCAGCCAGTTCAGCCAGTCCCTGAAGCGCACACGTCTTGACGATCGAACTGCGATCTTCCAGATAAGCACTCAGCGCAAAAACTGCTGTCCGCAACTCGCCGGCATTTAACCGCAGCCGCGGAACCATCAGCGCCAGATGCCACCGCAACTCCTGTTGACTCGCCTCATTCATCAACTGCAACAACTTTTTCCTGTAAGGCTGGAGCAACTCACGCCGCTCCCGCGTGATCTTCTCCACCGCATCGGCGGCGCGCATGCACACCAGCGGGTCGCTCGACCATAACCCTGCCATGAGTTCGGGAAAAAGCTGGGGCTGCTTCGAAACCATCGCCGCGACTTCATCCGCACGCCCGATCATCCGCCGGTCGCCGCCCTCCAAGAGAGAGAGAATGTTCGTTCGCGCCATGACGAAATCATAGTACTGAACTCAGGGCGTTTCCTGTACTCAATCCGCGCGAATGTATACTCGAACGGTCGTCTAGGAACTGCCAAGCACTCCCCGCCGTATCATCCTTGAATATAGGAGCGCACTCATGCAAAGCCGCATCACCGGCACCACAATGCCAGTTCTCGAGTTTCTGCTCGAGCCCAACGAGTCCATCATCTCCGAAGCCGGAGAACTTTCCTGGATGGGCGGCTCCATCCAAATGACCACGCACACCCAATTCGCCGGCGGCGGAGGCCTCTTCGGCGTCCTCAAGCGCGTAGCCGGCGGCGGCTCCATCTTCATGACCGAATACCGCTCCTTGGGTGCCGTCGGCGAACTAGCCTTCGCCACCAAACTCCCCGGCCACATCGTCCCCGTAGAAGTCTCCTCCGCGCACGACTACATGATCCACCGCCACGGCTTCCTCTGCGCCACGCCGCAAATTCAAATCAGCGTAGGCTTCCAGCAATCGCTGGGCGCAGGCATCTTCGGCGGCGACGGCTTC
>JBEKBW010000081.1:0-21772 GCA_050015215.1 Candidatus Sulfotelmatobacter sp.
AGTGACTTTGCGAAACTTGGACGAACCAGCGCTGGCTGAAGTGGCGGGTGGCGCCACCGGTACCTGCGCCGGACAAATCTCTTGCCCCGGTACCTGCCCTGCGCATAGCTGCATAATTACAACTTGCGAGTGCAAGCCATAGTCGGCAGCTTTTAAATCTGCAAATTCGTGTTCGCACACCCCTTGTCTCCGTGTTGTGCCGCGGAGACAAGGGGCTTATGTCTTCGGCCTCCGCCGAGCCAGCTAAGCTACCGGTTGCTCCTCCTCCGGCCTCCGCCAGACCGCTAGTCCAGGGGCACCCAATGCCAACATGCCGAGGCTGGCGGTGTCATGAGATCCCGGTGCAAGGTCATCCGCTGGTTCGATGACGCGTGCATCCCCCACCGGCCCGTGCGTCACTCCGGTAACGATGCTCTTATTCGGCGTAGTCTCGTAGGCATAGCCTGTAATTGTGATGGGGGACCCAAGTAATATCCGCACCCATCCATAGTGAACATTTCCGCCGGTATCGAGAAACTTGACGCCGAGATAATGGTCAGTCAGCGATTTCTCTCCCCACGGGCATTCCCTAAACGTGCCGTCGAAAAATTGGTACAACCAGGCCATGACCTTGTTTCCGGCTTTAAACGCTGCGGCGGGACCAACCTTCCTGCCTGCGGCCAAGTCTGCGGCGCAATAGGTGAAGCCGCCGACAGATCCCCCTTTTGATCCTGTCTGCCAAACCTCATTCGCAGCTTGCGCCGGCAAAGCCTTGATCGTATAGCTGTAGGGCTCCCCGCAACTCGACACGCAAGTTTTTCGATGATGTCCCGGCCCAAAGTCGCTTCTCCAGGAGAGCCCAAAATCCATTTGTCCGTCGCGATTAATATCGAACTGAACCACTCCGCCGTTCAATGGAACCGAAATATTCGCGGGGGTCGCGACCACTTCAGCCTCGGCTTGCGTGGCCGTCATCATTCCGACCCCCGCAGCCGTAGCGGCCATCGCATAGGTTAGCAAGCTGGAGTCCAGCTTGCTGGCGAGCCGCGCCGGCTCCCGCTTCTGTCTCACGTTCCCCGATGATTTTTCTCGGGTCATAAAGCTGCTTCTCCTATGGAAGGAAATTGAGTCATTGAGGCCCCCACGAAGTTGTTGGCTAGCCAATCTATGCGAGTTACAGAGGGCTGTCAATGTGCAGGATCTTGCGCTAAGCGCAAGGTGGTTAGCTCAGAAAAATGCCTGTCCCCTTATGTCACAATAAAGAGTGACCCGATCCACTGTCTCGCCAACACCACAAACGCACAGCCGGAAGCCGACCTCCATCCGCCTGATCGCCACTGATATCGACGGCACCCTCCTTAACCCAGAGTTCAAAATATCCGAACCGGATCTCGCCGCCCTGCGCGGCGCCCATGCCGCGGGTATCGAGATCGTTCTCGTAACCGGACGCCGCCACGCTTTCGCCCTCCCCATCGCCCAGCAACTTGGGTTCGATCTCTGGCTTATCAGTTCGAACGGCGCCGTCACGCGTTCGCTGAGCGGCGAGACCTTTCACCGCGACCTCATGCCGCGCCAAACCTGCCTCGACCTCGTCCAAGCCATGCAAGATTTCCGCGGCAATACCGTTCTTACCTTTGACAAGGAAACCAAAGGCGCCATCGTCCTCGAACATCTCGATGACCTGAACGCGAGCATCCGTCGTTGGCTCGAAAAGAACATGGCCTACATCGAGTTCGTTATCCCTATCGAGAATGCCCTTACCACCGACCCCGTCCAGAGCATGTTCTGCGGCTCGATGGCGCGCATGGCAGAAGCCCTGCGCGCCCTTGAGGCCGCCCGGATGGACAACCGCGTCACCGTTCTCCGCACCGAATATCCCGAGCGAGATTTATCTATGATCGACGTACTGAACGCCGGGTGCTCGAAAGGACACGCGCTGGAGCGCTGCGCGGCGCATCGGGGTTACCAGCGTGCTGAGGTCATGGCCATTGGTGACAACCATAACGACGTAGAAATGCTTGAGTTTGCCGGCCATCCGGTTATCATGGGGAATGCGTGTGCCGAACTCCGCTCCCGCGGCTGGAGTTTAACGCGCAGCAACAGTGAATGTGGAGTCGCCGCGGCGATCGAGAAAGTGATCCTTTGAAAGGGCGGCGGCTTTTAGCCGCGCCAATAGAGGCACAAAAGGGAAGGGCGCGACTCGGGAAGGGCACACGCGGGAAGGGCACGATTTTAGTCGTGCTATAAGACGGAATTCGAAAAGAGGGCTTTAGCCCCTGAGGTACACAGGCGCGATACCGCAATCTGAGAGATGAAAACTCTGCTAAAACTCGGCCTGTGCTCGGCGCTGCTCACTTTGTCTCTGGCAACCTACGCCGCCGACACCGCCATCCTCCGCAACGGCTTCGCAATCCTCCATCAGCGCAGGGAAGTCATCGGCGCCACCACTCGTCTTTACATCAACGCAGATCCTTCCAACTTCGTCGACATCCCCACCGCCGAAATTGACCACATCGAGGCCGTCCCCGAACTAACCGTTCCCGCAGCCGCGAAGGCGGAGATTACTCATCCCTTCGACGCAGCTTCCTTCGATCTAACCGAAACCGTAAAAACCGCCAGTGGCGCATACCAGCTCGATCCCGATCTTGTCACCAGTGTCATTCGCGCCGAAAGCGGTTTCAACGTTCGCGCCGTCTCTCCCAAAGGCGCCCAGGGACTCATGCAACTCATGCCCCAAACTGCCACGCAACTCGGCGTGCAAAACGCCTTCGATCCCAAAGCCAACGTCGAAGCCGGTACCCGCTATCTCCGCGAGTTGCTGGAACGCTACAACTTCGACCTCATCAAAGCCCTCGCCGCCTATAACGCCGGCCCTCAGCGCATCGACCAATACCACGGCGTCCCGCCATATTACGAGACCAAAGCTTACGTGGCCCGCATCGTCCGCGACTTCAACAAAAAGAAACTCGCGGCTAAATCCGCGACAGCCCAGGCCGCGCCGAAGAAAACCCCGTCCGTTACGCCCGCAAAATCTAAAACCAAACTCGCCCAGGCTCAGCCGCCCGTGCAAAACTAACTCTCAGGCGGACCTCTCCCCGCATGCAAATTCTCGCATTCGAACTGTCCTGGGATCGCTTCTAATACGAGCGCCGCTCCGGCCGCTGGCCATGATTTTTCGCACCGAGCTTCATGATCATTGTCTGCCGGAGTCTTTCGGAATGCTCGTGCAGAGACGATTTTAAGTCAGTAAAAATCGCCTCCAACTCTGAAGTGTTTGCGGTGAGCGCCTTGCAGCACAAACCGCGAATCCGATCTTCTAAACGGCGTGACGGCACCTGCCCTTAACATGCATCCGCACAATCGCACCTGTCCATCCGGTGTTTCGCCCATCCCGCCTCAGCAATATCCCTGAGCTCCGACCCGGCACCTTCTTTCTCGCTTCCTGCTCGGACTTTCAACCCTTGCCAGGTCATCCTTTGGTCACGGCTGCGATCCGGTCCCCATCTGACCAATCACGTCGCCCGAGACAATCAGTTCAACCCGTCGGTTCAGTTGTCGTCCATGCTCGCTGCTGTTGTCCGCCACCGGATCCGCTTTGCCCAGTCCGCGCGCCACAACGCTATTCATGTTCACGCCCGAGCTCACCAGATAATCCCGCACTGCTTCCGCCCGCTTATCGGAAAGCGTCTGATTGTATTCGTCGCTGCCAATCGAATCGGTATATCCGTCAATCTCCAACTTCAAATCCGGATACGCCAGCACAATTCCAGAAATCTTAGCCAGTCTTTCTCGCGCCTCTGGTTTTAACTCATATTTATTAAATGCAAACAACACATCCGGCATGCTGACGATCAATCCCCGCGCCGTATCCCGCGTTTGCAATACCTGATTTAACTGCGCGAGCAGCCGCGCGCGCATCGCTTCTTTCTGCTGAACTGCTTCCTGCCGCTGCTGCTCCGCCTGGGCCGCCGCCGCCTGAGCCGCCGCTGCCGCTGCCTGCGCCTGTTGTTGCTGCGCCAAAGCCGCCTGCTGTTGCCGCTGCGCCTCCGCCTGTGCCTGCTCTGCCTCGGCCCTCGCGCGCGCATCTGCGTCCGCTTGTTGCTGCGCTTGTTGCGCCGTCTGTTGAGCCGCCGCCGCGTTCGCTTCGGCCTGTTGCCGCGCTGCCTCTTGTGCGCGCCGCTCGTCATCAATCTTCGCCTGCTCCTTGCGCCGCAATGTCAACACGCGCGCATCTTCCGCCATCTGCGTCGCTCCGCGCGCCGCCGTCCCAATTGGAGTTCGTCCCTGCTTGCGCTGGTAATAATCCTCCGCCCGCTGCAACATGTCCTCAGCTTTGGTTAAAGAATCCGGAGCATATTGCTGTGCCCCTGCTGCCTTCGCGATCACAACCGCATTCCGCGCTTCCAGCAAATCCAGCGGCACCTTGATGCTAGCCACACTGGAAGGCAGTTGGTCCGCAGGCACATCAATCGTGTATTGCGTGCCCTCCAGCACATCGAACTTCGCGTCGATCGGCTCTTCAAATCCCTTGGTGCCATGCCTAACAATGTTTTCAGCAACAATCTTG
This sequence comes from Candidatus Sulfotelmatobacter sp., assembly GCA_050015215.1. GTDB lineage: Bacteria > Acidobacteriota > Terriglobia > Terriglobales > Acidobacteriaceae > Sulfotelmatobacter. The sequence continues at coordinate 4,547 of JBEKBW010000081.1, forward strand.
TTGCTCGGGTGCGTCACGGCAAAATAAGGCTCGGCGGTAACAATCAAACCAAAAGCCTGCAGATCGCTGGTGACGTCAGTCTTTTCCTTCCCGTCCTTATCGGGGAGTATTTCGCCAAGATTCACAGCTCGTCCCTCGGGCGTAATCGCCCAGAGCACGTAAGTAAGGAACTGACCTCCAAACCGGTTCGCGGGACTCAAATGGGCCAGCTCAACGTGAATCGCCAGCCTTCCGGCCTTTCCTTCGACCTTCGCATGTCCTTCTACGTCTGGCATCAAGTCCGTGCCTTTGAAATCGACTTCCGTCGATCCGCCCCGGTTGCGGTAATTCACCGCCTTGGTGGTCCGTTCCGTGACCGTCACACGGAAGACCGGCATGTCGTTCTGCCCAGTGCCCTGATCCATGGCCGCCGGCGCATTCTGGTCGGTAGTCGGCGCTTGTGTGGGATGAGGATCATTTGGGTACATCGTCGTGGGGCTGTTCTGTGCCCATGTGGCGCTCGCCACAGTCACTACACCTGCCAGCAAAGCGCTCTTAGCAAAATTCCTCATAAGTCCTCCGCTCGGAAAAAACAAATGCCAACGTTTGATTCACGAGCGTAGCAATGGGTTTACACGCATTAACATACAGCGCGGCCAGTAGCGGGAAAGGATAGATACAGGAATGGATGGATGACGATCCCCAATTTGCGAAATGTGGAGAGCCGCCTCGGCTATCCCGCCGAACTTGATCCGAGGTATGGGCGAGATAATTGAAGCATTCCTATGAGACGCGGTTCCGTGCTTGGATCCGGCGCACCCGGAGTTGAAACACCGGGCTACTATCAGGCGTCCTCGGGACGCACGGAGTTAGTGTACCTGCCCGCCCGGGCTCATCCTCGGATCGAGTTTGATCTCGCCGAAGGCAGTTTCGTAGCCGGTGACGTTCTGCTGCAGCAGTCCGAGTAGGGCTTTGGCTTGTTGCGGACTGAGGTAGATGCCTTGAAAATTGCGTATCTCTACTTCCCGTTCGCTTTGCTGTTGGACGGTGCCGAAGGCCAGGAAGAAATCCCAGACATTTACTCGCATCTGGACGCTGTTGGCGTAGCTTTCGCGGTAGTCCGGAGAGGTGTTCAGTTTGACATGAGGTTGCGGCGGAAGGCTCATAGTAAAGAAGTGTAATGACTTTGGGGCCTGGAAGGGAAGTCGAGGCGGGTGAAATCCGGCGCATCCGGTCCGCTTTCGAATTCGGCTCCCGCATCAGACGAGGTTTGACAAAAATTGTCAGGCGGCCTGCAAGTTTTCGGCGAACGGTGGCTGCAAGGTTCGCCGCGAAGGTTCATGGCCGTAAGCTACTTTGCTGAAATCAAAGGGCTTGTAGGATGTGAATACAGGCCTCGTCTGGCTTTCAAAATGCGAGACCCCAGTGTGGTTCGAAACTGATTTTTGCGAGATATTCTTATGACCCATAAGCCCGAAAACGCGGCCATTGAAGAAGAAATCATTCTTCCCGAGAACCTGCTTCCCTTGGGATCGGTGCTGGGCGACGGCGTGACTCCGCTGGATGTCAGCATGGTATTGGCGAAAGTGTTTCATGTGCAGTACGCCGAAGTAGCGCTGCTGCGGCTGGAAGGCGGCCTGCTCAAGTTTATTTTTCCGGAGCATCTGCGCACCACTGGCGCGATCCCGATTTCGAGCAAGGCGGTCGCCGCGCACACGGCTCTGAGCAAGAAGGCTGAGATCTTTAATAATTTTGCGCGCGTAAAACACGCGAGCATCTTTGAGACGATCAAGCCGGCGGGAATTGAAGATGACAGCCCGGCTCCGCCAGCGCCGATTCAAAAGCTTATGTCGGTGCCCATTCTCGATCCGCAAGCGGCTGTACTCGGCGTGTTGCAAATTTCGCGGAAGGGTTTGGATCCGCGCTTTACGCAGGATTTCAGCCGGGAAGATTTGCACGACCTGGAACTGGCTGCCGGGCTACTGGCTTCATCGCCGGTGATGCAGGCGAACTAAAAACTTCATCAAGAAAAAAAGTCCCGCCAGTCTGGGCGGGACTTTTCTTTTTAGAGCAGCTTTCCGAGCACTGTTTTTGGTGCAGCGTATTGCAGCGCACACAATAATGTCCTTCAGCTAACCGGTTATTGAAGTGAAATTTTCTTGCAACCTCCTGCCTGCCTGAATCGTCGGATGATTCAAGTCCCAGATTTGCAACAGACACGTATGGAGGGAAGTTAAGCAATGGCGACTGTTCCGAAGTTTCGCATTGACGTTGACATTCACAACCTTTTGACCCAGGTGCCTACCGGGCCCGCGCTTGTACCGAAGTCCAAAGGAATGACCCTGCCTCAACCAGTCTTCCCGCAGTATCCGGAAAAGCTTTCCGATCCGGGTCCGGAGATTATTCCGGAAAAACGAGACTGGAGTTTGCCGCAGGTGTATCGCAGCATGCGCGGCTGGCTGTTTCCCTACATTCGTTCGCGTGTAATGCCGGGTGAATTCCATCCCATCACGGCCTACTTGTTCGTGGAATACAAGTGCAATCTGGATTGTTGGTATTGTTGGGCTTACAACAACAAAGTTAAAGGAATGACTGAAGATACGGCGCGGCGCTCGATTGATTGGCTGTACGACAATGGCTGTCGCGTGCTTGCCCTGATGGGAGGGGAGCCGCTGCTTCGGCCAGACTTCGCCCACAAGGTCGTTTACTACGCGGCGAAAAAAGGTTTCTGGATTTATATCGGAACGAATGCCCGCTTGCTGCGTCCGGAAGTGGCGGATCGGCTCGGAGATGCCGGCGCGTCCGTCATTAATTTCGCCGTGGATGCGTGGGACGAAAAGCCGAGTTTGCCGAAGGCCCTGGTGCCGGTGCGCAAGCACTTGGAATACCTGCTCAAGAAACAATATGTGTACGGCTACATGGTGTTCTTCAACATGAATATCTGCCGGAACAATACGGAAGACATCCGGCTGCTTACCGAGTATGCGCGCGACCATCGGCTCGCCACCGACTATCACATCAATGAGACGCCGATGCTCGAGCAGGACGAGCACTTCAAACACCTCAGCGACAATCCCACGTACATTCGCCCCGAAGATTGGCCGGAGATCGATTCGCTGGTGGATTGGATCATCGAGAAAAACCAGGCTGGATATCAGATGGTGAATTCGGTGCAGCGCTTGCAGGAGATCAAAGCGTTCATCCGCATGGCTAGCGGTTCGGATCTGAAGCGCCTGGGCTGGAATGGCGATGGAACCGGAACCAACGGCGATATCGCGAAGCAAATCGCGGGGCTGCCAGGTTTTGAGCAGGATGCGAATGGCGAACTGCACTTTGCCGAGTGGAACTGCCGGGCCGGCCAGAACAACGTGATTATCCGCACCGACGGAACCGTTGCGCCGTGTTTTCCGATGTATGCCTCAACCTACGATTGGGGAAATATCGATGAGCACAAATTCGAATCCGGCCAGCTGACGGAAATGAAAAGGACCTGCCAGCAGCATTGTTTCTCCACTCTCAATCACAATCTTGCGTATTGCTACAACGATGCGCGCGTAATTAAGTTCGTATGGACGAATCTGGTGAAGAACCGGATGAAGGGTGGGGCGAGGAGTTTTGAAGACTGAGCCGTGAGGTCGCCTTGCAGGGCCGCTTACCTGAGCGGCCCTTTCATTTTGCTCCGGTTGTTAGCCATCCCCCTCGCCCGTCGGGATAAGTTCGCCGGTCTGGTTGAACGTGGTCTTCTGTTTGTAACGCTTCGGTCGTCATTGTCACTATCCATTAGAACAGTAAAATGCACTGGGTTCTGTCGAGTCTTCCGGCTGCCAGTCCTGCTCCCTGGTAGACAGCCGGAAACCATTCGGGGCCAAGCAGACAAAACATCCCATTGTGAATTTGCGACCCAAGTCCGCCCTGGAGTGTCTCTAGGGCGCGGTCTCTGAACCTGGGCACAGTTCCGTGGGCTTGGGGTGCAGACGAAAATGAAGCAGCGGGCCGTACTCATTTTCGAACCAGCGGCAGCTCTCTGCGAAACTCTGCGGCGGACATTGTTGCCTTTTCGCCACGAGTTGGTATTCGCCTCTGAAAAGAGCTGGATGATGCGGTTGCTTGAGGAGCGTTGCCCCGATCTGGTAATCCTCGGCCCATCGCAGATGGGCGCCAGGAATCAGCTTGAACTCGCGCAGGAGGTTCGCGAACTTCGCGCGACGGTCCAGATTCTGCTTATCGTTAGTAACAGTTCTGAAGACTTGGCCATCGCCGCTTTGAAGGCGGGAATCAACGACTACGTCAAACATCCGTTCCTGCCCGAGGAGTTGGCCAGCGCCATTCAGCGTTGTCTAGTGACCAATTTAGAGCCGATCGAATTCTCCGCGCCTCCCAGCGATGGATTTCCTCTAGAGGGCATTATCGGTGAAAGCTCGAGCATGCAGGCGATTCGAGGACGCGTGGTGAGAGTGGCATCGAGTGACAGCAACGTTCTGATTACGGGAGAAACGGGAACCGGAAAGGAATTGCTGGCGGAAGCAGTACACGAAAACAGCGCGCGACGGCACAAGCCGCTCGTTGCCATTAATTGTGCCGCGATCCCGGATACCTTGCTGGAAAGCGAGCTGTTTGGCTACGCCAAAGGAGCTTTTACAGGCGCCGATACAAACTGCGAGGGAAAACTGAAGGCGGCGGACAAGGGAACAATATTCCTGGATGAAATTGGGGACATGAGCTCGTATGGACAGGCGAAGATTCTGAGAATGCTTGAGAGCAGGGAAATTCAGCGTTTGGGCTCCAATAAGGCGATCCCATTAGATGTGCGCGTGATCGCCGCAACCAATCAGGACCTGGAACAGCTCAGCAAGGAAAATAAATTTAGAAAAGACCTTTACTTCCGACTGAATGTCGCGCGACTTCATCTGCCTCCGCTACGGGAACGGAAGGAAGACTTGCTGGCGCTCATCGAGCATTACATCGCCTGCTTCAATCGCCGCTTTGGGCGGAGGGTGCGCGGCGTGACTGAGGAGGCATTGGAGTGTCTGCTGGCATACGACTGGCCGGGGAATGTGAGGGAGTTGAAAAACTTGCTGGAGTCGGTCTACGCTGAGGGATCATCGCAGGAGATTTCACTGGCTGATCTTCCCCTGCAATTCCGGCTTCGGTGCAATGAACTGAAAGCGCTCGTGGGGAATGAGCGGGAACGCCTGTTGTGGGCGCTTTCCGCCACCAACTGGAACAAGAGCAAGGCTGCCGACAGGCTGCAGTGGTCGAGAATGACGCTGTACCGCAAGATGGCGAGGTACAACATTTCGCGAGCGGGATGAATTTCCGAGCCAGGGATCACGCAGGCCCCGGAGGTCTTCTATGGACTTAGCAGCGGAAGGGAAGAAGATCAACTTTGGAGCGTGGTTCGGCGGTCTCGCAACGCTGGTGACCATCGTCGGCGGCGCTGTCGCGATCCAGCAGTATTACGCTCAGAATCCGGGCGACATCAGCGGGCAGTGGATTCTCGAAGATCAGGCGACGAAAACTTCGGACTCGCGTTACCAAAACATGAGGGTGAGGTATTTGGTCAATTTTGTGCAGAATGGAAATACTTTTACGGGAGTCGGTGAGAAAACCGGCGTGCAGGATGAAGGCAAGCCCATGGTCGAGCTGATAGGAACGGAGCGAACCCAAATCAAGATCAATGGAACCGTTTCGAGGTCGGCGATCCATGCGGACTTCCAGGATCATGGAAAACTTCGAACCAGTGACGGGGCGTTCGATCTTAAACTGAACAAAAGTGCCTGGACAGGGACCTTTAGCTGCGGAGCCGCCGACTCGAGCGGGACAAGTTTGCTGAAACGGCCTTAGCAGGCCGTGGTGCAAGTCTGAAACGCCAACAGCCAGCGCCTAAAGGCGCGTTGATTCTTGCGCCCTTTACGGCACGCATGAATGCGTGCCCTGATACGAATCGGACTTGCACCACAGGCGGTTAGACAACTTGTCGGCGGTTGACGGCAGTTTACGAATCAGAATTCGGTAGTCCAGCACTCAAGGGACGTTGACCGTAAACTCACCCGGGCTGACGACCTGAATTACGCCTCCCCACATACACAACAGCGTGGAAGTATTGTCCAGCGTGGGATTGCTGGCCAGCAAGACAGTCGGTGCGCCGGGAGTCCAGGGAGTGGTGGTCACAGGGACGCATGGCATGGGCGTTAGTACACCGAGGGCGGCGGCCGTGGCAGTGGCGACCTCGGGATTTGCCGGAGACATGCACATGCCGAACGGCATGATATTTACCAGCGGCACGTTGTCCATAATATTGGCGTCGGGTTGCTCGGATGTGTTGACGCGATTGACGGGAAGCACGACCAGCGAACTGGGCGCCATTCCCATCATGCACTGAAGCGTTGCGCCGTTACAGACTTGTTGGGGCATTTTCGGCTCCTCGAATATTCGCGCCGCGGATTTACGGTCTTAGTTCCTGTGCTGCTGCAGCAGTTGCTTCAAATCGAGCAGGTGTTGCGCCGCCAGTTTTGCGTGCAGAAGATTGGCTTCCATCGGGTAAATGGAGCCATACTCGCCCTGTTTGTCGGTTGCGGGATACATGGCGTCCATGTAGGCATCGCGATAGGCAACCCAGGCTTGCTCCGCTGCTTTGATCTTTGCGGTCGCTTCCGGCTGCATTGATGTCTCAGAGAGAATTTCGTTATGGACCCTATTCAGTTCTGCATCGACCCGCGCAGCTTCTTTGCTCGCGCAGGCATTCATCTCCGATTGCGTGCGCGCTTTGAGGTTACATGCGCGGTACGCCGCGGAGGTCTGGGCAAAGCACGGAAACGAAGCCATGAAAAGCAAAACGCTCAGGGCTGTCAGGTTATTTCTATTTCGCGAATGCATGGATGTTGTTATTGACTCGATCGGCGCGGTTCTCACGAACCGTAATCTCCCTTCGTGAAGAGATTGAACTCGTCGGTGCGTCGTTTGGTTAGTCCGGGAACGACCTGGCCGTCGGCGTGATTCCAGTCGGTAAAGTTCTTTATCACGACCGTCTTTCCCGAGTTTATGTTGGCCAGCAAGATCGATTTACCGAAGTTATCCCCACCCAGGTTGAAGGTGAAATCGACCAGAGCATCGAACTGTGTCTGGGAAGGATTTCCCCTGACCTTACTGTTAACGTCATCCACAGCGGTCCTCGCGTCTTGAGCGAGAATCTGCAAAGCTTGTTCCTGGGTGACGCCGTTGCTGAAGTCCTCGCCTGGTTTGATTAGATGCCCGTAACCTATGGTGGGAAAACCGGCGCTGTCTTTGTAGACGGTGCTGCTGTAGCCTTCGTGGCGCTGGATAAATAAGAGGCCGCTGGGACTAAGGGATTTTTGGTCGCTCATGGTGTAAACATCCTCTGTTTCTAACGATGGTTCAGGACGTTGACATCGCGGCGTCCGAGTTGCCATCGGTTGGGCTGTACTCGCCCTTCGGGAGCGCTAAAGCGTTTCTGCTGCGCCATTGAGACATACCGGAACTGTGCGTTCTAGGGCGTCCACGGGCCAAACTCTCGATCTTTTAGTGCTCCGTACACTTTAAGTTCATCGGTTTCTGTATCAAGCTCGACTTGGACGTAGGAAGCTCCGCGGCCGTGCCCGAGCCAACGAAACACTTCGACCGAAACACCGTTCTTTTCGATAGTCAGGGGCTTCTGAATGGGGTCCCCATTCAACTGATCGAGGTACTGCTCCGGGAATCCGAAGTGAAGGCAGAATTTGCGCGCCGCAGCGCGTGCACGCTCCAAGCGACTTCGCGCCTCGGCAGATCCGGCCTCTTTATCGCCCATCATGCTTACCTCCTCGACGCCCCGCACATTCCCTATTTCTCTGCATAGCCTGGCAGGTTTGCTCCCCATGCGCACGCACAACATCAATACGAGAGCAAGACGCGGAGTCATGGTGTATGCACAGCAACTTGATTCGAGTGGTTCGACTCGCCTGCCACCCCGGCAGCGGTCACAAAGTACGCAAAATCCGTACCACCTGCCAGACCTGCCAGGTTGTCGGTGAACGCCACCGAACCGGCCGGCAAAGTCGCAATCCTGCTGAACGCCCCTCTACCTCGTCTGCGAAAAACACGGTACTCAGTGTCATTGCAAGCGTTATGCACCCAATTAAGATTGACATTCGTGGGACCGGTCGCTACGGCTGCCAAGCCAGTAGGAGCCAACGGACGGAACCGGGCCGCTATTTGGGCGACAAGCGTCGTATACATCGGATTACTTTGACCGTGCGCAAACAACTCGGAGCCACCTATCTCCGCGGCGTCCGCTGCCGCATGCTGCCCATTGATTGTGGCCTGGTTTGCTACAGCACCACCAGTTACCACCGCAGCCTCGGACATCGTGGCCGCATTTGTGTGATCGACGTTTACGTTATTCGCTGCTGCCTCGATGTTGGTCTCCGCCGTGCGCATGAAAGCCTCCCAAAACGGAGGTGAATAGAAGTGTGCCACATGAGCGTTTTCATGGGCGAGAGTAATCGTCGACGACCAAAAGGCGGCTCGGGGCGGTCCAGTCGCAACGCCCGGTGCCGGGGGGGTAAGGTCAGTAATCACCGCGCAATGGTTGGCGGCGGTGGCGTTGGCTGCGGCGCGAATGTCCGTGTTGCCGCCACCGGTGATGCCCAGGAGGAACCGGTGATTGATGCGCTCCACCCGGAACACCCACTGATTTCCCACAACAAACGCCCGAATGCGGGCGACCGGGTTGTTGGTGCGGACATCGGTCAAACCGAAGGGTGCGAGGCCCGGGGGATTCCCGGGCTGCCGCGAGAAGCCCAGGGTGGCGAGCACGTTGGCGGGGGCCGCAACACCGTTGAGAACATGTACGGTTATCGTTTGTGCGCCCGGGTTTGCGGGCGTATCGGCAGTGAGGGTTACCGTGCGCGCCGACCCAGCCGACACACCGCGCTCCAGATTATTCGGACGTCCGCTGCCTCCTGTCCAGTTCACTCGCTGGCCCGCTGCGCTGGTGGTTGCGGTTACAATCACAGGCCCACCTCCTCGGGGCACCACAAAGTGATCAGGAGCCGCAGCTTCCGCTACAGCGCCCGCAACTCCCAGATTGGTTACAGCGCGCTGCAAGATGCTGGCGCTTCGGGAAATATTGGGTGCAGCGGTAGACCTTTTCACCGCAGCGCCTTCGCGCCGGTCCGTCAGGCTCTCTGCGTCTTGCTGGACTGTGGGCGTAAGTTCGTGGGCCAAAGAACGTCGGCCTTTATGAGGTCCCGGGCTGCAGATGCAACAATCCACGCGCTGAGTGGGATCCTCTTGCCCTTTTGGCCGGTCCGGTCGCTCAGTCGCCAGCATAGCTGTTCGTACGGCCGGATCAGGGCATATTCGGATTGCGCGATTCGGAAGTCTTTGTGCGTCCATGCCCGGCCGCTCATTTCTATGACCGGTGTACAGACCGCCCGATGCAGCCAGACGCAGCACCGCCTGATTGCCAAGCAGTTGTTGAAACTGCATGACCTTTTGAAGCGGAGGCGCCCCAGCAACGATGGCATACTTCTGATTTCTCTTCAAAGCGGCTTGCATAATTCTCATGGCACGCTGGAATTGCACGTCACACTCCCCAAATACTCCCGGTTAGCTGATTTGCCTGATCACTTCTAAATTATTAGTCTGGTGCGCTTGTCTCTACCCAAAGTCTTCTTGCAGGACAAAAACCCATTGCACTAGTGAAGAATCCCGCGCAGGGCGACCGGAGAAAAAGTGGCGCTGGGTGCTTGTGGTTGCCGGTCGGAAGCTCGGCCGGAAACATCGCACCACGATGTCCACCAGGAATTATTCCAATCCTCCCTGATCTTCCCCTTGTCGCATCAAGGCGCCCGCCTCCGCTTTCTTCATGAGGTGGTGCTTTTCCTTATCTTCCTCCTCCTTTGTATGCTTGCCTTCCACAGCTTCCGGCTGCAGTTGCAGCCCGTCGCTGGAGCGGCTGGCCATCATGTGGTGCTTGTGTTTCTCTTCTTCTTTCTCTTTTTCGCCCGCTCCCGACGGACCGGAATGTTCCTGCTCCATCACTGCGCGGGCGGTTTGCTCGGCTTCGACTTCGTGCGGATCACCGGGCTGACTGACGGACATGGCGCGGCGCACCTGGTCGCCCCCTTGCTGCACCACGTGGGTCAGTTCATGAGCAATGAGTTCGCGGCCGCTGGAACTCGCAGGCTGGTAAGCGCCACTGCGGAAGAAAATATCTTGCCCGGTGGTGAAGGCGCGGGCGCTGAGGGCGCGATTCAGTGAATCGGCTTGACCGTCCGTGTGGACGCGCACTCCGCCAAAGTCGGCGCCGAAAGAGGATTCCATCTGGTGGCGGACCCCGTGGTCCAGAGCGGCGCCTCCGCCGCGCTCGGTTTGGATAGCGCGCTCGACGTCAGGCGAGACGTCGTTGTTGTTCGGATTGATGTTTTGACGCTCGACGTTCTCTTTCTCTTTGGCCAGCGCCACCACGCGCTCGACATACCGGTTTCCGTACTGCCTTTGGAGTTGAAGCAGGGAGCGGCTTGCGCGTGACGGTTGGAAGTCGGTAGAGCGGTTCAGGGTGGAGGCGTGGGCCTTTGCACACGAGTCATCTCCCGCTCGGCAGGCGACGCGATCGATGGGATCGACGGAGCGCGCGGCGGATGTATCGGCGGATTCTGTTTGCTCTGTGTTCGAGCGGAGCAGGCTGCTGAGTGGCCCCGGGGTTGGATCGAAGTCTCGGTTAGGCATGGTGAACTCCTTATCGTGGTTGTATCCTCTGTCGATAACGATGACGCGATGGGCGTACAGTCCCACAGCGGCTTAGGCCGTGGTCAAGAAGTGATTACCGCAGCGTTGAAGAACTGCGCCACCAAGAGCCTCCTACAACAACTGATGTGAAAGATGTTCATATTCACCAAACTCACCCTCCATGACCACTTTGCCCATCTTCTGGTACTCCTGCCAGGTGGCGCGGATCAGATGCTTCATTCTGACGCAGCCGCCATCTTCAGCAGCGAGGAAAGCCGCCGAGAGCGCGATGTTGCGAATATTGCCGCCGCTGATTTCGAAGCGGCGCGCCATGAAATTTAAGTCGAGATCCTGTTGCGGCATGTTTTTCGGCCAGACGCGCTGCCAGATGGCTAGGCGCTGATCCACGTGCGGAAAAGGAAACTCGATGGTGAACTGAATGCGGCGAACAAAGGCGTCGTCCATATTTTTGCGCAGGTTGGTGGCGAGGATGACTGTTCCTTCGTGCTCCTCCATGCGCTGCAGTAAATAGTTGATCTCGATGTTGGCATAGCGATCGTGCGAGTCGCGAACTTCGCTGCGCTTGCCGAAGAGGGCGTCGGCCTCGTCGAAAAACAAGACTGCATTGGAAGTCGCGGCTTCGGTGAATATGCGGGAGAGATTTTTCTCGGTCTCGCCGATGTATTTGCTGATGACCGAGGACAGGTCGATCTTGTAGAGGTCGAGTCCCAGTTCTCCTGCGATCACTTCGGCAGCCATGGTTTTGCCTGTGCCCGAAGGGCCGGCAAAGAGCAATCCCAGGCCCTTGCCGAGCGAGAGTTTGCGATCGAAACCCCACTCGTCATAAACGATGGAACGGAATTCGACGGCATTGCAGACTTCGCGCAGTTGGCGAATGGTGTCGGGCGGCAAGATGATGTCAGACCAGACATAATGTGGCTTGATTCTGGTGGCCAGAGCCGCGAGCTTGCGGTTGGATTGAAGGCGGCAGGCTTCGAGCAGGTCGGTCATATTGACCGATGCAGTTTGCGGATCACGGCGGCGGGCTAGGTTTTGCGCGGTTAGCGCGGCGTCGCGGATCTGGCCCCCAGAAAATCGGAACTTGTTCGCGAGTCCGGCCGGGTCGAGGTTTTCGTTTTGATGTTGCGCGATCTTTTCGATGGCCGTGTTCCAGAACAAGAGTCGTTCAGAATAGGCGGGAAGCGGAAATTCGATGCGGACAAACGGCGGCAGTTCGGGAATGTCGGAAGGTTCCCACACAGTTTCTCCAGCGAGAAAGACCACGCTTTTGCGCTCCTGCAGTTCCTGCAGCAGAAGAGTGAGTCGACCGCGCTGCTCCGGGGGGAGAAGCGAATCAAAACCATGCCAGTAGACGGCAGCACCCTGCAAGGCAGCTTCTCGCGTAACCAATTGGAGCATCGATGCGAAGTCGGATTCGGCGGAGGGCGCGTGCTCTACATTCATCACCAGAAGCTTTAATCCGGCTGATTCACAGAGCGCTGTAGCTGTGGAGCGCTTTCCGACACCGTACGGACCCTGGAAGTAGAGATTCAAGCCGCGATCGGCGTTGCAATGATTTTCGAAAAGAGCTTTGAGGCTGGTGAGCAAGTCGCCGGGGAGAATCAGTTCCCCGAGCGAAAGTCTAGGCTCAAGCAGAGAAATCTGGCGGGCCAGGCGCGCGTCGATCTCATCTCCTCCGAGAAGGTAATTGACGATGCGATCATCCAACTTGAGAGATCGGTTGAGAAGCGAAGTTTTAGGAAACGCCGTATCTTCAGATAGCGAGACCAGTTGACAGTTGAGCAGAGGCGAGGGCGGATTGAAACGATCGCGCGCGGCGAGTTTCGCTGAGAACGATGGGCACAACAGATTCAGCGCGAGATCGACGCTGGGGCGCTTGCGGGTGACATCGTCCTGCAGGTAGGCGTAGAGGCGCTCATAGCGTACATCCAGTTCGGTCGCGAGACACATCAACACGACGTCTACATCGAATGGGCTCAGGTGGAAGCGCTTGGCTAAGGCGACCAGGCGCAGGGGAATGTTCTGCTCGATGCTCGAGTTTGTTCGACCTTCGATTTGCGCCTCCAGCTCCATGAGACTTGCGTGAATATTTTCGTCCGTCGCGACGGATGGAGCGAGCGCCCAGTGCGGCATTCCCATCGGGCGGGCTAACAGGGAATCGACTTCCTGCTCGGAGATATATAGACCCTGGAATTCATCCTGTTGTTGCAGTTGGCGGGCGCGGCCGATCTGGATTTGAATCAAAAGGTCGATACGTTCGAGTTCGGCAAGAACGTGGGCGATAGAACTTGCGTAGGGTTCTGGGGCGGGCGCGGCATTGCCGCGAGACTTTGCGCCCGAGTTAGTTTCCGGCTTCAATGCGGGTTCGTGAATTGTAGTTTCCATCCGCCTTCCGCAACCGACACACTATTCAGCGATGGATCGTGGGCAATCGAGTTGCCAGTTCCCACACCCTTGGCCATGGGGTGTCTGGTGGAAATCTTTGGACTGGCAACAGTTTTCCAGCCCAACCGGTGTCACGGATATGGGTGCGACAGCGCTGTGTATCAAATTTCGTTTGCGTGTGACAGCGTTGTGACAGCTTCTGTTACGCCAGCCTGGGGGCCGATTACCGTACAAACGGCACTCTGCATTAGCCGGTGTCTGTTGAATTGCTGAGTGGTTCTAAGCGAAGTGATTCAGTTCCGCCCCATCGTTGCCGTCGCCGAGTCTGTATCACGACTGATACACGCAAGCCTCACAAGGCGGTTTTCTAGTGTTCTATTTCTGAAAAAATGCAGGTATTTCGCTAGCTGCATACGTCGGACGATTTGGTTGCGCGATTGCTGTACCGCGCAGGTGGATACTCGGGCTGCGACGTACGGCCGTGGATTTGAATCGAGGGCTCGCAGGTTGTTGATGGCTGATAAACGCTATGAGGGCGAGAATCCACCTCCAAGTGGCATTGAGGGAAAGTATGCCAACTATTTTCAGATCGGCCACAACGCCTTCGAATTTCTTCTGGATTTCGGACAGATGTATGCGGATGGAACCGAGGAGCATTTTCATACGCGAATCGTCACCGGTCCTTCGTACGCGAAGGAACTGTTGAAAGTTCTAAGCGAGTCGATTGCGCAATACGAGACGACGTTCGGACCGGTGAATCAGGAAGAGTGAGACCAGACAAGTAGGCAAGAGAAGACGCACCAATGATCGACGACTTGGACAGGACGGTGGAGGAATTGTTGAGGCGCGAACTGTCGCGCGCATTCCTGAAGCAAGTGGGAATCAGTTTTGCGGCGCCGGACAGCGATTTTCCACCCTCGGGCGTGATATTGCCGGCGGTCGATCTCTTCCTCTACGACATTCGCGAAAACATGGAATTGCGAAGCACCGGATGGATTGTTGAACACAGCGATGACGGCACGGCCACGAAAAGACGGAAGCCGGTTCGGGTGGACTGCTCCTACTTGATCACGGCGTGGGCGAGCGAGGGCTCAACCAGCCGCCCGTTTGATGAACATCTGCTGCTGAGCGAAGTGATGAAGGTATTGCTTCGCTATCCCGTGATCCCGGAAGTTTTGCTGCAGGGGGCGTTGCGCGGGCAGGAGCCACCGCTGCCCTCGAGCACGCTGCAGCCGGGGCGGTTGCAAAGCGTCTCGGAATTCTGGCAGGCGCTCGGTGGAAAGCCGAAGGCGGCGTTGAATTACACCGTGACCATCGGAATCGTGCCTGACAGACCAGTTGAGACCGAAGTTCCGGTCAGGGACAAGGCCCTGAACTTTCGCACGGAGGAGCTGGCATGAACGGCGACTGGCAGGTCGTCCGGCGAAGAGTAGCCATTGCGGGGTGCGTGGTGGATGCGGGCACGGGAAAGCCGCTCGCGTCGGCCGAAGTGAGGGTCGTCGCCATGCCGCAGACTTTTCAAAAATGGCTGCAGTTTGCCGCGCTGCCTTACGGCGAACGTTGGAGCAAGATGCTGGAAAGGCCGGACAGAACGCGGACTCGACCGGACGGGTTGTTCTATTTCATGGACGTGCCCGACGGTAAATATGGTTTACAAGCTGCAATGCCGGGCTCCGGAAGCCGCTTTGGCAAAGTGGAAGAGCCGGCCACTGTGTCTCGCGACGCCGAAGGAAATATAAAGATGGCATTCGTGAAGTTCGCGCTGCCGCCCACGCTTGTGAAAGGAAGAGTCGCGGGCGCAGGCCAGGAAGCGGGCGTTGCCCTGGCTCGAGTCAGAGTGAAGGGCAGCGGGGAACGCGGCTTCACCGACTCACAGGGACATTACATGGTGGCTGGCATCGAGCCTGGCAAGCGAACCTTGCTGGTGTCGGCGCAAGGCTACCGCACGGAGTCGCAAATATTCACGCTGAAAGAGCCTGGAGATTCGCAAACACTCGACTTCACGCTCAAGCGCGAGAACGGATGATCACTTCCGCGCGGATCAATGGAGGACAGCAGCATGAGCGCGAAGAAACCGAAAGACGGCGAAATGCCGGAAGAGTCCGAGCAGGACAACGTTTCGGAAAACCCTGAGGCTTCAGCGCAGGCAGATGCCCCGCAGAAAACCGCGGGAGCGAGACCGGATGCGGCACCAAAGCAGGAAATGCCGGCAAAGCCGGACTCGGCCGCGAAGCCACCGGAGCCGCCGCGGAAGACGGAGCCTGCCGCGAAGGCGGATACGAAGCCAGCAATCGACGCCAGGCCGCAAGCGAAACCAAAACCAAAAGACGAGGCGGTAAAGGCGGAGGCGAAACCCGCAGAGCAGAAGAGCATGGCGCAAATTATGAAGTTCGATTTGAAAATTCGAAGGCGCCCGCGTTAAGAGCTGTGCGTGGGCGGGGGGTCATTCGCGCAAGGCTAGAGCGATTTCAATAAAGGAGCTATCAGAATGCCAGAATATTTGTCGCCGGGTGTATACGTCGAGGAAGTCCCATCCACTATTAAACCAATCGTCGGAGTAAGCACCAGCACCCCGGCGTTTGTCGGAATCGTGCCGGACAGTGTGGATATTCCAGAGGAGAATCCGGATTACGATCCGGATCCGGCGAAGGCAGCCGATCCCAACAATAAAAAGTTTCGAACCTGGAAATTTCCAGCTCCGCAAGCCGACCTCGACGCTGCCAAGCAGGCGCGCGACGGGATGGCCCAGCCGGGTGTAAAGCCGCCGCGTCCCAAAGACGGCACTCCGCTCAAGGATTTTCGGACCGCAAACGAAAAACTGGCGCTGGCTGCGCGCCGCTTTGCCGCGAGCGATCTGGCTTCCGAAGGTACGCCAATCCTGTGCACCACCTTCGGTGAATTCAAGCTGCACTTCGGGGATTTTTCTCTCAACGACGATCAGAGAAGGCTTGTCCATGGAGTCTATGGATTCTTCAACAACGGCGGCACGCGTTGTTATGTCATGCGCTACAAAGACATGAATGGCCTGAAAGCACCTACGGCGCTGGCCCCGCTGGAGGCCATTGACGAGATCTCCATGGTCGCGGCGCCGGGAATTATCGATGAAGTGGTGCAGGAAAATCTTATCGACCACTGCGAGAATCTGCACGATCGGGTGGCGATTCTGGATGCCCCGCCAAACCCGGACCAACTGGTGGTCGACGACATCAAGGTGATGACCAACACCGATTACGGCGCGCTGTATTTCCCCCGCATCAAGGTGTTCGACATCGTCACAGGGCTGACTCAGGCGGCGGGCCCCGACGTTGCCGACCTGGATGAGGGAGAGGTTTATATCAGCCCTAGCGGCCACATGGCCGGCATCTATGCGCGCGTGGATCACACGCGCGGCGTGCACAAAGCGCCCGCCAATGAGCCGGTGCATGGGGCGTTGGGGCTGGAGCATCAGATCAGCAAAGCGCTACAGGACGGGCTGAACCCGGACGGGATCAACTGCATTCGCCACATCAACGGCCAGATCACCGTCTGGGGCGCGCGCACCATCGGTGGCGACATCAATGCCGACTTGAAATACATCAGCACACGCCGCCTGCTCATCTTCATCGAGAAATCGATCGATCATGGAACCCAGTGGGTGGTGTTCGAACCGAACGATCGCTCCTTGTGGGCCAAGATCGAGCGCAACGTCGGCGCGTTCCTAACCACCGTTTGGCGCGATGGAGCCCTCTTCGGCAGCACGCCGCAGGAGGCTTTCTATGTGCGCTGCGATGACGAAACGAATCCGCCGGAAGAGCGCGATTTGGGGAAAGTGACCACCGAAATCGGCGTGGCGATTGTGAAGCCGGCAGAATTCGTGGTCTTCCGCGTACAGCAGTGGGCTGGACCGGCGCCGCAGTAAATAATCGGGCTGAGGTAAAACGCGATATGGGCCGCAAGAGGGTGCGGCCCTACTCGCCGCTCACCTGATTGTTCGTTGACGTAAGTATCCGTGGTCGCAACGACTGGCACAGTAGAACGCCTTGTTAAGCGGGAAGGTTGCAATGAAGGCAAGCGCATCCGTACTCGACGCCAGGATGTACTCCAGCGAAAAATCGCCGGGAGTGTATCTGG
>JBEKBW010000082.1:0-22583 GCA_050015215.1 Candidatus Sulfotelmatobacter sp.
GTATTGGTGCCAGAAATCGGTGGCGGCGTGGTGCTGCATGGAGCGCTAAAGCGGCCGAAGGCGACCGTTCTTTTCGTCGTCCAAAGCGCGTTGAATCGCTGTGTCGAGACTCCCCGCCGAAAGATCGGATGGAAGGCGAGCGTCCATCGGCTGCGGAAAGTGTTGCTCAAGCCACACGTATAATTCCTGCACCTCTTGCGGCGTGAGGGCTCCGATCGCTCGTTCAACTTCCTGGAGAGTCTTTGGGCTCATGGATTTTTCCATTCTACCCGGGTTGGGGGCGAGCCGCCAAGGCCACAGTTGTAAATTGCTGCTTAGTTTCTCAAACACCATCGAGGGTGTCAGGGCCGGGCGGCCCACTCAAGCCTTCCTTTGGCTTGAGTGGGGCAGTTCGACAGCTGGACACAATTTGCCCGCTGCTCGTTCGCGCTTTCGCGCCGTCCATTCCGACTCGATCTCAACTCTTCCCTCAGCGCCAGTTGCGTAATGGCGAAAACTGCGCTACTCCCAGTCCTCCGGGCGTTCGCACAATCCGGCCTCCACCGGATTGCGATGAATATAGCGCAGGTTTTCCACAAACTTCTTCTCGGTGAACACGACGCGGAGACGTGGGCGCGAGGCCCTCAGGGGCTGAAGCCCGCGTACTTTCTAAGCTTGAATCGGCACGACTGAAGTCGTGCCCTTCCCGGCACAATCTATCCTCAGCCTAGTGTCTGGCTGGCGGAATCCAGTAAACCTCTTCTTTGATCGCTGTGCGGTCGATAAACCCGCGCCGCTTTAGAATCGCTTTGCTGTTCGCGATCATGTCGGGATGTCCGCACAAATATGCCGTCGTGTTGGTGGCGTCGAGTTCCCAGTGGTCGGCGTACTTGCGCAGCACGTCGTCGGCGCGTCCGATTTCGCCCGGCCAGTCTGAGTGGTCCCAGGGACGGCTCACGGTGGGCACATATTTGAACCACGGCAGCTCGGCATCGAAGCGAATTAGCTCTTCTTTATAACCAAACTCCCAGGGGCGGCTTGCGCCGTTCAGCAGATAGAGCTGATGGCTGCCGTCGAAGCGGCCTTCTTTCCAATCTTTGGAAAGGGTACGAACGAAGCTGACGAAGGGAGCCACCCCCGTCACCGTGGACACCAGCAGATGATGTTTTCGCCCGCTTTCGGTGTCCAGCGTGAATTTGCCCTTGGGCACTTTACGCATCAGCACTTCGTCGCCCGGCTGCAGCTTATAAAGCCGCGGAGTTAGTGCGCCTTCCGGAACCAGTTCGAAGAAAAACTCGAGTTCATCCTCGAATGGGGCTGAGACAATTGAGTAGGGACGCTCCGTCCGCTTGCCGTCGTGCTCGACGCCGAGGGTCGCATATTGCCCGGGAATGAACTTGAACTCGGCGCCCGGCTTAATGCGAATCATCCAGAGATCGGGTGCGAACTCCTCGCGTTTCGTTAGCTTGGCCCGGTAAAATCTGTCGTCCGCTAGCACCATTATTAGAAGTCCTCATAAACCCAGAAGCAGCGTTGCTGAGAACGCTGCTTCGCAAGGGATAGAGTTTTGAGATGATACACGGGCAGTGAGCGTTTGGCAACCGAACGGTCGTTCGCATGTGGCGGAAGGCCCGCGTTGAGGGTTGGTTCGAGGCAACCGTGTCACCAGCTTCATTTGCCGGGAGCCGTGGTTTGCCCTGAAGAGGCGCCGGGGAGCGCACGCAGTTTGTTCAATTCGTCCTCAGTCTTTTGCCAGGCCGCTTTGTTTTTCTTCGTTGCAAGAGGGGCATTTGGATCACTGTAGAAGGCCAGAATATTCGCTCTCAATTCGGGGGTGATTTGTTCGAAGTTGCGTGCTGCCAGTTGATCGAGCAGATGGGCATAGGCGTTGTCGCTCAACTTGTATTCGCCAGCGCGGGTGTCGTGGCCGGTATCGAAGTCAGTGTTGGTGAGTGTTAGATTACCCTCAGCCGTTTCGTGAAGAAGCTTTGTGTAGTTCTCCACCGTTTTATCGACGCTAGCGATATAGAGATCTTCCGTTTGGTGAGTCGGGATCTTGAAATCGAGAGCTTTGAACGGTCCAATCTTCGGCACAAACCTGAGAAAGAACGCGAGCACGCGGGTTCCGAAACCAGGCTTGCGGTATCCCTTGCCCCATTCCTTTTGATAGTTTGTGCGCGACAGGTAGTAGCGAAACTGCCGCTCCTGGAAGTTGGGGGTTTCGGACACAATTTCTTTACGCCGGGCGGTCAGAGCCACCCGCGTCATCTCCGGGAGGACCTGGCTGATGGCTCGGCGGAATGTGCCGATCGCCAGGTCTTCTTTCGAAATCACATCGCTGAGGGGAATGCCATAGGTGTCTTGAAACGCGCGCTCGAGCACGGGCTTTGAGATTTCGAATCCGATGAAATCGTGATAGCGGTCCGAAGTATAGCGATTCTTCGCCACCTGCGTGACATCGAAGCCAAATTCGGTGCGAATGTGAGCTTTGGGATTTTCCTCGTAAGTAACGACGTCGCCGTATCTTTTCCTGAGTTTGGGAAACTCGATCCCGACGGCCCGATTTACCGTGGGATGCCCGCAGTTGTCAGCGGAATAATGCGCCAAAGCTCCTAGCGCGAAAGCGTATTCATCGATGTCCGAGGATTCCTTCACCAGATTCACGACGAAGTCTCCACTGCGGACGTAGTGCGTCAGGTCGCTGAAATACTTGCTGCCGAATGGGTAGTAGCCCATGTCCTGCATCACCGATCCTCCGTAGGCGAAGGCATGGGCCTTTTTCAAATCGTCATCGGTGGCGGCAGGGAAGCGCTTCTTCAAGAGCGGCAGAAGATCGTCCTTCCATACCAGGTCCACAACCTCCTCGTGTGTCAGCACGGAGTATGCGGCAGAAATCTGCAAAGCGCAGCCTTGTAGAAGGATTGTCGCCAGGCCAACCCGAAGGGCAATTCTGCGCAGATTAAGGGGAAGACTCATTTGCCGACGACGAGGACTACAAAAGTATCCGGAAGAACCGTGTGCCGGGGATGTGGATTATCGGGGGTGGCGACTGGAGGCGGCCCGAACTGCGCCGTGACCAGATAGATGTTGTGAGTCTTGGAATCAAGCGCCATCGTGCGCGCGCCGTTCTGGGTGGAAACATTTTCCGCCACGCTGAACTTGTTCGGCGATTCCTCGCGAACGACCGTCAGGATGCCTTCGCCAGCCGAAGCGAATGCCAATCCTGTTTCACTGTCGAATGCGGTTGCATCCACCCCGTCGCCCGTAGCGGGAGTGGCCAGGACTTTTCCGGTCGTTGCATCCATGATCGCCATCATTTTGTTATCGCAGCCGACGAACAGCCGCTGGTTCTTCCGATCGATGGAGAGCCCGGTGGGCGATTCACACGGCGCAAGCGGCCATTTCGTCTTTACGGTGAGATTATTCGGATTAATCACCGTCAATTCGCTTTTGTCTTCGATGTTCACGTAAATCTCGCCCTTGGCATCAGAAGCGGCAAATTCGGGCTTGCCATCCAATTTGATCGTGCCCAGCACGGTGCCCTTCTGAGCATCGATCGCGGTTGCATCCTGACTCTTGCCGTTGAAGGTGAATACGCGCTTGGTGGCTGGATCGTACAAAATGGCGTCGGGATTCTCTCCTACCTTCACCTTGCTGCTCGTGGCCAGCGTCTTTAAATCGAAAATGCTGACCGTGCCTTCGCGTCCATTGCTGGTAAATCCGCGGCCCAAGTCGGGTGCGAGGGCGATTCCATGCACTCCGGGAGTATCGGGGATGTCACCGACGGTCTTGCCGGAATCGAGATCCAGCACGATGACGTGCGTCGCCCTCGAAATATAGAGCCGGCGCGCGGACGCATCGGCAATCAGGTAATCCCAGCCTCCATCACCACCTATCTTATAGGTATTAATGACTTTGTATCCCGGTGCGGCCGAAGCGCAAGTCGTACCCGCCGTTACAAGAACCAGCGAGGCCATCAAGAAGCGTTGAAAATTTCGTTTGCGGAACATGCCTTTTCAATTCCTTTCGGGGCCCGACGGATGCATTCCGATGCGACTTGCCCGGCTGCAGGTAGCCGTTGTTGTCATTAAAGATCTGATGAGCGGGTCTCCGAAAGTTACTTTAACCTATTCAAGCCTCGGTTGGCCTCCTGTGGGGCCGATTTTCTCTATCTGTTCGCTAGGTGGCCATATTAATTTGCGTCCCGGATGTATCTTCGAGAATCTTTGTAGTTACCGATCACGCCGGGGCAGCGCTCTCGTCTAAAAAGACGTGGGCGAGCGACTACCGAAAGACTTTAGTAGAGTGTTTGTGCGGGGAAGAATGTGAACGGGAATTGGGCGGAAACGTCATCATCGTCCGCATTCCAGACGCAGCATTAGCGCTTGTTGTCTGCTGAATCCTTTCGCCAACCGGCGAAATCCATATTGGCTATCTAACTGGCGTGAAACGCCGATATTTGAAAGCACGACCCAAACTGTTGTTATCCGGCTCAGGGAGAATGTATGGCGAAGCGAATGATCTTGATGTTGCTACTGATGGTCGCACTCATAGGTGGGCTCGGCTTTGTTAAATATCGTCAGGTGGAAACGGCCATCGCCATGGGCGCCAGCTTTCAGATGCCCGCTACCGCCGTGACGACGGTCATCGCAAAGCGCGAAACGTGGCCGTCGACCCTGTCGGTGATTGGCACAGCAACCGCCATCCAGGGCGTAACCGTCAGCGCTGATTTGCCGGGAACGGTCGACAAGATTCATTTCGAATCCGGCCAGTCTGTGAAAGAAGGGGATATTCTGGTCGAGCTCGACACCCGGCAGGAGCGGGCGCAGCTCGCCAATATAGAGGCCCAGCGCGACCTCGCCCAAGTCCAGTACGGCCGCTCGCAACAACTGGTTCAGGCGGGTGTGATTTCCAAGTCGGAGTACGACAATGCTGCGGCGCAAAAGAAAGCCACCGAGGCGCAGGTCGGTGACATTAAAGCCGCGATCGCGCGCAAAACGATTCACGCTCCGTTCTCGGGAATTTTAGGACTTCGCCAAATCAGCCTGGGCCAGTACCTGGCCGCAGGACAGGCAATCGTTTCTCTGCAGCAGCTTAGCCCTATCTACGTAAATTTTGGTGTCCCGCAGCAGGAGACATCCAAAGTATCGATCGGCCGGAGTGTGCACGTCACCAACGCCGATCTTCCTGGCGCGGCGTTTAACGGCAAGGTTAGCGCGCTCGACTCGGTGATCAACGAGCAGACGCGCAACATCCAGATTCAAGCGACGCTGCAGAATCCGGGTGGGAAATTGCGTCCCGGGATGTACGTTCAGGTGGAACTGCCTCTGGGCCAACCGCGTGACGTTATTCCTCTACCCGCGTCGGCCATCAACTATGCGCCTTATGGGGACTCGGTTTACGTCGTGGCTGACATGCAGGATCCGAAGACCGGCAAGACCTATCGCGGCGTGCGCCAGCAGGTCGTCAAGCTAGAAGGCAGCCGCGGGGACCAAGTCGCGGTTACCTCCGGATTGAATCCCGGCGACGAGGTTGTGAGCGCCGGTGTTTTCCGGCTGCGCAACGCTGCCCCAGTGCAGGTGAATAATACGGTGAAGCCAGATAACAGTCCTACCCCGAATCCAGAAGAAAGCTAAACAGAAGTTCCGAGAAAGGTAGAGATCAGCAAGTCCACTTCAGCGGTAGGCCGAGTGAGGACCTTTTATGAAGTTCACCGATCTATTTGTTAAGCGCCCGGTGCTGGCGATGGTGGTCAACCTCGTCATTCTAATCGCCGGCCTGCAGGCCATTCGATCTCTGAGCGTCCGGCAGTATCCGCGCAGCGACGAATCCATCGTTCAAGTCTCAACCGTCTATGTCGGCGCCAGCGCCGACCTGGTACGCGGCTTTGTAACTACGCCGCTGGAGCGGGTGATCGCCAGCGCCGACGGCATCGACTACATGGAGTCGAGCAGCGCACAGGGCCTGAGCACGATCACGGTTCACCTGAAGCTGAACTACGACACGAACGCGGCGCTGACGCAAATTCAGGCCAAGGTCGCGCAGGTGAAGAACGATCTGCCTCCCGAGTCGCAGGTTCCGGTCATCGATCTGGAAACCGCGGACCAGCAGTTTGCGGCCATGTATATCGGGTTTGCAGCGTCAGACCTCGACGAAAATCAGATCACCGACTATCTCACCCGTGTCGTCCAGCCCAAGCTGAGCGCGGTTAGCGGCGTGCAACGCGCCGATATTCTCGGCAATCGCACGTTTGCCATGCGCATCTGGCTTAAAGCCGATCAGATGGCTGCCCGCGGCGTTTCTCCTTCGGACGTCCGTGACACTCTTTCGAAAAACAATTATTTGTCGGCGCTGGGCAGCACCAAGGGTTCCATGGTTTCGGTGAATCTGATCGCGAACACCGATTTGCGTTCGCCCGACGACTTCAAGCAGATGGTCGTCAAGCAAGAAAACGGCGTGGTCGTGCGCCTCGGCGAAATCGCCGACATTCAACTGGGCGCCGAAAACTACGATCAGGATGTGCGTTTCAACGGCGAGACCGCGACCTTCATGGGAATCTGGGTGCTTCCCACAGCGAACTCGCTCGATGTGATTAAAGACGTGCGTAAACAGCTTCCTGCGATTCAGGCGGAGCTGCCGGCGGGCATGAAGCTGGGTATTCCTTATGACTCGACGGCATATATCCAGGACGCGATCAACGAAGTTCTGCACACGCTTACTGAAACGCTGCTGATCGTTGTCGTGGTCATCTTCCTGTTCCTTGGATCATTCCGCTCCGTGCTGATTCCGGTAGTCGCTATTCCGGTCTCGCTGATTGGCGCGGTATTCCTGATGCTGATCGCGGGCTTCACTATCAATCTCTTGACGCTGCTCGCGATTGTGCTCTCCGTGGGACTAGTGGTGGACGACGCCATCGTGATGGTGGAAAACGTCGAGCGCCACTTGCAAATGGGCAAGACGCCGTTCCGCGCCGCGGAAGACGCCGCGCGCGAACTGGTTGGCCCCATTATTGCCATGACGATAACGCTGGCTGCAGTCTATGCGCCGATTGGCATCCAGGGCGGCTTGACGGGATCGCTGTTCCGCGAATTCGCTTTTACGCTGGCCGGCGCAGTTACGGTTTCCGGCATTGTGGCGCTTACGCTATCGCCGATGATGAGTTCGAAGTTGCTGCGGGCCGGCGATGCCGAGCGTGGATTCTCCGGCGTAATCAATCGGCGCTTCGAGAAGGTACGAAATCTGTACACGCGGTTGCTCACCGGCACGCTGAACTACCGCCCGGTCGTGCTGACGCTGTGGGTGATCGTGGCGGCGCTGATGGTTCCCTTCTACATGTTCTCCCAGCGTGAACTTGCCCCACAGGAAGACCAGGGAGTTGTATTTGGTGTGATTCAGGCCTCCGCCAACGCTACGCTCGACCAGACCAACCTTTTCGCGAAAGAGGTCTACGACGTTTACCATTCGTTCCCCGAAAGCGAAAGCTTGTTTCAGATCACGAATCCCGGCGGCGGTTTCGGCGGTATGGTCGTCAAGCCGTGGAGCCAGCGCAAGAAGACTACGCAGCAACTGCTGGTCGAATCCTCTGGAAAACTGTCGCAAATTGCCGGCATACGCGTAATTCCGCTGACGCCGCCGCCGCTTCCCGGAGGCGGCAACTTCCCTGTCGATTTCGCGATCGTCTCTTCGGCTGAGCCCGAACAAG
This sequence comes from Candidatus Sulfotelmatobacter sp., assembly GCA_050015215.1. Classification (GTDB taxonomy): domain Bacteria; phylum Acidobacteriota; class Terriglobia; order Terriglobales; family Acidobacteriaceae; genus Sulfotelmatobacter. The sequence goes on from JBEKBW010000082.1 coordinate 7,682, forward strand.
TCAGCCAGCTTGCCGAGAAAATCGTGCAGAAAGCAATGGCCAGTGGCTTGTTCATTTATGCCGATACCGACGTCAAGTTCGATCAGCCGCAGACAGAAGTCGTTTTCGATCGCGACAAACTGCGCTCGCAAGGCGTGGATTTGAGCCAGGCGGGCCAGGATCTTTCCACGATGCTGGGCGGCAACTACGTTAATCGCTTCAGCATTCAGGGCCGAAGCTACAAGGTCATCCCGCAAATCGAGCGGCTCGGGCGCCTCACGCCCGATCAGCTCTCGCACATTTACGTGAAGGGATCGTCCGACAAACTCGTTCCGCTTTCCACCTTCGCGACTCTCAAGACCACGGTTGAGCCGCGCTCGCTGAACAAGTTTCAACAGTTAAACGCAGTGCGTATTCAGGGAGTGATTCCTCCCAACGTTCCGCTGGATAAGGCGCTCACGTTCCTGGAGGATCAGGCCAAGCAGATTCTGCCGCAGGGGTTCACTTACGACTATGCGGGCGAGTCTCGCCAGTTACGGGTGGAAGGCAGCAAATTCCTCGGCACGTTCCTGTTATCGGCGATCCTGATTTATCTCGTGCTTGCCGCTCAGTTTGAGAGCTTCCGCGATCCGTTCATCATTCTCGCGGGGTCGGTGCCGCTGGCCATGTCCGGCGCGCTGATGTTCTCGTTCCTGGGCTTCACGACGCTCAATATTTACAGCCAGGTGGGCCTGATCACGCTGGTCGGACTGATTGCGAAGAACGGAATTCTGATCGTGGAATTTGCCAACCATTTGCAGGAAAGTGGCCTTTCAAAATTGAACGCCATCATCGGCGCGGCCAGTACTCGTCTGCGACCGATCCTAATGACTACGGCGGCTACGGTCTTCGGCCACTTCCCATTAGTTCTCGCCAAAGGTCCCGGCGCTGGAGCGCGAAACAGCATCGGCATTATGCTGGTCAGCGGCATGATCATCGGCACGGTCTTTACACTATTCGTCGTGCCTTCGATTTATATGCTTGTGGCCAAGACGCACAAAGCATATAGCGAGGCGGAAGCCGAGGGCCTGGCAGTACAGGAACCCGTGGGTGCTGCGGTTTAGCGAAGTCGAAACGTCGGCAGATTAGCGGGCCTGACGAACGGGCGCGCTATTCTTTTTGTGCGCAGATGCTTCCTTTGCTTTTTTCTTACGCGCCGCGCGGCGCCTTATCTTTGCCATCCATTCCCGCGAGTACATGGTTCCGCGGCACTTCGGCGAGCCGCAATAACACGGCGCGGGATCATCGTCGTCGTACAGGTTGTAATCCCATAGCAACTCCTCGCCTGCAGCGATATCGCGAATGGACACGATCCACACCCGCCCCTTTTTTTCGTCAACTTCACAGTTGGGGTCGCAGGAGTGATTCACGTACGCGCCCACGCCTTCGCCGTCGATGACAGTCTTGCCGTCGTCCAATCCATAGAGATAGGTTCGCGGCGCACCCTCGTACAGCTCATCGGCCTTCTCCGGGCTAATGCGGCGTCCTGTGTATTCGACAATGCGAGTGCCTTTGCGAATGGCGGTGGTAGTGAAAACGCCGGCGGCATGAATGCGCGAGGGACGGACAACCAGAGGCATACAACTAATTTCGCACGGCAGGGGCCTTAACGGAAGGTGAAAACGTAAGTTCTGCGTGCGGACATTCAACTTTTGTCTCTAACTTGACCGACCGGTTCCTGAAGCTCTCTGAAAAGGGCTACCAGACGGGGGGTTCGAGGCCCACTACTGAAAAAGTGCTGGTTGCCGGCTGTGGCGCGTGGTAAACTTTGCCGCCTTCGAATCAGAGTATAAACACTATCCTGGGGGAATCGTAGATGGGTATCAATCGAAAAATATTTGGATGCGCAGCAGTTCTTTGTCTTTCTGGTGCGCTTTTCACCGCGACTGCGCAGACGACGAAAGCAAAAGGGGCAGCAAGCGCCGCGCCCGCCCCACAAGACTATTGCACCAGCACCGGCGGCGTGGTGGAAAGCCGCTATCCCGTGTATGGGACCAATGGTCCCGAACAAGACTGGCTGCAACTTCTGGGCCGCGAAGGATTCTGCCAATACACCCAGACGTCAGATGGATCGCGTATACATCTTTCTCTGGCCACGCTTTTCACAACCAAGCCCAGCCTGGCAGCTCTCGCCTATTACGCGCAGACGCCCTGGAACGGCCAGGGCGAAGGCAATCCGGCTTCGTTCTATTGCACGCAACTGGGAGGATCGGACTCGTTCGGCGGGGTCAACGCCGCGGGCGGTGGTTGGGTCGAACTCAATACGACTGACGTCGTACTCGAGGCCTGCATCTTTCCCGATAACTCCACGATCGACTCCTGGGGGCTGTTCTACCATTCGGACGGCACCATTCGCGGCATCGACCTCTCGACCGTTTTGAAATATCAGAATCCTTACGCGAAGACGAAAGGCAGCAAATAGCGGCTTCTCTCGCTGCCGGCAAAAAAGTGCCGCCTCTGGTTTCCCAGCGGCGGCATTTTCGTATAGCGAATAACCGTCGCGGCTACGGATCGTACACGGAACTGCCGTAGCCCTGTTTCCGGGCTGATTCCTGGGTTTCGTCGAGCCGTTTCTTCTGCTCATCAAGTTGAGCCTGCATGCGCTCGACCTGTTGCTGCTTCTCTCGTTGCCGCTCATTCCATTCCACGCAATTTGACACGCAATTGGCCGGGGCAAAGCGGATCGATTCGTTCAGGTCCTCGATTTGGTGTTGCAGATTCGCGATCTGGCCTTTCTGTGAGAGAATCTGCGACCTCCACTGCTCGGCCGGAAGCTTTCCCGCATTCGCGGCATCGCGCGGCTCGGCGGAATCTTCGGAAAGGTGTTGCGACGCGGAGGCGATCGACGCATGCTCCGGAATTTCTTCGTTAGTAATAACTTTCGGTGGCTTCGCGTTTTTGTCCGTTGCGGCCTTGGAGTGTTCCTTTTGCTGGCGCTGCTGGCGGGCCAGGTCGCCTAGCGAAGGCGAATCCTGTGCGCAGATGAAGCTGGATGCGAGCAAGAATAACGATAGAGCGATCCCGTGGCATGTTTTCATAAAACCGACCTCCAGTACCGGCCGAGCGAGGGCTACTCTCGGATGCTATCTGCGGAGAACAGGCTTGGCTGGGTTACGAACGGGAAGTCTGATTGAAACGAAAGTCTGTGCACAAACGGGGAACCGAGCACTCTCGAGGGAAGGTTTCTTTACTGCAACACTGAACTGCCCGTGCCAGAAAGGCGGTTACCCGTGATCGCGGGAACCAACTGAATTTGCACCAGCCGCGCCAGAGAAGGCGCTTCTCGTTTCGCCTGCAAATTCACAGACGGGATGCCGGTGCGGGCGAAAGATTTTTCGCAGTCTGCCGTGGAAGGACCAAGCATATTCCCTTCCATAAAAGCCAGCCCCGGGCAGCGGCTGCACGTCGCCCCGTGAACGCATTGCGAGCAGCCTGACAAATCCTTCAGGCGAATGGAACGCACTTCTTTCAGCCGCTCGGAGTCGCGCCAGATGTCGATAAAGCGCTGCTGGCGCACATTGCCGCACGACAATGGGAATTGCACACAGGGATAGAATTCGCCGTAAGGCGAAATATAGCAGGCTGTATGTCCCGCGCTGCATGGCAGAGATGCGAGGCTCTCAGAATCAGGGGGCGGAGGCGGCGCACAAAACTCCTCGGCATTCCCCACAAACATTTCATCGCGAAAGAGCTCGTGCAACGCGGACTCGCCGGCGTTCAAATCGAGAATCGAGCGGTCGCCATCCATCTTCGGCGTGATCGTGGGATCGAGCGTGTACTCGACGCCGAGTTCATCGGCGAGCGCCCGGACGCCGCGATAGTCCTGCATATTCTCCGTCATCAGAACGTTGGCGAGGATGACTCGCAGGCCCTGCGACTTGAGAAAACGAACCGCGCGAATGGATCGTTGCAACGAGCCGCGAACTTTTGTGATGGCGTCATGCACTTCGGGCCGGTGCGAGTAGATGCTGATCTGGACCGACTGCACGCCAAGATCGCGCAGTCGAGCCGCTTGCGCTTCGCGGATCAACACCGCGTTCGTCTTGAGCTTGATACAGAAAGTGAGCGATCGCGCGTATTCGAGGATCTCGAAGAAATCCTTGCGCAGAAAAATTTCACCGCCGCTGAAGGTCAGAATAAGAACTCCTGCTTCGGCCATCTCCTCGAGAAGATGCTTGATTTCGGTCGTGGTCATCTCGCCGTGGTCCTCGTGGTCGAGGTAGCAGTGAACGCACTGCTCGTTGCAGCGGTAGGTCAGATCGACCTGAACGCTGAAGGGGACGCCCAGCTTCAGAGCGCGCCCGCCCATTTCCTGCAGCAAAGTGCTCATGATCAGGCGGACTCCTGAGCCGATTTCGCGACCGGCTTGACCGACTGCGGGGGAATCGGCTTCTCTGAGATCAGCAGAATGCTGTGTTTAGACAGATTCTCCACCAGTTCCTCGGCATCGCGCATCGCCTCCTCGGGCTGCACTGCAAACTCGGAGCAGATGCTGTGTTCCACGATTTCATCCAGCGGCGTTGCGCCATCGGCAGCCTGCCAAAGGGCCGTTGCAGTGGCGTTCAGGGTGAACAGAGTGGAATCATGGCCGGACATGACCAGCATCTCTTCGCCCAACTTACGGGCCGCGATGCGTGGAGAACGAGCGACGTACAGTTTCTTACTCATAATTTTTCTTATCCAATTAATTCCCACACCCGCGCATCCGGCACAAACGTGAGCCGCTGTACCGGAACTCGATGAACGAAGTCACATGCCGCTTGGAATGCCTCGTGAACCATTTCGCGATCTTCGGCAAAGAAGAGCATGTTGGCGAGCAACTCGCGCCCGGCATCAGACGTGCCCACGGGATCGATACGGTTTTCTTTCCCTTGAGCCAGCAAATAAAGTGCAGCCACCGGCGCGGACGTATTCTCCCCCAGCTTGGCTAACTCCCCGGTGAACGGCGTGCCGTATGCGACGTAGCCATCGCCCCGCTTGCGAACGTAAGAAATTTCATCGGTGAGAAGCGTGGCATCGGTCGGAGCCAGCCGCGAGATGGTAGTCTTGCCCGCACCCGACACTCCCGCGAAAAGAAAGGCTTTTCCGTTACGAATAGCGCTGGCTGAGTGCAGCAGAAATCCTCCCTGCTTCACGAGAACCAGCGTGTGAACAATGCGCAGAACTGCGTCGATGGAAAATGGATTTGCGGTCTGACGAATGCTGCCGCGGCGCGTCTCCGGACAAAATTCCGCGCGAAAATCGCCGCGTTCCAGCAGCCAGCGACCCGCGTTATACTTGGCTCGCACCGGACTTCCGGCTTCAATGTCATCGGGCTCTCTCAGGTCCACATCGAATTCGAATTCGACGTCACTCTCGTCGCAGACAAAACCGGCATAGCGATTCTGCAACAGTGCGAGAAAGTCCGGGTCGGCCGTATTCACGCGAACGGCCACGCCGCCAATGGCGATCACGACCGTAGATTGCGCGACTTCCGTTGCTGCAAGCACAGGAAACGAGTCCCCTTAACTTCGGCGTTTGCGATTCAAATAGACAAGAGCGCGAGCTGCAGGAACGGAGTGCCGAACGATTCCAGCCAGCAGTTTTTGGGTCACACTCAATTCAGCGGGAACTGGAATGCACTTTCCATCTCGAATCAGGTACGCAACCCGGCCCAACAACTCACTCTCGACCACAGGGCGGTCCGAAACCGGCAGCGCGTCGCCTTGCGTGATCCATCGCGGATTGTCGGAACCTTCGGTCAACCACACCAGGCGATGAGCACATAACCTGCCATCGCGTTGGACAAGAACAACATCTCCGATCTGAACTTGCTCCCGATCGATGCGCTCCACTACCAGCGTTTCCCCGGGCCAGATTGAAGGCAACATGCTCCAGCCAGTTGCCGCAAAACGAAGTTCTCCGAACGAACGCAAGACCTCAGCCGCAAGCTCGCACTTCAACGCGCTCACGGCACGAGATTCGCCGCTTAGTGTTTGGTTCATGAAGCCTGTGCGTGCGTGCACCCGAGATCCGTCGGGGAGATCTTGCCGCAAGTGAGGGCAGACGTCACAAAAACGCGCTCGAAGCGAAACCCCGGCTTCTGGTAAGGCTTCTTCGCCGTTGCCTCCGACTGCATTTTTTCGCCAGATGAATTACTCAGGACCATAAGATTGCCCTCGCTTACTTTAATGTCGATTGCGATGCCTGCACCGCGCATCCGCCGGTGGTGCCGGAAGTCGTGCAGGTCTGGTTGCTCAAAGTCGAGAAATATACCTGAGAGGCGCCAGGCAGCGTATTCACAAAATTGTCGATGATAATTCCGCTAGTTCCACCAGCGGATTCGAGCGCAGCAACCGGCAACACTCCTGCGTTCTCCCATGTCACGGTGCCGTCAGCGGTCAGCCCACCTGCCGTTGTACTCCAGTGCGGAGCGGCGCCGGCAGAAGTTCCGGCAACGGTCGCGATCTCGACGTCGCCGTTGCTGTCGACGATGCGAGCGCGGAGGGCGTAGGCATGATTGTTGGCCCAAACCGCGAGTGGAACAACCGTGCTGGCCCCCTGATTCAACCAGCTAACGGTACCGTTAATCGTAGTCGCACCCACTTGAGTCGGCCAGGTAGGAGGCGTCGTCCCCGTCGTGCCCGCCGTCGTAGCGACGTTCACGTAGAGAGTATTGTTCTGTGTCCGGAGCACCAGGATTTCCTGCCCGACCTGGTAGGCAGTCGATGCTTGCCATGGCAAATCCACAAAGCTCATGGCGCATCCCTTGCCTGCGCAGAGCGTTGGTCTGCCATTGTTCTGCACCCCAAAATACAGATGCTCGGCGGTTCCTCCCGTGGCGTTCGGGTTGGAGACGTCGGTGACGGAACCGCACGCCGGAGAATCGGCGGCGGGAGTCAGTGTTGCCACGGCCGAGGACGTACCAAAAACGCCCGCCGTCATCGGAATGCGATACAGTACTGGGCTCGCGCCTGTGGCGCCGCAAACATATATATTTCCCGTCGCATTGGTTGAACCAACGTAGGCGCTATCTAACGCGCCAAAGTACATCGGGTTAGGGTTCGTTCCAAGAACTGTGCTGTCTCCAACCGCCACCTTCGATCCAGTGCTGCCGGAAGTGAAGCTGGTCGTGAGCTGATAAACCGCAGCACAGGCGGCCCCTCCCGTGCAGTTCGCGGTGCCATCGCTGGAAGCAAAAACATAAACGTACCGGGAGGCTGGATCAACTATTGGTCCCTGTGCGATCCCCACGCCGAAATCGAGTTGGCCGGACTTGGTTACAGAAACCGTCTTTGCGTTAACCAGGTACAAGAATCCGCCAGCGTCGCCGAGAAAAATGTTCTGCGATACAAAGTCGAAAATCGGGTCCGTGAGGGCGCTGGGATTCGACGGATTCACCTGAACCGGCCAGCCGCCGGTTCTAACTTCGGCGGGAGTTCCAAAGAAAAAAGGCGTGAACTTGTGCAGCCACCCGCGGCCGTCGCCAACGTAGGCGACGTCGGTGCTGTAGTCATAGAAAACCGATGAGGTGGTATCAGGGCCAGGCGTGCCCAGCGAACTCGTCAGCTGAAACGTGGTCATGCACGGCGCGACGCAACTCCGGTACGCCGACGGAAGCACGGCTGTGAGGCTCTTGGGACTTCCTACAGTTTCCGTGGTCGAAGCTGCCCACTTCAGCAAAACCACGCTCCCTATCGATGCCGCAGTCTGCACAAAGGCCACCTGCGTTCCGTCCAGCGAATACGTCGGAGACGTGAGGACTTGCCCGGCGGTGTTGTAGGCCCAATAAACGGAGGGCACAGTGCCGGTGCAGCCCGAATAAAGATTGTCGAAGGCCACAACGCTGGCCTGCGTGCTCGATCCCGTAAGGCCCGTGTTGTAAGTGACAAAATCCGGCTGCGCAGCATTTGCACAGTTGGCGGTTGTTGCGAGAAATGAAAACTTCGCTGGATAATTCGTAGCACCAGAGCTGGCGCCGCTGCCGAGAGATTCCTGCCAATCCTGGCTGGTCGACTCGCCGTTACCGTCACGGCCAGCTTCATCCGGCAGCATTATGGGAATTTGATTGCGATACTGCTGCTGCCAGTAGCGTGGATCTTGCTGCACTCGCGCCGCGTCGTCAGCCGTCGCCGGCTGCGAAAAAATAACATGGCGATGGCTCCAGTCATTGGGCACTGGAATAACTACTTCAGAAGCGGGTGACGCCTGCCCCATTGCGTTCGCAGACAAAACGAGCACTCCGAGAATCATTACGCCAATGCTCGACCGCCGCCGGTTTGTTCTCATCTACTTCATTTCTCCCGGCTGCATGAGGAGGCAACGGCCAGACTGTCAGCCGCCCTCACGCTTCCGCCTTACGTGCATGGAAAAACTCTAGCTGGATGGTCGGAACGTCATCATACACCGTCTATTTTGAGCGATGGCGCAAAAATGAGGGTTGGGGACGGAGATTTCCACAGGAATTTCCACTCGTTATCGCGACGGAGACCGTCCTCAGTCTGGAAGCGTCGACGTGGGAATTTGCTGCGCGCGGCTCCGCAGCTCTTCGAACAGAATGCTGCTCAGATAACGTTCGCCAAAAGAGGGCAGCACGACTACGATGAGCTTCCCCGCGTTCTCTTGCCGCTGCGCGACCTTGAGAGCGGCGGTAACCGCAGCGCCGGAGGAGATGCCCACAAATAAACCTTCCTCAAGCGGAAGACGGCGGGCCATGCGAATCGCCTCATCGTTGCTCACTTGAATAATTTCGTCGATCAAATCTGTGCGCAGAATCTTGGGAACGAAACCCGCTCCAATCCCCTGAATTTTGTGCGGTCCGGGTTTTCCACCTGAAAGCACCGGGCTTTCCGTCGGCTCCACGGCAATCGCTTTAAAGGACGGCTTCTTCGGCTTGATGTATTCGCTAACCCCGGTGATCGTCCCTCCGGTACCGATGCCCGAGACCAGGAAATCGACTCGCCCGTCTGCGTCTTCCCAGATTTCAGGACCCGTAGTCTCGAAGTGAATCTTAGGATTGGCGGGATTATCGAACTGCTGCAGCATGTAGCTGTTCGGAGTCTTCGACAGCAGTTCCTCAGCCTTAAGAATTGCGCCCTTCATGCCGCGCGGCCCGGGCGTAAGAACAAGTTCTGCACCGAACGCCAGCAGCAGCACGCGCCGTTCCAGACTCATCGTCTCGGGCATGGTAAGAATCAGCTTGTAGCCTTTAACCGCTGCCACGAAGGCGAGGCCGATTCCCGTATTGCCGCTGGTCGGCTCGATCAGCGTGGTTTTCCCCGGATGGATTTTTCCCGCGCGTTCAGCCTCACCGATCATGCTGGCGCCGATGCGATCTTTCACGCTGGCGACCGGATTCTGGCTTTCCAGCTTTGCAACCACCTCAGCCACGCAGCCCTCGGTGACTTTATTCAGCCGCACCAGCGGAGTGTGCCCGATCAGCTCGATAACGTCGCTCGCGATTTTCATATGAGGCGTTCTTCCTTTCGAGAGGCGGTCTCAATGTTGTAACGACTCCCACGTCTTTGCTGGCGAATCAATTCTGGCGGAAGCGAGTGGGAGTCGAACCCACCGGTGACAGGGAAACCTGCCGCCCGCCGGTTTTGAAGACCGGGACGATCACCGGACCGCATGCGCTTCCGCGTGCCACTCTGACCACACGCCCGGCCCGGATCATTCTACCTACTTCGGCTGTGGCACGATTCTCAGATAGGGTTTAGGCGACCTCCAGCCGCCTGGATATTTCTGTTGCGCTTCCTCGTTCGATAACGAGGGTAGGATGATAACGTCTTCTCCCTGCTTCCAGTTCACCGGCGTCGCCACTTTGTGTTTGGCGGTGAGTTGCATGGAATCGATGACGCGAAGAATCTCGTCGAAGTTGCGGCCAGTGCTCATGGGATAGCTCAACTGCAGTTTGATTTTCTTATCCGGGCCCACAACAAAAACCGTTCTCACAGTAGCGTTGTCCGCGGCGGTGCGGCCTTCGCAACTCTCGCCTGCTTCAGCCGGCAACATGCCGTAGAGCTTCGCAATCTTGAGCTGAGGATCCCCGATCATGGGATAGTTCACTTTCGCGCCCTGAGTTTCCTCAATATCGGCTGCCCATTTGCTGTGGTTGGTCACGGGATCAACACTCAGGCCAATGATCTTGGTGTTGCGCTTCGCGAATTCCGGCTGCAGGCGTGCCATGTAGCCCAGCTCCGTGGTGCAGACGGGAGTGAAGTCTTTGGGATGAGAGAACAGAACCGCCCACCCATCGCCAATCCATTGGTGAAAGTTGATTGTTCCCTGGGTGGTATCGGCCGTGAAGTCTGGAGCGGTATCGTTGATACGTGGAATTTGATTGATTTCGCTTGCGGTCGCGGTGCTCATGTTGCCTCCTTGCAGTTCAAAATATGTAGCCAAAGTCTATCAGGTTACTTGTGTTTTGTGCTTCTTCGCAGTGCACGGGCCTGCGCGACTTTCCGCCAAAAGCAAAACCCACCCGTTTCCGGGTGGGTCGGAAGAATTGCTGCCTCGCTCCCTACCCACACGGCGGCGAACCCATACAACAACAGGCGGAGCAGGCGTAGGAATTACAAATCACGTAGGTAGAATAAAAGGCCGTACTTGGGCTGTCAATTGCGGTTGCCGGGCGAGATGAAATCGAACTTCAGTTTTCGTGCATCGCAACGCGGTCTCCTGCATCTCTCCCTGCGGCGCACCATTATCGCAAATTGCAGGTGGCAGACTCGAGGTGACGTTGATGAATCAACCTGCACGACGTCTGGCAATGAGCCAGTGGGATGTTTTTTCTTCGCGTCGACTGGAAGGAAATTCGCTGGCGGTCTTTCTCGATGGCCGAGGGTTGACCGATCCCGAGATGCAATCGATCGCGCAGGAGATGAATCTCTCCGAGACCACGTTCATCCTGCCTCGCGATCCCGCGATCGAGCGCGAGAAAGGTGTTCGCGTGCGCATCTTTACGGTGCAGGAAGAATTGCCGTTCGCCGGTCATCCTACGTTAGGGACCGCATTTGCGCTGCGCGGCGAGAGTGGGGCGGAAAGAATCTTGCTGGAGTTGAACGTTGGGAAGGTACCCGTAAATTTCGAGGACAAGTCTGGAGAACCAGCTTTCGGGGAAATGACCCAGATCGATCCCAGTTTCGGGATGCAGCATGATCGGGAAGCCGTTGCCCAGGCCACGGGACTGCGCCCCGAAGATTTTGACGATTCTCTGCCTATCGAAACCGTCTCCACCGGAGTTCCGTTCACGATCGCGCCGCTCAAATCGCTGGCCGTGATTCAGAACTTGGAAACCAATCCGGTCTCTGCTGCCGAGTATTCGGGAAGAACGAGCGGCAAGTTTTTTTATTTTGTTTCGCGAGAAACAGTTGATCGCCAGGCCCGACTGCATGCGCGCATGCTTTTCTACAATGGCGAGGATCCGGCGACCGGATCGGCCGCCGGATGTACGGCCGCCTGGATGGTTGCGCACGGTGTGGCCCAACCCGACGAGCGCGTGATGATCGAACAGGGCCTGGAGATGAAGCGTCCGAGCCGGATTTTCGTTCGCGCTGCGCGCAGCGATAACCGTATAGTTAACGTGCGTGTCGGCGGTCACTCGGTTGAAATTATGCGCGGAGAAGTTTTTCTTTAGTCGAGCGTGCGCAAGTATCCGCAATACTGCGCGGTTCACACCTTCCAGGAATTTTCCATGGCACGACTCTGCCATTTGCTTCGACGGTACTTTACAGCGCGAGTCGCTTACCGTTAGCATCACTTCGCTCTCATACTTCACGAAAAGAGAAATTTCCGCTGAGCGCCACTTCGTGGCCGCGCTTATCGGGAACAGGTTGGAATGAAACCTAAGCGCACCATTTTGTGTATCGATGACAATGAGCAGTCGCTTTCTTACCGCAAGATCATGCTGGAAACCCGTGGTTATCGCGTGGCCAGCTACACGCGAGGGGAAGACGCGCTGCAACGTTTCAAGGAGGGCGGAATCGATCTGGTCGTCACCGATATGGCGATGCCTGGCATGGATGGTCCGCAACTCATCGCAGCCATCAAGAGCATCTCTCCGCATGTTCCCACAATCCTGATCTCGAGCAAAGTCCGCGTTTACGACCACGATTCGCAAGCCGACGTTTTCCTGGCCAGGGGGATGTATGCGCCCGCGGACCTTCTGGAGCGGATCCGCTTACTGCTGGTGCGCAAGCGTGGACCGAAGCGCACACAGCATCGTCCCACGCCAACTGCAGGTCAATTCGGCGCGGCATAGGCGACGTCAGCCTGTACGGCCCTGACTGCCGCAAATCGTCCTTCGTGTAAGATCAGTTTGGCATGGGTGCATTCATTGAGGCCATTAATCTACACAAAACCTATCGCGTGGGAACGATCGACGTACCCGCGCTTCGAGGCATCTCCTTCACCGTGCAAAAAGGAGAATTTGTTACCGTAGTGGGCCCTTCCGGGAGCGGCAAATCCACACTTTTCTATCTGCTCGGCGGACTCACCCGAGCCGATTCCGGCAAAGTAGTTATGGATGGGGATGATTTTGCCACGCTGTCGGACGCGGAACGCACGCGTATGCGGAAGCGCAAAATTGGATTCGTGTTCCAAAAATTCAACCTGCTCCCTACGCTCGATGCGCGCTCTAATATCGCCATCGCCCAGGAAATTTCAGGTAACGGGGACCGCGATCCTGCATTTTTTAACCGTATCTGCGATCTGTTGGGAATCACGAAACGCCTGAACCATCGTCCTGCGGAGCTTTCCGGCGGGGAACAACAGCGCGTCGCGCTGGCTCGAGCGCTGGTCAACAAGCCGGCAGTCGTGCTGGCTGACGAGCCCACGGGTAATCTCGACACCGAGAACTCCAACGCAGTTCTGAAGATGTTACGGCAGTCGAATCAGGAACTGAATCAAACGGTGCTGATGATCACGCACAATCCCGAAGCCGCTAGGTTCGGGGATCGCATTATCCACATGCGCGACGGCCACATTGTGCCGCCAGAGGAAGATCCGCAATGGGTTCCTCAATGATGGCATCGGGGTGAACGCCGTGTTTGCCGCATCCGGGAGGCTCATTTATAATTGGGCAAGTCGATATAATCAGGCACGTTGAGCGGGAGTAGCTCAGTGGTAGAGCGCGACCTTGCCAAGGTCGATGTCGCGGGTTCGACCCCCGTCTCCCGCTCCAATTCTCCTCGGGTTTAACCATTCTTGGCGATCCGTGGATCTCAATAATCCAGCAAATCCGGGGTCGTCATCTGTATTTCCCCATGGAATCCACCACGAAGGTGTGATGGACATTTTTCGCGGGGAACGCTACTTTATGAGCAGGGCGCGGTACCCAAGTGGTAAGGGAGAGGTCTGCAAAACCTTTATGCGTCGGTTCGATTCCGACCCGCGCCTCCAATCTTTTCTCGCAGTTGCCTGCCTTGCAGTTAGGCTCAAATTGAGCTTTCGTGTCGATTGGGGCGGGTGGCCCAGGCTCTTAAACAGGTTGCTGATAACGCAACCGGGAGTGGGTCCCAACACAGCGCTGTTGCAGTTCGTTTTTTACCCGGCTGCGGATCTCCACCAGCTTGTGCCGATGCAGCACCCGCTGCCGTAGATCGCGCTGCTCCCGGTCGGGCGTCCACAGGCGCGGAAAACGCCCTTCCACCACGGTTTCCCACGGCGTCGTACATGTAGCTCGTGGTGCCATTGTAATTGTTGGGATCGCTCGTCACCGCTTCCGAGGTCAACCTGTACAGCGAATCGTAGCCATAATTCACAGTGCGGCCGCTCAACTCCGCCACGGTCAAGCGATTTCCCGCCGTGCCCAACGTATACGCGTAGTTCGACAGAGAGCTCGAATTTTTCGCCGCGCCAACCTGCGTCAGCCGGTTCAGCGTGTCGTAGCTGTAGGCGTGCGTCACCCCGTTCGGATACGTGAAGTTCTGCAGATTAGTCGCCCCAAATGCATCGGTTACCGTGCCCAGCCGATTCAGTTGGTCGTAGGTATACGTATCCGAAGCTCCCCCGCTATTCGACGACTTCAGAGTTAGCAGATCTCCTGCCGCGTCGTAAGTCTCAGCTTCGTTTGGAGTGGGTCGATTCCCCACTGACTTCTTCGACGGCCCACCTGCGTCAGTTGCCGCAGACCCCTCACCGCGACGCTTCTGGGGCCTATGGCAGCAATCGCGGGCCTTCGGAGATAAACCGTGCGCAAAGCGAAACTAACTGTTCAATCGCCTCGCCGGTCACATCCGTCGTCATTAAGTCCCAGAACGTGTCCCCCATGATTCCCATCCATCGGTGGAAGGATGTCTCCTGGGACAAACCTCTCTTGCTCGTAAGGTATTGGGTATAGCGCATTGGGAACTTTCCCTTGAGCGCTATTGAAGTTGTTATTTTCCAGTCATCCGCCTGGGCAACATGCTTAATGGTTTCAAACTGGTCGATCTCGGGAGTGCCGCCTAGCACTTCTTTGACGCGTGCCAACACAGAAGCTCGAAAGACCTTGTTCGAATGCTGCACGCTAAGTTCCTTCCTTCTAATTGCTTCACTTATCTCCTGTTCTCTCTTACTCGGCCCGCCAGACCGAACGGTCCCAATACCGGGGTACTCTGTTACGCTTCTGCTGTAATAACTCTGCAGTAGCTCTCGCTCTGCCCCCGTGATTGGTTCGCCGCACAAATCTGCCGCCTCGGGGTTACTGTGCTTGACACGGGCCAACGCAAACATTCGCCGCCTATCATCAGGCAGGGCCAACATGAATTCACAGACCCTGAGAGAGAAACTGCATCTCAGCCTGGAGAGTAGCGGGAAATCGTCTTCGACTTCGCGCTGAGATTCGCGCCTTGCCCACCGGTAATAATTAACCGCAAACTGTTTTTCAAGTTCTGTCATCCTGTCCCCGATGTGTCAGAAGAAC
>JBEKBW010000083.1:0-21606 GCA_050015215.1 Candidatus Sulfotelmatobacter sp.
TAATGCTATTCGCAAGATTTTGGTTGGCAATAACCGTCTCGTTTGATTGTTTGATTACACAGACGATCGCAATCGTCCCCAAGAGACAGAATGCTCCCGCATAGGCTAGTTTTACCCACCACTTTTTCGGATCGTGCAGGGACTCAGGCGGGTGTAACGACACGGCCGCCCCCAACAGCGCCATAAGCACTGTGGCGATTCCCAAGATGATGTCTGGTGACACGCGCACACCTCCGCTCGGCCAAATGAATACGGCTATTCCTCGACCGAGAAAGGCTACGCTGTTTGCCGTGTTTTTGGGAGAACAAAACTGCCCACTACCTCCGCATGCGGTCCTTTCTTTGACGCGCACCCGGCGTTGAAACGCCGATTATTTTTCAGGAGTCCCTTGGGCGCACTTGGGGCAGGCTCTTCGGACGCTGCCATTTGGCGTCTGCCTTTGCTGACTCGGCATAGAAATCTCCGAAGGTATATGTGACAATGTGTCGCCGTGCGGGAAGGATGCGACTATGCGATCAAGGGTGTTGGGGATTTTGGTGGTGCTGGCAGGGTTACCGCTGTGGGCGCAGGTTTCGGTTGAAGTGGGTTCGGGAGGGTTGCTGCCGACATCTGCGGGGAGAGATGTTGGCGACGGGGCGCTGATTCACGCTCCACGCAGGTCGGTTGGTCCGGCTCCAGGGCGGGCGCGCGGCGACAGCATTTGGGAGAGCCCCAACTGGAGCGGTTATGCGGTGGTGGGATCGGCGTTTACACAGGCGCGGGGATCGTGGGTGGTTCCGGCGGTGGATTGCACGGTAACGCGGAATGGGTCGGTTTCGTTTTGGGTGGGCATTGATGGATGGGTTGACGACACGGTGGAGCAGACAGGGACGGATTCTGATTGCGATGGCGGGCAGCCGAAGTATTACGCGTGGTATGAGTTTTTTCCGAAGGCGGGCGTGACCATTACGAGTGTTGCGGTATCGCCGGGCGACACGATGGTGGCGGAGGTGGATTATGACGGGTCGGATTTCACGATCACGATGACGAACCTGAACACGGGAGAATCGTACAGCACGAGCGCCGCGGTTCCGGGAGCAAAGAGAGAATCGGCAGAGTGGATTGCGGAAATGAATGGAAACGTGCTTTCGGACTTTGGCACGGTGCGATTCGGCTCTGATTTTACCGGCGCGATGAATAGCAATTACGCAACCGATGCCACGACTTCGGGGACGATTGGCGCGTTCGGGAAAAGTGTGCAGGCTTCGATCATGGTTGCGGGCAAGGATGTGGATGAGGCGGTGCCGTCCTTTTTGTCGCTGGATGGAACTAGTTTTACGGTGAATTGGTGGTCGAAGTGAGATGAAATCATGCCCGAGAGGATTGGGCGCAGGCGCCGACCGGAAACCCCTACTTCGGCGTACTCTTGCATCGTCAATTATTGGGCGTGGAAGGGAGTCGCACCATGAACATTCACTTGGCGATCGCTTTGATTTGGATCTGCTTGAGCGCGCCCGTATTGCTCGCTCAAACCTACCCTGAGGGGCTTTGGCAGGGATACGACGGAGAGTGGAAGGTTGTTTCCAGCCAATTGGTGGCGCTGGCTGAAGCTACTCCGGCGGAGAAGTTCGCCTGGCGGCCTGCGGCGGGAGTGCGTTCCACCAGCGAAGTGTATATGCACATCGTAATCGCTAACTTTTATCTGCTGAGCGTTACCGGACCCAAGATGCCGGCGGATTTGATGCAGGGGGATGCTGCGAAGACCGAGAAGTCTGTTACGTCGAAGGCGGACGTGATTGCTTGGCTGAAGCGCTCACTTGAGGCCGTGAAAGAAGCGCATTCGGCCGAGACGCCAAAGGACCTTGAACGCAAGGTTCGCATTGCCGACCGCGATACTACCGTAGACGCCATGTATCTGCGGATCATTGTTCATGCCAATGAGCATATGGGGCAGTTGATTGCCTATGCGCGCATGAACGGGATCGTGCCGCCGTGGTCGAAGTAAACGGAGACCGCGGGCAGCGAGCTCCTCAGCATGTCCTCCTTGGGACAACCTTGTCGCAGTCGGTCAGGTGGTGCGCGCCAACAGCAGGTTCCTCGCGCGATGAAGCCGCGCCTCGGACTGGCAAGTTATTATTCTAATCCTCGTGTTCGCCTTCACCGAACGCGTGTTCAGCGGCAGGTAGGACGTCCCGGTCGTTGGCTATCCAGACGTAAAGGGTGGGTAGGAGGAAGATGCTCATCACCAAGTCGGCGATCAGGCCGCCTACGATCACTATCGCAAACGGGCGTTGCGAGTCGGAGCCGATGGCGTGGGAGAGGGCTGCGGGCATCAGGCCCAGAGTCGCTACCAACATGGTCATCATTATGGGGCGCAGGCGGAGGACGGCGCCTTCTACTGCCGCGTCTTCGATGGAGTAGCGGCGGGAGCGGAGTTGGTTGATGTATTCGAGCATGATGACGCCGGTCTGCACGGAGACTCCGAAAAGGGCCAGAAAGCCTACGCCGGAGGAGACGCTGAAGTTGGTGCCGGTGATCAAGAGCGCTAGCAAGCCGCCTACGCGGGCCATGGCTACGTTGGCCAGGATTAATAGCGCCCACTTAAACGAACGGAACATGGTGTAGAGGATGATGAAGATAATGATGATGGTAATGGGAAGCACGAGGAGCAGGCGCTCGTCGGCGCGCTTTTTGCTTTGGTATTCGCCTTCCCAGTCGATGTGATAGCCGGTGGGAAGGTTGACTTGCTGATTAACCTTTTGCATGGCCTCTTCGACCGCGCCGCCCAGGTCGCGGCCCCGGACGCTGTATTTGATGGCGACGTATCTTTGATTGCCTTCGCGATAGATTTCGGATCCGCCGTCGGATTCGCTGATTTTGCAGAGTTGCGCCAGCGAAACTCGTTCGCCGGTGGGCGATAACAGACGAATGGATTCGATGGCTTCTTTGGTATCGCGATAGGACGGCAGATAGCGGAGGACGAGGTCGTAACGGGCTTCGCCTTGCAATACTTGCGTTAGAGCATTGCCGCCGACCGCGGTTTGAATGGCGTCCTGCACGTCGGCTACGTTGATTTGGTAGCGCGCGGCGGCGGTGCGGTCTACGGCTACGTTAAGATTGGGTTGGCCCAGGACGCGGAAGACTCCCAGGTCTTCGATTCCTTTCACTCCGCGCATGATGGAAACTATCTGATCGGCCTTGTCTTCGAGGACGCGCAGGTCGTCGCCGTAAACCTTTGTTGCAAGCTCGCCTTTCACGCCGCTTACGGCTTCTTCCATGTTGTCTTCAATGGGTTGAGAGAATCCCCAGACTACGCCGGGAATTTTATCGAGTTCGCGTTGCATGGCGGCGATTAGTTCGTCTTTGTTTTGGTGGAAGACTGAACGCCATTGTTCCTTGGGCTTGAGATCTACGAAATATTCGGTGTTGAAAAAGCCGGTGGTGTCAGTGCCATCGTCGGGGCGGCCCACCTGGCTGGTGCATTGCGGGACCTCGGGGAAAGAACAGAGCGCGATGCGGGCCTGGTTGGAGACGCGGATGCCTTCGTCGGGTCCGGTGCTGGGTGCCAGCGTGCCTCGGACCCAGAGCGCGCCTTCGTCGAGGTGTGGCAGAAATTCGGAGCCGATGGCATTTCCGAAGGCGAGATAGATTGTGAGAAATAATCCCAGCACACCTACACCAACGGTGAGCGCGCGATGGTGAATCGCCCAGCGCACCGCGGTGCGGTAACGCTTGATGGAAAATTCCATCACGGGGTTGTGCCACTCTTTTGCGCCGTGGGCAAAGGCGAAGCTGGCCAGGACCGGTGCGATCACGATGGAGAAGATCAGGGCGCCGAGCAGGGCGAAGGCCACCGTCCAAGCCATGGGATGGAATAGGCGGCCTTCGACGCGCTGCAGGGTGAAGATGGGGAGATACGCGGTGATGATGATGGCGATGGCGTAGAAAACCGGGCGCTGGACCTCGTGAGAAGCGTCCCCGATTCTTTCTGTAGGAGTTTGCGTACTGTTGGCAAAGCCGAGATGGCGAATGATGTTTTCAATCATTACTACTGCGCCGTCGACGACCATGCCAAAGTCCAGTGCGCCTAAAGAAAGAAGATTGGCGGGGATGTGTTTCAGGTCGAGACATATCGAGGCGAACAAAAGTGAGAACGGAATGGTTGCGGCAACGATCAGCGCGCCGCGGACGTTGCCGAGAAAGATGAACAGGATGACAGAAACGAGGATCATTCCTTCGGTCAGGTTGTGGAGCACGGTATGGGTTGTGAAGTGGACCAGATCGCTGCGATCGATGAAGGGGACGATCTTCACTCCTTTGGGTAGGATGTGATCGTTCATCTCCTGAATTTTTTTGTGCAGGCCTTGCAGGGCGGTATCAGCAGCCGCGTCTTTGCGCAGCAAGACGATGCCTGATATCACGTCATCATTGTCGACGATCTTGCCGTCTTCGCGATGGATGGCGCGGGCGAACTGGCCCAGCCGTATCTTGGGACCTTGCGAGACTACCGCGATGTCTTTTATGCGAAGCGGTGTACCGCCTTTGGTCAGAATCACGGTGTCTTCGATGTCGTGAACATTTCCCACCAAGCCCACTTCGCGAACGTTGATTTGTTGAAGGCCTGCCTGAATAAAGCTGCCGCCGGCGTTGGTGTTGTTATTCGTGAGTTGCTGCTCGATCTGGGCCAGGCTCAGACCGTAGGAAACGAGTTTGTTGGGATCGACGCGGACCTGGTATTCGCGGGTGGGCCCGCCGAAGCTGGCTACGTCGACGATGTCGGGGACGGATTTGAGATTTTTTTCCACAACCCAGTCTTCTATGGATTTAAGTTCCATAGGGTCGTAGGCGGGATTGGTGCTGCGGAGGGTGAAGAAATAGATTTGGCCGACTGGGCTCCAGTCGGTGCCCATTTGCGGAATTACGTTGAGCGGCAGTGTGACCTGGCTCAAGCGCTCCAGGACGCGCTCGCGGTTCCAAGCGTTGTCCGTGCTGTCTTCGAAGACGAGTTTCAGGTCAGAGAGCCCGAAGAGAGAAAAAGAGCGAAGGTGGACTACGCCGGGGATGCCGTTCATGACGATTTCCAGCGGGATCGTGACTTGCTGCTCGACTTGCTCGGCGGAGATTCCTGGCCATTGGGTAATGATTTCGACGTAGTTATCGGCTACATCGGGATAGGCTTCGATGGGAAGGCTGCGGAACGAGAAAATGCCCCAGGCGAAAAGCACCAACGCGAGACCTAAGATCAAGAGTCGGTTACCCAGGGCAAAGTCAACGACACGGCGAATCATCGGTACGCTTTACTTACCGCATGGCCTCATCCGACGATAGGCACTCAAATAGATTCGAGCGTGGTCTTTCGATTTTCAACGCGGCCCGATCAGATAATCGTTAGATTGGAGCCGGTTAGAACGGCAGCTTCTCCACGCTGCGCGATCTCCTGATTCCGCTCGACATACTCTTCCGGATTAATCGTTTGATTGGGTTTCTGGAACCGGATGATGCGTGGGATAATCGCAGTTTTCACCGGCCAACACATGCCTCATTTGGAATGGATATGGCAGCGGCAGAACCGGGTCCCTGTTCTGCTGGCAAGCGGCGTGATTCTTCTGGCAATCGCGGTCGTCGATTGGTGGACGAAACCGTACTTTTCGCTGGGCTTCCTCTATCTGTTCCCCGTCATGCTGGCTGCCGGGTTCTTGCCGCGCTGGGCGATTGTTGGGTTGGGTCTGGGGTGCGCGCTGCTGAGCGAGAAGTTCAGCAATCTCGATCCGGCCGACGCGCATATCCGCCTTGGATTCGAGACGCTGGCGCTGTGCGGCTGCGGACTGTTGACCTTTGAAGTCCTGCGGAACCAGCGCTTGAGCCGGGAGGCGCAGGAGCGTACCCGCGTGCTGGTGGAAACCAGTCCGGCGGCAATTCTCACGGTGAGCGAAAAGGGGTTCATCGAATTGGCGAACCATGCGGCCGTCGAACTGCTTGCGCCGCGCGATGGAAACCTGATCGGAGAGCCGATCGCGGCGTTTTTGCCGGAGCTGCATCGGGCACTCCGTCCGGAAGAAGGACCGCAGTTCAGGGCGTCGATGCAGTGCAGGGGGCATCGAGGCCAGGGAGAATCGTTTCTGGCGGAGGTATGGTTCTCCAGTTATAAGGAAGGTGCGACTCCCAAGCTGGCGGCGATTATTGCGGATGTTAGTGAAGAGTTGACGGTTCCTGCGGGCGCGGGCTTCGCGGCGATGGATCAGAAGGAGCGGCCTTCGCTCAACGGGCGGGAACTCGACGTGTTGCGCCTGGTGGTTCAGGGATTGTCGAACAAGGAGATTGCGGGACGCTTGAACCTTTCTGAAAGTGCGGTAAAGAACACGCTGCAGCAGCTGTTTGGCAAGACTGAGGTTCGAACTCGAAGCCAGTTGGTACGCGTGGCTTTGGAGCGCTATCGGGATCTGCTGTAGAACTTCCCTCTGTGAGGCTAGCGGCAGCTCTGCAAAGAAAAGAGCCCGGACTTATGCGGTCCGGGCCCTTTTTGTCATAACAGGAAAGCTGCTGTGTTTTATTTCTCGCCTACCAGGGCGTTGATTAATCCCTGACCGTTCGGGGTGCCCCAGCCGGTCACGAGATCGTAGCCTTTCACCGCAGAATAGCTGCCTGACTTTCCTTTGGTGATGTCGTGGAAGTCGGTAGCGTAGCTCGAACTCACGCCGAAAGAATAGAGATATGGGTTGATGAAGCCCAGGTCGGAGTAACCGTCGGTCTTCAATTGCTGGTTGGCCAGCGCGACGTAACCCGCCCACATGGGAGCGGCGAAACTGGTGCCGCCGTATTCGTTGGCGGTGCAGGTGGTCTGGTCGGCGCAGACGTAGAAGGTGAAGTTGGCATTGGCCGAAACATCGGGACCGTTGCGCAACGTGGTTGATCCCTTATTGCTGGAGTTGATGACGCCGGGGAGTTGCTGCCACGAGGGGATCTTGATGCCGTCGGGCGAGATGCCACCGCCGCTATCAGACCACGCGGTTTCCGACTTCCAAGGGCCGGCCGCGCTGGAGGTGGTCAGGTCAGTTCCGCCAACGGAGACGATGTTGGCATCGTCGGCGGGCCATGCTTCCGCGTTCCCGTTTTTCTTCCAGGTGGAGTCGTCGCCGGAGGCCACGAAGAAATTCTGGCCTTGCGCCGACATTTTCTGGAAGTAAGGATCGAGTGTGGAAGCGTCGGCCGGAGTCCATCCCCACGAGCAACCGATGGTCGTGGGCAGAGGACTATGCGTAGTCATGGCGCTGATGATGGCGGTATCGGTCGAACCGATGTACATCACCAGAGTGCTTAGCTCGGGCGCCATGCCGAGGGATTGGGTCATATCGAGGGTTTGCTCGGTGTCGTCGCAGCCGCTCTTGGCGGTGCACTTGGTGCTGGTGCCATCGGTGGAAAATAGCGTGATCGGGACGCTGTTGGTTTGTTTGACGTTCTTGTAGTAGGTGGTCAGGTCGGCGAGATCGGTGCCGAGATACTCGAGCAATCCCAGGTTCTGTCCCGCGCCTGTCAGCGTAGTCCCACCGTAATAGGCGGCGCGCATATCACTGCCCAGGAACGAAGCGGAAGGTCCCGAGCCGGTTGTGGCATGACCGATGATTGAGTTGGGATCGAGACCGTGAGCTTTGGCATAGTCGCTCTTCTTTACGAATTTCGGATGAGGGATGGAATAGTTATCCAGCCCGGAGATATGCCAGAGCGAAAAAGGGAGATCGACGGTCGGTTCGCGATCCGGCCCGTAAAAAATGCGATTCTCGTAGGGATGCTGATAGGTCAACAGGTTGATGTGGAAGGCTGACTCGATTGCAGAGACCGGGCCTTTCACTTGCACTTCCATACCGTCACGCGAGCCGCCTACGACGGCGAAGCCGTGCTCTTGCAGGTAGCGAACGACCGCTTCGTAGTCTCTCTGGCTGGGGCCAAATCTTTCGGTGAATTCTGCGGGAGTCAGGTAGTGATTATGGTTGGGGCTGGGCGAACTCTGGAGTTGGATTAAGAAAGAGTCCAGGCCCGCCTGATCACGGATCGGCAGGACGACATCCAACTGCAAAACGCGGGTGGCGGGCAGGTGACCGAGAGGCACGGCAGTCCTATCGACGGTCGCTTCGCGCACATGGCGAGTCATGAGATCAGAGGCATGAATAGCGGACACAAACGAGGTGATGGAGAGCAGCAGTCCACAGATACTCCGTTTCACAGATCCTCCTAGACGTTCCTGATTTGACAGACTGAGTTTGGGATTCGGATTCAGACCCTACCTCTGCACCGATGTTCCCCGTGACATTTATAGAGTGCGATACCTATTTTCAAGGTAGTGGGGCTGGCTAGGAAGTTTAACCGAAAGGCAGACAAAACGGGCAAGAGAAATCAGTCGGAATTTGAATGCTTCCATCCGTTTTACGGACACTCCCAGCCGCCGGCGGTCTGTTTGCTGGCGGGACACAATTCTTTTGTGAGCTTGGCGAATCTTGGGTCGTTTACGTAGCGCTTAAAGGAATCGTCTTTAGCGGGGTCGGGAATGCCTTCGCCGGGATTCGAATAAGACTTATATCGAAAGGCTAATTTCAACTGGGTGAGCGCGGCGTCGAGGTCCCCCAACTCCGCATCCGCGCAGGCGAGGTTGTAGCGGAACATTGGGTAGCTGGGATTCGCTTGCGCACCGTATTCGAACGTTGCCTTCGCTTTCGATAGGTCGCCCGACATGCCGTAGGCCATTCCGAGGTTATCCACCAGTACGTTCCATTGGGTTTGGCTGAGCACGCGGTTTTGTTTTTCGAGCTGCAGTGATTTTTCGTAATGCGCCGCAGCCGGCGTCCAGTCCTGGCGCAGATAATAAATACTTCCGTATCCGAATTCCGTTGTGCTGTCCGGATTGTATTCTGGAAGTACGCGTATGCCCCTGATGAGCGAATCGAGAAATCTGTCATCGGCGACGGTGTAGGATTCCTTCGAAATATGGAAATCGAGACCCAGGTCGCCGCTGGTTGCATAACCGAAAATGTTTTTCTGATTCAGCGGCTGACCGCGAAATTCTGGGATTGTGTATTCGCGCATGGAAAACTCTCCGCGCTGGAAGGTTTTCATCGCCTCGATTTTGAATTTGTTATCTGCGGCTGCTTGCTGAAGTCCCTTGAAGGTCTCTTCGTTCAGTTCCGCGGCGGTCTGCTTTTTGTCGAGTGGGTAGAGGAAGGCGGAGAATACCCACCCGTGGGCGTCCGATGCCTTTACCCTTCTGCGAGTAGCGCTTTGGTCGAGTTGATTTTGCTCGAGCTTCAAGTGAAGCAGGTCGATCTGGAGGGCGGCTGCCTTATCGGGCAGGCTCATGACTATTGGGTTGTGCGGTTCGTCGAACCCAACAGCTACCTGGGCTTCAGAGGTTTGCAGCGCCGAAACGCAGAGTAGAAGTAAGGTCAACTTTGAAACCGGAGACGGCTTCATATCGCGATGAGTTTACAGGAAGAAGGCCGGTCATCTGGAACCTTCCTAGTTCTGCACCTGATAGACAAGCGAGATTCTTCCCGATGGATAGACCTTTTGTTGAGAAAGCGTCAACTTGGTTTGCGGTGCTGGGGGCGGCAGGAGCGGGACGCCTCCACCTAGCAGCACCGGGATCAGGCTGACCTCGATCATGTCCACTTCGTGTATTTCCAGCATCGAGCGAAAGAGTTCGCCGCCGCCCATGAGCCAGATATCTTTGCCGCTTGCGCTTTGCGTGCGCAGGCCTTGCATCCGCTCTTTGGTCACTTCGCGGATGATGGTTAGGTTCGGAGAAGCGGAGTGCTGGAGCGTACGGGAGACGACAATCACTTTCATTCCCTGCATGGAAGATTCGCCCAGCCTCGCAATCGCAGCTTCGTAGGTGCGGCGTCCCATGAGCAGCGTATCGAACTGCGCCCATAGCGCGGCCCAGTCGAACTCGGGTTCGATCACGATCCAGTTGGCTTCGCCGTTCGGGTCGGCGATGTAGCCATCGAGGCTCATGGCGATGCCGTAGCGAATTTTTCTCATATGGGGTCCTCGTGATTCCCTGCTCCAAGATCGTGAGGGAATCAACAGATGGGTGGTCAATCATCGCCGAGACTCCAGGCCGGATTGTTATGATAACGCACGGCTGATTCGATGAGCTTTCAAATGCCGATCTTTTCCCTCGGCGGTTGTTCCGGCGCCGCTTCTCGCGGACGGGAGAAAATCGTCTCCCGAATTCGGGATGCATCGAAACCTGACCGAGAAAGAGCGCTTGCGGAACTGCAGCGCAAGACTCCGAGGGTTGCGTTGATGTGGCGGTGACGGTGCGCCCTGAAGAATAATGATGAAGAACATGGAACGTAGAGAATTTCTGGCCGTGCTCGGAAGCGCAGCCTGCGCCGAGTTCGCACGAAGCAGCGGTTTGCAAACTGCGCCGGACTATCAGAAAGCGGACGTAACCCTTCGCATCTCGCCGGTCGAATGGGAGGTTGCCTCGCGAAAAACAGTTAAGACAACCGGATACAACGGCTCGGCTCCCGGCCCGGTCTTGCGGTTGCGCGAAGGACAACCGGTTACGGTAGATGTGTTCAACGAGAGCAAAACTCCTGAGTTGGTTCACTGGCACGGCTTGTTCGTTCCTTCTGATGTCGACGGCGCCGAGGAAGAGGGGACGCCAGTTGTGCCTCCGGGTGGAATGCGCCGTTATTCGTTCGTCCCTCGTCCTGCGGGAACACGCTGGTATCACAGCCACGGTCACGCGGGCCGGGATATGAAGCGAGCTACCTACACTGGGCAGTTCGGATTCCTCTACGTTGAACCCAAAGAAGAGCCGGGCCGATACGACGCCGAGGTCTTTCTTGCGCTGCATGGCTGGGACCCTTATCTGAGCAGCCAGGGCGGAGATGGCAGCCTGGAAGCGGTTTATCCCGTGTACTCAATGAACAGCCACGCGCTGGGTTCGGGCGAACCGGTGCGCGTGAAAGAAGGTCAGAAGGTGCTTTTCCGGATTTTGAATGCCAGCGCAACCCAACAGCACCGCATCGCTTTGCCCGGTCACAAATTCAAAGTGGTCAGCCTGGATGGGAATGCCGTGCCGACGCCGCGAGAAGTGGACGTGATCGAGATGGGCCCGGCGGAACGCGTGGACGCCGTGGTCATGATGAGCCAGCCTGGAGTTTGGGTTCTTGGAGAGGCGGACGATCAAGTGCGAAATGCCGGGCTGGGCATTGTGGTGGAATATGCGAACCGCAGCGAAGCGCCGCGGTGGATCGCGCCGGCGTACACTCCGTGGGATTACACGGCGTTTGGGCGAGACGCGGACACTCCGGAGCCGACGGGCGGCGTTGTGCCGCTCGTCTTCCGCAAGAAATTCGCCGGCAACCGCTGGGTGGATCATTGGACGATCAACGGGAAGTCTTTCCCAAAGACTGACCCTATTCGAGTGCGTGCCAATTCCCGGTACCGGCTTCGCTTCGATAACCAAAGTGATGAAGCACATCCAGTTCACCTGCACCGGCATACTTTCGAACTTACCCGGTTTGCCGGCAAAGCAACGGCGGGCGTCATGAAAGATGTGATCGTCGTACCCGCAAGGAAGCAAGTGGAGGTGGATTTCAGCGCCGATAATCCGGGTCCGACGCTTTTTCACTGCCACCAGCAATTGCACATGGACTATGGATTCATGACGGTGGTGCAATACGAGGGTTGAGAAATCTTCTGGAATCGCCGCGTTCATTTGCTTCGCTTGAAAAACCGCCTGTGATACCCTGCCTCGACAAAGAGGTGTTCAATGCACACGAACATTCGAGCAGCTACGGCCGCATTGTTGTTTATTCTGCTTTTTTTCGTTTCGGCATCATGGGCCCAAGAGGCCAGCCAATTACCCAAGCCAAAGGAAGGCGACTACGTTTCTCGCGGCTTCCATTTCAAGTCAGGGGAAACGTTGCCGGAATTGCGCTTGCACTACGCGACCTTAGGAACTCCCGTGCGAGATTCTAGCGGGCGGGTGACCAATGCGGTGCTGATTCTGCACGGGACCAGCGGCACCGGAGCAGTGTTTCTCTCGCCGCAGTTTGCGGGAGTGCTGTTTGGGCCGGGGCAACTCCTCGATGTAACGAAGTATTACGTCATCCTTCCCGACAATATCGGCCATGGAAAATCCAGCAAGCCGAGCGACGGCTTGCGGATGCATTTTCCGCAATATGACTACGACGATATGGTCGCGATGCAGCATGAACTGCTGGAAAAAGGGCTGGGAGTGAATCATTTACGCCTGATTATGGGAACGTCGATGGGCTGCATGCATTCTTTTGTCTGGGGCGAAACGTATCCCGAGTTCATGGATGCGATGATGCCGTTGGCCTGCCAGCCCGTTGCGATCGCCGGACGGAATCGAATCTGGCGCAAGCTGGTGATGGATGCGATTCGCGACGATCCGGAGTGGAAAAACGGAGAATACTCGGCCCAACCAAAGACAGGGATGGAGCTATTCGCAGAAATGTTCATGATCGC
The DNA here is from genome assembly GCA_050015215.1 of Candidatus Sulfotelmatobacter sp. Lineage (GTDB taxonomy): Bacteria > Acidobacteriota > Terriglobia > Terriglobales > Acidobacteriaceae > Sulfotelmatobacter. Next base: position 12,478 of record JBEKBW010000083.1, read on the forward strand.
AGCCGGGTCGGCTTCACAAATGCAGAAAACTTTCCCCACGCGCGATGCGGCCGACGCTGGCGCGGAGGAGTTCGCCAGGGGTTTTGTCGCTGCTCATGATGCGAATGATCTCCTTTTCGCTTTCGACGCTTCGCGGAATTATGATCCTTCTGCTCAACTCGAAAAAATCGTTGCGCCCGTAATGTTCGTAAACTCCGCCGATGATTTTATCAATCCTCCGGAACTGGGAATTGCAGAGCGGGAGATCAAACGGATAAAGAAAGGCCGTTTCGTGCTGCTTCCCACCAGCGATCAAACGCGCGGTCATGGTACGCACAGTTTGCCGACGGTGTGGCAGCAGTATTTGAAGCAACTGCTTGATGAATCGCAGCATTAATCCGGTCGCTACTTCATCGGTGGCAAGTACGGAATATAGCGGGCGAACAGCCAGCACAGGAAGAACACTACTGGGATGTGGACCATCAACTGCAAAACCCCGTAGCCGACTATGTCTCGGGCTTTCAATTTCAATATGCCGAGCAAAGGCAGCATCCAGAACGGATTTACAAGATTGGGCAAAGCCTCGGACGCGTTATAGATCTGCACAACCCAACCCAAGTGCACCTGGTTCAGGTTCGCGGCCTGGAGCACATAGGGCGCTTCGATCACCCATTTGCTACCGCCGGATGGGACGAAAACGCCGAGCACCGCCGAGTACATAGCGACCAGCAACGGGTAAGAATTATGAGTGCTGACTGAAGCGAAGAGCTTGGCGAGAGAATCAGCGATGCCAGTGCCGATGATCATTCCGAAGATCACGGCGTAGAACGGAAACTGGATAATCACGCCGCCAGTCGCGGGAATACACTCGGCCACCGCTCGCATAAAACGCTTCGGGCGCCAATGCAGGAGAAGTCCGACTGTAATGAAAATCAAGTTGTAGGTGTTGAGATCGAGCGCGGCTAGCGCGCCCTGGGGCGAAGTGCGAAAAACGTCAACGAGGTACCAGCACAGTAGTGCGACGACTAGAACGGTCAGCAATGGACTGTATTCCAGCCACTCTCCGGGTGTCGTTTTCTCGTCCAGGCTGGAGCGAATCGGTTTGTACTCAATGCCGTAGGATTCGGCGGTTCTTGCATTCTCCGGCGACGGTGTAGACCAATATGCGATCAGCACGGATAGCACAATCAAGATTGCAGTGGTCGCAATGCTTTGCCATAGGAAAAGGGTCTGGGTGAGCGGGATCAATCCGCTGATATTGAAGAGTGACGCGGGCATGGCGGATTTCGTCGCCATCAGCATGGCTGCGGAAGATGACAATCCCATTGCCCATACTGCGCCCAATCCGAGATACGCCGCGGCACCGGCGGCGCGATAATCCATTCCTTTGACGCGGTGAGCTAATTCGCGAACGAAGAGGCCGCTGAATATCAGGCTCAAACCCCACGAAATAAGCGAAGTTAGCATGGAGAACAATGCGACCATTGCGACAGCATGTTTCGGCAACTTCGGAATCCCTGCCAAGGCTCGGATGAGGCGATAGACGATGGGAGTGGAGGCTACGACGTAGCCGCCCACGATGATCATCACCATCTGCATAGTGAAAGGGACCAGAGCCCAGAAATTTTTCCCGCCCTGGATTGCCAGCTTCGATGGGCTTTGATGAAGCAAGCAACCGGCGAAAAACACGACCACAATTCCCATCAGCGCGAAAACTAACGGGTCAGGAAACCAGCGCTCGCTCCAATTGGCGAGGCCCAAGCCAAAGCGGACAAGACGTTGTTCCTGAGCAAGAACGGTTTGTTCTTTTGGCGTATCCATTTGGGGCCCTCTCGGTACAGCAAGTTATCGCGCGGCGACTCCCATCACAGACCTGTTTCGGGATGCGCCGCCATTGTAGCTTGAGATTCGCGCAACGCAAGTGGTTGTGGCGAATTCCGCGTTGGGTGTAGGATGCCTCGGTCAGGCTGCAAAATCGCTGTCCCTGGAGACGGTGCGGATCCCCTTATGAACACGTTCCCAATCATGTTGGGCGCTCTTTGCGTATACGCTCTGGCTTATCGTTACTACAGCGCCTTCATCGCGGCAAAGGCTTTGGCGCTCGATGATCGCAGAACTACGCCGGCGCACCTCTACCCGGATGGACACAACTACGTCGCATCGCCGCGATGGGTTCTGTTTGGACACCACTTCGCCGCGATCGCTGGGGCCGGGCCGCTGGTCGGCCCGACACTGGCCGCGCAATTCGGATTTGCTCCCGGCTTTTTATGGATCCTGATCGGCGCCGTGCTGGCAGGTTGTGTGCAGGATTTCACAGTGCTCGTCGCTTCGGTGCGCCACCGGGGGCGTTCGCTGGCAGACGTGGCGCGCACCGAGATCGGTCCATTTGCCGGGCTGGTGGCGATGATCGCTGTCCTCTTCATTCTTCTCGTCTCGCTGGCCGGCCTCGGTATCGTGGTGGTGAATGCGCTTTCGAATAGTCCGTGGGGCGTTTTCACGATCGGCATGACCATTCCCATCGCGGTGATCATGGGCCTGTGGATGTTTAAGAGCCATACTGGCAGGATTACGGTCACTGGACCCAGTATTTTTGGCGTCGTCTGCCTGATCGGTGGAGTGGTCGGCGGACACTGGTTCGCTCAAAGCGGAGCCGCGGGCGCGCTCACGTTCACCCCGCATCAGATCACGATTCTCATGGCGATCTACGGGCTGATCGCTTCGGTGCTTCCCGTGTGGCTGGTGCTGGAGCCGCGCGATTACCTTTCGACATACGTCAAGCTGGGCACCATCGCAATACTGATCGTGGGGGTGTTCGTGGTTCATCCCAACATTCAATTCCCGAACTTCACTCCATTCATTCACGGCGGCGGACCAATCATCAAAGGCAAGCTCTTCCCTTTTCTGTTTGTGACCATCGCCTGCGGCGCGATCTCCGGTTTTCATGCTCTGGTGTCGTCCGGTACGACGCCGAAGATGCTGGATAAAGAATCTGACGCACGGTTTATCGGCTACGGTGCCATGCTGTGCGAATCGCTGGTTGGAGTGCTGGCGCTGATTGCGGCTTGCTCGATGTATCCGGGCGATTATTTTGCCATCAACACCCCGCCTGCAGTTTTCAGCCACCTGGGTCTGAGCACGGTTAATCTCGACATGTTCTCCCACGAGGTTGGCGAGACGCTGGCGGGACGAACCGGCGGTGCGGTTTCATTGGCGGTTGGCATGGCGCAGATTTTCCGCGGGCTGCCGGGCATGGATCGCCTGATGGGTTATTGGTACCACTACGCGATCATGTTCGAGGCGCTATTCATTCTTACAACGATTGATACTGGCACTCGTGTGGCCCGCTACGTTTTGCAGGAACTCGCGGGCAAGGTGCACAAGCCGTTCGGCAACAGCGCGTGGCTGCCGGGGAACGTAATTACAAGTTCCGTAGTGGTTCTGGGCTGGGGATACTTGATCTGGTCGAACAATATTTCTACTCTGTGGCCGCTGTTCGGAACCGGTAACCAATTGCTGGCCACCATCGCACTGGCAGTGACGACTACTTTCCTGATCAACATGGGTAAGCCGAAATACGCGTGGATCACGGCAATTCCCATGTGCTTTGTTGGCGTCACTACAATCACCGCCGGAGTGCTCTCGATCGAAAATATCTTCTGGCCGCTGACCAGTAAACCAGGCCAGGTGTTTACCGGTTATCTGGATTCGGTGCTCATGTCCATCTTCATCGCCGGTGTGATTCTTGTCGTGTTCGATGCGGTACGGCGTTGGATAGCGGTCTTAAACGGCGCTCCTGCACCCGAGGAGGCATTCGGTCCGCCGCTCACCACCGCTGGAGAAGTGAAGATGGGCTGCTGCTGACAGTGGTATAGAGGAGCATGCGGCTAGCGCGTGACGCCGCCAAACTTGTAGGTGAAGCTCACGCTCGCATAAGAAGGTATGCGAACACCCACCACTTCCTGGATGTCGGAAGGATAGAAGTTTTCCGTTGTTTGACCGGTGTAGCCGCTCGCAATCAGAAAATTCACTCCGGCGGTGAAGCGGCCATTCCTAAAGGGCCGGATTACCGCTCCGCGGAACTCCTTGACAGAAGTTCCCGTGCACTCGGCGTTCAGGTTGGGAGCGCAACCCGTGCCCAACGGCTTGGCGCCCCCATACTCGAACTCGCCTCGCGCCTGCAGCCGAAATGGCAACTTCTGAATCGTTCCCAAGAGATCGGCGATCGTCCTGGGCGCTTCCGGTGTCGGCAGGGCGGTATTGAGGTCTCGCGCGTCGGCTTTGGAGAAGGTAGCCAGCAGAGAGCCTTGATTGAAGTTGTGACGTACGGTGATCGTCACAAAGCGGAGCCGGCTTGGTCCCTCGTTAAACTGCAAGCCGGTATCGGGGTCGAGCTTCGCCAGTTCCGCGCTGCTGGTTACGTGGCCCAGAAGAAGTCTTACGTCGGTTTTGCGGAAGCTCTCGCTGGCGACAATCTGATAGGAATGCGAAGTCGCGACCGGAGAGCCTGCGGTGGTTCCGGTGCCGATGCGAGGGTCTTCAGTGAAGAAAGCCTGGCCGAAGCTGAGAGAAATCAGCGGCAGGTACGAGGATTGCTGCGGAACGAATGAAACCGTAGCCTTGGGCGAGTTCACGCCGACCCACTTTTGAAACGAATTCTGCGCGTGAAGAAGGTCGTCATTTGTAATGTCGATTTCATCGCGGCGCCAACCGAGGTAATAGCGAAGATAACGGGCCAGACCGCCCTCGGCAGCGAGGTAAGGTGTGATTGATGCGATGGTGATGTTGTTTCCGTCGACGGGAGTGAACGGGCCGTAGTAGGTAGGATCGTTTGGGTTGAAGAATCCGTAATGGTCAAGGTCATCTCGACGCGGAGCTTCGCGGCTATAGTCGAACCCTGCCAATAAAGAAAGGTATTCCGCGAGCTTGTTTACGTAGTCTGCGCTGGCTCCGGCAACCGTGCGAAACTCGCTCTGGCGAATGAGGCCCTGGCCAAAATCGGAAAACAAGGACAGGTTGTAGGTGCGAAAAAAGCCGGAGAGTTGCAGTTGCTGGTTCTCGCTTAATCGCCAAACGTCGTTCGCCGCGACAAAAGCGGTGTGGGTTTGATCTTTCTGTCGCGGATCGATGGTGTCGCCCAGGTTCGGAACATTCGCGTCATTGGCGTTTGGCGGGAATAGTGGAACGAGCCCGGGTACGTAAGAAAATCCGTAGTAGCCGATGCCGAACAGTGTTAGCTTATGCTCGCCCAACAGGAATAATCGCTCGGCGTTGAACTTATATTGTTGCCGATGTTCCAGCCGATCCAGAAAGCCATTGCCATACGAGCCCTCGAGGGCGATCCACGAATCGGCGGACGGGCTGAAGCCGCTGACCAGATCGATATCTCGATAGTCGGCCGTTAGCGTGACAAAAGGATCGAGGCGAGAGTGCAGTCCATAGGTCGCAGCCAAGTTGACAGAATGATTGCCTTGGCGGACGTTGAACGCTCCGCCATCGATCTGAACACTTTCGAGCACCTCGGGAATGAAAATGTTTGGGTCGGAGTATCCGTTGCCGTGAGCATTGGCAGATAGATTGTTCGGAACCAGATAGCTTCCCACCGCGATATACTGCGCGATCGGCTCGCCGTGATCTCCGGCGACACCGGGGGCAAAATATTGCGGCGCCTTGATGCCGCTGGAAGCGGTTTCGATGGGATAGCCCGGAATCGAGACCGGGGCGCCGGGGCGTCCGGGATTGGCGTCCAGCAGTTCCTGACGTACAAAAACCTTCTCTGCCGGATCGGGGTTAAGCACATCGACTTGGTTCACTTCTGCTGTTACGGTGATGTTTTCGATTCGCGAAGAGAGTTGCCCCATGCGAATCTCGATCTCTGAGTTGCCGGTCGCGTGGAGAGCGATGGGCATAATGACGGTGCGGAATCCGGCGGCCTCGGCCTTGATGACGAATTCTCCGGTTGAGTTGAGCTTTACTGAGAATCGCCCATCCGCTACAGAGATGGCTTGGGTAACGATTTGATTTTGGGCAAGAATTTGGATGGAAGCTCTCGGGAGGGCGTTCCCGTCAGGATCGACCACGCGGCCGGTCAACACGATCTCTTGCGCAAAGAGTGCGCACGGCATTATGAGCAGAAACAAGGCGAGGATTCTTGCACCGGTCATATTACGTTTCTTGAAGTCGTGCTGCCGATGCGGCCAAGGGCTTCACTTTCAGTGAGGTGTCCATTGCGGATGGCCAGTGAAAAGCCCGTGGGCGAAGCCCATTTCGTAGGCTAGAAAACTTCCGAAAACTAGGCTGACTACGCCGGATGCGAGACCCAGCCACTGCGAAAAGTTTTCGTGGCGTCTGCCAAAGAAATTGAAGGCGGAGGCGATGCTCATAGTAATCAGCATCATGCCGCCGACGGTTCCGGCTCCGAAGACCAACAGGTAAACCAGCGCCCAGCGCGGGTTTCGGATGGTTGTTAGAATCAGCAGCGCGATTGCGGCAGAACCTGCGAGCCCATGAACAATTCCCACCAGTAAAGGCCGCAGTTGTTGATACAGACCAATCTTGCCAAACAGTCGGTCGAGCCAAGTTAGCGGAGTCTGGTGGTAGTGTAAGTGTTTCTCGGGCTCGTGCCGATGCGAATGAGTGTGCACGTAATCGCCGTGGGTGTGAACATGCGAATGCACAACTTCGGATTCTGATCGTGCGGGAGAAACTGCCTGCGCCGTGCGCAAGAAGCTGGCAATGTTCATCGCTCCCAGCACGATGAGCATGATCCCTACCGACAACTCCATCGACAGGCCGATGCGCGCGGGAATGACAACATCGAAAAGAATGATGGCGGCGCCTACTGCGAAGATGGTAATGGTATGGCCGATGCCCCAGAAAATGCCTGTAAATGCGGCTTTCAGCAGGTTGCGCTGGCGGCTTACGATCGTGGTCACAGCGACCACGTGATCGGGATCGGTGGCATGGCGCATGCCGAGGAAAAATCCCACCGCGATAATGGATAAAAAAGTGATCATGCGTGCCATCGTTCGGGCGACCGAAGCTTATTCTTTCGCGGTTGATATTCTGCCATTCGCCACAAAAGGCACGAACATACGCTAAGAGAGATCGCCTGCCCACAACTTGTTTTTATTCTATCAATCGGCTTGTGCCCGGATATTTGGGGTTTTCGTATAGGAGATGCTCAAAGGGCGGCCAGCCGCCGCTGCAGGAATAAAAAGTAAAGGGCAACCATAATCAGCAGGAATCCATTCACGCCCAGGACAACCGGCGCAGTGAAAACTGGAACCAGCCATCCCGAAACCAGATTGCCCATGGGCATGCCGCCGCGGAAGGCGACATTGTATACACTCATGACCCGGCCGCGCATTTCGTTGGTAGTAATTAATTGCACCAGCGAATTCACCGTAGCGAAAACGGCCATCATCGAAGCGCCAACCAGCACGAGAATGATGCCGCTCAGGCGAACTGAGGTGGAGAGCGCGAACGCGGAGATGCCTGCACCCAAGCTGATGAGCGCGCCCAGGGCCACCAAGCCTTTCCGCTTGAAATTGCCTGCGGTCGCGATAGTCAGCGAACCGAAGATCGATCCCAATCCCATCAGGGCTAGAAGATTGCCGTAGGTTTCCGGCCCGCGATGAAAAATGTCTTTGACGAAGACGGGAATGTAGGTGCGCATGGGCATGCCCAACGCTGTCATGCAAAAGGCAAGAAGGATCAGAGCTTCCATGGAGCTCTGCTGGCGCGCGAAGCGGATTCCCTGCTTAAGGCTGAAAAACATCGATTCGGTGGTCTTCACCGGCAAAAAGCGAGCGCTGATGAGGGACAGCGAAACAATCGGAGCAAGGAATGAAATTGAGTTTAGAGCGAAGCAGGACGTCTCCCCGAGTCTAGCCAAGGCTTGGCCTGCCAGCGCTGGACCTACCATCACGGCTACATTGAACTGAATCGAATTCAGCGCAATCGCATTTGGCATGTCGTCGCGGTCTACCAGCGTGGGAATCAGCGCCATATAGGCCGGTCCGCCGAAGGCTTGCGCGAGGCCGGAGATGAACGAGAGGCACAGAATTTGCCACACGTGGACCATGCCCGTCGCCACCAGAATCGTGAGCAGAGTGGCGGAAGCCATTTGCACGTACTGCGAGCCGAGTAAAATTTTGCGGCGTTCCACACGGTCCGCCACTACGCCGCCGATCAGGGAAAATAAGAAGATCGGAATTCCGCCGAGAAATTGGTCGAGGGCCAATAAAAATGCGGAGTGGCTCAATCTGTAGATGAGCCAGCCCTGTGCGACTATCTGCATCCAGGTGCCAATGCTGGAGGTGCAGGCCCCAATCCACATCAGGCGAAAGTCGCGATATTTGAAAGCTTTAAAGATCCGGCCAATCACTCGGGCGTCACCATAGGCTCTGAAAAGCGTACCATGCGGCTCTATTCGGCAAGACTGCCTTCGGTTGCCCGCAGTCCGTGCATTCACCGGCAGCCAAACGTTAATATGACATCTTGCTCTCCATTTGACTCTGTCACTGGGCGGAAGGTAGCAAAATGATAATAAGGATTGGGCGCGAGAAACAGTCGCTTCAAGACGCATGAATTACGACGCAATTCTGATTGTTTCCTTTGGAGGGCCGGAAGGCCACGCTGACGTTATTCCTTTTCTGGAAAACGTGCTGCGGGGCCGGAATGTTCCTCGCGAGCGCCTGCTGACGGTCGCCGAACATTATTATCACTTTGACGGGAAAAGCCCGATCAACGGGCAAATCCGGGAACTGATTGCCGCACTGAAAGCAGAACTGGAACGTCACGATCTTAGCCTGCCGATCTATTGGGGCAATCGCAACTGGGATCCGCTACTTACTGAGACTTTGCGAAAGATGAAGGACGACGGCATACGGCGGGCAATTGGGTTTGTGACTTCGGCTTATAGCTCGTATTCCGGTTGCAGGCAGTATCGCGAAGATATTGCGCGCGCGCAGAAAGAAGTTGGGCCGGGTGCTCCCGAGGTGGACAAGATTCGAGCCTTCTTCAATCATCCCGCATTTATCGAGACGATGGTCGAGCGGGTGGGGGATGGGTTGCGGGAAATTCCTTCCAATGCTTCGCAGAATGTGCAGATCGTTTATGTCGCGCACAGCGTTCCGATTTCGATGGCCA
>JBEKBW010000084.1:0-30804 GCA_050015215.1 Candidatus Sulfotelmatobacter sp.
ATGCGGCCAGAGAAGCAACCCTCGGGTTGCGCCAGAATTGCCGAATGGGTAGGACCGCCGCCGCGACCCACCGTACCTCCGCGGCCATGAAAAATTCGCAGCTTCACGCCACACTCCTTTGCCGCAAGATGCAGCTCGCGGTGTGCCTTGTACAACTCCCACGTACTGGTAAGCATTCCTCCATCTTTGTTGGAATCGGAATAGCCGAGCATCACTTCCTGCCAGCGTCCCCAGGAATCGAGCAAAGGTTGATATTCGGGATTTGCCCACAGACGCCGCATCACCCCCGCGGCGTCACCCAGCGAACGAATCGACTCAAATAAAGGAACTGGCATCAAGCCGGGATCGAATTCGGAAGCCGCCAGCCTTACCCCGCACAGCTTCGCCAGGCGAACCACATTCAGAACATCGTCTTCCGACTCGGCTCCGCTGATGACGTATTGGCGGATCGACCCTGCCGGATAGCTCTGCTTCAGCTCCCGGATGGTGCGAAAAGTTTCAATCAGCCGGTGCGTCTCTGGAGAAACGGAATCGTCGGTCGCCTGCGGAGGAGCGCCGGGCGCCAACGCGGGTGCCGTCGTTCTCAATTCCGCGCTGCGCAATCTTTTCTTTGGCAAACCACCATCCTGAGGCGCCGCGATCTTTCTGATATCGATTTCTTTTTCAGCAATCTCTTGTAAACCGGCCGCGTGCACTCGGGCATGCTGCCGGATATCGAGAACTTGCAAATGAAAGCCGAAGGTCTGAACCTGTCGCAACAGCGGATCGACAAAAGCCTGCGCCAACCGCTCGCCGCGATTCATGGTCAGACTCTTTCCCAACAATACGAGATCAGATTCAAACTCCGCGGCGTCGTGATATCCATTCGGATCGTCTAAAAGCTCGCGGTTGCGCTGTAGCCGGTGCCCCACGTAGGAGAGAAAACGACGATAGTGTTCCGCGGTATTGCCTGGCCCCCAAAGCATGTGTACGCCTGCCATCGAGCGCGTGTAATGCGCCAACCGCGCAAGCATCTCCTCCGAGGCGCCAGTCTGCCGTGACGACGCGCTCAGGCAATCGCTTAAGAACTCCACCCGACGGATGTATTCGTTCAGGATCGTACTTCGCGCCGTTTGGAGCGCATCCTTCGCATGTGCTGTCGTAACCAGCGGATGTCCGTCACGGTCGCCTCCAATCCACGAGCCAAACGTCAGCAGATTCGGCAATTCCCCGGGAGCCAGATCGACGGCGTAGACATCGAGAATCGACTCTGCGACCTCTGCATAAATGCGCGGCAGCGTTTCAAACAGCGATAGGCGGAAATATCGCAGCCCCATGCGAATCTCATCCCCGACCGTGGGCTTTGTCTGGCGCACCTCATCGGTCTGCCAAAGCGATGTAATCTCGGCATGGATGAGCTGTTCACAATTCAAAGCTTCACCAACGGTAAGCGGAAGATTGTCCAGACGCTTCAATTGTTCAGCAATACGCCTCCGTTTCAGCAATACTGTTTGCCGCGCCACTTCGGTGGGATGGGCGGTAAATACTGGCGTGACCGTGACCTGCCCTAGGGCTTCCAAAACCTGCTGCAGCGTCATTCCGGCTTCTTTCATGCGCAGCAAAGTTCCACGAAACGAACCCGGCAGTGGATTCCTCTGCCGCTCCGTTTGCCGGGCTCTACGCCGGCGTTTGCGATGATTGGTCTCCGCCAGATTTGTCAGCTCAAAATAGATAGCGAACGCCTTTGTAACCTGATACGCGCGGACCAGATCCATGTCCGAAATTATGGCCCTGGCCCTTTCCATCAGGCCTCCCGCCATGGCGGAGGGATTGCGCCGGGCATGTTCACGATGCTGAATCATCAGCCGGCGCAACTGCTCGACCGTGTCGAACAACTCCTGCCCCACTTGCTCCACCAATACGCGCCCGAGCAAGACACCTAAGGACCGTACGTCACGCCGCAGCGCGTGATCTTTCGTGGAGTCGTCCGACTGCGCCGTAAGCTCCGACAACCGGGCTTTCTGGTCATCCGCTTTCCACAGTGGTTTAAGCCGGTTCATGATGGCTGCGCTCGCAAGGTGAGTAGACAGAATAAATCAAGGCGTGCGAGTGCCGGGGAATGGAAGGACAATCGAAGCTATTTGGGATTCTCGAAGCGGTAGCCAATTCCGCGGAGAGTCTTCAGATACTTGGGATGGCGAGGATCGAGCTCAATTTTCTCCCGCAGACGCCGCACGTAAACATCAATGGAGCGAGGAGTCACAAAAGGAGTTTCCTTCCAAACTGCGTCCAGCAGTTGGTCGCGAGTAAGCACGCGGCCGCAATGGTTCGCCAGATATTCAAGCAAACGGAATTCGCGCACAGTGGTGAGAACAGGGCGTCCTTGTACTTGCACGGTCATCGAAGAGGCATCGATCTCAAGATCGCCGAGGCGCAGAACTTCGGGCGTGGTCACCGGTTGGCGCACGCCCCTGAGAACGCTACGCACCCGCGCTACAAGTTCCCGCGGGCTGAAAGGCTTGGTAATGTAGTCGTCGCCTCCGAGTTCTAGACCTTTAATGCGGTCGGCTTCAGCGGTTTTGGCAGTGAGAAAGATAATCGGCGTTGCCGATAATGCCGGCGTCTGGCGAATCTGGCGGCATATCTCAAAGCCGTCGGCGCCCGGAAGCATGACGTCCAGAAGAAACAGCGAGGGCATTTCGCGGAGCGCTTCGGAAACGACGGACGCACCGCTGACAAAGCTTTGCACCTCGAACCCGGCGGCCTGCAGGTTATGGGAGATCAACCGGGCGATGTCCTCCTCATCCTCGATCACGAAGACCAAGTGGCGAGACACCGCTGCCACTCCCGCTTCACCCCGCGGTTCGTAAGATCCCATGGGTAATTGCATGTCAGTCTTAATGCGAGCCGAGCCGACGCCACAAGCACTGTGCGTCCGATGACTCTAGAATCTATTGAGGAAATATTGCGAGAATGTTTCCCGCTTGTTAAGGAATGATGAATTTGTCCAGGAACTGCCGGCAGCAGCCAGAAACCAGCTAGAACCCAACATCAGGAATAGCCGCCAAGAGAACTGGCTAGCGGAAACTGGAAACTGCCGTTAAGTGGCGGCTCGCTTTTTCGGAGCATGGCGCAGGCTGCGGCCTTCGATCAGGCTATAGAGGTCCTCCGCCAGATTCGTCGTATGGTCCCCGGCGCGCTCCAATGCCTGCGCCATCAGCAGTATTTCAAAGCTCGACGGACCGCTCTGCGCTGCATGTTCAGTGAGGTGCTTTTGAAAAAGGGCATGACAGACGCGATCAATGTCCTTATCCATCTGCAGGACTTTCCGGGCGCACTCCAGGTCCAGATGGGTGAAGCCGCGATAAACCAGATCGAGCATCTCGCGAAGAATCGAAGCCATTTCCACAAGCTGCCGCACGTCGGAAGCTGGCACTTTCGATGTGCGTGCCTGCACCCGCAGCGCCATGCTCATCACCAGATCGCCAATCCGCTCCAGATCCGTGGTGCATTTTAGGCTTGTCAACAACTGGCGTGCACGAATCTCGTTGACACGCGTGATAGCAGCGGGAGTGCGCTCGTCAATATAGCGCTCGATCACGTCCAGCTCTTGCTCGCATTCTTTGATTGCAAGAAAAGCCATGCGCGCCGTCGGCGTGAAAAGGTCGCCCACATTGGATGCGGCGTCGCGCGCAATGAGGAAAGCCTTGAGCGCTGTGCGCGCCAGATCGTCAAGCGATGCGGCGCCCTTTTTTTGAGCTTTTTTCGCGGCTCCTGGAGGCGGCTCAGCAACGGCCGTGACCGAGGCCTCTTCCACTAACTTTTGCTGTGACGGCAAAGCCGAGGCAGATTTGCGGGGCATAGTCGAAAGACTCTTCAAGCAGGCGGCGCTGGTCACTTCGAAGACAGAGTACCTCATCGCCGGCCAGTGGTTCAGTCTATTCGCCAAGTGTGAAAGGACCGTTAAAAGCTAAGTTGCGGAACGCGATGGGAGCAAACTACAGTGTCAGCAAGGTTTCGCTGCTAACCATGGAATTGCTTCAATACCTGGCCCGCCAGTTTGCCTATGACGCGTGGGCGAACGCTGAAGTATTATCGGCGATCAAGGCCGCTTCCCCGGAATCACAACCCGGGCCGCTGAAATTGCTGGGGCATATTCTCTCCGCCGAGAGGCTGTGGTTGGAACGCCTGCGGCAACAACCACAAACTATGTCGGTGTGGCCGGAGTTTGGCCTCGCACAATGCCAAGCGCAGATCGCTGAGCTAGCGGATTTATGGCGAGGGTATTTCACCAAACTGTCGGACGCAAAGCTCTCGAAAAAGATAAGCTATAAAAACAGCAAGGGCGAACCCTGGATTAACACCGTGCAAGACGTCTTAACCCATGTAGTCCTGCATTCGGCTTACCACCGAGGGCAGATTGCCAGCCTGCTCCGCGCTTCGGGCAACTCTCCCGCCTACACGGATTTCATTCACGCGGTGCGTCGGGGTTTGATCGAATAGGCGAAACAGTCCGAGAGATAAGGAGGCCGATGGAAGGCCGAAGCTATTATGCATTCGCCGTTTTGCAAACGCTGGTGGTGTGCGGGCTCTTGTGGTTCATCTTCACTCGGCCCACGGGGTGGGATTTGCAGCGCGGAATCGGAACAGCCTTATTGTTCATTGGAATCCTCGGCATCGCGATAGCGCGCTATCAATTGGGCCGCTCTTTTGCCGTCCGAGCTGAGGCCCACCAGTTGGTCACTCGCGGAATCTACTCGAAAATTCGCAATCCTATCTACGTCTTCGGCACGGTAATGATCGCTGGCTTTGTTCTGATCATTCACAAGCCTGTCGGATGGCTGTTCGTTCTGGTAGTCGTCATCTTGCAGATAGGACGCGCTCATCGCGAGGCGCGCGTTCTCGAAGCTGCATTCGGCGATGCCTACCGCGAATACCGCCGCAAAACCTGGTTGTGACAATTATGGTTTGACAAAATGGTTCTGCCAATCGGGTTTTGACAACTTGTTCCGATAATCCGCCAGCGGAGCCAACCGGCCATTATCTGGAGTACTATTTCTTCCGATGAAGAAATTCTTCCCGCTTTTTCTACTTGTTCTCTGCGCCACAATCTCCTCCAGTCAAGACGAGCCGAAATTTCCCTCCATGCCGGCCGCGGTTGCCGATAATGCGGTGGCAAGCCTGAAAAGCGGTTTCGAACTCTTTTCCTTCATGGGAGTTGGCCCCAAGAAAACCTGGGAAGACGTCACCAATGAGGTCTACATTATGACGCTCGGCCATGCCGGAAAATGGAGCACAGGCAGGCAGGTTCCTGGTCCAGCGGGACGCTTGAACGCCGCCGCCGCCGGAGTGAGAGGCGTAGTCGTGCTCATGGGCGGCTTTGTGGTGGACAAGCAGGGTTTGGAGCTAACCATTCCCGACGTGAATGTCTATGAACCCGGCGCGCGCCGTTGGTCTCGCGGCAAAGACATTCCGATTCCAGTCGATAGCGCCGTCACCGGCGAGACGCATGATCATTTCATTTACCTGATCAGCGGCCGTTCCCCCAGCGGTCCCGTGAACAACGTGCAGGTATACGACCTTGAGAAAGACACATGGACGCAGGCCACGCCATTCCCCGGCGCGCCAGCCCTAGGCATGGCAGGCGGCATGGCGGAAGAAGAGATTGTAATCGTCGACGGAGCCAAACCCGGCCCCAACGGCGGCCCGCGCTATGTTTCTTCCGACGAATGCTGGCTGGGCAAGATTGATCACAAGGATCCCGCCAAGATTGAATGGAGTAAATTGCCGCCGCATCCGGGCACGGCGCGCTTTGGCATCGCTGCGGGGGCCGGCGCCAAGGATCACAAGATTTTCTTCTCTGGAGGCACAACCACGCCTCACGATTACAAGGGCGCTTCGTACGACGGAAATCCGCCAGAAGTTTCCGGCCTGACCTTTGCCTACGACCTGCGCGGGCACCGTTGGGAAACTATCAATGAGAAGACTACCGATCCTCGCGCTGATGGCCGCGGATTGCTCGAAACGCCTGTCGGCCCTGTCGTGCTGGGAGGCATGGCGCAGAATATGGCGGTCACGGCAGGCGTCACGCTCTTTCCCAAGAAGTGAGAGTTTCACACTAAGATCGTGTTGGCGGTGATTATCGCTTCACGCTACAATCGCAATGGTTCGATAAGACCTCTGCGCTCCTGTCCGGCAATTTGTTTTAAGGATCGACAATGTTTAACCCTCGGTAATTCGCCATCCTTGCTGAATCCGCAAGAGCGGACCTCTAGCTGCGTAATTTAGTCTGGAACCGGTGCGTTCGCCTATTTCGGCGCGGCGCATGAAAAGCCGCAGAATATCTATGGACAGCTTGGCCCCCACTACGGAGAAGCAGCACACATTGTGGGCCTCTCTGGTGGAGGCAGTTCGCGGGTCGCACCAGGACTACACCAAGGGCAGCCTGAATCGCGCGATTCTGCTGCTGGCCGTGCCCATGGTCCTCGAAATGGTGCTGGAGTCGCTGTTCGCGGTGGTGGACGTCTTTTGGGTCGGCCGGCTGGGCGCAAACGCAGTGGCGACGGTAGGGCTGACCGAATCGCTGCTGACCCTCGTATTCTCGGTGGCTATGGGGTTGAGCCTTTCCACGACCGCCATGGTCGCGCGCCGCATCGGAGAAAAAGATCCTGAAGGCGCGGCCGTCGCGGGCGTGCAGGCAATCGCTCTGGGATCCTTTATTGCAGTCGCCGTTGGGGTTCCCTGCTTCCTCTTTGCTCCCAACTTGCTGCGAATGATGGGCGCGACGCCCGAAATCATCGCGACCGGCAGCGGATACGCCAGAATCTGCCTGGGCGGAAGCTTTGCCGTTCTGCTGTTGTTTTTGAATAACGCCATCTTCCGCGGCGCAGGAGATGCAGCCATTGCCATGCGCCTGCTCTGGGTGTCGAACATCATCAATCTCATTCTCGATCCCTGCCTGATTTTTGGCCTGGGTCCGTTTCCTCGACTTGGGGTAACGGGCGCGGCGTTAGCAACTCTTACCGGCCGCAGCATCGGAGTCGCCTACCAGTTTTATCGGCTGCTGCGCGGGACGGAGCGGCTTCGCATCCTCAGAAGCCAAATCCGTCTGCAGTTCGACGTGCTGTGGCGCCTGATTCGCGTTTCTGTCACCGGCATTCTGCAATTCGCCATCGCGCACACAAGTTGGATCGGCCTGGTGCGCATCGTGAGCATCTTTGGCGCTGCCGCGCTCGCCGGATACACCATAGCCATCCGCATCGTCATCTTCATCATCCTGCCCTCGTGGGGATTGAGCAATGCCGCCGCCACGCTAGTCGGACAGAATCTGGGCGCAGGCCAACCCGAGCGCGCAGAAAAATCCGTGTGGCGCACTGGACTGTACAACGTAATTTTCCTCGGAGCGGTCGGTCTCGTGTTTATTTTCTTCGCTGAGCCCATCATCCGATTGTTCACGCAAGACCCCGCGGTCGTACCACTAGGCGCATCCTGCCTGCGCATCGTGAGCTACGGCAATTTGGGCTACGCCTACTTCATGGTAATGATGCAAGCCTTCAACGGCGCGGGCGACACGATCACGCCCACCATCGTGAATTTCTTCGGCTTCTGGCTGTTCGAGATTCCCCTGGCGTATTCGCTGGCGATTCCGCTGCACATGCGCTCGAATGGAGTTTTTGCGTCGATCGCCATCGCAGAAAGCTCGATGGCTTTGGCGAGCGCGATTCTGTTTAAGCAGGGAAAATGGAGGAAAAAGAAAATATAGCTCACTGCTTCTCGACCCCGAATCGCCGCAACAGCTCCACAACCCGCTCTTCGGCGTCCTCCCCCACCTCTTCCGCAAGGTCTCGCATGTTCAAGACTCCCGGGGCCCCAGGATGTGCCCACTGCCTGTTTACCTGGAAGCCGGCCACCAATATCTTTGCGGTGCGGTCGCCTTGCCGTTCCAATGCATCAATCAGCTTGTCAAGAACTACCGAGAAGTTTTTGACCAAGATCTGTTCCGAATCGCTGGGCAGGCGAACACCTTCAAGGCACAGCCCTCGAAACTCGACATTTCGGAGCTTCGCGCTGCTGAAATCAACGTTTATCATCTCGCCCGGAGGGAAGGATTCTTTCCCAACACCGTGTCGCCAGAATATGACTTCTCGCAGTTCACCTTCGAATTGACAATCCACAAAGGTGCTAGTGCCAAAATCAACTTTCACCAGTTTTGTATTGCGGAACATGCACTGTTCGAAAACTGCCGAGATATAAACCGTACCTCTTAAGTCAGCCTCTGTGAAATCGACTCTGGTATAAACGTTCCGCTTGCCCAGTAATGCCCTATCGCCCATACCCAACAATCCTGCGTCGCCTACAGCTGCTCCCAGTGCTGAATCTCTTAAATTGGCTCTCCGGAAGCTACAATCGCGTATCCTCGTGTCCCACAGCCTCCAATCTTTCAGCTCGCACTTTTCAAACAGGCAGTTGCTGACTTCTGACTCGTAAAAACGAAGGGAATTCAACTTGCTGCCCGAGAAATCGAGATTCTGCCACCTGATTCCGCGAAACTCACCGGCAGGCAAAATCTGGGACATGTTCGCCGTGGGAGTCTGCCATCTCTGTAGGACCGACGGATCAGGCAACGACAGCCCACAAAGATCGGCACGACCATCTTTCGTCGCCAGCGAAATTCCTTCAAGGGGCTTACTTTGACGCAGCCGCTCCCAGACCTCGGCGTTCAGCGAGTCACTCAACATAGTGTGAAACGATCCTACCGCGCCCGCGCCAGCACCAGCGTAATATCATCCGGCTGCTCGTTGTCGCCGATCCAGTCGTCCACCGCCGATGTAACCGCCTGGCTGACCTGAACTAGCGGCAAATGACGGTTCTCGCTCACCAGATCGATCAGCCGCTCCTCTCCGAATTCTCCGAATTCGTTCTCCGGCTCGGTCACACCATCGCTGTAGGCCAGAAAAATTTCCCCGGGATGCATCTCAACCGAGCCTTCGTCGTACGTCATATTGTCGAACAGGCCAATCACGGTTCCGCCAGCCTCGAGTCGCCGAACGGCTCCGTCTTCGCTCTCGTAAAGCTGATGATTGAGCAGGCTCAGCAAAGCGCCGGGAGAAACCTCGACGCCCTCTGGCCAGGCTGCCGTTATTCTGCCTTCACGCAAGACCGCGCCCACTGCGATTGGCTCCCGCAGCTGCGGCATACTCTCAAGGGTATACGCTCGCACCGCCGAGTGAATCGTAGCCATCAGCAACGCCGCCGAAATCCCCTTCCCGCTGATATCCCCAACCGCAAGAATTAACTTGTGCGAACTAGCCGTGAGAAAGTCGTAGTAATCCCCGCTAACCGTGCGCGCCGCAAGAATTAACTTGTGCGAACTAGCCGTGAGAAAGTCGTAGTAATCCCCGCTAACCGTGCGCGCCGGACGGCAAAAACCGTGCACTTCCAGCGATTCCAGTTCTGAAACCTGCCGCGGAAATAGCTGCGCCTGCACCTCCTGAGCGATGGCAAGTTCGCCTTCGAGCCGCTGCTTCTCCTTCTGCTCCAGAATCAGCTTCTCGATGGACTCCGTCATCGAGTTGAACGACAACGAAAGTTGCGCCAACTGATCGTCGGACTTCACCGGAATGCGATGGCTGAAATCGCCGCGATCCACGTTCTTGGTTGCATCGTAGAGCTGCGCCACGGCACCCGTAACAGTGCGCGTCATTCGCGTTCCGATGATGAGCGCGATGAGTTCGATCACAGCAAAGATAACGATCACAGCCAAAAGAATGTACTCAACCCCTATGGCGAAATCTCCTAGTGAAGCGAACAGGTGGCTGTAGAGCACCGAAGGCCGCGTCCGAACTTGTACCAGCGCTCCGGCTCGCGACCGCTCGCCTCCCTTCCAGTCCACCACGGAGAGCGGTGTCCCGAAGGTGATTTCTCGATCCGTTATCGAAGATGGAGGGGCGAGCGTGCCTACCGTGAACATCGGGCGAGGGTGAACAACCTGTCCGCCCCCCTCAATTTTCACTCCGTCGGCGTTTTGACTGTAAGTAAATCTGTCTTTATCCGACTTCCCCGCAGAGGCAGTGCCGGCCGCTGTCTTTGTCGTCGAATCGTTCCCGCCGTTCCGCGCCGGTGGCGTGTTTTCCAAACCGATCCCCGCCGCATCAAGAGTGATTTCCCCCAAATCCGCGGCTATGTCAGCGACCAGATTTTTGTCGAGTGGCTCGCCCGTCACCACCGTCAACTTTTCACCACCTACATTAAAAACGGATGCAACACGCAAATACAGCTCACCTTGATCGCGAACGATCTCCTTAAACGGTTTGCCTTCGAGCGCGGCTTTGGCAAATTCGCTGTCCGACTTGTCGAGGAAATCGGGAAAGGTCATCGCCGCCGGATTCTCGGTGCTCCCGCTCGTCAGCAAAAGCCGCGTGCCTTGCCAGGCGCAAACTCTTCTTCTTCCCCAAGCGCGGTCGCGCTTGCGCAATCCTACTAGGGATTCGGCGGTCGGTGATTCGCTCTTTTCGATCCGCGACGCCAGTTCATTGCCCACCGCAGCATTCACGGCCTGCATGCTGCGCAACTGAGAGTTGATTTCCGAAGTGACAACAAAGCTGGCAAATTGACCGGCGAAAAGGTAAATGGCGATGAGGGCCATCGCGACTAACAGAACCGCCGGAATTACTCCGATAAAAACATACGTGACGATCAACCGGTTTCGCAGGCGCCACAGAATTCGCCCCTTCAGCCAGCGGAAAGCCACGATGGAAAACAGCAACGCCGCATCAAAGAGCAGAAACTTGACCCACCCTCCCAGGCTGCCGCTTGCGGCGGGCGCAAAGAGGCCCAGCAGCATCTCCAGAAGGAAAAGTCCCAGCGCCAAGACGAGCGAATAGCACGCTGCGCGGGCCACCCAGCCCTGCGGCCATAAGCCCGCCTCCACCATCCAAGCGCGCAATTTCCAATAAAAATCCCGCATCGCCCCATTCACTCTCAAGCTTGTCCGTCGAGAACTTGGGATTGCCCTTATCCCAGTCGATCGGTTGCTACGAAACGTCCTAGATCTCCGGATCTAGATCTCCGGATAAAGGTCGAAGAAAGCTTCCAGGCTGGTGCGTAACTGCTTCTCGATCTCTTCCTTGCTGCCTTCGAGAACATGCATGGTGACATGCGCTTCGCGCCCACTGGTAAGTTTCACCGGCGCCGAGCCCACTTCTGCTATATCTTCCGACGGCAGCAGCCTCATGCCATAAACCAGCGTTAGATTGGCCATAGGTGGATTCTAAACATCTTGCTCGTGTTCGCAAAACTTGCTCGTCCTAGCATGCATTTATGGTTTAAGCCATATCGTTTAGAATTCCGCAGTGCTCCCAAAACTCATTTGGCTTCTTGGATTGCTCTTTAGTCTTCCGGCCTTTTCACAGCAAGGCGGCGAGTCCTCTGCGACTCAACCGCAAGTCAAGGTGAATGTTCTCAACGTATGCACCCCCTCCGCCGAAGAACAGAAGGAAATTTCCTCGGCGCTGGCGCGCATTCCAAAGCAGCCGCTTTTCAGTTCGGATTTTGAGATCTCCCATGGTGTTTCCACGCTCACCGATGCGCCGAACTTCCTTCAGCCCGGGCAAAGCGCGCAGATATCAGGCGAGCCTTCAGTCGCGCGCTATGTTCGCATCCGGCGGGAATTTTCTGTACAAGCCACATTCTCCAGCGTCCAATATTCCTTCAGCAATGACGGGCAAAGTATGATCGAAACTCTCGTCCTGCACGTACGCGATCCCAAAGAATTGATACAAGTCTCGCTGGAAGACAGTGCTTCCGCGATCGGCACGGTGGCAAACATGGTCGCGGCGAACACGCCTGTCAACCGCATCCGGCTGGAGCGTTTTGGAAAATCGTCGGTCGCGTTGGCGCGGTGCAGCGCATCCGAAAATAGCCCTGCAGCGGACCAGAGCGCCTATGAACCGCTTTTCCGCACCGGCTCCGAAATTCTGGCGAACTATCGTCGGCTGCTGGGCGCAAAGCGGACGGTGGCTGCAGAGTTGGCCCAAATACCCTCCGCAGGAACGGAGAAGCCAAAGATGCCGAAGTCTGCGCAAGGAAAACAATGAGCAAGAGCCGCTTATATAGCAGCGGCCCGCACCAGGCCGGTGTAGCGATGCATCGAAAACGGCAATTCGCAATCTAACGGACACCAGAACAAATCATGAGCGAAACTCGCAATGTCGTCATCATAGGGTCCGGGTGCGCCGGACACACCGCGGCGCTTTATACCGCCCGCGCCAATCTTAAGCCGCTTGTCGTCGAGGGTCATGAACCCGGCGGTCAACTCTCGCTTACCACGCTGGTAGAGAATTTTCCCGGCTTCCCTGAAGGCATCATGGGGCCGCAGTTGATCGAAAACATGCGCAAGCAGGCCGAGCGCTTCGGTGCCGAATATCGCATGGCACACCTCACTAGCGCGGATTTAACTCAGCGTCCGTTTCTGCTTCATCTTGGTAAACATCAGGTTCATACACAGTCGCTCATCATTGCTAGTGGAGCTTCCGCACGCTGGTTGGGCCTGCCCAATGAACAAAAGCTGATCGGCCATGGAGTATCCTCCTGCGCGACCTGCGACGGCTTCTTTTTCTCGGGAAAAGAAATTGCTGTGATTGGCGGCGGCGATTCAGCTATGGAAGAAGCTTTATTCCTCACTCGCTTCGCCAGCAAAGTTACGCTGATTCATCGCCGCGACAGTTTTCGAGCTTCCAAAATCATGCTGGAACGCGCTCAGCATAACGACAAAATCAAATTCCTTACCAACACAGTGGTCGAAGATATTCACGATCCCGCTCTAAAAGAGGTTACCGGACTCAAGCTGCGGAACATAAAGACCAACGAGGTCTTTGACCTTCCCGCCAGCGCGATGTTCCTCGGCATCGGCCACGAACCGAACGCAAAAATGTTCGGCGGCCAGCTTGAGACCGACGCCGATGGTTATCTCAAGACCCATAACTATGTGCATACACGCGTGCACGGCGTTTATGCCTGCGGAGACGTACAGGACCGCCGCTATCGCCAGGCCATCACTGCGGCCGGAACTGGCTGCATGGCTGCCATTGAAGTAGAGAAATTTTTGGAAGAGCAGGGCCACTAAGAACGGTCGAGACGATAAACTTCTGCCTTTTTTGACCTTTCCGATGCCGTGAGCCGCTCAAGGGTCGCCCTTACCAAAGTAATCTTCTAAAAGATTACATTTCCCTTATCGTGAATGCGTAGCACGGGCCCCCTATGAAGAGCCGAATCGCATTCTCTTTTGTCCTTCTTTCGCTCTTGATCGCTGTAGTGGGTAGCGCACCTGCCCAGGACTCCGCAGTATCCCGCAAAATCGTAATTCGCGTCGCTCCTCAATATCCCAGCCTCGCGCGCTCCATGAACATTCAGGGCAGTGTGAGGGCGGAAGTGCTGGTCGCGCCCAACGGAACAGTAAAGTCGGTAGAAATTAAGGGTGGTCACCCCCTGTTTGTTCAAGCTGCGCAGAACGCATTGCGCGAGTGGAAATGGGAGCCGGCCGGGCACGAAAGCCATGAACTTGTTGAATTGAAGTTCACCCTCTGATTCCACGGCAATCCTCCAGTCGCGCTTCTCTCTTTTGAGATCTCAACCCTAACCTCGCGATTCCCTCATTGTGATAAAACATTCTGTGATCTTCCCGCACCCATTTGCTGCGGCGGCCAAACTCTTCGGTGCCGCATGCTAAGAGCTTTCTTCGTAGGCCTCTCCGAAAATCCAACTTTACGCAATTTTGCCGAGAGTTCTTCCCTCGGCCGCCGCGTCTCCAGCCGGTTCGTAGCTGGCACCGAGGTTGCTGATGCCGTCCGCGCCACCCAGGCTATCAACCGCGCGGGAATTAGCGTCACCATCGACAATCTCGGCGAAAATGTCACCAATCCCGACGAAGCTCGCCACAGCGCCCAGCTTTACCATCAGATTCTCGACGCTATTTCCGCCAACCAACTCAATGCCAACGTAAGCTTGAAACTCACTCACATGGGGCTGGACGTCGATGAGTCTCTGGCTCGCGATCTCGTGAGTGGTCTTGTTTCACAAGCCGCGTCGATGAACCCCCCGGGATTCGTCCGGGTCGATATGGAAGGCTCACCCTACACCCAGCGAACGCTCGACTTCGTCCACGAACTGCATCGTATGCCCGGCAACGGCAACTCGGTTGGCACGGTCATTCAGGCATATTTGAAGCGCTCGGAAGCGGACATCGACGAACTGTTAGCGGAGAAGATCCGCATTCGCCTCTGTAAGGGGGCGTATAAGGAACCGCCAGAGATCGCGTTTGCGTCCAAGCAGGATGTCGATAACAACTACATTAAGCTGATGAAGACACTGATGAAAAGCGGCATCTACCACGGCCTGGCCACGCATGATGAACACATCGTGCGGGAGGCGCAAGCGTTCGCAAATCGCGAAAAACTGTCCCGCGACTCTTTCGAATTCCAGATGCTTTATGGCATCCGCCGCGATCTGCAACAGAATCTCGTCCGCGACGGCTGGCGCGTCCGCGTTTACCTCCCTTTCGGTACCGAATGGTATCCCTACTTCATGCGGCGCCTGGGCGAACGTCCGGCGAATGTCCTGTTTATCGCGCGCAATTTGCTGCGGGCATAGTCAGGCACAATTTCGGGGCAAATAGATGTAAGATGCTAACGCGCCCCATCGGGGTGCGCCATGGACGCTCCTTCGTCACCTAAGAAATTAGCGGGCCGTTACGAGGTCAGGCAGGTCCTCGGGCAGGGCGGCATGGGCCTTGTCTATCGCGCTTACGATACCGTTGTGCGCCGCGAAGTTGCCGTAAAGACCATCCTCGATATTCCCGATCCCGCGTCGCTGCAGCTCTTCTACAAAGAGTGCGACGTTCTCGCCTCCATGAGCCATCCCAACATCGTCGAAATTTTCGACATCGGCGAATTCGAGGAAGACGGCAAGAAAAAACCGTATTTTGTGATGCCGTTGTTGCCCGGTAACACGCTGGAATATTTCATTCGCAAAGCCAGCCATCGACTCACGGTCGAGCGCACGATCGACATTATTTCGCAGGCTTGTCGCGGCTTGCAGGCCGCGCATGAACGCGGACTCGTGCATCGCGATTTGAAGCCGAGCAACATTTTCGTCATGGAAGACGACTCGGTAAAAATTATCGATTTCGGCGTGGCGCACATGGCCGATGCGCACACCACCCGTGCCCAAAAAGGCACGCTGCTCTACATGTCGCCCGAGCAGATCGAGTTGAAGCCGCTCACGCCTGCTTCCGACGTGTTTTCCCTCAGCATTGTCTGCTACGAAGCCATGAGCGGCCGCAATCCGTTCCAGCGTGCGCGCGCAGATGAAGTGGTCGACGCCATTCTCCGCCAGATCCCCCCGCTGGCGTGCGAACTGAATTCCACGGTAAGCCAACCAGTCAGCCGCGTACTCCACAAGGCGATGGCGAAGCAGTCATGGCACCGTTTCGCCAGCGCCCGCGATTTCGGCGACACTCTCAGCAAAGCACAGCGCAACGAGCCCATCGAGTTCTTCGATCCGGAGCGGACCCGGCCGCGGCTGCAGCGCGCTACCAAGGCTCTGGAGGAAGGCGATTACCAGTTCGCGGCGGAAATCCTGGGCGAACTCGAAGCCGAAGGCCACATGGATACCGCCATCGGTTCGCTTCGCCGGCAGCTTGATGGCGCCGTCCGCCGCAAGACTCTTTCCCAATTGATCGATGCCGCCCGCGCTCGCTTCGAGGAAGAAGAAGACCCGCTCGCACTTCAAAAGCTGCAGGAAGCTCTTCAGATTGAGCCCGACAACGCGACTGCCCTCGCGCTGAAGAGCAAGATTGAAAATCGCCGCAGCGAGCGCCAGATCGACAATTGGTATCGCCTGGCGCGGCAGCATATTGAAAATCACGCCTACGGTCATGCTCGCGAAGCTTTGCAGAACGTCTTGCAGCTTCGGCCAAAGGAAGCGCGTGCCCTGCAGTTGCTCGCGGAGGTCGATCGCCAGGAGCAGGAATACAAAAAGCTCCGCCAGGAAAAAGAGCAAATTCATCGCGCCGCGGTAGACGCATGGCAAAAAGGCGATGTAAGCGCCGCACTGTCGAAGTTGGGCGTGGTGCTGGAGCTGGACCGCAAGGCGCCGGATTCCGTCAACCGCGAAAGCGGCACAAATTACCAGAGCTTCTATAACGAGGTCCGCTCCGAGCACGACGCGATGAACACTGCCTATGCTGAGGCCCGCAGGCAACTCACGGAGCACAACTTCGCGAAGGCCATCGCCGCATGCCAGGCGTATTTAGCCAAATATCCCAACAACGCCATCTTCCAGGCTCTCAAGTACGACATCGAAGAACATCAGCGGCAGGATCTCTCCGCCTTCATCGCTTCCGTTGATCGCCGCGTAGAGAGCGAGCCTGATCTGGACAAGCGCGTCAGCATCCTTCGCGAAGCGCTCGATCTCCATCCCGACGAATCGCACTTCGAACGTTCCTTGCGTCTGGTGCAGGACAAGCGCGATCTGGTCAACTCCATTGTGGCGCGCGCTCATCTTCACGAAGAGCAGGCCGCCTATAGCGACGCGCTTAACGACTGGGAGATTCTACGAACCATTTACAGCCAATATCCCGGTTTGAGCTTCGAAGTGGAACGCCTGCAAAAGCGGCGCGACCAGCAAACTCGCATCGAATCCAAGGCGCGGCTTGTCGAACAGGTCGATTCCTGCCTTCATGCCAGCGACTATTCCCGCGCAATCGATCTTTTAGCAGGAGCGACTGCCGAATTTCCCAACGATGCGGAACTGGCGGAGCTTCAAAACCTCGCGCAGGATGGCTTGGAACGGAAAACCGAAGCTCATCAATTGATGAATGAAGGTCAAGACCTTTTCGCGCAGGAGAAGTCTCCGGCCGCAATCAAGCTCTTGCGCAGCGCTTTTGAACTGGACGAAAACAATCCTGTGGCGCGCGCCGTCCTGGCGAACGCCCTGGTGGAACGCGCTCATTCCGTCGTGGAGGCCGATTGGCGCGAGGCCGAAAAGCTGACCAAAGAAGCGCTCGATCTGAATCCCGCGCACCCCATGGCCAAAACGATCAAGAGCCTGATCCTTGACCAGAAAAAAGAAACCTTCGTGCAAGAGTGTGTTTCGCAGGCTCGCAAACTGCAAACTGCCTCCGATTTCGCGGGCGCATTATCTCGCATTGAAGAAGGCTTATCGATATATCCGCGCGATCCGCGATTGATTCAGATTCAGGAAAGCGTTCAGCGCGAACTGCAAACGCAGCGCAGGCAAGCTCGCCGTCGCGACGTAGAAGAACTCCGCCGAATGGAGGGCGAAATCGAGGCCGCGACCGACGCCGCGTCCAAGCAAGCCCTGGCAGCGCGGTTGCGCGCCGTGATGGACAAATATTCCACCGATGGAGAGGTTCTTTCGATCACGAACGGACTTCTGCATAAGTTGGGACTGCTGGAGGTGACGCGCCAGGGTGCCAGCGCGACCGCCGAAAGTGAAAGTGCCACCCTCACCTACAACTCTCCGCCGATAGTCTCTCAGCCTTCTCTAGACGCAACAATTAACGAGGCGCCCAGTAACGTTGCGGATATCCCCGCGACCAGAGTCGCTGATATCCCCCCAAAGGTTCAGGATATTCCAGCAACCAAAGTTGTGGTTCCGCCGCCAGCCAAGGCCGCAGCGTCGCCGCCTCTTGCAACAGAACGACCAACCCGAGAGATTTCCGCCGCTACGTTGGATTCGCAGGCGTTCAAAAAGCCCGCGACCACTGTCAGAAAACAGCCTGCAAGGCCGCTGCCGCGTTCCACGATGATGATTGTCGGTGCAGCCATCGCTGTTCTTGTCCTGGCTGTAGTCATCGCCCTGTTGATGAGAAAGCATCCGCAGGAAACCACTTCTACTCAGCCCAGCGCGGTTGCTCCTGCTCCTGTTCCAATTCCGAGTCCCGCTCCAGCACCTTCGCCCGACCTCGGTCTAACGTCACTCAGACTCTCCTCGGATACCGGCAATGGCAAAGTCACCTTCGATGGCCAGCCGGTATCAGAGTTTCAGGATGGACAATGGTCCCTCGACAACATGTCTGCCGGAGAACACACGTTGAAGATTGAGGGATCCCGGGGGCAAGCGTCGTTCACCTTCACCACCGGCACACAATCGATGCCGGCCATCAAAGATCCCATCGTAGCCAAGGGGCTGCTGGCAATCGTCACTGCAAGCACAGCTGACCACCTCCGCGTTTATTCGAGTGAAGCCGGTGCCAAACTCAGCCTTGATGGCCAGCCTCCGGCCGACATTCCGCAGTCCGGGCTTGACCTCCCCTCGATTTCAGCAGGCCCTCACCAACTCGCAATCAGTCATGCCGGCAATCAATATAAGCGCGACATAGATCTCGGGACCGCGCCATCACTGAATCTGTTCTTGGAATCCGGCCAGAACCTGGGTGCACTGGTTGTCGTCGCCGGTCAGGATCAAGCCAAGGTATTTCTCAATGGAAAGCTGCAATCCCAGCTAACTCAAAGCGGCCAGTTGCACATTCCGAATCTTGAGCTCAAAGACTACACGGTGCGCGTTTCGAAGAGCGGCTTCCTCGATCCCCCCGAGCAGAAGATACGGATTCGCAAGGGCGAGCAGGCCAAGCTGACGTTCAATCTGCAATCCACCCCGCACTTGGCCTCGCTTGCGATTCAGGGTGGAATTCCCGGAACTATCGTCCTAGTCGATCAAATTGCGGTCGGGACCGTCCCGCCCGATGGCACGCTTAATGTGAGTACCGTGAATCCTGGCGACCACACCATCGAACTCCGCAAGGACCGCTTTAAGTGGAAACAATTCAAGAAGCATTTCGCAGTTGGAAGCGCCGTGGCTCTGTCATCCGCTGATATGGCGTTAGAGGCTGCTCCGGGTGAGCTAAAAATTACGTTCACTCCGGCGGATGCGATCGTCACCATTTCGAAAGGATCTGAAGCTCCAATAAAAGTTACAAGCGGCAACTCGACGAGCCTGCCGGCCGGTTCCTACAACCTCAACGCAAGAACTCCCGACAACTTCATCCGCTCGGCGACAGTCGAGATCACCGCAGGCCAAACCAAGACCATGGATCTCTCTCTTGCGCCAGACGGCATGTCCAAGTGGGATGACCCCGCAGGCTGGAAGGAAGAGAAGGGTTCGTTTGTTCGCAAAGGCGGCGATTTTGTAATGTACAGTCTCTCGCCCACCTCCGGCACGTTTGTTTTCTCCGCCATGCTTGCCAAGGGCCACCGCCTAAGCTGGATCCTGAATTGCACCGATGCGAACAACTATGTCCTTTTTCAGATGGACGACAACAACTTCTATCGCGCCATCGTTCACAACGGACAAAAGGGTGACGAGGTTAAGACTCCACATAAGAACGAGAAGAAAGCGTTTCGCACGCTCATGATTCGAGTCGGCACCAGCGAGATAGTTCATCAAATCAGGCAGGGCGACAGCTGGGTGGTGCTTGATCGTTTCTCGGTGCCCGGAAGCAACTTAAGTCAAGGCAAGTTTGGATTCTACATACCGGGCAACGACCAGGTCGCGCTCGCGAACTTCGGCCATTATGTGGATCTAAGCACGAAATAGGTTTACTCCGAGGGCGTTCCCTTCCAGACAATATCGTTTCCAAACTCTATGCCGCTAACCCAGCCCCGCGCTCGTTCCCTGCCCCAGTTCGCGCTTTCGTCTCTGGCACAAAGGATGCGAACACCATGGCTCCAATTAGGGCGAGCACCGCGAACACGTAGAACGTGATTTTGAATCCGAGGTGCTGCACCAGAAGCCCACCTGCCAACGGTCCAGCGACGCCGCCAATGGCAAGCGCGGTTGCAAACAACCCGGCCAGAGTGTTGAAGCGGCCCTTACCTTTCGTTAAGTCGGCCGCCAGAGCAATCACCACCACACCGTAAATTCCGGCACCCACACCATCGAGGCCTTGCAGCCACACCACAGCCCTTGGATTGCTCACAAATGTGTAGGAAAGAATCCGCAACGGCAGCGCCCAGAATGCGACCGCCATCACCGGCTTTCTCCCCCATCGGTCGCCATAGCGACCCGCCCATAGTGCTACAGGGACCATTACCACTTGCGCCGTGAGCACGGTCGCAGTCATCAGACTATCGGAGCCGCCCAGTTGTTTCACATACAAGGCAGTAGTGGGCAGAATGGGAGCGTTGGCCAGATGGAACAAGAAAATCGCCACAAGAAGTGCGCGCACCGCCTTATCCCGAAACAATTCTCTCCACGAAACAGCCGCGGTTTCCTTTTCCAGCAAGCCAGTCGCGATGTGCTCGTCGAGATCGCTCGCGCGAATCAGCAACCCCGACCCCGCCGCCAGCATGGAAGATATGCCCACCGCGTAAAATACAGAACTCACGCCAAGAAACCGCGCCAACGCCATTCCGGCGACCGCCGCCGCGATGTTTCCCGCGTGATTCCATCCCTGGTTTTTGCCGGCAGTATTGTTCAACAACTCATGCCCAACCAGCGCCAGCGCTAACGCGCCCAGCAAAGGCGCGAAGAAGCTTTGTGCCGCTCCAGCAATGAAGAGCGCGGCGTCTACAGAAACATGGGAGCGTGGAAGCCCGGGAATAATCGCGAAACAAACCCCGGTCACGATCGACGTAATGGCGAAAAGCGCCCGGCGCGAGGAAATCTTATCCGTGGCAATTCCCGCCGGTGTCTGCACGAGCAATGTGCCCAACCCCGCAATAGCGGTCGCGATCCCAATCGAGTCATAGCGCCAGCCGTGTTCTTTCAAAAACACACTCAGGACCGGCAAGATCACTCCCACGGTCTCGGCCTGAAAAAAATTGATGGCGTTCAATCCGACGAGACTTTGCTTGATCGATTTCTGTTTCCCGTTTCTTCGCTTCATTGAACCTTCCATCGCGGTATCGAATTGCGAGGGGAATGAGATGCAGAATGCGCCGTGAGAGATAGCTTTTCGAACAGGCAGGGCAAGCAAACGTGTTACCATTCGCCTGAAATCGGCACGAATGAGTGGCCTGTGCCGCATCCTTACCCGGAAGGACTTATAGAATGCACTTTCTAACGCGTCGCGATTTCATGCGGATCAGCAGCAGTTCGCTGGCCGTAGGCGCAGCAACGAAGCTCACTCTGTTGCAACCAGCGGCACTTTGGGGCCAAGGCCGCACCATAGCTCCGAGTGACCGCGTTCGTTTTGCTTCCATCGGCACCGGCACGCGCGGATGCGAACTGCTGGCCGCGTCAATAGCCGCACCAGGCATCGAATGTGTTGCCGTATGCGATCTCTACGACAGCCGCCACGAAGCCGCGCAGGAGGCCGTGCAGCAGCAGGTTCCTGCAACCCGCAGCTATAAAGAAATTTTGGATCGCAAAGATGTGGATGCGGTGATTGTGGCAGTGCCCGACCACCAGCATCGCCGCATCGTGGTCGACGCCTGCGCAGCCGGCAAGGATGTGTACTGCGAGAAACCGATGTCGCACACAGTCGAAGATGGCTTCGCCATGGTTGACGCGGTGAAGAAACACAATCGCATCATGCAGGTGGGCAGCCAGCGCGTCAGTTCCATCGTTTACGAAAAAGCCCGCGAATTGTATTCCTCTGGGGCGCTTGGCGATGTGTTCTTCATCGAAGGCTCCTCGGACCGCAACTCGGCCAGCGGCGCGTGGGTTTATCCCATTCCTCCCGACGCCAGCGAGCAGACCATCGACTGGAACGCCTTCCTCGGCGACGCTCCCAAGCGGCCGTTCGACGCCGCGCGTTTCTTCCGCTGGCGCTGCTTCTCCGATTACGGCGAAGGCCTCGCCGGCGATCTGTTCGTGCATCTGCTTTCCGGGATTTACTTCATCTCGGGAACCAACGAAGCGCCAGCGCGCGCGCAATCGAGCGGCGGCCTGTTTCGCTGGAAGGATGGCCGCGATTTCCCCGACCTCATCGAGACGATGTACGACTATCCGAAATTCCGCGTCGTGCTCCGCTGTAATCTAAATAACGCCGGAGGCGAGCCGATCAAATTCCACGGCACCAAGGGCACAATGGAAATTAACGGGCAAACACTGGTCTTCACGCCACAGGATTCAGGTCCGAAGCCCGAAGAATACTCGACGAAAGGCTGGCCGGCCCGACTGCGCAAGCAGTATTTAGCGCAGTGGGCAGCGGAGCACCCGCAACCCTCGCCCCTCGACTACAAGCTGGTGGAAGCGGAAACTTTTACCGCGCCTCCGGGCTATAGCGATGTATCGGCGCACGAAGCTAATTTCTTCGAGTCTGTGCGAACCCGCAAGCCGCCTGTAGAAAACGAAGAGTTCGGCAACCACGCGGCCATCGGCTGCCATCTCGCCAACTACGCGTATTTCAAAAACACAATCGCAACCTGGGATGCCAACGCGAAAACCATTCGCGGGTAGGGCCAGGTTTCACTAATATTCAAAGAAGCACCATTCACAATCGAGGGACTTATCATGCTTCATGTTTCGAGAAGAACTTTCCTGAAGACCGCTTCCGCTTCGCTTGCTGGTGCCGCTCTATGGAACAACATCCCGTGGCTGATGGCCAATGCTCTGGGCCTGCCCATTGGCTTGCAACTTTATTCCGTGCGCGATGTCCTGCCCAAGGATTACGAAGGAACGCTGCAGCAGGTGGCCTCGTTGGGATATCAGGAAGTGGAAGCCGCTGGCTTTTTCAATCATAAGGCCCTTGAAGTGAAGCAGTTCATGAATCGAGCGAAGCTCCGCTGCGTAAGCGCGCATTACCCGCTGAAAGATTTGCTGCCGAAGTTGGACGAAACTGTTCAATATGGAAAGGATTTGGGCCTGCAATATGTCGTCTGCTCTTCCCCGTGGTTCAAAGATCCTTCGCGAGTTAAAGATCCCGGCTCCCGTGCGGCCCGCGAGTCGATGACACTCGACGATTGGAAGTGGAATGCGGAGCAGTTCAATCGCATCGGCGAGCGGATAAGTGTGGCGGGCATGAGCTTTGCTTACCACAATCACACGCCAGAGTTTCGTTCAGAAAACGGCGTGATGTTTTATGACGAAGTATTGCGCCTAACCGATCCGGCAAAAGTGAACATGGAACTGGATTGCGGCTGGGCGGCGATTGCCGGGCAAAATCCCGCCGACTTGCTAACCCGCCATGCTGACCGCATCAAAATGCTGCACGTGAAGGATTTCAAGATGACCGCTGCGACCACACCCGCCACAGCGCCGCATTCCACAGAAATGGGACACGGAACCATAGACTATCGCCCAATATTCGAGGCAGCAGAGAAAGCCCACATCGAACATGCGTTCGTGGAGCAGGAGGAGTTCGATATGCCGCAAATGGAAGCGCTAAAGATCGATGCCGACTACATGCGTGCGATCGCGGCGTAGCGAGCACGCGGAAGAAGACAGCTCGGTTTCACTTCAATAAGCTTCGGATTCCGATATCCAAACCGACCATCAGAACGGCCGATCCGGGAATCACGAGCAACGCCGTCTTCAGTCGCCGCGGATCGCCACCCGCAATCGCGCCAATGATTCGCGAACTAACGGCGAGTCCGGTCCATCCACAGGTGATCACGAATCCGATAGCGGTCCCGCTCATGCGCGGGAAGGCGTCGCCCACAATCGCCACTGTGGTAGGAAACACCGGCGCCATAGAAATCCCGGCAAGAAAAACTAGTACCAGAGCGACCACAGGCCGGGCAGTCCGCAACATCAGAAAAGTGGTCACTGCCATGGCGATCGACCCCGTCATCGTGACCGTGATGGCCGGAACATGGCTGAGAATCGGCAAGATCCCGGCTCGGCCGATCAACATCCCCAGCGCGAATCCCAGAGAAAGAATATTGAGTGCACGCGCTTCAGGAATGCCTTGCGCAATCAGATGGCGTGGCAACCAATTCCAAACTCCGACCTCGCAGCCGATGTAAAGAAACAGAAAGAGCCCGACCAGTAGCAATAACGGACGGTTAAACGCCGGCGCCACGTTCGTGAGTACAAAACGTCCGGTGCCCGTCGGCCCGGGCATTTTAGTGATGGCCTGAAGCATCAACGTAACTACTGTGAGCGACGCGATGGTGTAGCAGAGTCGCACCCAATTCCGCCCGAAAAGATTGGCGGAGATAAACGGAGTGGCCATAGCACCGAGCCCGAAGAACAGGTTTACCAGGTTCAAAGCCATTGCCCGATGACTCTCACTGACGTCGCTGACCAGAGAATTCGCCCCGGTCACAAGAACACCGCCGCCCAATCCCAACAGGAACAGCAATGATACGATGCTGCGGAAGCCAGACGATCGCGGCAGCGCAAACAGCGCTAAAGAAATGACCGCCAACCCAAGAACGATGCCGATCTTTTTCCCTTCGTAGTCAAGCAACGGACCCACCCCGAGCGAAGCCAGAATCAGCCCCAGCGCCTGCGCGAAAGCGATGGTGCCATTCTGGCTGGGCGTGAGATGAAACCGACCGGATAATTCTGGCAGAATTGTGCCCAACATGGCCGCGATCAATCCATAGATGAAGATGGCGACACTGGCGGCAAGAATTAACAAGCGGTTCCTTTCAATTGCGGATTTTCAGTTTGGAGAAGCAGGCGCAGTCACATCGGTCCAGGCGCGTGTCCGATGGCTCTCAAGCACAGAATCGAGAATTCTTAATTGCCGCAGTCCATCGGCGAACTGCGGATATTCGGCTGGGATCTCCGACGCAGCGGCTGAATCATAGAAGCGTCGAAACACCTGCTTGAACGTATCGTCGTAACCTTCGCTGTGGCCGCCGGGAAGGTCAGCGTAGCTGCGCGCCGCCGGTTTCAGCAGCGAGGGATCCTTTATGAAAATCCGATTGCCTTCGTCGCGATGGCCGACCCACAATTCATCCGGACGCTCCTGACTCCACGCGACCGACGATTTCGTGCCGCAGATCTCGATGCTGAGGCGGTTCTTTCGTCCAGCCGAAACCTGGCTGGCTGAAACGCTGCCACGCCCGCGCTCGCCCATGCGAAAAATAGCCGAACCAAAGTCTTCTGTATCCACTGCCGTTTGAATATAGTCATCGGCGCCCAGCAGTTTATTGGCAAATGTTTCCACCGAACCCTTAGGCCGTTGGCGCGTTTGATGGAACGTCTGCAAATCCGCGCACAGAGAAGTCACGCGCAATCCCGTGACATGCTCCGCGATGTCAAACCAATGCGAACCAATATCGGCCATGGAGCGCGAAGGCCCGCCAGCTTTGGAATCGACGCGCCAATTCCAGTCTGTGTCGTAAAGAAGCCAGTCCTGGAAATACGTTCCCTGAACGATAAGAATTTCGCCCAGATCGCCGTCTTCGCGCATGCGCCGAATCTGTTGCACCATCGGGTAGTAACGCAGGTTGTGGCAGACGCAGTTCCTCACTCCATTTTTCGCGGCCAGCGCAACGAGTTCCTGTCCCTCCTCCACGCTTGAAGCAAGCGGCTTCTCGCAGATTACATGCTTTCGCGCCAGCAGCGCGTCTCTCGCCATGGGAAAATGCTGCGCGTTGGGGGTGCAGATGTGGACCGCTTCGATGGCCGGATCGCGCAACACATCGCGGTAGTCCGTCGTAAATGAAGAAATAGAAAATCCCGCCCCTAAGCGCTGGGCTGCCCCCGCGGTTCTGCCTACGATGGCCGTCACTTCCACTCGCTCGAGCCGCCGCAACGCTTCCAGATGCACGCGCCCCATAAAGCCGGTGCCGATGATCGCAGTCTTGATTGTTTTCATCTCGGCCTAAACCCACCACGGAGCCGCTGGCTGCTCCCGAATCACAATGCTGTTGAGAAAATTCGCAGCCTTGGTCAGACCTTCCTCCGGTGAGAGCAGAGTGTCCTCATGTTCGATGGACAGCACGTTATCGTAACCGAACATGCGTAAAGTGGAGATAAACTCCTTCCACCATTCTCCGCCATGGCCGTATCCGCAGGTGCGGAAGATCCACGAGCGCTCGCGTTCGTTAGTGTAAGGCTTGGTATCGAGCACTCCGGTGCGCGGCAGGTTCCCTGAATAAATCTGCGTATCTTTCGCGTGGACATGAAAGATGGCGTCACCAAGCACGCGAATGGCGGCAATCGGATCGATGCTCTGCCAGAACATATGACTGGGATCGAAGTTGCAGCCCACGCCCGCTCCCGCAATCGAACGGAGCCGAAGCATGGTCTCCGGACTGTAAACCACGAATCCGGGGTGCATTTCGATGGCGATCTTCACCCCATGTTCAGCGGCGAACTTTGCATGTTCGGTCCAGTATGGCGCAACCACTTCGCCCCACTGCCAGTCGAGCACGTTGAGGTAATCCGGCGGCCACGGGCAAGTAACCCAGTTTGGAGCCGCTGCGCTCGGAGAATCGCCGGGGCATCCTGAAAAATCGACGACCACGGAAACGCCAAGCTTTTCGGCCAAGAGAATCGTCTTCCTGCTAACTTCCCGATCATGCTGCGCGCGCGTTTTATCCGGATGCAGCGGATTCCCATGACAGCTCAGCGCGCTGATCGTGGCTCCGTTGTCTCTGATGATCCTCTGAAACTCCGCAAGCGCCGCGGCATCTTCGAGCATCGTGAGCTTGCAATGCGCGTCACCGGGGTAGTTTCCCGTTCCCAGCTCGACCGTCTCGATCTGCAAAGCTTTCAGTTTCTTCAGAACGGCGGGCAAAGAAAGTTGCGACAACAGCGGAGTAAACACTCCCACGCGCATAGAGGTTTCTTTCTGAAAATGAAATCGCCTTCCGCAACGGCTCACCGAAAGGTAGGGCGTGGGAAGGCGAAATGTCAAACGTAACGGTTAACGACTGAACTCCTGATTTGGCCACCGATGGCACAAGGGTTCACACGGTGAACCCGCATATTCACTTCTGCTGACCGTCTTTCAGAAATGTTCCCTCCTGCAACTCGGTAAACGCCCGCTGAAGTTGTTCCTGCGTGTTCATCACGATGGGTCCATACCACGCGACCGGCTCCTCCAGCGGCTTACCGGAGACGAGCAGAAAACGGATTCCGTCATCGCCCGCCTGAACCGTGACCTCGTCACCGCGATCAAACAGAATAAGGGAACGATTATCCGCTTCAACCGGAGGCGCTGTGTCGAGCCACTTCACAGCTTCGGTCGGAACGGCCAACGGGCCCGACGCGTTGCAGAACTTTCCGCCGCCGCCAAAAACATAAGCGAAAGCATGGCGCGTGGTTTCCACCGGCAGCGTTTTTGTCTTCCCAGAAGCCACAGAAACATCCAGGTAGATCGGATCGGCCGCGATGCCGTCCACCGGCCCCTTCTTGCCCCAAAAATTCCCGCACACAATCCGTGCGTGCGTTCCGTCGTCATCTGTTACTTCAGGAATTTCCCCGGTCTTCACCTCTTGATATCGCGGCGGCGTCATCTTCAACCCAGAAGGTAGGTTCGCCCACAATTGAAACCCATGCATGCGCCCGGCCGGATCACCCTTCGGCATCTCCTGATGGATGATCCCGCTGCCCGCCGTCATCCACTGCACGTCGCCGGCAGCAATCGCCCCGCGATTTCCCATGCTGTCGCCGTGTTCCACAGTTCCCGCGAGAACGTACGTAATAGTCTCAATCCCGCGATGCGGATGCCAAGGAAATCCGGCGAGGTAATCCTCCGGAACATCGTTGCGAAAATCATCCAACAAAAGAAATGGATCGAAATCCTTCGTGTTGCCAAAGCCAAACGCGCGCCGGAGATGCACTCCTGCGCCCTCGAGCGTCGGTTTCGATTGAATCACCCGCTTCACCGGTCGAATCGACATGTTTGCCCCTTTCCCAAACAGCGTTTGATGTCGAGTCGGTCAATAAAGATTCCAACGCCGAATCAGATCTCTGCACGCTAAAACTGCTAACCCGTCTACGCTAGTTTCACGAAGACCCGGACGGAGCACACGCATACCGAAGCGTTTTCATAGTCGCGCATAGATGAGATGGGCATACAATGGTGCCGTTTTCGAAGTCAAAAAGGAGACTCGAGTTGAAAGCACGAGGAAACGCAGGCCGATGACCACGCTTGAAAAATTCGCCGTGGGCCCTGGAGAATCGCCCCTTGACGTTGCACGAAAGCCCCGGTTCATTCGCTATGCGACCCCTCTTTTTGCTCTATGGGCACTCTGGCTAACGGCCGAATATTGGCTGTTTGGTACCAACTCCTATGTCCGGCTGCACAATATCGCTGACCAGTCGTTGCCCGAATTGATTGCGCTCAAGGCAAACTTTTTACATGGGATGTTCGGCAGGTGGAACCCGCTTTGGTCATCGGGGGCAGACCGCGCGGCCCTGCCATTCAGCCGGGACATGGATGTAATCCCGTTTCTCCTCCTTCCGGGGTGGCTTGCATACGCAACAGTTAGTTTCCTTCAGCGCTTCATCGCAGGATTGTTTACCTTCCGGCTGTTGCAGGGACGAATGGGAGTTAGTGTGTGGGCTGCGCTCTACGCGTCTCTGGCGTATTCCCTCTTCGCCCAACCGTTGCTCAACCGAGGCTGGACGGGCTTTGCACTTTACGACTATCTGGCGGTGCCCGGCATTCCGTTCGTGCTCTGGATGCTGTCAGGGATAGAGACGCAGCGGCGACGCTTCTCGGTCACGCTAGCCGTGCTGGCCGGCGTATGGCTGGGCTTTGCTGGGAGTATGCATATCAGCTTTTTCGTCGGGCCCTTGGTGATCTATTGGTTCGCCGTCGTATGTCCCCGGCGCGATAGCGCCTTCTGGCGGCATCTCTCGGTTTTCTTTCTCGCCTGGGGTGTCATCGCCATCCTGGTAAATGCGCCGCTGCTTGGGCTGGTGCGTGAGTCCACTCGCTACACCTATCAATTAGGAACGATCTGGGATATTGGCTTGTTACCTCTGGCTCTCGGGGTGGTTGGGTGGCTGCTGGCTGAGATTGCTCCGCTTATCCTGATGGGTATTGCATTGGCCTCACGCCGATTGCATAACCGCCGGCTGAATGCGCTGGTCGCTGCCATCGCATTATGTCTGGTCGGCAGCTGTTCGTACGATACTGTGGCTGAGGCGCTCCGCACCAAGCTGCCGTTCTTCCGTGCATTCAATTTTGGACGCTTCAATCTGTTGCTTCCGTTTTTGTTCCTGGTGGCGGCCGTGGTTGCTCTTGATGAGTTCGCAGATCGCTTAACCGTGGTGTTGCAAAGGGATGGAGTTCGCCGGTACCGTTTCCCACTCGTCGCCATAGTCTCGACGGTTTTACTCGCCGTGGTCGGCGGGGAATCCCTACAGGTAAAGACGCAGACCTTGCGAGACATGCTGGATGGTCACAACTACCGCGCCTACTACCTGAATCCGGATCTTCAGCATCTCGCGCAAGAAACTTCTGGCGCGCAGCCATTTCGAGTGGCCACAGTTGCGACGGGTCCAGAGTTTTCGTCGCCGGACTTCCCCCCCGGAGCCTTATGGGTGTACGGCTTCGAGACTGCGGACGGCCTACTCAATCTACAGCCCAAGCGTTATCACGATTTTTGGGAGGACGTGATTGGTCCGGTCATCGCCTCCGATGAAGGCATTTACAACTGGGTGCATAACTTCGGTTGCCAACTCAACCTGTTTGCGCCCGCCGCGGGATTTGCTCCCGACAAAAACTTTGGCGACTATTACCGCCGGAACCTGCTCTCTCTTGCGAACGTTCGCTACATTATTTCTCCGGTAAAGCTTCAGGATGATCGTCTCGTTCCGATTCCTTCACAAATACGACAGCAACAGCTCGCCTGGAAGACATTGAATCGGCCGCACAGATTGCTCAGCATTGTGCGCCGAGAATATCCCGGGACCGCGCTGTACGTGTATGAGAATCCGGACGTTCTGCCACGTTTTTTCCTGGCGGGCACGGTTCAGGTTCTTCCGGACGGACCGTCAGTGCTGGCCGCGATGGCGTCGAAAACGTCCGCACAATTGGGATCCTCACTTCTTATCGAGGCTCGCTATGCCGCGCAGCTGGGTGCGGTTACCGAGCGGTCAGGCGATGCAGGCGCAATCGACTTGGTCAAGTATTCCGCCGACGAAATTGAATTGAAGGTGAGCACTAGCTCTTCCAAAGTGCTACTGGTGAGCAACAACTACAGTCCGTATTGGAAAGCCTGGATCGACGGTCAGGCAACTAGCATTGTGCCAGCTGATTACACTTTTCAGGGGCTCGCAGTACCGGCAGGCACACATCGTGTCGTCCTGCGGTACGTTCCCGCGATCTAAGGCGCGGAATAGCGACTGCGTCCCAATATTTTGCCTCTCCTTGCGGCCATTGCCCCCACAATTCGATCTGAAGGGGCTTTGAGCGTAATCGCCTGTTTACCAAAGTTGAGAGAGGTGAGGGTGCGATGAGCACGTAAACCGATCTGTGCTCGTTGGCTCGCGGCAGTTGTGCGCTGCTTGCTGAGTGCGTTGGTCGCGCTCTTGTTCACGGTGGTAGTTTCTGTTCTTTCAACCCTGCCCTTCGCTGACGAGTATTCTCGGATGCCCGGGAGTGATAGCCTGGATGTAATCTAGATTGTTGGGCCGCTCACCTTCAAGGAGGATTTAGTGCGATTGACAGTCTTCTGCCTTTTGGCGTTGGCGCTATTGCCGTCGTTAGCCCAAGCGCAAGGTCCGGTTTTCACCATCACTCCTGAAGAAAGCGATGTTAAATTCTTCGTGAAGGCTTCCGTGGCCATCGACGGTAAGTTTAACAATTGGGTGGCCACGCTGACCTTTCCGTCCACAGACGTGACTTCAGGCGTACTCGACATCAAAATTTCTGCTGACTCCGTGAATACTGGAAGCGGCATGAAAGACAACAAGTTAAAGAGCAAGGACTTCTTCAACGCCAGC
>JBEKBW010000085.1:0-41133 GCA_050015215.1 Candidatus Sulfotelmatobacter sp.
ATCAGGCGAGCCTTCACTTGATCGGGCGTCAGCGAGCTGTGTTCTTGCAACAGGATCGCCACCGCGCCAACTACGGCTGGCGTCGCCATGCTGGTTCCGCTCAAGGTGAAGTAGTCGTTCTTGCCGTCGGTTCCAGTTACCTCTTCACTGGGGAATAGAGCTTCCAACGTCGCGCCCTTGGCCGAGAGTGAAACCACATCGTTGCCCGGCGCAACGAGATCCGGCTTCACCACGTGATCATAGGTCGTAGGTCCCTTCGAACTATAACTGGCCAAAGTCTGGGCCGAGGCCGAGGCGGAGCCATTGCTCTTGGTCGCACCCACCGTGAGGACGTAGGGGTCGTTGCCGGGTGCAGTGACGGTTCCAAAGCCATCGCTACCGTTGATGCTCAGCCGACCGTAGTTGCCGGCTGCCACAACGACCACGATCCCAGCCTTCCAGGCAGATTCAACTGCCTGGCAGAGAGGATCCTGCGCGTAGCCGACGGCGATTCCGCGACCGAGCGACAAATTGATGACGCGGATGTTATACGTGCTTTTGAGCGCGATCGCCTGCTGGATGGCCGCGATCACATTGCTGTCCGTGCCGACGCCGTTCAAATCCAATACTCGCAAGTCGATGAGACTGACGCCGGGAGCCACGCCTTCGTATTGTCCGCCCGAAAGGTAGCCGTTGCCGCCGATGATGCCAGCCACGTGCGTGCCGTGACCGTACAAGTCATACTTGGCGCCGCTGGAGTTCGTGTTCGTGGTTCCTGTGAAGTCCTGGTGATAGACCACGCGCGAAGTGGTCTCGCTGGAATTCCACAAATCGGGGTGGCTGTCGTTGATGCCGCTGTCGATCACCGCCACTCCGACGCCGGAACCGGTGTAGCCGGCGTTCCACGCCGAGCCTACGCCGGTAGCGCCGTTGGTTAGATCATCCGCCGCGCTCATAGGGTGATCGATGTTTACCGAAGCAATCTCTGGATCCGCTTCGAGCAGCGGCAGCGCGCGCACAGGAACGGTGAAAGCCGCGCCCTTAATCATGTGCAGTTTTGAATGGAGAAGCCCGCCGCGGCTCTGCATCGTGGCATAGTGAGCCGCCGTGGGCACTTCTTTGTACTGGACGATGACTCGCACGGTCTCGTCCGCTGAGAACGCGCCCTGATGAGCTCGTTCCAGAGTTGGAGCCAAGTCAGTCGCAAACTTGCCGTGTTCAGAAACTTGCCCAAAGGCGGTTTGCGCGACCAGGAGCACGAGCAGCAGGCTCAATCGCTTTCCCCATGCCGCGCTATGACGCTGGCCTCGGCTGGGGTTGTTTGGTTTCAGTGTCCGCAACATAATTTTTTCACCCTTCCCTAGCACAAAATTGTGCTTCGAGTCGACTTAAAGAGTGCAAGGGAGGGGCCAACTTCGCACATATAAGTCATTGATTTCACAAAGACTATGGCGGAGGCCAAAGATCGGGTTTGAGCAACTCTGTCCTATGCGTGAGGGCATGGGCCAGTTTGTCCCGTAGAGATCGAAACGTGTTACTTCAGTTCGAGCTTGTGTTACCGGAGAATTCCATTCGACCTGCTTGGCGGGTAGAGAGCTACTGCGAGGCCGCCGCCCTCGCCGCGGTTCCCGCTTGTGCGTTCGGAAAGCGCGGCAAAGCGGCCATGAGCCTTTGCGTGTAGGGGTGCTGAGGGCACGTGAAGGTTTGTTCGGTTGTTCCGCATTCCACAATCTTGCCTTCATGAAGAATTGCAATGCGATCGCAAATGCCTGCTACAGAGGCCAAGTCGTGGGAGATGTAGAGAATGGCCATTCCGGTCGAGCGATTCAGTTCGCGAAACAGGGCGAGAATCTCGGACTGAGTGATTACGTCGAGCGCGCTGGTGGCTTCGTCGGCGATCAGGAGCGCGGGACGATGCATGATCGCCATGGCAATCAACACGCGCTGCGCCTGGCCAACACTCATCTGCGAAGGATATTTGCATTGAAATTCATCGTCGGACGGCAGCGACACGCTGCTTAGAGAGTTACGAATCGCACGCTCGCCTTCGGCTTTTGAGCCCTTTGAATGTGCGAGCCACGCTTCCTTGAGCTGGGTTCGAATCTTAAGGGCCGGATTTAGCGAAGAGAGCGGGCTCTGCAACACAAGCGACATCGCGCGTCCACGCAGGCTGCGCAATTCGCGCTCCGAAAGCTGCAGTAGATCGTGACCTTCGAAGTTGATTAAGCCTTCGGTTCGAACTTTCTTCTTATCGAGGAGGCCAAGAATCGCCATGGCCAGCGTGCTCTTGCCCGAGCCGCTTTGTCCGACAAGGCCCAGGACTTCTCCGCGCCTGATGTCGATCTCCACATCGCGCAGGACTTGCTTCCCCGAATACGCCGCCGAAAGTCGTATCGCGAGCAGAGTCGGGTTATGCGACGCAAAAGACATTGTGATGCGGGGGCCCTGGTCTGTTGGTGATCAAGCCGTGTGAATCCGTTTAAATCCGCGTGAAAGCACTTCGTCTATTGGCCCGCAACTGTAAGCCGCTCCGCATTCCAAAATGTTTGCGGCGACAAGATCACAGGAACAGCACCGTGCACACGCGTGGACACGGCAGATAACGAATTCTTATTGATCAGAAAAATAAACGGCTCCTGTTCGACCACGATTTCCTGCACGCGATCAAACGCTTCCTTGCGCTTCTTCGGATCGACCGAAGATGCCTGCACCCGCATGAGCCGGTCGACCTCCGCTTCCCATGCGGTTTCAGGCGTCTTCTGTTGCGGATTCCACTGATGATTCTCGGAGGAGCTCAACCATACATTCATCTCGCCGTTCGGATCGAGATCCACATTGGTCAGTCCGAGTATGATGGCCTCATAATCGAAGCTCTGCGTCATGCGTTCGATCAGGGAAGGGAAATCGAGCGTGACCACGTTCACATGAATGCCGATCTTCTGCAAGTCATCCTGGATCAGTACAGCCATGCGTTCACGAATCTTGCTACCGGCGTTAGTAATGATGGAGAAGACAACCGCATTGCCGCTTTTGTCCTTGAGCGTGCCGTTCTCCAGGCGGAAGCCTTCGCCCTGCAACATCTTCAATGCTGCGTTCGAGTCGTAGGCGGGCGGCGTGAGCTTGCTATTGAACCAGAATTTGTTCGCCGGCGAAAATGGTCCGGCAGCCGGCTGCGCGTGCCGGTGGAAGACGATGCGGCTTAAGTCTTCGCGGTTGATTGCATCGGAAATTGCCAGCCGGAAGTTGGTGGAGCGAAACCAGGCTTTCTTGGAGTCAGGAATCGGCGCCCTGGCGACTTCGTTAAACCATAGTTGCTCGCTATCGAGCGACGGTCCTGCATCGTGAGCCACCTGCGGGGAGGTTGCCGCGAGCTTGTCGAAATACTCGCTGTCGAGCGAGTTGATAAGGTCCAGTTCTCCACGCTTGAAGCGCAGCATTTCAACATCGCGATTCGGCTGAATGTCCAGCCGGATGGAATCGAGGTAAGGCAGCTTTCGTCCCTCCTCGTCCGTCTTCCAATAATTCGGGTTTTTCTTCAGCAGAACCGACGCGCCCGGTTTGTAGTCAGCCAGCATAAACGGCCCAAGCACCGCCAGTTCTCGCTTCGGCGAATGCTGCGAGAGGATAGCCACTTGATCAAAAAGTCGATCCAATCCCGCGACCGGCGCCGGGAATGTGATTGAGATTTGAGTTGGAGAAACGATCTTGGTTTCCACGCTTCCGGTTCCCGAACGAAAAGCATCCCCGGTAGGCGAATGCAAGGCCGGGTCCATCAGCTGCTGCATCGTGTAGGCCACGTCTGTGGCGGAAAAAGGTGTTCCGTCGGAAAATGAAATTCCGCTGCGCAGCCGAAAGCTGATCTGACGTCCATCTTTCGAAACCTTCCACGCCAACGCCAATTCGGGCTCGAGCTCTTGCGTCTGGCGGTTGATGCGAACCAACGTTCCGCCGGTCAGATAACGAACCTGGACAGAGGCTTCGTCTTCCACCTTCAAGGGATCGAACGTCTTCGGCTCCATGCGCAGGCAAAACCTGAGTTCGCCGCCCGTTTGAGCCATGGCAAGCGTCGCCAGAAAGGCTATGCATATCGAGGCAACTGCTATCGCTTGCGCGCATGCTTTTTTCATTTTGTTCACTTCTTTATGCAACCGACTTTATGCAGTCATCTCTTCCTGCCTCGCCAGCAGAGACTGGAACGACATCACGACCAAAACTAAAAGCGCCAGAGGCACAAACTTCCACGGTTCTTCGCCGACGGAAACCAATCCTTCCAGTTCCTTCAGCAAACTTCCCCAGGAAGGCATGGGCTCGGCCACGCCAAGTCCGAGAATGCCCAGGTTCGCCTCACTCAAAATGAAAACCGGAATCGAAATCCAAAACTGGGCAAACAGCACTGGCTTCAAATTCGGCAAGACATGAATCCAGAACAAGCGTTGCCCGCTGACCCCGACGGCCCGCGCCTGCCGTACAAAATCAGCCGAGCGAAGCGAAGCCGCCGACGCGCAAAGTACGCGCGCGGCCGTTGTCCAACCCAGAAGTCCCAACAACAGAAAAGTCACCACCACCGAAAACAAAGGCGACACATTCAACGGCATTAGTGCGCGCGCAGTAATCAGTAGAAATAACCACGGCAGCGACAGAAATAAATCCGTCACCGCCATCGCCATCCTTGCCCAAGTCCCGCCTAAATAGCCTGCCAGGCCGCCGATCACAGCCGCCATCAGTGTGGAGAGCAGCGCAGCCGCCGGAGC
Source organism: Candidatus Sulfotelmatobacter sp. (assembly GCA_050015215.1). GTDB lineage: Bacteria > Acidobacteriota > Terriglobia > Terriglobales > Acidobacteriaceae > Sulfotelmatobacter. The sequence goes on from JBEKBW010000085.1 coordinate 4,731, forward strand.
TAGCAACAGCGAGATCCTGGTTCCGTACAACACTCGGGCAAACCGGTCACGCCCCAGTTCATCGGTTCCGAGCCAGTGTGCGCGAGAGGGAGGCTCGCTGATCGCTTCCCGATCCTGCCCTGCGTATCCCCGAGGAGCCAGCCAGCTCGCAGTCGCGGCAGCACAGAGCACGCCTGCCAACAGCGCAGACGCCAGCTTCTGCCAGAGATTCATGATTCCTGGCTCCGGAACACCTGACCGATTACATCTGCTCCGGAGTTTGCCAGCAAGGTTACTAGCGTCACTAGGATGGTGATGTTGACCAACAGCGGCAAATCACGCCCCAACGCGGCCTGCCAGGCGAGCTGTCCAACGCCGGGCAATCCACACAGAGCCTCCACGGGAATGGCCGCGCCGACGGCCATGCTCACCGAAACTCCGGCAAGCGCGAGCAACTGGGGCGCGATTCCTGGGATGGCATGCCACAAGAGAATGCGAGCTTCTCCCAATCCTTTGGCCCTGGCGGTCACGATGTGGGGCAATGAGTACGATCTCGTCAGAAGGTTTCGTGAATAGCGGTAGATGCGCGGGAAGACTATGAGCGCGATTGCCAGAGAGCCGGAGATATTCCAGAGCACCGAAAGCAACGCGAGAACCGCTGCGGGAAGGCAAAGCAGCGCGGCGCTCAACAGTGTGCTCGCAGCGTCGAAGATTGATGCTTTCAACCAAGCCGCGCTCAACGCCAAAGCCAGAGCTGCGACCCAAGCCATCGCTAGTCCAAGTGCCAGCAACCGCAGAGTTGTCGGTGCGCGGTCGCGCAGCAGCGTACGTACAGGCTGACCCAGGCTGAAAGACTTTCCCAGATCGCCGTGAGCAACCCGGTTCATATACGACAAATAAAACCGAAATATATTTTGATCTTGCTCCCGGGCAGCGCGCAGAGCCTGCACGCTCTGAGCGCTCAAATGCGGATCCAGTTCCCGCTCATCCACGTCGAACCCTGGCGCCAGACGCACCAGCACGGCCGAAAGCAGGCCTCCAAGCAAAACGGTTGCCGCCAGGGTTAGGACATGCCCGGCAATCTTCGCCTTCAGCATCCTGGCCTTCAGCAGCTTCGCCTTCAGCATCATTTCACCACTGCGCTTTTTGCCAGAGCGTCCTGGCGCAGAGCGGCCTCGTCGTGGTGAACCTGCTTGACCGTATACATTCGCCGGTCGGCCTCACTCAGTAGAGCCTCGACGTCATAGCCGTCCTCCGGGCAGAAAGAACTGCCCACGCTCAACGTGGTAATGTCGCAACCGCATACACGGCGGCCGGCATCCATGGCGGCTTGATTCAAGCGCTCTGCTTTCTCTAGAGCGGCTGCTGAAGAGAGGCCTGGAGTGGTGATGACGAATTCGTCGCCTCCCATCCGCGCCACATAGTCGTAGCCGCGGCAAGCCTCCTTTAATCGCATGCTGAATTCCCGTAACAGCTTGTCTCCCTCGATGTGGCCGTAGGAATCGTTGACCCTCTTCAGTCCGTCGATATCGCACACCATCACCGCCAGTGACGTTTTCATGCGGCGGCAACGCGCCACTTCCTGCGCCAGGTGCATGAACAAAGAACGGGCATTGGGTAACCCGGTCAGGTAATCGGTGGTGGCGGAGCTTTCCGCTTGCTGATACTTGAGAGCGTTCTCCACCGAGAGCGCCACTTTGGAAGCGACCGCCAGCAGTATTCGCAAGTCATCGGGAGTGAAGGCGTCAGGATTCGAGTGATACATGGACAGCACACCGACGACGCCGTTCAGTCCTTGCAAGGGAACGGCAAGCGCGGAAGTCATGGGCGCACTTTTGGGATCGAGCACATATCCCGGCTCCACTTGCGGATTCCCATTGAGAATTGGCTTGCTGGTTTCCGCCACCCAGCCGCACAGCCCCTGGCCCACTGGAATCTTCAGCGCAGAGAGGACCTTGAAGTTTTCTCCACTCACCAACTCCGGCAGCAGCCAGCCATTGCGGTTCACAAAAACCGCGATCGAGTCGTAGTGAATCAGCTTTCTCAGCCGCATGGACAGCACGGACAACGTTTCGCTCAAGCTCAGCGAATTGCCCAAATCCTGGCTGAGTTCGAACATGGCCTGCGCTTCCTGCCTCGCCGAGGCAATGGAGGAGAGGAAGTCCGACTCCGCCTGGCCGCTTTCGGCGTGCGTCTCGAATCCCGCGGCTGGAGCGTGACCACGCTCGACCCGAAGCTCTTTCGAAAATCCGGAAGGAACGAAACCCGCGTCCTTGGATTGCGCGACTCGCTCAAGTTCCACGTAGCGGCGTTCCAGCAGTTCGACCACCTGCGGATCGAACCATGTGCCCGATTTCTCCTTCACTGTGCGCATCGCCTGGTCCAGTGGGATCGCCGGACGATACTGCCGGTCGGAGGCGAGCGCGTCGAGGCAGTCCACGGCGGAGAGAATTCGGGCGCCAATAGGGATCTCTTCCTTCATCAGGCCCGCGGGATATCCCGACCCATCCCACCGCTCGTGATGCGAGCGCACGATCGGAGCTACGGGATAAGGGAATGCCACCCGGTCCAGAATCTCCGCGCCCACTAGCGGGTGAACTTTCATCTTTTCGAACTCTTCCGGCGTCAGCTTGCCCGGTTTGTTGATAATGTGCTCCGGAACAGCTAGCTTGCCGATATCGTGCAAAAGCGCGGCCGCGCGCAGGGCCTCGATCTCGTCGGCGGATAGGCCAAGCTCCTTGCCGATTTCCACCGCATAGGTCCGCACGCGCTGTAAGTGCGTGTGCGTTGTGTGATCTTTTGCCTCGATGGCCAGCGCCAACGCCTCGATAGTTCGCATGTTGAGGGAGGCGATTTCCTCCACGTGGCGCTTTTCGATTTCGACGCGATCTTTCTCGGCCTCGAGACGCGCCAGATAGAGCCGATAGGATCGGTAGACCCAATAAATCAGCGGTAGCACGAGCAGTGACGTCTGCCAGCCCGCGCGCCGGTTGATCACCTCGACCAGTCCTACCGCAGCCGCTCCCACCATGTAATAGGGAAATGACCAGAAGTAGCACTCCGACCATATCTTGCGGATCGACTTTTGCTCCGTGAACGATATGACGACGGAAATCGGAAGGGTGTTCGCCAGGAAGAAAACCAGCGCCGCCAACATGAGAACGACGGGCTTGGCTGCAACTCTGGTTCCGAGCCAGTAATAGCTGGTGTAGCACAATGCACTGGCGTTCGCCATCATGCCGAGCACATTGAAGACAACCTTGATGGGGTCCAACTTCTTGCGCGCTTGCCATACGCTTTGCACCAGCGTTGCAGTGCAGCCGATGACTAGTGTTTCCGGCAGGCTGAGCTCGACCGCACCGAGAAGGATGAACAGGAAGTTCACTGACATGGTGCCGTCTATGCCCGGCAGCTGAACTTTAAGTCCCGAGGCGAGGACGGCGATAGCGAGATAAGAAACAAACCGCGCCGGATCAGCCGATTGCCAGTGCAAGAGAGAAAAACATAAGATCAGCAGGCCAAACGAGGCGGTGATGGTGACAAATAGTTTCGTCTGAACCGACATAGCGTCGTTTACACAGTTGCAGGGGCAGACAGCAGACTGCGACCACGCAGGAAAACCCTCCCGCACTCTTCACATCCACAGCAGTTAAACAATCCTAGGTTCATTACGCAGCTTTCAGTAGCTTACTGTCGTAACTTTCCCGACCGAGACCCGGTGAGCTTTTCGGCGATGAGGCGTTTGTTACGCAGTAACGGATTACCTTGGTTACCTTCGGTGTCGGCATAGCTCCTGCCAAAACTAGGAGCTGTGTAAAGATCGAATCCAAACGCACAATGGCTACGTTGAACCTTAATCCGCAATCCCAAGGCACGGCCGCGCCCGGCAACGGCAAGACCCCGCGTTCCACGCCGATCCCTGTGTTATTGGCCGATCTCGAGGGAAAAGTCAGTGGTTGTAGCGCGGGAGCGCTGGCGCTTCTCGGCTGCTCTGCCGTGGAAATCCTCGGTCGAACCATTGCTTCCTTTCTGTCTTTCGCGAACGATTCAGATGCCTCGCAATGCCAGAAGGAGCTGCAGGCAGCGGTTCTGCGGGATGGGTCCTACGCCTCCCAATGCCAATATCAGACCAAGTCCGGCAAGCTTGGCGTTGCGGAGTTATCCGTCGCTCTGCTGCGGGACGGCCGATCCGTTCCCACGGCGATGGTCGCGATATTTCAGGTGGCTGCTGCCGCGGCGAGAACAATTCTGCCGCCGGACGGTAATTCAGAAGAAAATTCAGCCACAGTTCTCTCCCGCGACATTGACGGTGCGACCTTCGTGGTGTGCAGTCCATTGATGCATCGTTTCATGGGCATGGTCGATCGCGTGGCTGGACACACGGAAACCGTCCTGATCACCGGCGAAACCGGGACGGGAAAAGAGCTGGTTGCCCGCACGATTCACCAGTCTTCCAACCGCCGAGGCCGCCCCTGGGTCGACATCAACTGCGCCGCGCTGCCGGAAAACCTGGTCGAAAGCGAGTTGTTTGGCTACGAAAAAGGCGCCTTTACCGGAGCAGATGCTTCCAAGCCCGGCTTATTCGAACTGGCCGATCGCGGCACGCTTTTTCTCGACGAAATTGGAGAGCTGCAACTGCACACGCAAGTGAAGCTGCTGCGCGTGCTCGACGGTTACCCTTTCTATCGCCTCGGTGGACATCGCAAAATTAAAGCCGATGTCCGCATTGTGGCCGCCACCAATCAGGATTTGGAAGCGGCAGTGACCGCTGGGCGATTTCGAGAAGATCTTTTTCATCGCCTGGGCCAGTTCCAGCTGCGTGTGCCTCCGCTGCGGGAGCGGCCGGAAGACGTTGTAGCTCTCGCGGAACATTTTCTCGGGCTCAAAACTCGTGGCGCTACATTCATGCCCGGCGCGGTCACAGCATTGCTCTCTTATTCGTGGCCGGGCAACGTCCGCGAGCTACGGAACCTCGTAGCCAGAGTTGCTGTTCAATCGAACGGCTCCGAGATTCAAGCGTCGCAAATCTCAGCTGCGATGAGCGGCAGCCCTACCGCACTCCGCCAAACCGCTTCCATCCCGGTTGGCAACCTCGACAGCATGGAGGAGCAGATGATCATCCGCGCCCTGGAGCGCAGCGGAGGGCATCGCGGCCAGGCAGCCGATCAATTGGGAATCTCCCGCCGTACTCTTAGCCGCAAGCTCAAGGAGTACAACATTAGCGTTACGCCCCGTGATGATGCAGACTCATTGGGGACCATCAGCCTGGAGCAGCAGAAGTTCTTCCGCGCACGTATTCAGCTTGCCGTAACGCTGAAGAATCAGCGCGGGGAGGAAGTCGCCGTTGAGGGCGTAAACCTCAGCACGGGCGGAATGGGGTTAGACGGGCTAAAGGAACCGATGCGCTTTGCCGGGTTGCTCGATGTACGTTTCCCGCTCCCCGGTACTGAAACTGTCTTTCAGGCTAAAGCTCGAATTGTCTGGATGGGAGACGAAGGCCGGGTCGGCCTTCGTTTCGCGGTGATCGATCCCGCTCTGTTCGAGCAACTGCAGCACTGGACCAACAAGAAAATGAAAGACGAGGGCTGGGAACTGCCCGCCTAAATCCAAAGTCGGTTTGCGCCCGGACAACTCTAATGCACAGGCGCTGGCTGCGGCGCCGCTTGCGGCGCTTGCGTGGTCGGGCTGCCGAAATTCACCTTCGGAGCTTCCCGCGATCCGGCCGTCGCCTCAAAATATGCCTCGTTTGGCTTGAACCCTGCAATTCCTGCGAAAAAGCTGTTCGGAAACTGTTGCACGTAAGTGTTGTAATCGCGCAGCGTATCGTTGTACCGCTTCCGCTCGACCGCAATGCGGTTCTCCGTTCCCGCCAGCTCATCTTGCAAGCGCAGGAAATTCTCGTTGGACTTCAACTGAGGATAGTTTTCAACGATCAGCAGCAGTCTGCCCAGCGCCCCGTCGAGCTGTCCGTTCGCAGTGATTTTTTCCTGCGGAGAGCCTGCCGAAAGCAACGCCGACCGGGCCTTTGCGATGTCGCCGAACACGGTCTGCTCCTGCTGCGCATAGCCTTTCACGGTCTCCACCAGGTTCGGGATCAGATCGGCGCGCCGCTGCAGCACGATATCCACCTGCGACCACGAAGCCTTTACCGCTTCGTTCTTGCTGACCAGGGTGTTTTTCACGCTCACGTACTGGCCGAAGGTGAAGAGAACAACCAGCAGAATCACTGCGAGTACGACGATTACTGTAATTAGTCCTTTGCTCATGATTTTCTCCTTGCCAAAATCGACCAGAGCACTACGACGAAGCCGCGGCGCCTGAGTCCAGCATTCTATCAACAGCAGCGGTTACATGTTCCACAGCAGAGAGGTAGCGCGAAAAAACATCGGCTGCGTTCAGCTTTGCCGGCTTGATGTAGCGCTCGCGGACATCCAGAACATGTAAGAACCCTGAAGCATCGAACCCAAGTTTTGCAGCCAGCATTTTCACAGTCTCGCGCTTCGAGGCCGGCGGATCCTGCCCCAGTACCTTGAGCGCATGGCGGAAGAGTGTGACGAACGACGAGATGGATCGCGTCAGAACTTCCCATAGACGCGAGTCATTGCCCGAGGCCAGTAGCAAATGTCGCCTCAGCAAAGCCAGTTTTTCTCGAAGCTCATATTCGACCTGCACGCGTCGCAGGCTGGTCGGAATCTTAAGGCCGGATAAAACGTCTTCGCCGAAGAGAAGGCGATGATGTTGTTGCATATCGAGCAGCTCAATCGAGAAAACGTCGGCGGACCGCTCCACTTCCTCGCGGGTCATGAAAAGCGGAGGCGGCTGCTTCTGCTTGTCCCACCATTTCACCACCGGAGCCAGGGGTTGCAGCGCGGCGAACGAGCTATCGCGCAGTACGCAAAATAGATTCAAGTCCGAGTATTCCGCGTGGAAATCCCCCGCCGCCGCCGAACCAAACAGAATGATGCTTACTAAATTGTCCTTCGCCGCTTCGCGAATCTTGCTTACGAATTCTGTCGCCTTCGCATCCAGTTCAGGAGCCATAAGTCCTCGCTTCCTACCAACTGCTGCTTGCCCCGCCGCCGCCGGAACTGCCACCGCCAAATCCGCCAAATCCACCACCCCCGCCGAACCCGCCTCCGCCGCCTCCGAAGCCCCCTCGTCCGCCGCCGAAAATCCCCGAAAACAACATCCAGAAAAGGATCGAGCGCAGCGGGGTCACTAATACGATCAGCAGAATGACGCCGAGCAGAATAATGCCGCCCAGCGATATCCCTCCCTTGGGTTGCTCCTGGACGCGATAGGCCGGAGCCTCGGAGTTTGTCAACTGAACTCCCGCATCCTGCGCGATCACATTTGCAACCCGCACTGTGACCAGCAACAGCGCTTTACTGTAATCGCCACTCTGCATCAGCGGGATGGCTTCACGCTGAAAGCTGCCGACTTTTCCATCCGGCAGGATCGGCTCAAGCCCATAGCCAACCTCGATCCGGGCGCGATGGTCATTGACGGCGTAGAGGATCAGGACGCCGCGGTTCGAAGATTTGCCGCCCACGCCCCATTTCTGGAACAAGTCGTTTGCATAGCTCTCGACGTCGGAGCCGTCGAGCGACTTCACTGTCACGACAGCAATTTGCGCATGTGCTTTTTCGTCGATCTGCCGGCAGATGTCGTCCATCTGCGCGATTGTGCCCTGGTCCAGCACGCCGGCAAAATCGTTGACATAGTCCGATGGTTTAAGCTGCGCGACGGGTTCCGCGAAGGCCCCAGCCGTCAGAATGAGCCCGACAGCGAAACTCAACCATAGATTTGTTCGTGGGCGCATCGGAAGCAAAATTGTACAGGACACAAGGGAGGGGTGCCCAAGTCACGGGCACTTGTCGGTGACGGAGATCGTCACCAACCGAAACCGGCGGTGAGGCATCTCACCTACCGATGAAACCGACGCACCCCCACCTCGCCCTTCTTGTGACGCTAGCCCTGGGTTTGGCCACCATCACAGCTTGCAGCAACAAAGACAATCCCGATGAAATCCGCCGGCAAACGGCGGAGGCCACAGAGACGATGCGGCGCGATACAAAGGCCGTGGTGGAAGGCGTGAAGGAAGGCATGGGCCGGGACAAACAGACCGTAAACATCAATAAGGCCTCGCGCGAAGATTTGCTGAGCCTGCCGGGTTTGAGTGATCGCGAGGCCGACCGCATCATTGCCGATCGGCCCTATGACGACTCGCACGATCTCGTCCGCCGTCATGTTATTTCGCAAGCGGAATACGACAAAATCCAGGACCGCATCGTTGCCGATCGCTGATCCCAATCGCTGCGTTGACCTGGATCGCTGGGACCTGACCCCTGCTCCTGCGATATGATTTGAAGGATGCCTTCTCAGAGCCCGCATCACCCATTTCAAACTGACGATCCGCGCCTCGAGCCAATCCACGCTAAAGTAATGGCCGGCGAGCGGCTGAACGCTGACGACGCTCTAGCGCTTTATCGGACCGGAGATGTGCTCGCCGTGGGCTGGATGGCCAACCACGTCCGCGAGCATCTTCATGGCGACAAGGCATATTTCAATGTCAATCGCCATATCAATCCCACGAATGTTTGCGTCGCCGCCTGCCGTCTCTGCGCCTTCGGGCGCAAGAAAGACACTCCCGGCGCCTATACCATGGCGCTCGACGAGGCTTTCGAAACCGCGGCCTCCGGATATTCCGAGGCTGTCACAGAGTTTCACATCGTCGGCGGCCTGCACCCCGATTTGCCGTTTCAGTATTTCCTCGACCTCTGCTCCGGCCTGAAGCAGCGCTTTCCGCAAGTGCATCTCAAAGCGTTCACCATGGTGGAAGTGGCGTATCTTGCAAAACGCGCCAAGCTTTCCATCCGCGAAACTTTGGAGCAATTGAAAGCTTCGGGAGTGGATTCGCTGCCCGGCGGCGGCGCGGAAATATTTGCCGACCGTATTCGCCACATCATCTGCGACCACAAGATCGATGGCGAGCAGTGGCTGGAAACCGCGAAGCTGGCGCATCAGATCGGGCTGAAGTCGAACGCGACCATGCTCTATGGGCACGTGGAAAACGATGAGGATCGCGTCGATCATCTGCTCAAGCTGCGCGCGCTGCAGGATGAAACTGGCGGCTTTCAAACCTTCATCCCGCTCGCATTCCATCCAGATAACACTCCGCTGCAACATCTGCCGAAGACCACCGGGATGCTCGACATCAGGCAGATCTCGGTCAGCCGCCTCGTGCTAGACAATTTTCCGCATATAAAGAGCTACTGGCAGATGATGACCGCCAAGATCGCGCAAATATCGCTACGCTTCGGCGCTGACGATATGGATGGCACCGTGATCGAAGAAAAAATTTACCACGATGCCGGCGCGACTACCCCGCAAGGCATGCGCCGCGAGGAACTCGAGCGCTTGATCCGTGCCGCGGGAAGGGAGCCAGTTGAGCGGGATACGCTGTATCGGCCCGTGACGCGGACGGAGACGTCGGTTACGGTTGCGGTGTAGATCACGCGATCGCCCTGCGTTTGTTTGCTTGTACCCGCCGCCTTCCCACTATTGGTCAGGAGTCGACCGGTTCGAGTTCGCCATGGCCTGCCGCAACAGCCAATTCACACGCGTCTGATAACCCTTCCCGTAGCCCTTCACCCAGTCGATAACATCTCCGTCAAGCCGCATCGTCACGGACCTTTTCGGCGGACGATAGAACTTTCCGATCTCGGCCTTGCTCCAGTCCAGCACCTCCGGCATATCGGAGAGATCAATGTCCTCATCTCTCATGGCTCGGATAGCGGTGACGTCTCGTTTTTGCTCTTTGCTGAGCTTTCTCATAAGGACGGAACTGCGGTCCTCCGGGCGTGTGACCAGTGGAAAGTCGTTTTACAGCTTCTCGAAAAATTCGCAGGCCGAACAGGAAATATAAATCCCGCCCGGAGTTCCGCGCTCACGGTCCTTCATGCGCTTGACGATACGAGTCGACTTGCCGCATTTGGGGCAATCGGTGCTCTTGCTGGTGTCCATTACTTTTTTACGGTCTGCTGTTTTTGCGATCTTGGGGCCTACGGCCATGTTTCGTTTCTCCTGATCTCAATCAATTTCTGCGCAGCACACCCTTATTTCACGCCACATTTGCGGATAGGATGAATTCAAAACCGAAAACCGCAATAGGAATCTATTCGGAAGACTTGGCGGCTGCGTCTTTGTTTATCGACTTCTATTTTACACGCCAGCGCACAACCGCGCTTCTGGGTGGGCTCCGGCATCTCTAAGGATCCCCAAAATTACCGGCATGCCGTTTGACCCCGCTCCCTCGCCCCTGCTACGTTCATATGTTTTGCTCATAGCGACGGAGGATCCCTCATGCCTGCCATCAAATTCCGCGGCGTCGACTTCATCCAGTTCGATTCACTGCTTACAGAAGAAGAGCTCTTGGTACGCGATACAACGCGGCAATTCATTGAAGACAATCTCATTCCCATCATCGAAGAGTGCAACCGCGCCGGCCGCTTCCCCCGCGAACTGGTCAAGCCCATGGCCGATCTCGGTTTCTTCGGCGCGTCGCTTAAAGGCTACGGGTGCGCAGGCATGGGCAACGTGGAGTATGGCCTGATGACGCAGGAGCTGGAGCGCGGCGACTCCGGCGTGCGCAGCTTTGTCAGCGTGCAGTCCGGACTATGTATGTACCCGATATACGAATTCGGCAGTGAAGAGCAGAAGCAAACCTGGTTGCCGCCGATGCAGAAGGGCGAAAAGCTGGGCTGCTTCGGTCTCACCGAGCCGGGCTTCGGCTCCAATCCCGGCGGCATGTTAACGCGCGCCCGAAAAATCGGCAACGAATACGTAATCAATGGCGAAAAGATGTGGATCACCTCGGGCAGCATCGCCGATGTAGCGGTCATCTGGGCGAAAGTCGAAAACGAAAATAATAAAGTGCGCGGATTTCTGGTTGAAACCGATCGCCCCGGTTTCAGCGCCGATGATGTTCACGGCAAATGGTCGCTACGCGCCTCAGTTACATCGGGGCTTTCGCTCCAGGACGTCCACATACCCGAATCGAACCTCCTGCCAAAAAGCGATGGCCTGAAGTCGCCACTCATGTGCCTGAATCAGGCGCGCTACGGCATCGCCTGGGGTGCAATTGGCGCAGCCATGTCGTGCTACGACACGGCTTTGCAATATTCGCTGCTGCGCAAGCAATGGCGCGACCAGCCGATTGCCTCGCACCAGCTCGTGCAAGACAAGCTGACTTGGATGATCAGCGAGATCACGAAAGCGCAGTTGCTGGTATTGCAGGTTGGACGCCTAAAAGACGCAGGCAAAGCCGAACATCAACACATCTCCATGGCGAAGCGCAACAATGTCTGGATGGCCCTTGAATGCGCCCGCCTCGCGCGCGACATCCTCGGCGCCAACGGCGTTGCGGACGACTATCCCATCATGCGCCACATGATGAACCTGGAATCGGTGAAAACTTACGAAGGCACGCACGACGTGCATTCGCTGATCATCGGGCAGAGCGTGACGGGGATTGATGCGTTCTAGGGAATGATTTCATTTTGCAGCAATGCAGTAACCGAAAGTTATGGGTATAAAATTCCGGTTTTAGGCCAGCTTAGTTGGATCGACTGTTTCTGGATCGCCCAATGGTCTTGCTCAAAGCTCCCGGGTGAGGCTGTGATGGCCTCGTTTTCATCTCGCAGAAACCGTATAAACTTTGACGCCGAATACGGCTCATTAAGGGTCGGGATCATAACGGCATGCAATGACTCGGAGATCTTGACAAACACAATATATGCCCAAATGGGAGCTCGGTCTTCTTTGCAGAAGAGGAGCTGTCTATCCACGAGAGTGCCCTTCATGCTAGTTCTCGACGATTCGACAGGGCGAACCATTGCTGCGAATTCACGGAAGAACGAAAGCGCGTCCTGAAGAACCTCAGTCTTTTGCCTGCCGCGATTCCGTAAGAAGAACTCGCCGAGAACCTCTCGACCCACAAAATGGCCAGCAGCAGAAAGAGCATAACGATAGCCAAGCATTTCGAAAAGAGTCAGATGGGCGGCCTTGATCAGCGAAGCCGCAGTTGCGACGCGCACATCTTTGTCAATCGCGATTTGCCAGTTTTTTTCGACCGCCGCGAGCATGTCCTGCGGTGAGATTTTGAGACCGAGTTGCACCTCCGTCCCATCTCCGTCAAAAATCAGTGGAGTAAAGTTGTGGGGAACCGTATCTCTGGCAACAAAGAACTCAACCGGTTGACCGTCAACTAGAATTTTGGGCTCGAACTTCCTTGCGAGCTTCTTATCAGTGACGGTTTTGCCAAGGTTTCGATCTTCGTTATATTGGATGGCCCCGAAATCATCTTCAAACATCCGCCCGTAGAAACTGTCGACGTCCTTGCGCTGAACCGTCCAGGCCCGCGAGGAGTTAGGGAAGGCGAGATTGACAATGTGCGCTTTGCAGAGCTCTACGTCCTCATCGTTGAAGAGGACAGGGCAGCACAAATGGGAAAATGAAGTGCCCCTTAGGTGCTTATAGTCCGATTTGAACCTTTCAAGTTTAGATCGCAACTTTGCGTGCATCTACTCCGCCGCATTCCTTGCCAACGCCTCCCGCAGTAGCATTTTGATATACGTCTGGTAGCCGACGCCTTTTTCCGTTGCCAACCGGCGCGCCGTCTCCAAATCTTCCGTTGAAATACGGAGTGTTACAGGCTGCGAAGGTTTCCTTCCTTGCAGAAGGCTGCCCAAAGTGAGCGGCTGCTTCTGCTTCATCCGCTGCCGAATGTCCGCCTCGATTTCAGGACGGTGAGCGTCCCACCACTCCGCTTCTTTAGCCTCGCTGGAAAACTTCGGAATGACCACCGGTTTCATTTTCGCTTTTGCCATTTTCGCTTTTGCCGCCTTCACTCTAGTCCCCACTCTTTAGCGTAAACGTCAGACATCTCTTTGCTTGCGGGCCAGCCTGTAATTGGCCTTATCGCCTCACCCCCGGATTGCGAACACGATCTCCAAAATGCGACCGACGCAAGTCGCGCCAACAGCGATCCATCGTTCCTCGTCGCCTTCCCTTTGATATTCCAGGAGTGTGTGATTTCCGGAGAAAACATCCTCCGCGTCGGGACGACTGATTCCGTGTTTCGCAAGATGCTTTAGGTTATGAACGTCCCAGTCGAACTCGAAGTCGAGACTCACTCAAAGAGCAGTGTACATTAAATGTACATACACTTGCACCGATTTCGTACGTGGGTGGTTTTAAAGGGTATCTCAGAGGAAATCGAATCTGCACTCAAGGAGTTCGCCGCCGCACGCGGTCAGCAATCTTCTTAGTCGCTGCGTCGGCCCGGGCACGGTCCTCGGGTGTCATCTTATCGGCGCGTTGTTGATCTCAGCTGCTATGCGCTCGGCCAATTCCTCCAGCCGATCTTCCTTCGGGGCTTTAGTTTGGCGACGGCCATCGAATTCCCTTGTCTGGCGGTGATTCTACCATCCCCATTGTCGCTTGCAGATTAGTATCATGCAAGATTGACTTTGGTAACCTCGCTCCAGCACAGGCCGCTAAGCTGTTTCCTGCCAGCCAGCGCCTAATCGCTCAGAACTCCGCTTTAGTTCGTTTTTCGTAACACGGCAAAAAGCATGGTCCACGGGCGGTTTCAAGCGATCGTGGAACGCCAGCCTCCCGTCCTCGGCGGATCGCTAGAGGTCGGGCCCTGGTATTTTCAGCCCATTACTGATGTTCGTTCCACATTCGTAACAGACCTCCCGCGTTGAAAGCATTCGCAGCTCCGTGAATTACCCTGTTTGCCCAACCGATGAACAGAGCCTTTTTCTCAAAGGCCTGAAAATTGTTGCGACTTCTCAACCAAAGGAGGGCTCAATGTCTCAAGCCACGGCGGACATCGTGGGAACAAAGGCCGCAAATTTCACCTTCACCATCAGTGCGGCCACTGTGACCAATGCCGCCTTCCTGCTAAATAATCAGCCGGGTGCAAGTCTGCCCCTTAGCGGTAACGAAGTCACCATTCAAAAACTCGCTGCAGGCGAGTCGTGGGTGCAATTGGATCTGGTTTGGGCTACGGGCGACCCAAACGCTGTGATCGATGTGGGCACAGTCACCTCCGGGACCGTCAATGCGGCAAACCCGAAACACACACTGGATCGCGGAAAGACACCAGGCTTCGTAGAACTCTTTGGAATCTGAGAATCCAATGAAAAAATGTGTCGCCATCATCTGCATCGCGCTGTCCGCGACTCCCGGAAGCGCATCTTCAACAGCCAGCGTGTGGACAGAGAAGGATCCGGAGGCATTCTGCCGGCACGATCCGCGTCAGGAAATAGTCGCGTATTGCGATGACCTGGCGCAATTGCAGACCGCCGTCAACGCGGCAAAAGCCGCTTCGGAAAATTTGACGTCAGCCAACTCCAACTTTGCCGATGCATTAAACAAGCTGGACATTACAAGTCCCAGGGGCGTCGACGGCATAATAACCGCGACAGCTGCGACTCTTGCTTTGAAGAGCGTGATCGCAAGCGTTCTGAAAGATGTTGGACAGAGCCGGCCGGATCAGCAACTGAGTCCCGGCGCCACGGCCAGCGGCACGACTTCGTTGGTTTCGACGGCCGGAAGTGCGGAACTGCTTTCCCTTGCCCTCGACACCGGAGCTGTGACGCAATCGGTTAACGGAACCACGGCCACGCTCAGCACAAACGCCGATCAGCTTTTCCGCCTTGTAACGGGAAGCGATCCGGACTGCACCGTCACCTGCAATAGTCTGGGATGGTTCGAAAACCGGGTACTCAACCCACTGAATATTTCCGCCAGCCTTGACTTGTCGCAGCAGGGCAGCACGACAACGGCAACCTCCGGCCAGGCGAGCGGCACCTCGCCTACGCAAGTCACGCAAGCGGCGATACCCACCGGAGCGGGCAAGCTCTCCGGCATCACAGCAAGATACGAAGCTTTGAACCGCTTCGATCCTCGAAGTGATAAATTCAAGAGCGCCTGGGCACAACAGGTGACTTCGCTTAAGAAACCAGTAGCTGCCATCACGGCCGACACTGATGCAGTAATGGCTGTTCTCTCAAGTCATGTTCCATTTTCCGATTCCGACGCCGACAAAACAGCTCTGGTCCGGGCGGCGCAGAGTAAGCTTGTGCAAGCCGCTGCCTCCGATGGAACCGGCAAGAACCTGGTGGCCTCCTTCGAGTCGTTTCAAAAACGGCACAGGACAAGGCCATTTATCGCCAGGCATGGTTTAATGCCCTTGATCAGGCTGTCGGAAACCTGTTCACCTTCGAATACGACTACAACCATCCGTTAAACCAGCCCGAGACTCATGATCTCAAGTTGATCTTCGGCCACAATTTTCAGACCATGGGAATGCTTACCTTTAACGGCGCAGTATCGATCTACGGCTCAGTCCCGGCTGAAGCAAAGTATGGCAGTCTCCACTATGGCCAAATATCCTCAGAATATGACCGCACGATCACGGGAAAGGATAAGTCGGTCCAAACTCAGCTCAGTCTGGCCGGATATTGGCAATATCAGCCGAATCCGTCTGTTTTGAACATTCCCGCGGGCACAGTTGCGCCGGGAACAAGCATCCCCTTGCCGAACGGTACGCAGGAATTTGTGGGCACGGCGGGGTCGTTGTGGGTAACCCAAGCTAAGCTCACTATAAAAGGAAGTGGAGGAATCAACATCCCGATCGGCGTAAGCTGGTCGAATAAGACCGATTTACTTCAGGGCAACAAGGTAGGCGCGCAGGTAGGGATCAGCTACAACTTTTCGTCATTGGGCGGCCTTTTTACCGGAGGCGGACAATAAGTTTGATCGGACGTGGATGATATGCGTTAGGCCGTCGGCTTTTCCCTTGGCGGTTCGACCGCCGTAAACTCTGTCGCAAATCGCTCCGTATAGCCCTCCAGTAATCTAGGGATGCGTTGCGGGTCGCTCGACCGCAACACCAAGCCTGCGTGATGATGCTTCTTAATCTGCAGATAAACCTCCGGATCACTAAATCCCGAAATATCCGGCTCCTCCTGCCGTGCGAGGGAAAGAATCACTCCCGCATATTCGGTGCGCACTGACGGCAGGTGGTAGCTGCCATCGCCGCCTGCGATTTCAATCCGCGCCCACTCCCGCCACAAGTTGATTCCAGTAGCCGCTTCAACCATTTCGTTGATGTAGGCCCCACCCACGCGCGCCGCGCATTCGAGAAAATAAAATTCGCCGTCGGCCTGTGCCCGAATGAACTCGGCATGGGACACGCCCCGCAACAATCCCAATGCCGAAATCAGAGCGCAATTAATTTTGCGCAGGGCACTATCTTCTTCACCGCCGCGCGGCACCGTGAAAGACGTGAACACTCCGCCTCCGTGCGCCACGTTCATCGGCGGTTTGCCGTACTTGCTCACGTTCGCGAAAAGCAATTCGTTTTCGGAAACGACGGAATCCACGTGAAAAACGTCGCCCGGAACAAATTTCTCCAGCAGATAGCCGGACTGCTTGTCGCCAAGCTGATCCAGAATCGGCCAGAGTTCGTCCGCCGCATGAATTTTCCTGATTCCGATCGCCGAAGCTTCCTGCCGCGGCTTGAGTACCCACGGCCCCGCCACATGTTCAAGGTAATACCCAATATCGCCGTGGTTCACGACCGGCACGAAATCCGGGACGCGCACTCCCCGTTCGAGCGCGCGCATCCGCATGGCCAGCTTGTCGCGAAAATAGCGCATTGTGGTCAAGCCCATGCCCGGGACGCGCAGGTGTTCTCGCAGAGTCGAAGCAGTTTCCATGTCAAACTCGTCCAACGCTACGATGCGGTCGATCTTCCGCGAGCGTGCCAGGTGCGTCACCGCCTTCACGATGTCGTCGAGCGGCAAGTCGGCAGGAAGATAAAAGATGTCGTCGAGACTCTCGCGCGGCCAGTCGGCATCGCGCAACTTTTCCGCCGTGAGCAGAAAGACGCGGCAGCCCTGGCGCCTGCACTCACGCATGAACTCCTGGCCTTTTTCGTAGGTCGTGATGCAGAGAAAAGTGAGTGCGGGCCGATCTGGCATGGCGTCTCCGGTTAGGTTTGAGAGGATATCACGCCTGTCCAAGCGGCGGAATCAGGTATTCCGGTTTGTTCTACCTCCTTTCATTCCCCCCTGCGATTGCGCTATAGTCTCAACCCGGCGTACTACCGTTCCTCAATTCGGAGGTCAAACATGGCTACCCAAACTCGCCCTGAAGGCAAGGCCCGCAGCTTCGGAGAGAACATTGAAAGCGACCTGGCATCGCGCTTCCTGCGCGTCGTGGAAGTGGCGGCCATCGCATCGGCCCGCACCATGGGCCAAGGAGAGCGCAAACTCTCCGACCACGTGGCAACCGAAGCCATGCGCCATAGCATGGACGCAATCCCCATGCGCGGCACCATCGTGATTGGCGAAGGCGAGCGCGATGAAGCGCCGATGCTATACATCGGCGAAAAAGTGGGCGCCGAATTCCCCGATGGCCGCGAAGTGCCGGAGGTCGATATCGCGGTTGATCCTTTGGAAGGAACGAACCTGTGCGCCACAGGAGCGCCGGGGTCCATCACTGTGCTTGCCGCATCCGAGCGGGGCGGCCTGCTCAACGCCCCGGACTGCTACATGGAAAAGATTGTGGTTGGGCCATCGTGTAAGAATGCCGTCGAACTCGATTCCCCGGTGGCGGACAATTTAAAAAACATTGCGAAACGGCTGGAGCGCGATGTGGAGGATCTTGTCGTTATCGTCCTCGACCGGCCGCGCCACGAAAAGCTGATTACCGATATCCGCAACGCTGGAGCGCGCATTCGCCTGATCGGCGACGGTGACCTTTCTGCCGGCATCGCAGCCGCTGTCATCGGCACAGGCGTACACGCTGTCATGGGGTCAGGCGGCGCGCCGGAGGGCGTGATTACAGCCGCTGCAATCCGATGTCTCAATGGATACATGCTGGGGCGTCTTGTCGTGAAACCCGAGCAGGAAGAACGTCTCGCTCGCATGGGTATCAAGGACAAGAACAGAATCTACGAAGCCCACGACCTGGCTCCCGGCAAGCAACTTATCTTCGCGGCTACCGGAGTCACGGATGGCGCGCTGCTAAAAGGTGTGCGCTTCTTTGGCGAAGGGACGCGAACTTCATCCGTCATACTGACGCAGCAGACCGGCAAAGTTCGCTTCATAGACAGCATTCATTTGGAGAAAGGGCCGGATGTGAAGGTGAGATTCGCTTAGGGCGATGACATTCTCGTTTCATACTTCATCTTTACAGGTTTAGTTTTAACCGACATGAGCTGAATTGGAGTGGGGAGTATGAGGCATCCAATCTATTCGTGCTCTCGCCTGCTGTGGATATGTGTCCTGCTGAGCGGCTTATCGACTGTCGGCCAAACCAGCGCTCCAGATGTTTCAATCGGCGGCAGCCTTTCCGCGAAGACCGTCGATCAGGATGAGTCTTTCCAATTCACCCTAACGGTCAAAAACAAGGCGGATGCGAGGGCCAATCCCAAGTCATCGTTGCAGGATGTAACTCTACAGGGCATTCCGGCTGGATATTCGATCGACACCGAAAAGCCGATTTGCGTGCTGCCACTGGTGCCTCCCCGAACCGACTCCTGCGACACAGGGGCTAATTTCGAAGCGAATCACCGCGTTCTGATCGAGACTCTCCTTCCCGGCCAGAGCATCACAGTCCAGGGATATTTGAAGCCGAATACCGACTCGGCGCACAAGCCAGCGCTACTAACCGTAGTTGTCGCTTGGATTGGGGCAGAGACCGGACTGCGTTCTTCGCAATCGGCGAGCCTCGGGGAAAATCAGGTACGGGAGACGTCGCAGAGGATTCTAGGCTGGATCAGCGACGTATTTAAGCTGCTTGCGATACCGGCCATACTGGCATTAATCGGATGGTGGCTGAACGATCAAAACAGAAAGCGGGACAATGCGTTCGCGAAAGCCAGCCGTGATCGTGATGAAGCATTCGCCGATACAAATCGGGATCGCGATGAGAAATTTGCGGTTTCACAATTAGAGCGGCAGACTGCGCAGCATGAACACGAACAGGAGCAAGCCCTGCGCTCCGAAACGTGGAAGCAAATGCTTCCTTTAAGCCACAATTACGCCGCAAAATTCTACCTTCCTCTCTCCCTGGCCGCGCAGAAGTTTGCCGCAGAGCTTGAGTATCCGATAGCAAAACCCAAGCTGGCATTTTTTTATCTCTTGCTGTGTGGAAAGAAAATGATCGCCACGCGCAACGAAATCGGAGGATTTTATTTTAAGGATTTGCGCGGCGAGCGGTTGGCTGCGAAGTGCTGGGAGATTCAGCGCCTGGCCTGCATGGGAAAGGAGGACGATAACTTCTACAAAGCAGTGATCGAGGCTATCCAGACGCTCGACGACATTGACAGCTTCGAGGCATTCGAAAACAAATTCATGGACACATCCGTTCAGCCTCACGCATTTGTGGACGATTCTATTCTGAATGCCTGGGGATTTTTCAATGCGTGGGCAAAAAATTCCGACAAAGTAGGAAGGACGGCTCAATACCTGAAGTGCTTCTATGCAGTTCTGGATTACGAGTCGAATCGACCGTATGAGTACTGGTACAACGCAAAAGATAGCCCTGCAAGGCTGGAGATTACGGCTGAGACTCAGGAACTATTGGCCGATGTCTTGGCTGGCGCCAAATACACGCCGGAGCAGATCGAGGGCTACTTCCACGCCGTTGTACGGCCGCAGAATTAACTGAGGAGTGTGGGAATCTTCGTCGCAGGAATTTTGGTTGCCGGAATCTTGGTCGCCATCATGATTTTCTCCTCCTGTATTATCTCACCCTCAGGGGTCCCCGGCAAGCTCGTAAAGTGCAGCCATGGACCGAAGCGCTACACAACATTGGATGCGAAAACCCCGCTCTTCGACTCCATCCTAACAGCTGCCGAGTCTGTCCGGTGTGCACATCGGTGAGGTACGGCATGACGAAGGTCTATGCCTGTAAACACTTTTGGCACATGATCTTACCGGGATAGTCTGGAATGTTAGCCTATGCTATTTGCGTCTCCCGGCTTTCCAGTCAATTCTTCCAATCCTCAGGCACCTTCGGTTCCGGCGGGAAATCCTGCGAGAATCCCTTGAACAGGCTCACCGCGGCCTCCCGCCGCAGATTTCCATCGTGCACGGCAATCTTGTGCGGTTTGGTCGGAGAATAACCTTCCCACAGCGAAACGCCGGCATACGCGCCGTCTTTGCGCAGGACGTAATAAGTCATGTCGACAAAGCGCAGCTTGTTCATGTCGCCGTTGTAGTTGCGGACGATGCGTTTCAGCACCTCCATCCCGGCTTCCTGCGGAGCCATCCCGTGCCGCATATTTTCGACAATAGAGTGCGCGCCCGCCACTTTGATATTTTCTTCGCCGCTGCCCGTCGCGCCAGCCGAGCCTACATCCTGATCGGTGTAGCAGCCCGCCCCGATGATCGGCGAATCGCCGACGCGACCGGGAAGTTTGAACCCTAATCCGCTCGTGGTGGTGCAGCCGGAGATTTCACCTTTCTCGTTCAGCGCCGAGCAATGAATCGTGCCAGTCGGCGGAAACAGCACTTTGTGCACGGCGTCCAATTGCAACTCCGGAGCAATGCCGAGTTCGTCCGCTCGCGCCCGCAGGTTTTCGATTCGCTCCCGCAATCGTTCCGCCTGCGGTTTGTCGCCTGACGCCGGTGGTTGCCAGTGAGGATCGGCGAGGCCCGGTCCCCACCAGTCCTCATTCGAATGAAATTCCTTCCACAGCAGCCAGACTTTCCGCGAATGATCGGTGAGCAGATTCTCGCGCGGGAATCCGACTGCTACTGCGAAGCGCTCGGCGCCCTCGCCCACCAGCATGACGTGCCCGGTATGCTCCATCACGGCTTTCGACACCAATGACACGTTCTTGATACTGCGCACAGCGCCCACAGAACCCCCGCGGCGCGTAGGCCCATGCATGCAACACGCGTCGAGCTCAACCACGCCTTCCTCGTTGGGAATCCCACCCAGGCCCACGCTGGTGTCGTTGGGATCGTCTTCGGGACCTTTCACAACTCGAAGCGCGGCGTCCAGCGTGTCGCCGCCGCTTTTCAGGAAGGCGAACGCGGCTTCGACATAGGCATAGCCGTTGTTCGCGCAGATGATGATGGGGCGCTTGTACGAACCTGATTGCTCGGCCGGTTCGCGCAAACTTTTACTGCCCGATTCCTCGGCTTCGGTTCGAACTCCTACGCCAGCGGCAACAGCCCCTAATATGGAAGTTTTTACGAAATTACGCCGTGAAAAAGTCAAGCAATGCCTCCTGCTTACCCGAAAGCGGGAAGGATATCACGTGAGGAGGGTTGGTTTGGAGCATCTCGCTCCTCGAGTAAGGCGAGAAGCGAGATGTTTCTTGTTCAAGAGCGATCAACCCGCGGCCAGGCCGCGATAACGGCCCACCAATCCTTCCTGCCTGCCCAGGGATTGACTTTCCTTACTCTCGGTAAATGCCGGGGCCTTGCTGTGTTCCGAGCGGTACCGCAAGAGGGCAGCGATGTTTCCTACGGCGTCGAGTTTCGGATCGTCCTTGACGTAAAAAAGCTCGATGTCATGCCGGATAACGAACGGCAGAATCGCTTCCGCCACGTCGATCACCTCGCGAGTTTCGCGTCCGCACGCCGGACACGTACTGACCAGATGCGCATCCAGATGGCCGCAACCGGGGCACTCGACGGCTTGCGCGACGTAGTTCTCGCCCACCACCAGGGTTTGTACTTCGCCCAACTCCAGGGATTGCAACACACGGCGCAATCCAGTAACGCCGCGGCTATGGCTGCGCGCCTGGGCGATGGTCTCGCGAACCGCCTCATCGCAACGCTTCTGTCGCCACTCCGCGAAAATCTGTTCGGCACGGGAGCGAATCAGATCGCGGCCGGCGTGAGCAACGTCGGTGGGGAAGCGGCCCAGCAACTTTTGCGACACCTCAGAGTGCAACAACGGTTCGAACTGCGACCAGTGCGTATCCTGGCAGCCAAGAATCCATTTATCGAACGCACCCTTCTCGAGAGCATTCTTCAGCACCTCAGCGATCAACTTGAAATGCTGGCGCGCCTCATCGGCGACGCGGCGCTCGGCATGGCCGCCATCGTAACCGGCGAAGCCGTCGCTGCGGCCACGGCGAGGCAGGGGATGGAAGAATCCTTCGATCTCGTTCAACTCACCCAATCGCAGGTCAAACCGTCGGGCGCGATGGCGGTCCAGAAGAACCACCCCGAGGGCCGGAAACGCGCCCAGCAACTGGGCCAGCGGCTTTAGATGAAAATGCCGGTTGACGGTAAGCTGCGTCTCGCTGAGTTGCGCCGGCAGCTCGTACTTCCGCCAGAAACTGCGCCCAGCACAAGCAAATATCGCCAGTGCATGTGCGCCGTTGCTGCGCAGTTCCTGCGAGAGTTGCAGAATCCTGTCCAGATCGCCGCGCGCCAGTTCGTAGTTTTCCTTTGCGGTGTTTGTAGCCTCCACTTTTCGTAAAGCTTCGCGTACTAAGTCCTTCGTTAAAATTGCTTCTTCCTTGTGCGCTTTATTGCGGGGCGTCGCCGGCTGAAAATAAAAAGTGATTGCGCAACATTCCGAGTCTTCGAACTGAGCCAGTTCATGGATTTGTTCACGAGTAATCATCCCTGTGCACTTTCCTTTCAGAGTGAAATTTATGCGATGCCGGAAGCTGCAAACCGTCCCTTGAATTGGCCAACGAAACGGGGCGATTTGCGCAGGTGCTCGCGGGCGGCAGAAATGGAATTCAGTACGCGGTCCGGCGGAACGCCGGTGATAGCGGAGATTTCGTCGACGCCAAAGCCTTCGATGGCGTGCAGGATGAAGGCCTCCCGGTGGTCGGCGCCCACATCGCGCAGAGCGGCAGCAATCAGGCGCATCATTTCGTCCGAGCCGACAATATCTTCCGGTGTAGCCACGCGGTCGTCGGCAATGATGGTCTCTTCGGTGATAGCTTCATCAGGCTGATGGAACTGCAATTCTGCTTCGTCGCTCGCCTTCACATTTGGTTTGCGAGCGGACTGTTCCAGATGCACGGAACGCCCGTTCTCACGATCCGAGTTCGAAAGCTGATCAAGCGCGTCCAGCGCCAATCGGTATAGCCAAGGCTCCAGCGCCAGGCGCTCAGGCTTCTCGCGCCCGTCGCCGAGAGCGGCGGCAATGGTTTCATCGATCACTTCTTCCTTGCTGATCGAATCTTGCATAACCTGATCCGAGGTTTCGCGAAAGAAAATCTCGCGTTCTACAAACCGCTCCAAGCGGGCAAGGTTGACATTTACATAAGAGCGCACGTCCTCCGCGGAAACCATCGCCGGAAAGACCACCGCTACTGTATCTTCGAAAGGAACCGTAGCCGGACGCCGCGACGAACCCGCCTTCTGACGCCGAGTCCATTTGTGCGAAGAGCGCAGAATTTCCTTATGCTTATTGAGCTGTTGCAGCAGGTCCTCGAACGCACGCTTGACCGCGGCTTCTGCGGTCGGAGCTTTCTCCTGCGCCGCCATCTGTCCCGAAGGCAGGCGCAAGTTTAAGGAGACGCAAACCCCCTCTTTGGCCGATATTTCCTCCACCATTCCCTTCAGATGGATCAACTCGGGACGGAAAACCTGCAGTCTTTTTCGCAGTTTTTCGATTTGATGTTGAATATCTTTTTCTACGGCGGGAGTTTTATGAAGCCGGTAACTGACGTGGACGTTCATTAGCACCTCGAGCTTGCCAACGAAGCAGCGCAGCAGTGCTTTCTCTAGAAATTGTACACCCATCAAAAAAAGCCAGTCGAAGAATCGAATGCGTAATTTTCGATCGTTTGCCTCTTTGGAACCGGTCTCGCATCGGCGAATGCAGGTCGGAATTATTTGCAACCTCGGTGAGTGCGCGGATATTATCCCTGCACCATGAATGCAGCTCGAATTCTGTTGCTGGCATCTCTCGCGGCGCTGGGTCATGCACAGAGCCCTTTATCAAAAGAGGTCGACGCGGTTTATCCTGAGGCTCATGCTCTCTATTTAGACATTCATCAGACTCCGGAGCTTTCCAGCCACGAGACCCAAACCGCATCTAAGTTGGCGGATCGACTGCGCAGACTCGGCTACGACGTAACCGACCACGTCGGAGGGACGGGAATTGTGGCCATCCTGAAAAACGGCGCGGAACCGACGGTGATGCTTCGCACCGAACTTGACGCGCTACCAGTAGAAGAAAAAACCGGACTCGCTTATGCCAGCAAGATCCACGCCAAAGATGATGCCGGTCACGATGTGCCGGTGATGCACGCCTGCGGACACGATCTGCACATGGCCGCAATCATCGGCACGGCCACAATCATGGCCCACAGCAAAGGCAGCTGGCACGGCACGCTCATGCTGGTTGGCCAACCGGCTGAGGAAACTATCAGCGGTGCAAAAGCCATGCTCGACGATGGTTTCTTAAGAAGATTTCCCAAGCCCGATGTTGCCGTAGCCCTGCATGTGGGCAACATCCTGCCAGCAGGCACAGTCGGCATCGTGCCCGGCATCTACAACACCAACGCCGATTCCATCCGCATCACCATCTACGGCAAAGGCGGACATGGCTCTGCCCCGCACACTGCGATCGATCCCATTGTGATAGCCGCCAGAACAATCCTCGCGCTACAAACCATCCCGTCGCGTGAGGTAAAGCCGGGACAACTCGCGGTCGTAACCGTCGGCTACATCCATGCGGGCACCAAAAACAACATCATTCCCGACCAGGCCGAACTGGGCCTAACGGTTCGCACCAACAAAACGGAGGTCCGCAAGCAAGTGCTGGCCGCCATCGACCGCATCACGAAAGCCGAGGCTGAAGCGGCGGGTGCCCCGCGTCCGCCGCTGATCGAACGTTACGAAGGAACCGATTTCGTGTACAATGACCCCGCTCTGGCAGAAAGACTAAGAGGAGTTCTCGAGTCGGCGCTCGGCAAAGAGAATGTAGTGAATGAAGAGCCAATCACCGCTTCGGAGGATTTTTCTTATTTCGTAGAGCAGGGAATCCCGGGCTTCTACTTCTCGCTCGGCGGGGCAGATCCGCAAAAATTCGCAGAAGCGCAGGCCGCAGGAACGCAACTACCATCGAACCACTCGCCGCTCTTTGCGCCCGATGTCGATCCCGCGTTGCACACGGGGATTACGGCGGAAGTCGCGGTGTTGCGGAATTTGTTAAACGGAGCCAGCACCAACGGTTCTCGCTAGAAGGGTCAGCGATTCGCGAGCGTAGAAATGTTGCCGAGGCCCAACAATCGACTGTCGGCGGTCACCAACGTCAGTCCCAATACCTGCGCCGTCGCAGCCAAGAAACGGTCTACCGGATCTCCGTGCGGCAGTGAAAGTTCCTCGGATGCGAGCGCAATCTCGTGCGTCAGGGGCGCCTCTCGCATCGGCGCTGTGGCTCTCGCCAACCACGACTTGATATCCGAGGGCAATTGTAGTCGGCGCTTACGATTTAGTAGCAGGGCCTCCCATGTACTTATTGGGGAAAGCCATAGCTCGTTATCCGGATCGCGCAACTCGGAAAGAACCCGCTTTCCCAGACGCCGCGAATCTTGGAAGCTCCATATCCAGATATGCGTGTCAAGCAGGAGCTTCAATCGCGCAATACCTCCCACTCGGCCTCGTCGCTAGCGGGAGAAACAATGTCGCCCAGAATTTTTACCTCGTCCCTCATCGAGTCGATCCAGTCCGACTGCCTGGCGTCAGGGCCCGGAGGCACAACTTCGGCCACAGGCTTTCCGAAGCGCGTCACGCGGATGGGCTTCTTCGTCTTCTGCACCTGGTCAAGCAGGGATAAACACTTCGCCTTGAATTCGGAAATCGCAACTGTCTTCATGTCCATTGCATTAGATCATAGTCAAACTTTGTGGTCAAAGATTGTGCAGCCGTCCCACAACATAGCTGGGCCCCGGCCGCAATTGCCTCGACCGGAGTAGTTACCTAAATGGGCTAACAACATAGGCCAGGAGGAGTGAGCCGATGATCGATGCGATGCTCCACAAAGCATCCACCAATCTGAATTCATTCGGAAGTTTGTATGTCAGCTTCGGTTTTCGCCAGAACCGACCAGTCAGAAAGAAGTCGCCGCCGGCCAGAATGCCTGCGGTGAACGCTGACCAACTCCACGAATGCAGAATCAAGGTGATTGCACACTAGATACCGACAAATCCCAGCCCCACAGCAAACAGGAGCAGTTTTTCCTTCGCTAAGGAGAGCTGCGATTGCCACCGCCGCACATCCGATTGCGAAATACCGATACCCAGGTGAGAACGCAGACGCAACGCCAAAGTATGGGAAATGATTGGGAAAGCAAGCTGATACGGCATATTCATCAAGAAGGCGAGCCGATCTCTCGCAGAATCTCCCGCGCCGCCGATGCCGGATCCTCCGCACCAGTTATCGGTCGCCCCACCACGATATGGCTTGCTCCAGCCGCAATCGCCTCCGCTGGAGTCACCACGCGCACCTGATCCGCATATCCCGCTCCCGCCGGACGCACACCCGGAGTAACAATCGCAAATTCGCGACCCAACTCCCCCCGTACGGCCGCAGCCTCGCGCGCCGAAGTGACAATCCCCTGGCAACCGCACTTCAAAGCCAGCGCAGCCAGGCGCAACACCTCATCCACCAGAGGATCACGAATGCCGATCTTATCGAGATCGTCCTCGCCCATACTCGTCAGAACGCTGACCCCAAGCACAATCAAGGCAGGGTTAACGTTCCGCGCCGCCTCCACCGCCGCCCGCAGCATCTTCTCGCTGCCGGATGCATGCACGGTCAACATGCTCACGCCAAGCTGTGCCGCTTCGCGCACCGCCGAAGCCACTGTGTTCGGAATGTCGTGATATTTGAGATCGAGAAAAACCCGCCGCCCCGCCGCCACCAAGTCCCGCACCACACGCGGACCTTCAGCGGTATAAAGCTGCATGCCAACTTTATAGGTCAGGGCCGAATCTCCAACCGCCGATACAATTTTCTGTGCAGCGGCAGCTGAAGAGACGTCCAGCGCGACAATCAGCTTTTCTCGCGGGTCGTTATTGGAAAAATTAGGAAAGGTTTGGGAGGGCCGTTCGCTGCCAGGGATGGGTTTAGGCAGAGTCACCTGCATCCCCAGCAGTCTAAAACATT
Source organism: Candidatus Sulfotelmatobacter sp. (assembly GCA_050015215.1). GTDB lineage: Bacteria > Acidobacteriota > Terriglobia > Terriglobales > Acidobacteriaceae > Sulfotelmatobacter. The sequence goes on from JBEKBW010000085.1 coordinate 31,895, forward strand.
CAGCGGAGTTCCGCTATAGGATGGTTGTAGGCCACGGTCTCATAAACCTGGCGATGTTGGGTGTGGGGTTTCACCAAATCCAGACGGACCCGTTGCAATCCCTTGTGTTCGAACTCCAGGACGTGGGCCGCGCCATAGGACAGGTCGATGATGCGTCCGGGCACAATCGGGCCCCGGTCGTTGACCTTCACCACCACCGCGCGTCCGTTGTGCAGGTTGGTTACTTTTACGTAACTCCCCAGTGGAAGCGTCGGGTGCGCGGCTGTCATATCGTACATGTCGTAATCTTCGCCGCTGGCTGTTGGCTTACCTTCGAAATCCTCCCCATACCATGAAGCTGTTCCGACCTGATAGGGTTGAGCCTTACCTGACTTGCGGATTTCGGGTTTTGTAGGCGTGGTGCTGCTTGGGGCTGAACTGGCCTCCGAGCTGTTCGGACCCTGTGCCGCTCCAAGCCCAATGATCAATCCTCCGATCATCAGTCCATGAGCTAAACATCTTCGCATTCGGTTCTCCTCGCATACTCAAAAAGTCGTCCTAGCTAGGTTTTCTCGTTAACGGTTTGTAAATCGTAGAAGGCTGGGGGGCGCTTGTCAATACGGAAGTCGGGGGTCTATAGTGATCGGGTAGTAATTGATATCTTACGTAACCTATTGTTAATTATAAAGGAATGTACTGATGTGTCTGTAAGCATTGCACTTACATATTTACCATTAGGTTAATAGACGAAATCCCTCAGGGTACGAACTATTTTCATCCTCAATAGACTCAATGGTTTGCAGCCCTTTGTGGATTAACTTGTTTATTGCCAGCATTTTAGGTACAAGGTTGCTTAGCGGTTTCAAGATTTTTACCCGCACGGATGGCCGATGCGCCCCAAGTCGTTCTCACCATAGCTGGTTTTGATCCCTCGTCGGGTGCAGGCGTGACCGCCGACATTAAGACCATCGCCGCGCATGGATGCTACGGCGTGGCTTGCATAACCGCACTCACGGTCCAGTCGACCGCCGGAGTCCGCCGGGTAGAGTCCATCGACCCATCCCTAATAACCGAGACTCTCGAAGAACTGGTTGCGGATATTCCGATCGCTGCCGTGCACATCGGAATGCTCGGAAAAGAAAAAGTGGTCCGAGCGATTGTTGAATTTCTCGGCAAGCCCAAGAGCAGGGCGAAAATACCTAACGTAGTCCTTGATCCAATCCTCAAATCCTCGTCCGGCGCCAGCTTGCTGGATGCTGCTGGAATCCGGCTCATGGTCGAAGGTCTTCTGCCGGTTGTCGATGTACTCACGCCGAATGTCGAGGAAGCAGCCATCCTGACCGGCCTGAAGGTGACCAATTTCGACGAGATGCGCGCGGCAGTCAACAAATTGCATGAGATGGGGTCCTCCGCTGTAGTCATTACTGGAGGTCACCTCGAGAAAGCTATTGATTTGTTGAGCTTTACGACCAAGAAAGGAGTTGAACAGGAGGTCTTCAAAGCCGAAAAGCAGCGTTCCAACTCAACCCATGGTACCGGCTGCGCCTTCGCGACGGCGATAGCCTGCCATTTGGCGTTAGATCGCGGTCTCCCCGAGGCTACCCTGTTAGCAAAGGCCTACGTGAACGCTGCCATTTCCGCTGGCCATCTGCTCGGGCGGGGAACAGGACCGGTCAACCATCTCTACCGCATGAACCAGCAGCGGCGCACAATGGCCTCGGGAAGTCGGTAAGAGAACAGGTCAGCAAAAGAACCTACTCGTCGGAAGGTTTCTTTAGCAAAATTCCAGCCACAAATGCCGCCGTAGCCGCCAGCAGCCACTCAATCCGCCACAACTGGATCGCCTGAAATTCGCCCAAGTTCGACGCCTTAAAAAACAGGCCAACCCCGATGGCTCCCGCCACGCAGCCCAAGCCGACCATGAAAGCGACCAGCGCTGCCGTGGGCAAGCCAATCCAGCGCTTGATTTCATGGAAGTGCAGATACTGCATCCAGGCGGGGAAGCGGATGCTGGCCCATGCCTCCTGGGCCCAAGCAAGCGTATCGCGGAGCCAAACTGCGCCGCTGATCCAAAAAGTGGTTGCAGCTACATTCGCGTCAGAGGGGAGCACCGTTGGTTCCACCGCGCGACGCGATCCACAAGTGTGACAAAATCCGGCACCAATCATAAACTCGCTGTGGCATCGGTCACAGGCTTCGGCCATCTGTGGGTTCGTACCCGCGAGCACTGACGCCTCGACCGGATCGAGGACACTCGGCGGTCTCCAGAATTCCTGCGGCGCACCCGGAACTACGTCTGCCATATAACGAGAAAGCCCTGAAGGGCGTTGCCTTGGGGGAGGCAAATCAACAGCCAAAGCTCGCCGCAAACTAACCTATTCTCAACTCAATCACTTGCAATTTTGCACCCACATCATGGCACGTTTTTCCAAGCAATTATTACTCGCAAGTGCACGTAAAGATGTCCCTGTAATACGACTTTTTATAGCTGCAAGATCATAGGCCGAAGTATGACGATCGCCGCGACGTTTTTTTCCCACAGTCATTACGGTTTTGGTACGAGTGGCCGTCTTTCGCAGCGTTGCCCCGCGTTCTTGCATCCAAACGAAACTCGATTAAACTAGACTAAAATTAGGATTCTGGGGATCGGCTTGATCCAATCGTTCATGCAGCGGCTGATTTCTTTCGCGGTATTCGCCCTTATTGCAAGCTTGTGCCTGCCCCCCGCGCGAGTGGATGCTCAAAGCCGGACATCTGTATCGGCCGTTTCGCCCGTCACCACCTCGACGTCGCCCGATCCCCTCGCCGTGACCGCGTTCGACCATTTCTACAACATGGATTACGAGCGCTCGATCGAGGAGTTCACAAGGCTCCTTGATCGTCGCCCCAACGATCCTGCGGCTGTGAATCATCTGCTCTCTACGGTTTTAATGCGGGAACTCTACCGCATGGGAGCGATGAACACAGGGGAGTTCGCCAATGACAGCTTCATAGGGCAAGCGCACCGGCCCGCCGATCCAAAGGTGAAGGAACAGATCAAACGGTTAGTGGATCGCGCCGAAAATCTGGAAGAGCAGCAACTCAAATCAAATCCTAACAACGTAGACGCTCTCTATGCCCGCGGTGTCACTCGCGCGCAATTCGCTCTCTACACCGCATTAATCGAGCGCGCGTGGTTCTCGGCTTTGCGAAATGCCGTGGGAGCCCGCCGGGACCACGAACGCGTACTGGAATTGAACCCCAACTACGTCGACGCCAAACTGGTAGTTGGCGCCCATAACTATGTGGTAGGCAGCTTGCCCTGGAGCGTGAAGGTAGCAGTTGCGCTAGTGGGCTTGAGCGGGAGCAAAGAAAAGGGCCTGCAATACCTGCGCGAGGTGGCCGACGGCAACGGTGAAAACAGCGTCGAAGGGAAGGTCGTGCTCAGCATCTTCCTGCGCCGCGAGCATCGCTATGACGAAGCCCGCGTGTTGATGCACGATCTCACCGCCCGCTATCCGCGGAATTATCTATTTCCGGTGGAGGAAGCGAATCTATTCCGCTCTGCCGGTAACGTGCAGGAGGCCGCGGCGTACTATCGAAAAGTCTGGCAGAACGGGCGAGAAGGCAAGTATGACAGCCTGCATTACGAAATCGCAGCGTGGGGCTTGGGCGAACTACTTCGCAACCAAAAAGATTATTCTGGAGCCGCGGCCGCCTACGAGTGGGTGAGCGCAGCCCCGAACCCTGATCCTGAAACGCTGCAGAAAGCCAACTTGGCTGCCGGCGAAATGTACGACCTGCTGCAGAAGCGCGATCTGGCCATGAAAAAGTATCAAATCGTGCTCGCCGAAAATTCCAGTTCGCCTCCAGCCGAGCAGGCGCGCCGATACATCAAGGACGCCTACCGGGAGTGAACGCGCGCGAAGTCCCTGTCCCTGCTTTCTTGTCTTCGTTCGCGTCAAGCATACTCCTGACGGAACTTTCGCCGTACAATTGCGTATTGTTCTTGTAGGACGTGTTTCATGGAGGGCGACCATGTATTGCAACTATTGCGGCAAAGTAATCCAGGATGACGCGGCGGTCTGCGCCTATTGCGGCGTGCGCGTAGGCCCGTCCGTGGCTCGCAAGAGGCTAGTGCGGCCGCGGAGCGGAAGAAAGATCGCTGGCGTCTGCCTCGGCGTCGCCGAGTACTTCGACATCGACGTAACCGTCGTTCGTTTGGTCTGGCTTATCGCATCATTCATGACCGGAATCGGCCTACTTTCCTACCCCATCGCCTGGATTGTCATGCCCGAAGAGCCGCTGCTGCTCGCCGCTCCCGCAGGCGCGCAACGCGCGACAAATCCCTAGTCGCGCATCCTCGCGCGAGTGTGATTAAATCGCTGGCTATGCAGCCAAGCGTCTTTCTCCGTGAGATCAGGAGCGACGATGCCCAGATCGCATATCGGGTTCTGGGCGAAGGTTCTGCCGTAATTCTTTTGCATCCCTTCCCGGTCAATTATGAGTTTTGGCTCCCCGTGGCGCACGGTCTTTCGACTCGCTTCCGTGTTGTTCTACCTGATCTGCGCGGTCACGGAGATTCCGGCGTGGGTGAAGGTCCGGCCACCATGGAAAAGCACTGCGCCGATCTGGCTCGCTTGATGGATGACGCCGAAATCGGACGCGCTCCTCTCGTCGGGGTTTCGATTGGTGGATATCTGCTCTTCCAGTTCTGGCGAAGGCATCGCGGACGCGTCGCTGCTCTGAGCCTGTGGAACACGAAAGCTACCGCCGACCCTCCGGAAGCTCGTGCCGCGCGTCTACAGGCGGCCAATGACGTGCTGGAGCGCGGCACCGAGATTTTCTTTCAAAGCATGATTCCCCGGCTGTTGGGCGAAACCACGCGCGGGACACGTCCAGACCTTGTCGCCGGCGCTCTGAGCATGATGCGAAAAATGTCGCCGGAAGATGTTGCGCAAGTGCAACGAGGCATGGCGGAGCGTCCCGACTCGATGGAGACATTGAAGACAATCAACGTCCCCACGCTGATCTTGACTGGAGACGAGGATATTCTCACCGGGCCGAACGAAGCTCGATTAATGCGCCAGAATATTCCGAATAGCGAGTTGCGCGTTATTCCAAAAGCCGGCCACTATGCGGCGTGGGAGCAACCCGAGGAGGCCACGAGACTGCTCCGTAACTTCCTGGACAACCTCTAGTCTGATGGCCTCTAGACTCCGAGTAGGCCTCTTGTCGTAAAATTTTCTACGCCATGAAAAGATTCACTCTATCCCTGCTGATCATCGGACTCACGATTACCGTGAACGCACAAGATCAACCCAAGCGCCCCGCAATTCTCGGCATCGATCACGTTTCCTTTTACACCACCGACCCCGATGGTGTGCGAAAGCTCTACACTGACATTTTCGGTCTGGCGGCCGTGCCAGCCCTTGAGCCGGGTGGGCCAGTGCGATATATGGTGGGCAAGCAGTGGGTGGGCTACAGCCCTGCTCCTGACTCCAATTCCATCAACCGCCTAGACCATGTTGCTTTCACCACCAGCAATATCCAAGAAATGCGCACCTACCTTATCCTCAACCACGTGAAATCTTCCGCTATTGACGCGCGATCGGATCGCAGTTTCGGATTTACCGTGACAGATCCCGACGGACACAAGATTGAGTTTATCGAGAGAGCCACATCCCAGGTAACGGTGCCCGATTCTGCAGTGTCGCGCCACATGATTCACGCCGGATTCCTGGTCCACAACCGGGACGCCGAAGACCATTTCTACCGCGACCTGCTGGGCTTCCACCTCTATTGGCACGGAGGAATGAAGCCGGACGAAACCGACTGGGTCGCCATGCAGGTTCCCGACGGCACCGATTGGCTGGAATACATGCTGCACCAGCCCGAGCAACCCGATCTGCGCATCATGGGCGTACTCGATCACATTTCTCTCGGCGTTGCCGACATGAAAAAGGCGCAGGCTCTTCTCGAATCTCACGGCTGGAAGCCTCACGACTCAGAAAAAGCGCAGATGGGAAAAGACGGCAAGTGGCAGCTCAACATATTTGACCCTGATCTCACGCGCATCGAACTGATGGAATTCAAGCCGGTGGAAAAGCCGTGCTGCGCGGAGTTCACCGGCCCGCATCCTACAGAATGAGAGACCGAAGCGAGAAGGAGCCAGCCCGACGGCAGACTGGCATCCGCGTTTGTTAGAATTCCTTCGTCATGATTAATGCAGCTCTGGTCGCCGAAAAAACGGTAGTGAACGCAAAGGGTGATGGCCCGGCCGCTGATTTGAGCGCGGCCACAGGTCGCATCTTCTTGTTGACCCTCGACATTACCAACATTGTCGAGCAGGAGTCGCTCGAAATCGGCATCTTCGGCTCCGTTGACGGCGCAGCGTGGGAGCCCAAAGCTGTAGCCACGCTTCCGCAAAAATTCTACCGCGGCCAAACTCCGTTCATAATCGATCTGACCCCGCATCCAAACGTGAAATTTGTTCGGGCGCACTGGGAAGTAGCGCGCTGGGGGCGCGGTTCGGAAACGCCCATGTTCGAGTTTGGCTTGACTCTGAAGGAAATCCCACCGGAAGTGTTGCGCGAAGCCGTGGCTGAAGCAAGAGCGATGGTCTAAGCCTTTCGAAGTCTTTGCCGCGCTGAGAACAAAATGAACGATTCCCAAATTGTGCGCCCGGCGCGCAACCTGCGCGGCACCGTTACCCTTCCGGGCGATAAATCCATCTCTCATCGCTACGCCATGCTATCGGCGATCGCCGACGGCCCATCGCGGCTGGAAAACTACTCTACCGGCGCAGACTGCGCCAGCACCCTCGGCTGCCTGCGATCGTTAGGAGTGAAGTGGGAGCGCAAAGAGGCCGCCGCAAACACGGTAGAAATGCAGGGAAGCGGCCGCGTGCTGACTGCCCCAACCCGTTCGCTCGATTGCGGAAACTCCGGATCGACCATTCGCATGTTAAGCGGCATCGTCGCCGGGCAGAAGTTTTCCGCCGAAATGGCGGGCGACGAATCGCTCTCGCGCCGCCCCATGGAGCGAATCATCACTCCACTCTCGGCCATGGGTGCAAGAATCGCGTCGCAAAATGGTCGCCCGCCGCTGCGGATCACCGGCGGCACTCTGAAAGCAATCGACTACAAAATGCCGGTAGCCAGTGCGCAGGTGAAGACGTGCCTGCTGTTCGCCGGGCTATTTGCGGAGGGTGAAACGCGCATCGAAGAGCCGCTGCGCACGCGTGATCACGGCGAAGTAGCTCTGCGCGCTTTCGGCGCTCAACTTGACCGCATAGGAAATGCAGTGCGCATTCGCGGCGGCCAATACCTCCACGGCATCGAGACGCATATTCCGGGCGACCTTTCCAGCGCCGCATTCTTTCTGTGTGCAGCCGCTCTTTTTCCAGGATCGCAGCTAACCGTTCCAAACCTGCTGATGAATCCTACACGCGCGCGATTGCTCGACATTCTCATGCAAATGGGCTTGCGCATCTCGGTCACTCAGCTGGAGGAAATCCACGGCGAACTTGTGGGTACCTTACACGTCGAAGGCCACCGCGTGAAGGGCGCAACCATCTCTGGCGCGGATACCGCCGCTTTGATCGATGAAATTCCGGTGCTGGCGGCTATCGCTCCTTACACGGAGAAGGGAATTGAGGTGCGCGACGCGAAAGAACTGCGGGTGAAGGAATCGGATCGCATCGTATCGATCGCCACAAATCTCCGCGGCATGGGCGCGCGAGTTGAAGAGCTCGAAAACGGCCTGAAAATTCCCGGGGGACAGCAACTGCACGGCTGCGAACTCGATTCCTTCGGCGATCACCGCATCGCCATGGCCTTCAGTATCGCAGCCCTGCGCGCCCAAGGCGAAACCATCATCCGCGGCAGCGAATGCGCCGCCATCTCCTATCCCGACTTCTTTTCGACACTAGAAAATCTGGTCGAACGCTAGGAATTCGCACACCGTCACCTTCGTCGAATTAGTGCCTTTCGTGGGTGATAGAAGATAGAACGACCGCCGGTCTCGACAACGTTACTTCGATAGGACCGAAGTAATCTAACCCACCTCTTCGAAATCAGAAACAATTCGTACGGCGGCCCATATCCATGCTGCGGCCAGCCGATATCGGCCATATCGAGGATAACGAGTTCCCATGCGTTCGAAATTGCTAATACCGGCGATATTTTTACTGGCGTCTCTTGGCCAGGCGAAAGAATTAAAAGCCTATCAGGACGGAAAGCTGCTGCAGATGGACTCCGTGACCTGCGACGCAGACTCAAAGAATGCCGCGAAGAAGACCCAAGGCCCGCTTTGTCGGGAATACACGCTGGAAACCGAACAGGTCGATTATCGGATTCGTCCGGTAGACGAGAAGCATCCTCTCCTGCTGCCCATCGGCGCAGATGCGCAGTTCCGCCTGGACAAAGTCACACTACTGCTGCGGGTGCCGACTCTCGACAGCAAAGAACGCAAATTTGTCGTAGTTTCCGTCAAGCCGCGCGGCGAGAAGTCGGCCGATGCCAGCCCCGCAAAGCTGAATCATCTGCAATAGAAAAGCTTAATTCGGTCTTAACGAGCGGTCCTCCAGGCTACGCTTCGTTTCCTGGGTACTGATCTAGATCAGTACCGTTTCCTGTGCTTTGAGCTCTCGTTCGATTTCTGTGATAAAGTAGACCCGCCTGCGATGATCCGGGCTATATAGCCCGGTTTCGGCGCTTCTCTCGTCCTTCGAATCCCTGGAGGTCTTATGCTCACTCTCCGCGAGCTCGTGAAAGACCGCAAAGTTTATTCCATTGACGCCTCTAATTCCGTTCTGGAAGCCGCTCGCTTCATGATGGAGCACAACATCGGCGCCCTTCCGGTGCTGCGTAACGGCGAACTGGCGGGAATTTTTTCCGAGCGCGACATTATGAATCGGGTTGTCGCGGTTGGCCGAACCCCTGGGCACACGACGGTTTCCGAGGTGATGACCGCGAATCCGCGCGCCGTAAATGTGGACGAAAGCATCGAGGAATGTCTGTTCATCATGCACGAGTTCGGCTTCCGCCACCTGCCGATTGTCGAAGGCAAGCAGCTCCGCGGCCTGGTTTCGCTGCGCGACATCGTGAAGCGCCAGGCGGCGGAGATGGAACGGCAGAGCCGCCGCGCCGCGTCCTAGCTGCCATAAAAAAGCCGTATCATAAAAAGCGCAGCCATCACTCACGTTTCCGCAGCAGTAGCTCGCCCTTTTTCGGCGGAAGCTTGAAGGGGAATTCAAAGATTCTTCCTTGCAGCGGCAC
>JBEKBW010000086.1:0-22152 GCA_050015215.1 Candidatus Sulfotelmatobacter sp.
CTCCATTCGAGAGGAGAGACGCGACGGTTAACGCAACGTCCTGTTTCATTGGATATCTCCTTGTTAGACTGGAGTGCCCTGGTTTTGCAATGCGCGGAGAATAACACTTCTAGGAAACTGGGGACAGGAGACTGGGAGGAAACTGGGGACAGGCGGAACGTTCCCCGATTTCAATGAACGGGAATTAGTGAACGTCCCGTCTGTCCCCGGTTTTACACAGGAGAACAGATTCGATTTCAAAGAGGAGAACAAAATGGCAACAAAAGGAAAAGTCTTAGTACTGGTCTCCAGCGGTCGCGGCTTGCCCTTGAAAGATGGCGGATGTTACAAGGGCGCTGGCTACTACCTCAACGAGCTGACGGTTCCGGTTCGTGCCCTGATGAACGAAGGCTACGAAATCACTTTCGCCAACCCCAAAGGCAACGCGCCCCAAGTGGATGTGCATTCAGAGGTCGCCGATTTCTTCGGCGGGAACGCGGCCAAGCTTCAGGACTACATGCTATTCCGCGACGGCCTGACTGGGCTCAGAGACCCCACCCGCATCGCGGATGTCATCGCATCGGGCCTGGATCAATATGACGCTGTTTTCGTCCCCGGCGGCCATGGTCCGATGATCGATCTTCTCGATGATCCCGACGCCGGCATAGTGATGAGACACTTTCATGAAACATCCAAGCCCACAGCAGTGCTCTGCCATGGCCCGATTTCACTTCTCTCGGCTCTTCCGAATTCGAAGGAGGTGGTCGCCGCGCTGAGTGCGGGCGATGCCGCTGGAGCGCACGCCAAGGCGCAGGGTTGGATCTATTCTGGATATAAGATGACCATCTTTTCGACAGCGGAAGAGCAGCAGCGGGAACCGCTTGAGATCGGTGGTAAGGTCCTCTTCTACCCGGACTTCGCCCTGCAAACGGCGGGCGGTGACGTAAGCGTGCTCGCTCCATGGTCGAGCTATGTCCTTCAAGATCGCGAGCTGATCTCGGGGTCCTTCAAGATCGCGAGCTGATCTCGGGTCAGAACCCGTTCTCTGATGAAGCGCTTCTGAAACTTCTTCTACCGGCACTCGATGGGAAGAAGAAGTCGGTTTCAGCGGCATAAGAGTCGGGAGGGAACCGGGGACAGGCGGGAGGCGTTTTCATTTTTCGGCAATGGAAATTAGTCAGCGTCCCGTCTATCCCCAGTTTTTCTAAAGCGTCTTCAACGCGGGAGAGGAATTGGCCGTGAAAGCAGCCAGGATTCATAGTTTCGGGCCGCCCGACGTCGTGATGGTCGAGGATGTGCCGATGCCGTCGCCGGGCCCAAACGAAGTTCTTGTGCGCGTGATGGCCGCGGGCGTCGCTCCGTGGGACGCGATCATCCGTGAGGGCAAGAGCAAGGTTAGCCCGCAACCCCCGCTCACCCTCGGTTCGGACTTTTCCGGCGTCGTCGACAAGGTCGGCCCCGGCGTTTCGGGCTTCGCGCCGGCCGACGAAGTCTATGGCGTCACCAATCCGCAGTTCTGTGGCGCTCAGGCCGAGTTCGCCGTGGCCACGTCCGGGATGATCGCCAGCAAACCGCAATCCCTGAATCACGTAGAAGCAGCATCGGCTCCCGTTGTTGCGGTAACCGCCTGGCAAATGCTGTTCCAATATGCAGAAGCGATGCGCGGACAAACCGTAATGGTCGTCGGAGCCGCGGGGAACGTCGGGGCTTACGCCGTACAAATGGCCGTGGACGCCGGAATCCACGTCGTTGCCATCGCCCGCCTTGACGACGAGGACCTGCTCCGATCATTGGGCGTGAAATCCATCATCGATTCGAGCAAGCCCGCATTCGAGAAGGACATCCCACAGGTGGATGCTATCGTCGACACGGTCGGGGGCAGTACGTTGCAACGCTGCGTCGCTGCGTTGAAGCCCGGAGGCAAACTTGTCACCTCGGTCTCGACGCAGCCGCTGCCAGCAGAGGCCATTTTCTTCTATGCTGAGGTGACCACCGCGCGCCTGCAGACACTCACAACATTATTTGACGCGGGCAGAATCACGGCACGCGTGGGCTCAATCCTGCCGCTTTCGGAGGCGCGCCAGGCGCAACGCATGCTTGCGGGCGCACCACACAAGTCCGGCAAGATCGTATTGCAGATCGGATAAACCGGAGGACCAATGGCCGAGACGTTCGAAGCATACCGAACTCGAGTCCTAAGCTATCTTGGCGATGAGGAGCCCATCGGTGTCCAACAAGCCGCCCCATCGCAGCTCGATCGGCGTCTGCGCGATGTCGCGCCCGCGGAGTTGATCCGGCGTCCTGCACCTGAAAAGTGGTCGATCGCCGAGATCGTAGCGCACTTGGCGGACGCGGAGCTGGCGATGGGGTGGCGATTGCGAAACATGCTGGCGAATCCGGGCGTGGCCTTGACGTGGTGGGATCAAGCCGTATGGGCGGAGCGCTTGGGTTACGCGCAGCAAGATGCGAGCCTTTCGGCGGGGGTCTTTCGGGCGCTGCGCGAGAGCAACCTGCGACTGTTGGAGTCGGTCCCGCGCGAACGGTGGGTGGAGTGCTATGGGGTCCACGAGGTACGCGGACGGCAAACGGTCGAGGAGTTCGTCCGCTTGGAAGCGGCACACGACTTGAACCATCTTCGGCAGATCGACCGCATCTTGGGTGGGCGTATGTAGTGCTAGCCGTTTGGCTGCCAACACTCCGGATAAACCGGGGAATGACCCCATTGTCGGCGGAGAAAAATGGGGAAGTTCTACCTGTCCCCGGTTCGTCCCCCGGTTTGTCCGTGTAGTTTCACGGGTGGCTGCTGCAAACTCCTCCTGGTGTCCACCGCTCACGAGGAGTTGGCCCATCTTTCCCCGAGCTGAATCGCCGCTGCTACGGTAAGGCTGCTCCACCGCAAACCATTGGTGTCCACTGGCACATAATTTTGCCTTGACCTTAAGGTGTCCAATGGAGCACACTCGAACCGTGCAGACGGTTGTCGAGACGTCTACTTATCTCGCCATTGCCAACAAACTCTTTAGCGAGGAGGAGCGTGCGGACATCGTGGCACTCGTTGCGGCGGACCCGGAATGTGGAGACGTAATTCGTGGAACCGGCGGGTTTCGAAAGGTCCGGGTTGCAGGCAAGGGAATGGGAAAAAGCGGCGGGGCGCGGGTGGTGTATATCTGGCGCAACGAGAGATTTCCGGTTTTTCTGATTACAGTTTTTCCAAAGAATGAGAAAGAGAATCTGTCGACGGCAGAGCGCAACGCGCTAAAAAAACGAGCCAACAGTATTTTCGAGGGCATTTCCGAGACCCAGGGGAGTTCGCATGAAAACGCAATTCGAGCAGATGATGGACGGCCTTAACGACGTTGAGGTTTTTCTTGCCGGGGAGCAGGAAGGATTCAAGGCACATGTGCCCAAGGAGGTGGACGTGAAGGCCATCCGCAATCGACTTGGCATGACGCAAGCCAGATTTTCGGATACGTTTGGCTTCAGCCTTGACGCGATCAAGCACTGGGAGGGCGGGCGGAGGACCCCAGAAGCACCAGCTCGCACCTTGCTCACCGTGATCGCCAGGAATCCCGCTGCAGTGCTCAACGCCCTGAATCCCGCTGCGGCGGCGGCTGCCGTCGGCTCATCCAAACCCATCACCGTCCACGTCAGGGCTGATAGAAAGCGTCAGGCGTCTCGTCTCGTCACTAGGCGAAAGGCCTATTCTGCCAGTGGGAAAAGCCGCCGTTGAAGTCCGTGCCGCCCAGCCCTTCGGCTTCGCTCAAGGCAGGCCTTTCCAACTGAAAAAAACCGGACATGCTCAGTGTGATGATATCGGGGCAAAGCTGAGCTAGCCCCCACCCCTGGTTGCCCATATTTCCAACCCATACTTTGGTATTGTCAATACGTTCGTCCAATGGACTTGTCGTTGCGCTTCTGGCCTAATCGACGTGCCGCCTACTGGAGCGACTGCGACACTGCAATCACGCACCTCACATTCGGCGACACTGTTTCGAAATTGGAGGCACCTATGAACGCCGTAACGAACGCCGTACAAATCGACCAAAAGAGCTATGAGATGCCCCCGCGCGAGGGGATCAGCATCGCGCAATTTCTCACCGTCGCCGACATCGAGCGATCGGCTCGCTACTACGAAAAGGTCTTCGGCGCTCGCATTCTGACCCTGGGAGACGGTAACGCACCTGCGTACCTTCTGCTGGCGAATATCTGGATGATTCTGAACGTTGGAGGCGGTCCGACGCCGGATAAGCCGACGGTAACGCTCAGCGTCCCCGACCCGAATCACATCAACAGCTTTATGAATTTCCGCGTTGCGGATATTCAGGCGTGCTACAAGTTATGGAAAAGTCGGGGAGCGGAGTTCATCACGGAGCCGATCCCCAAGTACGGCGAGATACGCTGCTACATCCGCGATCCTGACGGCTACATCATCGAAGTCGGACAGAGCACTACCGTCACGTATGGTTAACGCTCGGCCCGGACCGGATGCGGATTTAAGCTTTGAAGATACTTTGTAGCTTCGCGGTAGTGGTGCAGTTTGAAAAGGCTTCGTGTCAGGGCATGCCTTCAGGCATGCCGTCACCGTGCGAGCTTGAAACCGGCTTCAGCCGTTGGACGCGGGGCAAGCCCAGCGGCTAAAGCGCTCGTCCATCGGCATTAGTGGCATCGCTGAAGCAATGCCCTGATACGAACCTTTTTTCTCAAACTGCGCCAATACCAGCTTTGCGAAGGAGAATTATGTCAAGCAACACAGCAGCAATCGCCATTGAAGCACCGCTCCCGTCGAATCCTCTCGATGTTATCCCGGCCGAAATACCGTTCGATGTACCCTATGGGCCTCCGATATCACTGGAGCAAGCCCAGGCGGTGATTCACGCCGCCGTGGCGGAGGCCATGAAGCGGAATTGGAAAATGAATGTCGCAGTGGCCGATTCCGGTGGCAACTTGGTTGCCTTCCAACGAATGGACGGCGCGATGCTCGCCTCCATTCAGATTGCGCAGCACAAGGCGCGAGCAGCCGTCACCTTCCGCCGGCCGACGAAGGTCTTCGAGGACGGCATTAACCTTATGCATCTCAACTATCTGCTCGCGTTCGATGGAATCATCGCGTCTCGAGGCGGTATTCCTCTAATCGATCAGGGCGTGATCGTCGGCGCAATCGGTTGTTCGGGAGGCACGGATTCCCAGGACGAAGTGGTGAGCAAGGCAGGCGCGACAGTGATTAACAAACTCCCGGCGTTGATCAAATGACGCAAACCTCATGAAGACAGTCACGACAAACGTTCTGGAAATTGCATATGAAACGGGTGGGCCTGAGGATGGACCAGCAGTTTTCCTGCTGCACGGATGGCCCGACGATGTTCGCGGATGGCGTTCCGTGCTTCCGCAGCTTGAACACGCGGGGTTCCGCTGGGCAGCGCCATGGTTGAGGGGTTTCGGGCCTACGCGTTTTCTATCAGTGGATACGATCCGAGACGGGAGCGCCGTGGCTTTGGCGCAGGATGCGAGCGACTTGGCGGACCACTTGGGCTGGGCGAAGTTCTCGGTCGTGGGGCACGATTGGGGCGCACGGATCGCTTACACACTGGCTGCAATTTCTCCCGAGCGTATCTCCAGCATTACGGCACTTGCTCTTTCCTACTCGCCGGGCGGTCGATTTCCGACTCCAACCTTCGAACAATCCCGACGCTGGTGGTACCAGTGGTTCATGACGACGGACCGGGGCGCAGAGGCAGTCCGCAGCGACCCGAAGGGCTTCGCACGCCAACAGTGGAACACATGGAGCCCTCCCGGGTGGTTTGACGATGCGGAGTTCGAGGCCACGGCAAAGAGCTTCGAGAATCGCGATTGGACGAACATTACGCTCAATGCTTATCGCAGCCGATGGAAGGCAGAACCTGCCGATGATCGCTACGCCGAGTTAAGACGTCGGCTCGGAGGCGCCGAGCTGATCAGGACGCCGACGCTGATGCTTCAAGGCGGAGCAGACATGTGCGACCCGCCTTCGGAATCAGAAGGACAGGAACGCTACTTCACCGGCGGATATCGGCGAGTCCTGCTCGAGGGAATCGGACATTTTCCAGCGCGAGAGGCACCGAATGAAGTGGCGCGCGACACGGTTTCGCATCTGAAGGCGTTTATCTGATCCAAACGATGCGAATCAAATGTGAAGAGATCAAATGTCAGGAGTCTGTAAAGGATGGCCACTCCGAAAGTGAGAGAAAGATTGCGGAGCGTGTGGTCACAAGCTCCGCAAGATGTGCCTAGCGGGCGATTTGCCCCAGGTAGTATCCCAGCCGATTTTCAACATCCCCCGGCTTGTGGAAGCCGCGGTCCATCAGCGCTTTGATCCCCTCCTGTGCGGCAGGTCGACCGAGCGAAGCGATGCACGCATCCCACCCGGCGCCGAGCTCAACGTCCGGCGGCAGGCTGGTGTTGACGAGGCGCTTGGTTTGAGCGATCGCCCATTTGTCGAACTTGGAGATCCGGGTTGCGAGCGCCTCTACGAATGCATCGAGATCGGCGTCTGGTAGGGCGCGATTAATGTAGCCGTAGGCCTCCGCCTGTTCTGCTCTGATGTCGTCCGAACTCAAAAGCACCTCAAGCGCACGGTTTCGGCCAATGAGTCTGGGCAAGCGAGCCATGGGGCCGCCGCCGGCGACCATTCCTACGCCCACCTCCCATTGCGAGATGATGGCCTTCTCGCGGCTGGCGAAACTCATGTCGCAGGCCAGCGTGATCTCACTACCGTTGCCGGTCGCACGGCCGCGGATGAGGGCGATGGAGGCGACTGGCAAGCGGGTCAGCCGCGCGAGAAAGTCCGGCCAGGGCGGCAAGCCCGTGGGGCCCTCGGGCAGTGAGGTCAGATCCTCGATCTTAGCCGTGAAGTCGGAGTGATTCAGAAAGTAGTCTTCGACCGCGCTATCGAAGACCACGACCCTGACTTGCTCATCGGCCTCCAGAGCGTTCATGACCTCCTGGAACTGCTTGACCATCTCCGGGCCCATCACATTGATCGGCGGATTGTCGATGGTGATACGCCAATAAGCGGGCGAGCGCTGGGTCATGCGAATCTGTGCGGGTTTTGTAGGTGTGTTCATCTGCGTGACGTTGGCAGGTGCGCTTATAGTTGCCATGGAATGTTCCTCCGTATTCGAGCTGTCACCATTCAGCCTGAACAAATTGGGCCGCGCAATTGGACGATAGTATCGTCCATACTTTCGTATCGATTACAGTGGCGTGGTCCCTACAGGGAACAAACCGATACGAAGGTATCGTCGGTACCATGGTCCAATTGTTTTACTCCCCTCAGGTCTGGCTTAATGGCAATCGTTTGAGATGTACCTTGATCGGGTCTAGAAAATTTTTCTTGTGAAGGAGAACACCGTGTCTAAACTTGTCGCGAAATCTGTGGCGCGAGAACAACAAGAACAAAAGATAGAAACACCCACCGCGGTGGAGCATATCGCTCGCTTTACCCTCGTGGCGACGGCCATGACGGTGCTTGCCGTCCTCGGCGTCGCGGCCCTTTTCGCGCAAGTCCAAGACAAGGACAAGTACTCGCTGAAATCGCCCGGCGGAATCGTGTTCTCCGACTTCAGAGGATACGAGGACTGGTCGGTGGTCTCCTCCGCCCGGACCGACGAAATACTAAAGGTGATCGTCGCCAATCCGAAGATGATCAAGGCGTACAAGGCCGGCGTTCCGGTAGATGGCCAGCCTTTTCCGGAGGGCTCGAGGATCGTGAAGCTCCAGTGGAAGCTGAAGAAGAGCACCGAGGCCCCTTTCGCCGTGGAAGTGCCGGACGTCTTTAGCCAGGCTTTCGTCATGGAAAAGGACAGCAAGAGATTTGCGAAAAGTGGCGGTTGGGGCTATGCGGTGTTCAACTACGAAGCCGCGTCGGACAAGTTCACGGCCGACCCGAAAAGCCTCTCAGACTGCGGATTCGCGTGCCATACGCCAGTGAAGGCGAAGGACTACATCTTCCACCCGTACCAGAAGCGTTGAAAGCATCTGCCCGACGTTATGTACCCCGCGTAGGATGTCGCTGTGCGAGGCTTTATTTTAGGCGTGGGTACCGGTCTCCTGCGGGAAGTGCACCCAGTTGCGGGCAGACTGCTGCGCGAAAGAATCTGGTTTACAAAATTTGAGCTCCCTAGTGTCGGGGTTCCCGCGCTTTGCCGGACAAATGACGCCGCAATGAAGATTTCTGCACGAAGTGGCCACAGCATCAGCGTGTTCCATCGCAGCTCAGGCGTTCGATTCGCCACGAGTGCCGAAAGAAATCCCTTTCAATTAAGCGGAACCTGAAATTGCTTTCGATACTCACATAAAACGTCACGTGGAGGTTTGCTATGAGGAGTCTTATTTGTCGGCCTCAGTGGATGTTCGTTCTAACCAGCGTCGTGGTTGGCGGAATGTCTTTTGCAAGCGGCCAGACCTTCCCTGCACTCCTCGCGGAACAGCCCCCGGCTCTTGCGGGCCAGACGTTGTCTGCCTCAGGTGTTCCTGCGCTCCACGGTATTGTGGACTCGGGGCGCAATGCCGACCTCCGCTGGCCGGATTTTACTGCCTATAAAACAGAAGTCGCCAAACTCTACGAGGCGACCGGCTATTCTCTGGTTTGGGTTCAAAACGGCGGTGTCCGACCCCAGGGGCAGGTCGTGATCGAACTCCTGGAAAATGCGGAGGTTAAAGGACTAGATCCCGAAGATTACGATGGCTCGCGGTGGCGGAGCCGCCTCCTTAAGCTGAGGCAAAAGCCGTCGGAACAGGACCTGGTTTTATTCGATACCGCACTCACGGTCTCGGCGATGCGCTATATCCGCGCCATCCACTGTGGACGCGTAAATCCCAAAGAGTTCAAGTTTCAGCTCGATATGGGAGGGGAACAACTCCCGTTGGCGGACTTCATTCAAACTCAGGTCGTGAATGCGGCCGATCCAGCCGCCATAATCCAGAATCTGGAGCCGCCCTTCCTGGGCTACCGCAAGCTGCTCGCGCTCTTGCCGGTTTACGAAGGATATGCAAAGCAAGCTGATCAGCCGAAGCTACCAACCGTCACGAAGACGGTGCATCCCGGCCAACCCTACGCCGGCGTGGTCCCTCTGGGCCGGTTTCTGCAAATCATCGGCGACATTCCTTCCACGGTGCAGCTCGATCCCAATGCAACCATCTACGACGGTGTGCTCGCCGCCGGCGTGAAGCACTACCAGGACAGACACGGGGAAAATCCCACGGGCAACCTCGACCCTCGCACGATCAATGAACTCAACACTCCTCCGTGGGTCCGCATTCGCCAGATCAAGTTGACGCTCGAACGGTGGCGCTGGCTTCCGCATTCCTTTCCGCAGCCGCCCGTCGTTGTGAATCTTCCTGAGTATCGCGTACGCGCCATGAACCCGGATGGCACCGTCGCCTTTTACAAGAACGTGATTATTGGAAAAGCCTACGGCCACAAGTCTCCGATCTTTGAGAAAGAGATCCAATATGTGGTCTTCCGGCCCTACTGGGACGTGACTCCCAGCATTCAGCGGAACGAAATCGTGCCGCACATCCTGAAAGATCCGAACTATATCGCCAGGAATAATTTCGAAGTGGTCACGCCTAAAGGCGAGGTCGTAACCGACAATCAAGTGAGCCCGGAGGTTCTAGAAGGCATAAAATCGCTTCACCTGATGGTGCGGCAAAAGCCCGGCGACACCAATTCTCTGGGCCTGGTGAAGATCATCTTCCCCAATCCGGAGAACGTGTACCTGCACGGCACAGACGCTCCGGGACTGTTCTCGCAGGACGTCCGCGATTTCAGCCACGGATGCATTCGGGTAGAGAACCCTGAGGACCTGGTTGCCTGGGTGTTGCGAAACAATCCTGGCTGGGATTTGCAGCGGGTGAAGGCCACGATGAACGGCGAGAAAAACAATCTTCAGGTGAACCTCGCCACGCGGATTCCGGTTCTGATTGTCTACGGCTCGGCTACGGTGAACGAGGAAAATCAGATTCGTTTTTTCGACGATATCTATGGTTACGATGCAGACCTCGACAAAGCCTTGGCCGCGGAACATCCTTAAGCAGCACGGTGCAAGAGCGACCCTGTTAGAGCTTGCCCTGAGCAAGCGAAGCGCGCCGAAGGGGACGCGGTAACCGCCACATTCGCCGGGCTTTAGCCCTGGTGCCTGGGTGGCTCCTTGGACGGTATTAAGGGAACCGAAACTGGTTCGAAGCGCATCCAATCACAGTGCGACTCTTTGAATACAGCAAACTGAACCTTGTGCAACTTTGCCAAGCATTCTCGTTGGCCTTGCGGAGAGTGAATGGTAAGTTCTGCTTATCGCTGTTTCTTTTTTTGCCGCTGGCGACGCTAGGGCATACCACAGAATCGGCGGCTCCATCTCCACACGAATACCGGCTTCGCTTCTTTCACACTCACACAGGCGAGCGATTGGATGTCGTCTATCGTCGCGGTGATCAATACATCCCCGCAGCTCTGGACGAGCTAGACCATTTTCTGCGCGACCACCGAACCGGAGATGTGCGCCATTTCGATCCTCAGCTCTTCGACCTTCTGCACGACCTGACCGCATCGCTCGGCGATTCCGGTGGTGAAATCGATGTGATTTGTGGCTATCGCA
The DNA here is from genome assembly GCA_050015215.1 of Candidatus Sulfotelmatobacter sp. Lineage (GTDB taxonomy): Bacteria > Acidobacteriota > Terriglobia > Terriglobales > Acidobacteriaceae > Sulfotelmatobacter. The sequence continues at coordinate 10,611 of JBEKBW010000086.1, forward strand.
CGCCCTGGAGCAACGAATTCCTGCGCACGCGCCGCCCGCACACCGGCGTAGCGCAGCACAGCCTGCACATGCAGGCCGAGGCAATCGACATTCGTCTGCCTGGAATTCCGACGGCAATGCTGCGTGATGCAGCCCTGCGCCTGCGTCGCGGAGGAGTGGGATACTATCGCGTCTCGGACTTCGTACACGTCGACGTCGGGCGTGTCCGCCACTGGTAGTCGCCGCTTAACTCTCCAATGAAGAGATCCATCGATCGTGAAGGTGCTGGCCGCACAACGCATTTATGGAAGCGCCAGAGGCCTTCGTTTCACTCGCGGAGATGGCATCACCGACTGCAAGAAAATTTGCCGCAAACCCTGCCTAACTGATCGCCTGCGAATGGATCATTGTGGTGCCGGGAGGGGGAGTCGAACCCCCAAGGTACTAAGTACCGGCGGATTTTGAGTCCGCTGCGTCTGCCAGTTCCGCCATCCCGGCTTCCTGCTGGTGGCAGAAATTAAGACTAATTCACTCCCCGCGACCTTGCAACCCGCAGTTGGCAAGATCTTGCAACACTCTTCCGCGACAGGAATTGTACAAACTCATGACAATCCTTTGACAACCGCACGCCCCGCTCCGCCTACGATTGCCGAGGTTTGACGGGCTGGGAAAATCAACTACGTGCCCGCAACGGATCGCGCTTCACCCCTACTCGCACTGCACAAGGAGAAATCGCATGCATCGTTTGCTTGGTCGCTCTCTCGTTCGGTTCGCCGCTCTCGGGCTTCTTCTGGTCTTCGGTTCCAGCGCTGCCCTGGCGCAATACAGCGTTACCTATTTAACTTCCAACCTGACTGGGAAGAAATATCAGGATCCACTCCTGCAAAACCCCTGGGGACTCGCATACAGCCCGGGCAATCCCTTCTGGGTTAGCGACGAAGCTAGCGGCTGGTCAACTCTCTACGATGCGCAAGGCCAGCCTCAGAGCCTGCAGGTTGTTGTCCCTCCCGCCAGCGGCACCGGCGCGGGCAGTCCCACTGGCATCGTCTATAACGGATCGACGGAATTCAAGATCGATACCTGGACTTCGGTTTTCCTATTTGCCACTCTCGATGGAACCATCAGCGGATGGTCGTCGTTCGAACCCAATAATGCCCTGATCGGCGCCACGGTTGCCGGCGCCTCGTACACTGGCCTCGCGATCACGAATCACACGTCAGGGAACTCTCTGTTCGCCGCCGACGCTGCCAATAATAAGGTCGACATTTTCGACGGCAACTTCAATCTCACGGGCTCATTCACCGATCCCGCCATACCGGCCGGCTTCGCTCCCTTCGGAATCCAGGACATCGACGGGCAAGTTTACGTTTCCTACGCAGCCACCAACGGCGGAGGCGGCGGTTACATCGATATTTTCAGTGAAACCGGCACACTGACCAAGCACTTTGCCCACGGCAAGCCGCTGAACCAGGCATGGGGATTCGCCGTCGCCCCGGCGAACTTCGGGACGTTCAGCAAAGCGCTGCTGGTTACAAACAACACCTCGAACGGCTCGATCAATGCCTACAACATCAGCACTGGAAAGCTGCTCGGAACGCTTTCAAATTCCAGCGGCAAGGCGCTGAGCATCAACGGCATCTGGGGTATTGAGTTCGGCGGCGGCACCGCGGCGAATGGAAAGACGAATCAACTCTTCTTTACTGCCGGCCCCAACGATGCGAATGGCTATTTCGGAGTTATTCAGGCCAAGTAAGCAAAACGCTGTCCTCCACACGAAAAGGCCGCCTCGTGGGGCGGCCTTTTTTGTTCGGAGGAGCAGAGCTCGGAAACCACCTGGAATGCAGCAAAACCGTGCCGCATTCTCTCGTTCCGCCCAGGCGCGGCTTTTTTCGGCAGCAACCGGAACGCCGATTTCCACCTCCAAGCTTCATGCCCGCCGCAACTGCTCCCCCTGCGCGATCAACCGACATTCAGCGGCGTCGCAAGCGTTCCATTCGTTTGATCGTGATTATTGCGCTTGCTTGCGTGATTGTGGCCGGCATAGTACTAGCCGCGAGCCACTGGTGGCCGTTTTCTCAGGCGCAGGTTTTGGAAGACTTACGAGAAGCCAGCAACGGTCAGGTTCAAGTCCGGAGTTTTCATGAGACGTATTTCCCGTCTCCCGGCTGCATCCTGGAAGGAGTTGTTTTCCATCACACCCCCAACGAAGCCAAGCCGCTCATCACCATTCAGAAGCTGACCATCCAAGGCAGCTATCTTGGCCTTATCTCGCAAAGCGTGAGCCGGATCACCGCGGAAGGCATGCTCATATCGATTCCCCCTTTCGGCACCGGCGCGGCGTTTCATACCACGCAATCTAAAATCAGCACCGGCGAAATTGTTGCCGACGGCACGGTGCTGGAATTTGCCTTGCAGGATCCGAGCGCGGCGCCTTTGCGTTTCGTGATTCACGAGGCGGTCTTGCGAAATGTGGGGTGGAAGACCCCGCTCAGTTATCGCGTGAAGGTGCACAACCCCCAACCGCCGGGAGAAGTCGCCGCTGAAGGGAAGTTCGGCGTGTGGAATCTCAGCAACGTAGGAGAGACGCCGGTTTCGGGTGAATATAAATTCGACCATGCCGACCTAAGCGTCTATAACGGCATCGCAGGAACGCTCTCATCGACGGGAAAATTTTCCGGCAAACTCGCGCACATCGACATCGCGGGGACAACGGACATCCCGGATTTTGAAGTGGTCATGGGCCATCATCCGGTGCATTTGACAGCGAAGTTCAGCGCCTACGTCGATGCCACGCAGGGCGACACCTTCCTGAATCAAATCGATGCCGATCTGCGCAAGACCCACATCACGGCGAAGGGCAGCGTAGCAAAATCGCCCGAGGGTAACGGTAAAACCGGCGTGATCGATGTGCAAATGAACCAGGCTCGCATCGAGGATCTATTGGGATTGTTTGTGCAGGCCAATCGTTCCCCCATGTCCGGCAGCGCCACGATCCACGCCCACATTGAGATCCCGCCCGGGGACGACTTCCTGAAGAAAATAAAATTGCAGGGCAATTTTGGCGTTGGCAAGGGAAGCTTCTCCGACAACGCTACGCAGAAAGATGTGGATAAGTTAAGCGCTGGCGCAAGGGGCGAAAGTGACAAAGAAAAAGAAGACCCGGAAACCGTACTCGCTGGGTTGGAGGGCAGCGTGGGCGTTGCCAAGGGAACGGCCAGCTTCTCCGATCTCTTCTTCCAAATTCCCGGCGCTCACGTCCGCATGCACGGAACCTACAACCTGATCAACGACAAGATTGATATGCGCGGCCGCATGCGGGTGGATTCGAAACTTTCAGACACCACCACCGGGGCCAAGGCATTCCTGCTCAAAGCAATGGACCCGATTTTCAAAAAGAAGAAGGGGGGTGAAGTAGTTCCCGTGCGCATCTCCGGCACCTATAATCATCCAACCTTCGGTCTAGATATGGACGACAAAAAGCACACTAGCAAGAGCTCATTCACCCTTCACTAACCAATTACAGACTCGGCGCAAGAGCGCGAAGCGTTACCGTAGTAGTGTGTGCCAGCGAAGATACGCCGTTCCCCAACCGGACTCGTGCAACGCCCCGGGGCGCCTGGGCGATTTAGGATGGGCTCTTAGTTTTTCGCCTGCCTTTGCCGTGCCGGAAGCACTGTATAACGTGGTCATCCACCATCCCCACCGCCTGCATAAATGCGTAACAAATGGTCGATCCCACAAAGTTGAATCCGTGCTTCTTCAAATCCTTGCTCATCGCGTCTGATTCTGCCGTGCGCGCCGGAACCGGATGGCGCGCATCCCGTAAATTTACCTTCTGCCGACCGTTTACGAATTGCCATACGTAACGGTCAAAGCTGCCATAATCTTCCTGGACCTGCAGCAACGCACGCGCATTCCGCACGGCAGAAGCGATTTTCAACCGGTTGCGCACGATGCCCGGATTCTGCAGCAATTGTGCGATCTTCCGGCCATCGTAGAGCGCCACCCGCCCCGCATCGAAGCCGTCAAACGCAGCGCGATAATTTTCCCGCTTGTTGAGGATCGTCTCCCAGCTCAGCCCGGCCTGCGCACCTTCCAGAACGAGAAATTCAAACAACCTCCTGTCATCGTGAACCGGCACGCCCCACTCTTCATCGTGATAACGAATCATCAAGTCGCCGCGCGCCCACGCACAGCGCACCCGCTCGCGCTTTTCTCGGCCCACTCGTTTCATAACCTGATCTGTCCGCCAGCGCCGCACAAACTACTCGAGTGATTTCGGATCCGACAAATTCTTCGGCGACTTCGCATCCAACAGTGAGACGAGTTGCTTTGCGGAGGGCGGAATGCCCACTTTGTGCTCCACGATAATCTCTCTCGCGTTCAGTTTTTTACCGTACAGCTTTTCGTTCGCGTTCCCATCGGAGCGCAAAGTCGATCCCTCCAGCGAGATCCCCGCAAATAACCCTTTGTTGCGTGAATAAGAAAGAATCTCCGCGCTCATCACCACATCTGTGGCGCCCTCCGCGGTGCGTCCCTTCGGACCAGCGGCCGCCGAGGCATCTGCACCCAATTTCACTTTGCTCGAAAGCAGCGAACGCGCGCCCTTGGGATTCATCACCAGCAAAACGAAATCGGTGGCCTGCCCGCCCAATTGAAATCCAATGCTCACCCCTTCCAGCGCATACAGCGCGGGAGCGCCCCATGGGCCGGTGTAATGAGCGCCACTGCGGCATATCATTACTCCGCGGCCATAACTCCCGCCGACGCCGAACGCCCCCTTTTTCACCGACGGCAAAATCACCAGGCATTCGGCTTTGTCCAGCAAGTCCTGCGGAATATCGTCGGGGATGTTCAGGATTTCCTTAATCACTTCGCCCGCGTCTTTCACCCTTTCCTCTTCCGTGCTGGCGAGGGCCGAGATCGAGAAAAGAAACAAACTGATGATTAATGCTGCGAGCCTTTGCGATTTGAATGGCACGTTCATGAATTCCGTTCCCTTCCCGAAATATGCCCACCGATCCCACAAAAGCAAATTAAATTTTTCACAAATTGGCTCAAGTCAGCTAGTGCCTCGATTGGGACCGCTCACCGGAACGCTCTGCGGTTAGATGCCGTCCTGTGGAGACGCGCACATGCTGCCTCCATGACCAAACGAGTGCTCCTTTTGTAACTTGGCATGGGGTGGGGGTCCTTCTACAGTTCAAAGGGTAGCCCCCGCGAAAGCCCGGCCATTCGGCATCTGGCGTGCATCTAATAACTCGGAAGTACATTTTGGCAAGGGGTGGAGTGCAAATTTTGGACGTTTCTGGCACGAAGTACACGCCTGTTCGAGTGCTGGCCCTGCTGGCCGTAATGGCGCTCTCCTGTCCGCTTTTCGCCCAGTCTTCCTATACGAATTCCTACGCCAGCGCTCTCAACAGTTCCAGTCCCAACGTCAGTTCGGCCGATTCTGACGATCCGCAAGCTGGCGCGATGCTCACGATTCGCAAGCGCGTAGACGAAGTGAATGTTCTGTTCATCGCCACTGACAAGCATGGCAAATTTGTTCGCAATCTTAACGAGAATGACTTTTCCATTCTTGACGACCACAAGCCGCCGCAATCGATTCTGAACTTCCGCCGCGAAACCGATCTGCCCCTGCACCTCGGCCTCCTCATCGACGTGAGCGGCTCGGTGCAAAGCCGTTTTGGTTTCGAGCAGGATGCTGCGGTCAGTTTCCTGCAGCATTCAATTCGCGCCGGGTTCGATAAAGCTTTCGTCGTCGGCTTCAATAAAGAGAGCGATCTTACTCAGGATTTCACCGACAACGTGGAACTGCTCTCCGCCGGCGTTCATCGCCTGCATGATGGCGGAGGCACCGCGCTCTACGACGCGATCTATCGCGCCTGCAAAGAAAAATTTCTGAAAGACCGTCCCGACCATCCCACGCGAAAAGCCATCGTCGTCGTGAGCGACGGGGAAGATAATCAAAGCGACGTCTCTCGCGCGCAGGCCATAGAAATGGCGCAGCGCGCCGAGGTCATCATCTACGCCATCTCCACGGACGATAGCGGCCTGATCCTCCGCGGAGATAAAGTTCTCGAGCAAATTGCGGAAGCCACCGGCGGCCGCGCCTTCTTTCCCTTCAAGATGAAGGACATCACGCATTCTTTCGCCGCCATCGAAGATGAGCTGCGCAGCCAGTATGTAGTCTCCTACAAGCCCGCCGACTTCGACGCCGACGGCCGCTACCGCTCCATCGAAATCTCCGCCTTAAAAAAAGACCTGCAGGTCCGCGCCCGCAAAGGCTACTTCGCGCCCCAGCAATAACGATTGGATTATCATCCTGGCGCGTTCTCCTCAACGATAATCGGGAAGGGCACGACTTTAGTCGTGCCGCAGCCGTCCTCGAGAAGAATCGGCTAGCCGCTGCGGGAATCTCCCTTTCCACGGCTCGCATTTGACCTCTTCTCCACAATCTGCGTTAATCAGCAAAGACTTTATGCGCGAAATTATCTCTACTAAAGACGCTCCTCAGGCCATCGGCCCTTATTCTCAAGCAGTCAAAGCCAACGGATTCGTCTTCGTCTCCGGCCAGGTCGCGATCGATCCCTCTACCCAACAAGTCATATCAGGCGATGTTGCGGCGCAAACTGATCGCGTGCTGCGCAATCTATCGGAAATTCTCGAAGCTGCCGGCAGCGGTCTAGGCAAAGTCGTTCGTTCCACGGTTTTTCTAAAGAGCATGGATGACTTCGCCGCCATGAACCAGGTCTATGGCAAATATTTCAGCTCCGCGCCGCCGGCCCGCTCCACCGTAGAAGTGGCGCGCCTGCCAAAAGATGTAGCGGTGGAAATCGACGTAATTGCCCTGGCATGAAAAACCCTGTGCACCTCTGTGCCTCTGTGTTTAAGATAAAGGGTTTGAGATCCCGCGAAGGAGTCGTAGAGATGACCAAGTATGTCGCTGCAGTAGCAATTATCTTTGTGCTTGCGCTAGCCGCAGTAGCTTTCGCGCAAACCGCCGCCAAAAAGACCGATACCAGCGCGCCCACCAAAGTGACCGGGGAAGGCACCAAAACCCCGTCCGGCCTGCAATATTGGGACATCCGCATCGGCAACGGCGACGTCGCCAAAGAAGGCAGCCACGTGCGCGTGCATTACACCGGCTGGCTCACCAACGGCAAGAAGTTCGATAGCTCCGTCGATGCCGGACGGCCATTCGACTTCACCATCGGCAACGGCGAAGTGATCAAGGGCTGGGAAGAAGGAGTCGCCGGAATGCGAGCAGGCGGCAAGCGCCAACTGCGCATCCCTCCAAGTTTGGGCTACGGAGCGGAAGGCACGCCCGGCGGTCCGATCCCGTCTAACGCAACGCTAATCTTCGACGTGCAACTGTTGCAGGTACAATAGCGACCATTTTTCAGTCGACGATTCCCGAGTTCCTCATTTGGTGCCACACTTGGTTTGTGTTGACGATTCTTATCTTCGCCGAGGCGCGGGCAATCGCGTACGGCTTCAATCTTCGGGCGTTTGACGGGACCGAGCCAGAGTCCCTTGCGCCGAAGCAGGGGACCCACGTGACGACAATTTTGTAGATGCCAGGACGGTTTGGCAACCATCCTTCTCTGCCCAGCGTCCGTTCCAAGGGAATTACCTTGCCTTTTGTGATCGGCTGAGGCCCACGGCCGTGTCCGGTGCAAATCGACCAGGGAATAAACCGATCAGCGGCGGACACTTGCCGTCCTGCCTCGTCCTGCACTTCGATGCCGACGATTCCGCAGGGATCCCGTCAAAATTCTCCACCGCCAGGTGCAGATGGATATCCTCCCCGACTGCGAAAGTGTTGCCGTCGAGACTTATATCCGTGGCGACTCCGCGAACCTTGGTTCCCCACTTCCTCACCACGGTTGCAGGATCCACGACCTGAATCTGCAAAGTGTTGGAGCGGTCGAACCGGAGTTGAGGGGCGTCCGGCGAACCATGCAGCCGAAGAACTTCAAAGTCGAATTGTCCAGAGCCCATCCACCTGCTGTTCGCGCCAGAGTCCAAATCGAACCCGCTTCGCCAGTCGCCAAGCTGATGCCCTGGAACTGGCGGTCCGCAGCCCCTGAACCCGAGGGCGTGGACTTCATCAATTCGTATTGTTCCATCAGGCGATCTCACTCTCAGGTAGAGAAGTGGGCAGTCGCTCTCCGCCGAGGATTCGGAATTGATGGACCTGTCCGATACCCGCAGCGAGAAGGGCTCTTCTTCATCGTAACTATTCTTGTCGCTCCTCAGCTCAAACGGCGGGTCATGTTCTCCCCCGGGTTGGCTGGCCCCGGTTGCATCCGAAGACTTGTCTACACTGAATCGACTGACCGCGATCGGCGAACACACCTCTTTTAGGAGAGTGGGAGCCACGATCAAAACTGGGTCCGCCATCCATTGCGGCTGGAAACAGCGCTGAGGTTCACTTAAGGAAGACGTCTTCCATCGAAAGGTCTGCCGCACGGCCTGGCCTGGACGAATTGTAATCGGAGATACAACAGGAACTCTGCCATCCGGCAAGCGTTCGTCGCAGTAGTAGCACAACTCATAGGGGAGCTGCCCCGAAGCTCGGTCTGGGACGACGCTGGGTCCATACATCGGACCATCGAGACGGCACGGATGGTCGGAAATGTTGGTCTTGATGATGACGACGGAGTAGTAGTCCTCCGGTCCGTTTGTAAACTGCAAGTTGATATCGAAATCAGCGGACTGGCAGTTTGTCGAACCTGTTAGATTCATCGGCGCTTGTCCCATGGCTTGCACCGACGTAAGCGGTAGAACGCTCGCTGCCAGAAACTGGAGGAGACGAATCAGGGAAGAGTGCTTTGAGTGAATCACGGCAATTCCCCCAACTGAAAATCATCACGCCGCGATGGAGAATCTTACGCCTTGACCACTTTCCCGCTGCGCAGGCAGGAGGTGCACACGCGCATCCGCTTGGTAGTTGCGCCTACGCGAGCATGCACCGCACGCAGGTTGATGTTCCAGCGTCGCTTGGTGACGTTATGTGCGTGGCTGATGCGGTTCCCAAATTGCGGCTTCTTGCCGCAGATATCACATTCTTGTGCCATGACTGCTGATCGATCCTTTCAGAGCTTGTAGCCGAAACTCTTATTCTACCGAATTTATCCGCTCCCCGCCAATTCCTCTGTGTACGCCCGCCCATGTAAACTAGCATGGTTGCAATCGGAGGATGTATGTCCAGACGTGGAAAATCCAGTTTGATCGAGAGCGCATTGGTTCTGGCTCTCATGGGTATTGTGGCCGGGGCGGTCGGCGGCTTCGCCGTCGGAATCGTGACCACGCCAAAGGCGAGCTCAGCCACAACGTCAACGGCTAAGTAGCGTGAGCCGCCGCTTGATAGTGGCTGTGCGATACTGAATTCATGCAGTCCCCGCTTCAGACCCCCACCGCATCCACGGATCCCAAGTCGGTGAAAGTGAATCTGACCACCGGTACCGGTGTCGATATCGATTGGAAAGACGGCCATGTGTCGCACTATAGCTTTGTATTCCTTCGGGACGCCTGCCCCTGCGCGATGTGCAACGAAGAACGCGAGAAGACGGGCCGCAAACCCGGCGAGCCTGCCAAACTTAAGCCCGGCATGTTGCCCATGTTCAAAGCCGCCGCCAAGCCGCTTTCCGCCGAAGGCATCGGCAAATACGCGATTCGATTCGCCTGGAACGACGATCACGATCTCGGGATTTATTCGTGGCGCCTGCTGCGCGAAATCTGCCCTTGCGACGAGTGCAACCTGTTGCGGGCGGAAACAGGCAATCCCGTCTGAGTTCCCAACGAGCGACCCTGCGGGAAGGGCGCGGTCAGCGGCTGCAAAAACTGTGGTTCGAGCGGGAATCGGGAAGGGCACGAGTGTTACTCGTGCCGTTAAGAGGCTGCAAGAAGGAACCGCGCTTCAGCGCCTGAGGTGAGCCTTTTGCGTGCGTGGATACTCCCTCCGTCTTCCGATCCGGAACTAAAACGAATCCCAATATGCAACCAGGCACATTCAGCCGGACAGCGCAGCGCGTAGCCATCCGCCGCGCCGCTCATCAGCTCCATGATCATCCTAAAGTTCTCGACGATCCCTTAGCCCTGCGCATCATTGGCGCGGATGCAGCGAGAGAGCTGCGATCGAACCCGAAAGAGCATCACGCCTTTGCCCGTGCCTTTCGCGCCTTCATGGCAGCCCGAAGCCGCTATGCTGAGGACGAACTCGCCCGCGCGGTCGCGCACGGCGTAAACCAGTATGTAATTCTGGGCGCAGGTCTCGATACCTTCGCCTACCGCAACCCGCACTCAGAGCTGCGCGTATTCGAAGTCGATCATCCGGCCACCCAAGTTTGGAAGCGCGAGCAGTTGCATGCCGCACACATTCCGATTCCTGCCTCGCTAACTTTTGTTCCCATCGACTTCGAACAGCAAACGCTGGAATCGGCTCTGAAGCGTTCAGGGCTCAAACAGAATGAGTCTGCATTCTTCTCATGGCTAGGTGTGGTGCCATATCTCACGCGCGAGGCCTGCATGAATACTCTGAGTCTGATCGCGAACATGCCAGCAGGCAGCGGGGTGGTGTTCGACTTCGCAGTCGATCCCGCGCTGCTCAACGCCGGACAGCGGGAAGCTTTCGATGCCCTCGCGAAGCGCGTCGCCGACGCCGGAGAGCCTTTTCAACTGTTCTTCGATCCAGCCCAATTGCAGCGAGAGTTAGAAACTCTGGGCTTTCACCGCACCGAATTACTAAAGGGGCCTCAACTGAACGAGCGTTACTTCAAAGACCGCACCGATGGCTTGCTCGTTCGCGGTGGGTTAGGGCATTTGCTGGGCGCGCGGGTGTGAGGCTAGCGAACGGCGAGCGGCGAGCGGCGACGAGATTCGTAAGGGTTCGTATCAGGGCACGCATTTATGCGTGCCGCAGCCCTAGCTCCGCTGATTCGCCTTTAGGCGCTGAATGTTGGATCCTCCCAAGACAACTCACGGATTGCAATGGAATTTCCATCCCAGAATCCGGCTCCGAAAAGCGATGGCCCCCGGGGCCGATCAAATTCGGGCAAATGGCGCCTTGCGATAGCTCGGAGTATATGCCCACTGAATTCTGGTCAAGTTACTTTTGTAGGAAGTTATCCTTGCTTTCACTCTTCACAGAACCTGCGCCCCGGAAAACCGGAGCCTGGACCCGACGGGATTCGGGCCCGCATCTGCGACCATCGCAAGGCGCTATGTTGCTGTTACACCACGGGCCCGCCTAGAAGTGTATCCGCCATTGATCGGGGCCGATGAAGTTCACACGTAATTCGTCGACATATGGCGTCCCGAAAGGGGAAATCCTCTAGAGAACTTCCTGTAAAATCAAGCTATCAACCCCGGAGCCACTCCCGCATTGTCGTTTCTCGATAAACTCAACCCGCAGCAGCGCGAAGCCGTCGAAACCACCGAAGGACCGGTGCTCATCCTCGCCGGCGCGGGCAGCGGCAAGACGCGCGTCATCACCTACCGCATCGCCTACCTCATCGATCACCTGGGCGTGATGCCCGAAACCATCCTGGCAATG
>JBEKBW010000087.1:0-20121 GCA_050015215.1 Candidatus Sulfotelmatobacter sp.
AGATCGTTCCTGAATCAAACGCTTTCGCCGCTGGGTAGAGTTCCCCTACCCTCTGCGTACTCCCCTGTGCCTTCTGTGGCTAACCTTCTCGCCTCAAACCGCCCCGACCAAAACCGTCTCCACATCCCCCCACGCCCCAGACCTCGGATCCACCACCTCAAAATGCCCAGCGCCCGCAATCATCACGAGCCGCGCATCCTCCTTCGCCTTAGCCCGAACATAATCCCGGCTCAACGACGGCGGCACAATATCGTCCTTCGCTCCATGCACCAAATACTGCCGACTCCCGATCGCCAATTTCATCGGATCGGCCTCCCGATAGTGATCCGCAACCTCTTTAGGCGTCCCTCCCAAGAATTCGACGACCGCGTCGTTGCTCAAATGCAACTCATAAGCCCGCTGCAAATCGACAACGCCCGCCAAAGAAACCGCCGCCTTTACCCCCGCCTCATGCGCCGCCAAACAAAGCGCCAACTGCCCGCCAGCCGAATGCCCCAACACAATCACCCGCGGCGCATCGATCTCATATCGTCCGGCATTCTGAATCACGAACTGGTACGCCGCCCGAACGTCCGCAAAAGTCCCCGGCCAACCCCCACCGGCATTTCCAACCCGCCGATACTCGACATTCGCGGTAGTGATTCCACGAGCCGTCACGGCCGCGCACAAATGTCCCAGGTATTCCAAATCGTACTTGGCCCGCCAATACCCTCCATGAAGGCAAAGTGCCACCGCATGCGGCCCCTTGCCTGCAGCCCGACGCAAATCGATAAACTGATTGGCATCGGTCCCATAAGGCACGCGCAAATCAGCCTTCGGCGCCACCAAACTCAAAATATCTTCGCTTGAAGTCATGCTCTTGGGTGGCGCAGTGCTTTAGCGCTGCGATAAACATCTACTTGGAAACGCAGCTTTAGCCGCTGAGGTCGAACTCTACTCATACCGCAAAGCCTCAATCGGATCCAACCTCGCCGCCCGCATTGCCGGCACCATCCCGCTAACCACTCCAGCAATCCCCAAAATCCCACAAGCCACAAGCAAGATCCCAGGCGAAACAATCAACCGGATATCTCCCGCTTCCGCATGTTTCGCCATAGCGCTATAAAAAGTCAGCCGACCCACCGACACCGACACCACAAACGACAGCGCAATCCCGAACAGCCCTCCCACCGCCGTGATCGTCATCGCCTCCGCCAGAAACTGAAATAAAATATCCCGCCGCCGCGCTCCCAGCGCCTTCTCCACGCCAATCTCCCGCGTCCGCTGCGTCACTGAGACAAGCATCATGTTCATCAGCCCCACGCCGCCAATTCCCAGCGTCAGCGTCCCGATAAACCCAAGCAAAACTTTCAGCGCCAGCGAAATAACTCCGAACTGCGAAAGCTGCTTTTGCGCATCGAACAAAGAAATCGCCCGCTTGTCGTCGCTCTTGAATCCGTGCGCCGCGGCCAGCGTATCGCGTACCGTCTGGTCCAGCTTGTCATGATTCAGTCCCTGCGAATCCATCCAGATCCCATCCAGATAATGATTGTCTTTCAAAACATTCATCGAGTTATACGGAACATAGATCGTCCGGTTATCGTCATCGTCGCCCTCCTGCATGCGCGGCTTCACCACCCCCACCACCTGAAATTCCACACCATCGATTCGCAAATCCTCTCCTACCGCCGGCGCTCCAGAAAACAACCGGTCCTTCGCCTCCGACCCGATCACTGCAATCAGCCCATGCCGCGCGTTGTCCGCATCGTCCAGAAATCGCCCCTCGCCCATCTCCAGATTCCAAATATCGCCAATCGCCGGATCCAGGCCGTTCACCGGCATCGTGAACGTTCGATTCCCGTTCTGCAGTAAAGAATTTTTCTGCGACATTCGCACAACGTGCTTGCACAGCGGCACATTATTCCGCAACAGGTCAATGTCATCATTCGTGAACTTCACCTGCACCCCGGCTTTATTTCCCCCTGCCTGCTGCGAAGTCCGCCCCGGGAAAATCCCTACCGCCGTAGCCCCAAAACTCTGAAAGATATTTTCAATCGCGTTGCCAAACCCATTCCCATAGGCCATCAACAAAACGACAGTGGCGATCCCCCACGCCATCCCCGCCATGGTAAGCAGAGTCTTGCGCAAGTCATGCCGCATCGCCGCAACCGCCTGTGCCAACAAATCCCGATGCATAATGAGCCGTGGGCTGTGAGCAATGAGCGGTGAGCCGCGAGCCACCTTGCCCGCTCAAAGCTCACAGCTCATCGCTCATTGCTCAAAGCTATTCCTTCCGCAACGCCTCCACCGGCTGCAACCCCGCCGCCTTCCGCGCCGGATACAATCCCGCCGCCACTCCTGCCACCGCCAGGGAAATCACGGCTAATGCCGCCGTGCGCACCACCAGTCTCGGAGGATCAAATCCCTCCCCCAAATCCACACCCGATAAGGCCGCCATCACTCCCGCGGCCGCAGCAATTCCCAAAATCCCACTCAACAAAGTAAGAAACGCCCCCTCCACAAAAAACTGAAACATGATGCTCGTATTCGTCGCCCCCAAAGCCTTCCGCAGCCCAATCTCCTGCGTCCGGTCCGCAACCGCCACCAGCATAATATTGATGATCCCAATCGCTCCCAACCCCAGCGTCACCAGTCCCACGCTCCCCAAAAATTCGTTCATCGCATCAAAAATCTTCCCCACCTGGTCGACCGTATCCACCGTATCCCACTCGTCGAATGAATCCGGATTGTGCGGGTCAAACCCATGATTCCGCCCAATCACCTTGTGTACTTCCTGGCGCGACAGTTCATGCACGGCCCGCGTCCGTGGCTGATACTCAATCAGAGAAATCACGTCGCGCCCCTCTCCAGTATTGAGCGGGGGAAAATACTCGCGCATAGTCGTGTAAGGAATGAAACTCTTGAAGTTCAGATTGTTGTTGTCGCCGTGCCCAATCCTCTGGATCGTGCCTATCACTTCAAAGCTCACACCGTTCAGCAGAATCGTGCTCCCAACCGCGGCCCGCCCGGAAAACAAAGTCCGCCGCGCCTCATCGCCAAGCACAATCACCTTGCGCTTCTGGGTCACATCCATATCGTTCAACCACCGTCCTTCGTTGATCGGGAGGTAACGAATCTGGTTGAACATCGCTAGCGATCCGTTGATCTGACCGCTAGCCTGATAAAAATCGCTGACCGCGCGAATGTCGCTTCGAGAAATGACCGGCGCGACCAAACCGACGCTAGGGCAATCTCGCTGAATATCCAGGTAATCGCGGTGCGTAAGGTAGTACTGCCGCAAGGCCGTGAAGCTCCCCTGCATCATCGGAGCCCGCCCCGACCAGATAAACATCACATTCTCGCCCAGCGAATCGAACTGCTTCTTGTTCCCCGACCGAAACCCCTCGCCAAGCCCGACCAAAAGCAACAAAGAAAAAACTCCCCAGGCAATCCCAAACATGGTGAGAAAAGAACGCAGCTTATGCGCCCAAAGCGTCCGCAAAGTCTGCCCAAAGATTTCAAAAAGAAGCCGCACACTCGAATTATACGAGGCGACCGAGAAAGGACGAGGAACACAAATGTGGGCTGGCGAGGAATGGAAAAGCGAGGTCAGGTCTGGATCGCGCGCTGACCCGATCGGGTTCACCACACGTGACAGGCATTCTCCGCCACCATGGGTTGCCCCGCCTTGCATCCCCACGCCTTCTGGAACTCCGGCATGTTCTGCACCACACCATCCACGCGGTACTTGCCGGGCGAGTGAGGATTGGTAGTGACCTGAGTGCGCAAATACTCCGGACGACGTTTCTCGCACCATACCCGCCCGAATCCCAGAAAGAAGCGCTGCTCGGGCGTGTAGCCATCGATCTTTTGCGCCTCCTTACCGGTCTTGTCTTCGGCGATCATATGCTCCAGGGCCATCAGCGCGATACGGGCGCCGCCGTTGTCGGCGGTATTTTCTCCGAGTGTTAGGCGGCCGTTCAAATGCAAATCGTCAACGGCGACGAAACTCGAATATTCATCCGCAATGCAGCTCACGCGTTTCTCGAACTCCTTGCCATCCTGTTCCGTCCACCAATCGCGCAGGTTACCGTCGGGATCGTACTTGCGGCCCTGATCGTCGAAACCGTGCGTGAGTTCGTGGCCAATCACCAGGCCGATACCGCCGAAGTTAACCGCATCATCCATGTTCTTATCGAAGAACGGCGGCTGCAGAATTCCCGCAGGGAAGACGATCTCGTTGTACGAGCCGCTGTAGTAGGCGTTGACCGTTGGCGGCGTCATGCCCCACTCTTTGCGGTCGAGCGGCTTGCCAATCTTTGCGATTTCCCGCTTCGACTGGAACGTATCGGCGCGCTCGATGTTCCCCAAAAGATCGTCGCGCTTAATGACAATCGAACTATAGTCGCGGTACACGTCGGGATACCCGATCTTGTTGCGAATCGCCTGCAGTTTCGCGTCAGCCTGCTTCTTAGTGTCAGCGCTCATCCAGGAAAGATCCTGTATGTCGCCATTCAACGATGCTTCCAGCGCATCCACCATCTTCAGCATGCGCTGTTTGCCATCGGCGCCAAAGGTGAGTTCGACATAGCGCTGCCCCAGCGCCTCGCCAAGCGAACCATCCACCAGATTCACGCAGCGCTTCCAACGGTCCTCGATCTGCTTCTGCCCGCCAAGCGCCTGCCGCATTTTGAAGTTGGCTTCGACGAAAGGTTGCGAAAGCCATGGCGCGGCCCCGCGAAGAACATGCCAGGTCACATAGGTTTTCAGCGAATCGATAGACTCCGTCGCAATCGTATCGTTCACCTTGCGAAAAAAGTCCGGATTGGTGACGTTCATCTCGGTGAAGCTCGGTGCGCCCACCGCAACAAAGTATCGGTTCAATTGAAAATTTGGGCCGAGCGCGACGGCTTCATCGCGGGTCATCTTATGGTCGCGATTTTTCGGATCACGCCGCGCAGTTCGATCCATGGCTGCCTGTGCCAGCGCGGTTTCGATGCGCAACACGGTTTTCGCAGAGTCGGACGCTTGATCGGGCGTTTGTCCCGCCAGTGTGAAGACCTGTGTCACGTACTCGGTGAGGTGCTTGCGCATATCGATCATGCGCGCCTCGTCCTTGATGTAGTAGTCGCGATCGGGCAGCGACAGCCCTCCCTGGTCAACATAAGCAATCACCATGTCGGCATTGTGCAAATCAGGACTGGAGTAAAAACTGAACAATGATGGGGCATCGATCAAATAAAGATGCGCTAACTCGTCTATGAGCGCCCCCTTATCCTGCACTGCCGCGACGCGATCAAGCTCCGGCTTGAGCGGATCGAGTCCCTTCGCGTTCACCGTCTTCTCATCCATGCAGGAACCGTAAAGGTCACCGATGCGTTGGTCGATACCGTCGCGATTCGCCCCGCCAGCCGCAGCCTTTTCCAAAATACCGCGCTCGATCTCCAGATTGCGCTCGTCTAGTTCAGTGAAGCTTGCCCAAGCCGAGCGGTCTGCAGGAATCTCTGTCGTCTTCAGCCAGTTGCCGCAGGCGTACTGATAGAAGTCGACACACGGATCGACAGTCTTATCAATGTTGTCGATGCTGAAACCGGGCGCGGACTTGGAGGCAGATTGAGTAAAACCGGCTGTAACCGCCACCAGAACAAAAGAAGGCAACATACGCAGAATACGCATGGAAGAAGTCCTTTCGATAACGGCTCGGATTGTAAAGCTCAGCCGCACCCGTCGGCAAGAATCGATTTGAGTCACCATGGCGCGTAGCTAGACATTTGTCTAGTGTGTTCGAGCTTCCGCAGCGCCTCCCCGGGGCAAGATTAGAAAACTGCCGTCAGCTCTTCTTGCCGTTCCCGCCGCAATTCTCATGAGAGCAAATTGGAAACATTAGACACACTCCGAGCGAATTTCTTAGCACAGACCGAGCGAATTTCTATACGCCAGAAGCGGCAACTCAGTGAATTTTTGTAAACAACACCACCTCCGCAACTGGACGGGCACTTGCATTGTTCCAGGCGCACCTCCAGTTCAGTCGGATGTGAGATCAGCGACGTTCTGTCCTCCCTACAGCCTGTTAATTCGACAAATATTAGGAGATGAAGTTGACCTCAGTTCGATTGCTAATCTTTGCATTATTGCTGGCGAACGGCGTCGCCGCGCAAAACGCCGATTCCGACAAAATCACGAGCGACGCTTTTCGCGACGCGCCTGCTCCGGTAGGCGCGGTAGCCGTACCAACCAATCATGAGAAAACCAAGGTGATCGACAAAAAATTTATCGCCGTCATGGGGGCTCTGGGCGGAGCCGAAAGCTTTCGCTTTACCAGTCGCAAACTGGTTTTGGATCATGAATACGCTGCCGGCGCTCCCTGGGTAAGCAGAGTGCCTGCCAATCAGCACATCGTGGTCAAGGACTCGTTCTTGTATAGCTGCGAGTTTCTTGTGGCCTATGAGCTCAAAAAGGCGCACTCCTGGCTCCCCGGCGACCGCTTCATTCGAAAATTTTGGTGGGCTTACCCTGCCGCCATGGTGCCGATTCACCTCAAAAATGCAGTCGGTAGTGTTCGCACGCAAGGGCCAAGGGGCTGCACGTCGATCGAGTGTGCCGAGCAACAACCCTAAGCTTTCGTCCGCTCACAGCCCGTTGGACGGTATAATCGGTGGATTAAATAAAGAGAGGGACCTTTGCAATGACCTCCTCCAACGGTTCGAACGGAAACGGCAACAATGGACACAGCGTCCCGAAGCCACGCGCAGAATGGCTTGCCGGACGCATGCAGAAGAACACTGACGGCAACTTCTCCCAGATGCACTATGCCCGCCAAGGCGTGATCACCGAGGAGATGTCGTTCATTGCCCACAAAGAAAAGATTGCGCCTGAACTGGTGCGCGACGAAGTCGCCCGCGGCCGCATGATTATTCCTGCGAACATCAACCATCCAGAACTGGAGCCGATGGCGATCGGCGTGGCCTCGCTGTGCAAGATTAACGCCAATATCGGCAACTCGGCTGTAACGTCGGAAGTGAAAGAAGAACTGAAAAAGCTGCACACCGCCGTGCACTACGGCGCCGACACGGTGATGGATCTCTCCACCGGCGGCGACATTCACAACATTCGCGAAGCTATTCTGCGCCACTCGCCGGTACCAATTGGCACCGTGCCGATTTACGAAGCCATCGCCCGCGTCAAGCGCGTGGAGGATTTGAATGCAGAAGTAATGCTGGAAGTGATCGAAGAGCAAGCCGCGCAGGGCGTGGATTACATGACCATCCATGCGGGCGTGCTCGTCCAGTATTTGCCGCTGATTTCAAAGCGCATTACCGGAATCGTGAGCCGCGGCGGCGCAATCCTGGCACAGTGGATGGCTTATAACCACAAGCAGAATTTCCTGTACGAACGCTTCGACGATATCTGCAAAATTTTCAAGAAATACGACGTAAGCTTTTCGCTCGGCGATGGCCTGCGTCCCGGCTGCGTGGCCGACGCCAGCGACGAAGCCCAGTTCTCCGAGCTGAGAACTTTGGGCGAGCTGACGAAAAAAGCCTGGGAGCACGACGTGCAGGTCATGATCGAAGGCCCCGGCCACGTCTCCATGGATAAGATTAAGGAGCAGGTCGAGAAAGAAGTCGAACTCTGCTACGAAGCCCCGTTCTACACGCTGGGCCCGCTGGTTACGGACATCGCTCCCGGCTACGATCACATCACCTCGGCCATCGGCGCGGCCATGATTGGATGGTACGGCGCGGCCATGCTCTGCTATGTCACACCTAAGGAGCATTTAGGGTTACCGAACGAAAAAGACGTGAAAGACGGCATCATCGCCTACAAAATTTCTGCCCACGCCGCCGACATCGCCCGCGGCCGCCCCGGCGCCCGCGACCGCGACGACGCCCTCAGCTACGCCCGCTACAAGTTCGATTGGGAAAAGCAGTTCGCACTTTCCCTCGACCCTGAAACCGCCCGCTCCATGCACGACGAAACCCTGCCCGACGAGCACTACAAAGAAGCCGCCTTCTGCTCCATGTGCGGCCCGAAATTCTGCTCGATGAATTACTCGTCGAAGGTGGACGAGTACAACAAGCAGGTGCACGGGATCGAGAAGAAGGATTATTCGGAGCTGGTGGAGCGGCTAGTCACACTGAAGTAAAACCCGCACTCGTATCTACCCTAAAGCGAGGTCTATGGATCACCACGAGGCAGTCCGGAAGTTTGAACATCTGATGTTGAAAGAAGCCGATCACGCCCGCGAAGTGGCGACGGAGCTGGAGGCCTTGGAGCCGATCCTGACGACCGAGAACTCTCGACAGCTCGCACAGTTGCAAATCAAGGCGAGCCACAGGCTTTCCAAAGAATTTCGCGAATTGGCGGAGAAGGTCAAAGAGAAATAGCTTGAGGTGATCCAACACTTTCGGCGAAGCGATGAATCGCAGTGAGGATTCGCATCGCAGCCTTGTGCTCGATTCGACGGACATCGGCACGCGCGTCTGTAGACCAGGAAATTCTCCCCATCTTTACGCCCGCTGTTACTTGTTCTTGAGATCACCCGGAGAGATGCCCAGATCAGCGAGAACTTCTTCGTACGGAATTCCCTGTTTAGGCATTCCGTCCGGCCATTTCCGTAGGGCGCCAAACCGCAGCCCTCGCGGCTGGTCCGCGAGTTATCCTAATTCCCATGCCAAGAAAACTCTTTCGCGCTACCCTCCTCGCTCTGCTGCTAACGTCGATCACCGCCGTAGCACAATCTCAACCCACGCAACTGGAAGTTCCGAGCGCCCCAATCCCTACTCACGTGCTCGTGCAAAGCCCCGCAGAGACGAAAGCAGATTTGCAAGTCATCTGCCTCTTCCAATCGGACCCGGCGAACACGCTGCACGGAGCGCTGTTGGAGGTGAACGAAAAGCTGGGCGGCCTCCTGGATCAGATCCGGAAACCGTCAAGCTTCGCCGGCCTCTTAGGAGAAACTCTGTTGCTCACGCCAACTTCGTCCAAACTTTCGGCAAAGCGCCTGCTGATCGTCGGGCTTGGCGATTCGCAAACGTTCTCGCCGCAGCGAATAGAACTGGTTGGCTCGATTGTGTACCGCGAAGCAAGTCGTCTGAGCATGCCGAATCCGTTCTTCGCGCCCACCATTCTCGACGGTGGAGTGGCCAAGTTCACCACCGGCGAAACAGCGATGTGGTTCGCTCGCGGATTTCTACGAGCGGCTAACACGGAGAAAGCGCTGCTCGCGGCCCGCGCCTCCGGTGGGATACCGGTTCAGGAATTAATCTACCTGGCAGGAGCGAAGCACGCGCAAGATACCGTCGATGGCCTTGCGAAGGGGTATGCCGCGAGGGATTAGCAAACAATTTGCGCGCCAGCTCGTCTAAAATGTCAGCCGCAATTGGCGAGTATACCGAAATCGTACAAAACCAGCAGACGCGAGGATCGAATGCGAGTTGTCAGGTGCCTATTTTTGTTTTCCACATCACTTTTCATTTTTTCGTCAATCTTGTTCTCACAAACCGCTGCGTTGCACGGCATCGACATCACCGATCTCGATCACAAGGCCGAACCTTGCACGGATTTCTACGAGTTCGCCAACGGCACCTGGCGGGCCAACAATCCGATTCCCGCGTCGATGACGCGATGGAGCAAACGCTGGCAAGCTGGAGAGTCCTCGAAAGACAAGCTCAAGGAAATCCTCGAAACTGCTGCGGCAGAGAAGAACGCGCCGAAAGGCAGCAACGAACAGATTATCGGTGATTACTACGGAGCTTGCATGGATGAATCGCGAGTGAACACGCGCGGCATGGAGCCGATCAAACAGTGGTTTGCGCGTATCGATGCCGCGAAGGACACTACCGACCTGCAGCGAATCATGTTCGACATGCACGACATTCTGGTGGACGATCTGTTTGCCTTCGGTAGCCAGCAGGATCCGCACAAACCATCGTGGGTGCTGGCCGACATCGGTGCCAGCGGACTCGGCTTGCCGGATCGCGATTACTACTTGAAGCCGGAACCGCGCTTCAAGGAAGCACGCGAGAAATATGTCGCTCACATCACGGCCATGTTCAAACTTGCCGGGTCGGACGAGAAAGCATCCGTAGCCGCCGCGCAAACGATCATGGCGATGGAAACGAAGCTGGCCGAAGCTTCCCTCGACAATGTGGCCTTGCGCGATCCCGCTGCCACCGACCACAACACTACCTTTGCCCAACTGCAGGCGATGGCTCCTCACATCGACTGGGTGGAATACTTCAAGCACAAGCAACTTCCGCAAGATGTGGACATGAACGTGGATCAACCCAGGTTTATGCACGAACTTGACCGGCAGGTTCAGGAGGTTCCGACGGCCGAGTGGAAGGTGTATTTGAAGTGGCACCTGCTGAACTCGACGGCCGGTTCCCTCTCGGCACCCTTCGTTGAGGAGAATTTTGCCTTTAACGGCAAATACCTGAGCGGCACCACGGAGATGAAACCGCGCTGGAAGCGCTGCGTGGAGTCGACCGATCAACTATTCGGCGAAGCTTTGGGCAAAAAGTACGTGGAGAAGTATTTCCCTCCGGAAGCGAAAGCGCGCATGCAGGAAATGGTACGAAATTTGCTACTAGCCATGCGCGACGACATCCTCACTCGCCCGTGGATGAGCGACGAAACCAAAGAAAAAGCTATGGCCAAGATTGCCACGTTCAATCCGAAAATCGGCTATCCGGATAAGTGGAAGGACTACAGCCGTGTCGAGATTCGGCGGGATGCGTTCTTTGAAAACATGATCGCCGGAAGAAAATTTGTGGAAGAAGACGACCGGTTCACGATCGGCAAGCCGGTGGATCGCGGTCGTTGGGGCATGACGCCGCCAACCTCTGACGCTTACTACAATCCCTTGATGAATGAAATTGTTTTCCCCGCGGGCATTCTGCAACCGCCGGCTTTCGATATGAAGGCAGTCGACGCTGTAAATTACGGAGCGATTGGCGTGGTCATTGGGCACGAAATTTCTCACGGCTTCGATGACCAGGGCGCGCAATTCGATTATCTCGGCCGCCTGCGGAATTGGTGGACCGACGCGGACCTGAAGCAGTTCCAGGAACGCGCGGCGTGCGTAGCGCGCCAGTTCGACGACTACTTCATCGAACCCGGGGTGCATCACAACGGCAAACTGGTGCTAGGAGAAAGCATCGGCGACCTGGGCGGCGCAAAGATAGCATTCCTCGCATACGAAAAGTCGCTGCAGGACAAGCCTCGTCCAGCCGACATCGACGGCTTCACGCCCGAGCAGCAGTTTTATATTGCCTGGGGACAATTTCGCGGCGATGAGATTCGGCCGGAAGCGCAGCGCCTGATGATCCAAACCGATCCGCATCCCATCGCGAAGTATCGCGTGATCGGGCCGCTCTCGAACTTGCCTGATTTCCAAAAGGCATGGAGTTGCAAAGCAGACTCGGCAATGGTGCGGCCGGAAGGAAAGAGATGCGAGGTTTGGTGAGAGATAGGAGTTTGGCGAAAAACGGTTCGCATGACGACAAAAGGTCTGTGTCACAGATCTGTTGTCGGATCCGCATCTCTTTTCTCTCCACTCTCTATTTCAGAACCTCCGATCGAGAGGCCGGTCATCCGCTCATACATCTCGAGGAGTCTGGGAAAGTTACGGTCCCAGTCAGCCCGCTCTTCGATCACTCTCTGATTTCGATCAGAGATCAGCTTTCGCGAGGCGGAGCCGAGATGAGCAGCTCGCAAGAAACAGTCTGCAAACTCTGTTGGAGAGTCTGCTGGAGCCAGCCACCCATTGCGTTCTTCGACCGCCCACTCGCGATTTGATGGGATATCCGTAACAATGACTGGTAACCCGGTCGCCATTGCCTCCAATAAGGAAACCGACGTACCATCCGATCGCGCGCAACTTACGTATGAATCCACGGCTCGAAACCACTTCGGCATCTCGTCCCCGTTATAGGACCCCGGCATCCGAATGATCTCGCTCAGGCCGTGACTGCGAACAAACTCTTGCACCTTTTCAGCCTCTGACCCATTGCCCAACAAAAGTAAACGCAACGAGTCGTCTCGCTGGTAAGCATCGGCAAAGGCTCGCAGAAGTGTATCGATTCCGTAGATCGGCTCCCAGGACCGCGTCGAGAGAAATACATGCGTGCCAGGCTCGCGCTTGTAGAGTGACTCCGGAGGCAAAGCACCGGACGGCCCAAACACTCCTTTTCTAAGACCCCACGGAAACTGCACGATGCGCGAGTCGGGCAAACCAGCCCATCGCTTGGCTTCTGCGCGCACCGTATCGCAGTCACAAAAAAAGCTGTCAGCGTTCGTCAGCGCCAGTTGCGTTGCTTGCTCCCACTCTGGGTTCTGCCGGGCGTGGAGCAGAAGATCGGAACCCCACGACGACAGCAGCCAGGGGTGAAACTGCGAGAGCGCCGTTAGATATCCGCAGGTTTGGATCGGGCCGGCGTGCACAAAGTCGGGATTTACCTCCTTCAGCACCCGCTGGAACTGCGGCAGAAACTCCGCAAAGTGTGCGGGGCTGGAATTTGCTTCGAGTATGCGTGTGCTGCGGATCCAGCTCACCCCATCGGGAAGCCAGTTTTCCGCTAAGCAATCAGTGGTCGGATTTAGAAACCAGACCTCGAGCCCGGACTGCGAGAGCTTTTCCAGAAAGCGCTGATTGTGACCGGACGTGTTATCCGAAAAATACAGAACCCTCACTCGTCGCCCTCAGACAAGAAAGTCCATTTAATGTGTTCGCCTTTGGGTAGATCGCGGCGGAGTTTCTTGCCCACAACCTGTGGCAGGTCGAAGGGCATGATCGCTTCGCGCGGAGCCGGCCGCAGTGCCTCCAGCATGTTCGCGCAGAGGATCGTCCCTTCCTTCAAGTCTTGAGCCGCGCGAAGACATCGGCGCTGCACCACCACCGTTTCCTGCTCGTTTTCCGCGACGAACTTTTGCGCAGAGCCGAGAGCGTATTCGAGCTCGCGCGTACGATCGACCATCTCGCGCCACGAAGCAGGTGTCATCGAAAAAGGATGATCCGGGCCTTCTCGCCCGTTGTCATCCGTGAAGTGCTTCTCGATCACCCGAGCGCCCAGTGCAACCGCCCCCAGTACCGTCGCGTGTCCGGGGGTGTGATCGGAGAGTCCCGTCACCACAAATGGGAACATCGACCTATAGGTCTGTAATACGCGAAGATGAATATGACGAAAATTCTCCAGGCTGGCGGTATAGTTTGTATTACATTGCATCAGCACTAACTGCGGATTTATTTTGAGGATCGCCGAGGCTGCGCGCTGCACTTCTCCAATGTCGGACGCCCCCGTGGCCAGAAGCACGGGCTTTTGCTTGGAGGCGACCTTCTGCAACATTTCAGGCCAGGTAATA
This sequence comes from Candidatus Sulfotelmatobacter sp., assembly GCA_050015215.1. GTDB lineage: Bacteria > Acidobacteriota > Terriglobia > Terriglobales > Acidobacteriaceae > Sulfotelmatobacter. The sequence continues at coordinate 13,342 of JBEKBW010000087.1, forward strand.
TCCCCCGAGCCGATTTTGAAGAGGCTTACGTACGGGTCGAGCATGTCCACAGCTTCCAAATCGTAGGGCGCCGAGAAATATTCGATTCCGCATCGCTCGCATTCCGCCTTGAGTTCCGGCGTCCACTCCCAAGGCAAGGTGGCCTCGCGGTAGACCTGAGATACGCTCTTTTTCCACTTCGCCTGATGAGAAAGCTGCTCTCCTAGATTTTTGAAACCGCGCTCACTGACGATTTTCGGAGCGCGGAAGTTCTGGAACTTGGCTGCATTGGCGCCCGCCTCCGCGCAGAGCTGGATTAGGAGCTTGGCACGTTCGAGTTCGCCATCATGATTGGCGGAGATATCCGCGACAAAATAGGTGGGGTGTTCGGCGCCTACAGGCCTGTTTCCGAGTCTTAACATTTCTCATTCCGCGGCGGGGTCGCCCCGCCTTCGACCCCGACACAAAAAGGTTCGCGGAGCCTCGCAAACCTGTCAAGGCCCGACTGCACTCTGGGCATCACCCGTCCGAGTGCAGCACATACCTTGCTGGTGTTCAACGATGTGTTTTGTGGTCGTGCCGCTCTCATTGGGACTTCCGCGATACGTGTGGCAACGACTTGCCCCGGATCCAAACCACATGTGGACGCAAGGCGCCTGGCGAACTCGTATTTGCTCACAGCTTCGGAACCCACTACGTGATAAATACCGGAAAGATTCCGATCTAACACGGCCAAAAGAACCTCCGCTAAATCCTCGATAAAAATAGGGCAAAACACAACGTCACAAAATCCTGGGAAGCAATTCCCGGCAGCCAACCCGTTTAGAATCGATTCGGCAAAGCCCGTTTTATCAGGGCGCGACCCGTAGAAATTAACCCGCGCGATTGCGGCTACTGGGTGCCGGCGAAGCACTTCCTTTTCCGCCAATAATTTCGTGGCGGCATATATATTCACGGGGCCCGGCTCATCCGTCTCAAGGTAGTCGCCTCTTTCGCCATCGAACACCGAGTCCGTCGAAATGTGGAGTAACGAGATGTTGCTATGGGATGCGATCTCAGCAATTCGCGCCGAGACCACCACGTTGATCCGGTGAGCTTCCTCGGGATGTTCTTCACACCAATCGACGTTGGCTGCAGCCGCGCAATGCACTACGGTGGAAGGCTTGACCTCGTAGAAAACCCGGCGGAGTTCGGCTTCGTCGGTCAGGTCGGCGGCGAACAATCTAACGCCCGCGATCGACACCGGATGTCGATGATAGACACCTGCCACCGCATGGCCTTGGGAACTCGCCAACGACGCGAGACTCGCACCCAGTGCCCCACTCGCTCCGGTAACAAGGATCATTCGTCGCTTCCCGCGTAGGAAGATATCGGAAGCTTACATCGCAACTGACTCACCATGCGGTCCAACCCCCATCAACAGCGAGATTCGCTCCGGTGACGTAGGAAGAAGCATCGGAGGCGAGGAATAGTAACGGTCCCTGAAGTTCCTCTGGATTACCAGTGCGCCGCATGGGCACCTTCGCGGACAATCGCGAAGCGAACTCGGGATCGCGTTGCAGAAACTGTGCCGCCGGGAACGGTCCGGGACTAATGCTGTTGACTCTTATCCGATCCGCGGCCAGATGGCATGCGGTATAGCGGGTAAGCTGAATCAACGCGGCTTTCGCCGAGCCATAGTACGGCGGGCTGTTCGCTCCGCTCACGCCATAGATTGACGCATCGGGACTCACGCTTGCGTACATTGAAGCGATGTTGATGACCGATGCTCCGCCGGCGGTCCGCCACGCGGATTCTCTAAGGAGGGAGAGTGATAATTGAAGAAGTCGAAAGGGAGCAACAACTGCAATGCGGTAAGCCTGGTCGAAATCTTCGGCCGTGGCGCTCTCGATGCTGCCCGTTCGTCCCGAGTTGGCGTTGTTGACGAGAACATCCAAGCGCCCGTGCTTTTCCCCGATTTCAGAAATCTGGGTGCGGACCTCACTCTCCTCAGTAATGTCGAAGCACGCGACCGATGCCACGCTGCCGCTGCTATTCAACTCTGACGCCAAGGCATCGAGGGCGTCACGACGCCGTGCGTTCAGCACGACATGTGCGCCTGCGCCAGCCAGCGCCCGTGCCATCGACTGCCCCAGGTGGCCCGTGGCCCCCGTCAACAAGGCAACTCGACCCCGCAGACTAAACAGCGAAAAAACTTCTGGGATAGGAACATGCGACTCAGGCATGAACCGGCTTCCATCTTGCGGGATTCAAGAGATCATCAGGGGCGGCAGGCAAAGACGCTTCAACTTCCTCGCATTGGTCAGCTGTTAAAGCCGGTAGCAGGAAAAGTCTCAAATTCTGCTCCAATTGCGGCATCGTTTCGCATCCCACGACAAGACTGGTCACCCAGCTTTGGGATCGCACATAGGCCAGGCAAAGGTCCGCAATATTTTCGCGCCCAAACTTTCGCGAAAGCTCTTGCAGTGTCCTCACGTATTGAAGCGCGTTGTAGGTTGCCATAGCGGGCCAGGAGTCAACCGAATGCAGTAATACTCCCTGGAGAAAAGTGCTGCGCGCATGGACTGTTACGTCGCTGCGGTAGGAGAGCGCCCGATCGATTCCATGAGCCTTCCACCGAGAGTCAAGAACGTTTACAGGAAGCTGCAGGTGCCGTATCTCCGGATCTTCCAGCGCGGCCTTTGCTTCTTCAGGTTCGTAAACCGAGGCCCCGAGCCTCGCAATCTTGCCAACGTCACGGAGATCGAGAAGATGCCGCCACGCCCTCCCTCGCCACGCATCATGGTGGCTCCAGCGATGAAGCAGTAGAGTCGTCAATCGGTCTGTGCCTAGAGCACGGCATGAATCATTCACGCTTCGGTCGACAGCGGCACGAACCTGCTCCGCGTTTTCATCGATGGAGATTTCAGCCAGCGGATCTAACTTCGTAACCACCTCGGCACGCGAGCCCCAGGCGCCAGAAAGAGCTTCTCCCAGGACTTGTTCCGAATCTCCGTAGGAGCGTGCGGTATCGAGCGCAGTCACCCCATGCGCGATCGCCTGCCGAACCATTTCGATTGCCGTCTGGCGACGCGGTTTGCCAGTGCGATTCACCGCTCCATACTCCAATCCCAATTGGACTGTTCCAAGAGCCACCTGGCTATGCACACGATTGTCGATCACCCTGTAGGGCACACGAAACGCCGGCTCGCCGGGAAGAGCATTCAGCTTTTGCGCCAACTCGATCCAGCTGACGCGGAGGGGATCATCGATTCCGTCGAATAACCGCAGAATCCTGGCATAATCCTCGTCGTCATCAATCGTGCAACGCAAGTGACTGTAATCGGCTCGTCCAAGGCTGCTTGGCAAGAAGTGAGCAGCCCGGCAGTTTCTTGCCATCCACGGCCCTACATGCTCCCGGTCATACGCGCGGGTCGCAGCGGCATGAGCCGCACGCAACGAGGCGATGCAAAAAGCTTCTCCCGCCAAACCGTAAGGGAGGCGGCTCTGAGGCGAGCATGCATTGAGATAATCGAGGGGGGCCCCAACCAGCGCACGCGCCAACTCCTCAACGAATTCACCGTCGGGCAGAACGTTATCGCCGGTCAAGCGGATCACAATAGAATCAGGAGGCAGATCCGCCGCGGCCAGGAAGTACCGCCCCAGGACATCGTCCAGCGGACCGCGAAACACTTCGAGTCCATGACTGTGCAACGTATCCGCCAGCAAATCATCGGAAGAATCGTGCGACGTCGCTACTATGACTCGATGACCCCTATTTGCCGCGCGTAGCGAGGCCAGAGTCGCACAGGGATATCCCGCGACCGGCAGCAGAGCCTTCCCCGGCAATCGAGTGCTCGCCGTGCGCGCCTGCAGGATGACAACAGCTTTCATGGTTCCCGCTGAAAAACTGTGAGGTTCCTCAACACTCGTAATGACCGACCACCTTATGCACCGCCCGGATCACGTCCTCTACATCCTGATCGGTCATCCCATGGAACATCGGCAGGCTGATCAGCCGCTGGTAAGCATCTTCCGCCACGGGATATTCGCCTTCGCGATGTGCGAAGCGATCGCGATAATAAGGCTGAAGATGCACCGGACGGTAATGGACGTTGACGCCGATATTCTCCGCGCGCAAGCCGCGAAAAACCCGGGCACGATTTGCAGTCAGCCTTTCCAAATTCAGCCGGATCGGATAAAGATGCCACGCCGGACTAACGTTCTCGCGCGCAACCGGAGTCCGGATTCCGGCAAGGTCGCGGAATGCGGCCGTGTATCGGGCAGCTATTTCGCGTCGGCGCGACAGGCACTTATCCAGCCTTTTCAATTGCGACAGTCCGAGTGCGCATGCGATATCGGTGAGGCGGTAATTGAAACCGAGCAGCACCATCTCGTAGCTCCACTGACCCTCGGCCTGGCGTTGGCGGGCGTCGCTCGATATGCCATGATTGCGAAATCGCCGCAGCGTTTCGGCAAAATCCGCGCGGTTTGTGGTCACCATGCCGCCTTCACCGGTGGTGAGGTGCTTCACCGGATGAAAGCTGAAGACTGTCATATCGGCAATGCTGCCCACGCTGCGGCCCTCGAACTCCGCGCCAAGAGCGTGGCAGGCATCTTCGATCAGAGTGCATCCGTGGCGCGCGGCGGTTTGCTGAATCGCATCCAGCTCCGCAGGATGTCCGGCATAACCCACTGCGATTACCGCTCGTGTGCGTGGCGTGATGCGTTCGGCGAACTGTTTCGGATCGAGATTGAGCGTATCGGCGCTCACATCTGCGAACACGGGAATCGCGCCCTGATATAAGACGCAGTTCGCGGTCGCGACGAAGGTCATCGGAGTCGTAATGGCCTCGTCGCCGGGCTTAAGCCCCGCGACAAAAGCGGCCGCATGCAACGCAGCTGTTCCGGAGCTGAAGCTCACCGCATATTTCGCGGCCACACGAGCGGCAAATGCTTCCTCAAACTCCGCGATCTTCGGTCCGGTGGTGACCCAATCGGAACGCAACACGTTCACCACGGCCTCAATGTCGTCCTCTGCGATCGACTGGCAACCATAAGGAAGAAGCGTCTTTCGGACAGGATTTCCTCCATTAATGGCGAGCATGGCGCGGTCTGTTAGAAGCTCAGGCATGAAAAATGACCTAGGCAGGGATCGCCGATCTCACGGCGCTCTCAGGTTCAATCAATTCTTGCAATTGCTCATTCGTCAGCCACTGTTCGTTACCATCGCTGGTGTAGCGAAAACCCTGCGGCAGTTGGCGCCCATGAATCCAATTCGCCTTCTTCCACCAGGGATGCGAGGGCTGAATGATGTACATGTCATCCAATTCGACCGAATTTCGAGCCTCGTCTTCGGAGAGCAAGACCTCATGCAGCTTCTCTCCGGGGCGAATGCCGACGCATTCGACCACGCATCCGGGCGCTACCGCAGCCGCCAGATCAACCAGTTTCATACTGGGGATCTTGGGGACGAAGATCTCGCCGCCGTGCATCTGCTCGATGGCGCGAATCACAAAGCGCACGCCTTGTTCCAGCGTCAACCAGAAGCGGGTCATGCGCGGATCGGTAATCGTAATCCTGCCGCGTTTCCGCTGTTCCAGAAAGACCGGGATCACGCTGCCGCGGCTGCCGACGACGTTTCCGTACCGGGCGCAACTGAAGCGAGTCTCTTGGGCTCCGGCATAAGCGTTCGCCTGCACGAAAACCTTTTCGGCGCAGAGCTTGGTCGCTCCATAGAGGTTTACAGGGTTCACCGCCTTGTCCGTGCTGAGCGCCAGGACGCGGCGCACGCCCCGGTCGATGGCAGCGTCGATCACGTTGCGGCCGCCCATGATGTTGGTCTGGATCGCTTCGAACGGATTGTATTCGCAAGCCGGAACCTGTTTGAGCGCGGCGGCATGCACTACCACGGTGATGCCGGCGAAGGCGCGCTGCAGGCGTGCCGGATCACGCACGTCGCCAATAAAATACCGTAGGCTCGAATGATCGAGGCCGGAAGCCCGCATGTCATGCTGCTTCAACTCATCCCGGCTGAAGATGACCAGCCGATTGGGGTGATACTCCCGCAGCATGATCTCGACAAACTTTTTGCCGAACGAACCGGTACCGCCGGTGACCAGCACTTCCTGTTCCGACCAATTCATCAATCCTGCCTCGGTGCTATTTACTTTCTAGATTCCCCGCCCCGCGCTCACTTCGGGCTCACAAATCTCGCGCCAGCGTTCGAGCAGCGTCGGATGGTTGGTTGCAGGGTAGTATAGCGGAGTCCGGCGCGAAGTGAAGTACTCGTTACAGAACCGGAGCGGTTTTAATTCACAAATTTTCCAACGCAAGCAATGCTAGAATATCGGCGACCCAAACACATCCAAGGATCGCGCGCGCGATGAACCAGCCATCGAGTCGCCGAGCCAAAGCTTAGCGTGAACCCAAGACCACACGCCGAGTTGCATTAGAAAATTCATTAGGAGCGCAAATGGATTCCGGACCGCTGGTACCTACGACCCCAAAGATAAATGATCTGCAGCTTGGGGCAGATTTGGGGCGAACCACGGGCCCGCGCATTTACCCCGAGCTTCTTTCGCAGGAATCGGCGCTAGGCGAATATGTGCGTGTTCTGGCCAAACGCAAGTGGACCGTACTCATCTGCCTGGTCACGATCTTTTCCATCGTCGCCATCGCCAGCCTTAAGATGACTCCGATCTACGAAGCCAGCGGCAGCATCGCCATCAACAAAGCGGATTCCGGACTGGTCAACTTTAATAATTCTCCCACCTTCAGCCTCGATTATTACGATCCGACCGAGATGGAAACCGAGGTGAA
>JBEKBW010000088.1:0-424 GCA_050015215.1 Candidatus Sulfotelmatobacter sp.
ATAAAGAACACTAGAGCGAGAACCTGTAGCAGAATGCCTACGAATACAGCCCGATTCGCAAGGTTAATAAGGCCTTCGTCGTTCGTCTTACGCCAAGCCAGATAAAGTACGAATGGGACGGTCACGGTCGCCAGCACGAGAAGCATCATCCATCCCAGATCGGGGATGACAACGTACAAGCGCACTCCTTTGGAAAGGAAAACTTCGGCTTTCCGCCCCGGATCCCAGGCCACGACGTTCAGGCCGCCCCACTTCTCGAAGCGAGTTAAAACGCCCAGATAAGTTGCGATGCTGAAAAGGCTGGTTGCCCCAAGGAATGTCTCGGTCTTGATGTTGTCTTTGATAAGAAACATCATGGCCAGCGCAAAGCTCAACGCGCACGCGGCATAAGCCAGCATGGCTAGAGTTACGTGCACATGCAACC
>JBEKBW010000088.1:436-19916 GCA_050015215.1 Candidatus Sulfotelmatobacter sp.
CAACCAAGTCGATTGCAGCGCCGGCACCAGCGGATGAACTTCGGTGCGAAGAAGCTGCATCAGCACCACGCCAACAATCGCGACGGGCATGGTCACGGTGCCGATTATTTTCACACCGTACTTTTTCTCCGCGATGAGTGTGAGCACAGCGAGGGTCCACACAAAACTCAGAAGCATCTCGTAAATGGTGGCGAATGGAGGATGCCCAGCTTCGTACCAGCGGTGCGCCACCGCGCCGGTGTTGGCCAGCAATCCGCCCCACGTTGCCAGCGATGCGAACCGTATGTAAGAAGGAATTCCGGTGACTCCAAACGCGACATAAAGTACTCCAGCGCCGCAATAAAAAATGAGCGCCGCGTAGAGCAGATTGGAATCGTTCAGTAGATTGCCGCTCTTCACCACGTTCAAAAACGCCATGAACAGAAGAAACGCAACCCCCAGACCGACCATGACTACTAGTCCACCGCCAGTAGCGGCCGGTTGCGCTTCCACTTGAGCACGTGCCATAACCATCCTCCCTGGAATTAATTTGCCGCCAGCACATCGGCGGGCACTGGCGCGCCAGCTTCCCGCCGCGCTTTGACCTCCGCCTCAATCTCTTCCACTATTTTTCGGAAGCGTTGTTCGAATGCGTCTTTGTTCTTGTTGGCCGCTCCGCCAATCCAAAGAACAAGCTGTCCCTGCGCATCGCGCACCGGCACGGCCCACAAACGAATGTGGACAAGATAGAAAACAACTGCCAGGCCCAGGCCCATCAGAATGACGCCTCCCCATACCGCCCACTGGCCGGGTTCATGCGAGACTTGCAATCCGGTGAAATGAGCCATCTCCAACCTGGGATTCTCGAACTGATAAGGAGCAGCTTCGTTCTCCTCAAAGCCCGGAATCGGCGGCAGCCAGACATTAACGTCTTTGCCGGACTTCTTCGACGTAACAACTAAGTGCACTGCTGGGTTCACCGGCTGATTCGAACGCGCATAGACTCGTCCATCACCCACCACGTAGTCAGGAATAAATTCGGCTACGCGGACTGAAGTATCCGCGTCGATTTGTGTTGGACCCTCCAAACCCAACACGATCTCTTTAGACTCACCGCTCCCGCTGGTCGGGTTCGCATTCAGTGTCAATGTCGCCATCTTCCCGGTGTCGCCGTAATTCGCCTGATAAAATCGGACTCCGCGATAGACCAGCGGATCGTTGACCACAATCTCTTTGCGCACAACCTCGCGGCCATCCTCGATCGCCGCCAGCTTTGACCACCATTTTTTTGGAGTTCCGTCGGTGTAGTTCTCCTGCCCAGCACCGTCACATCGAATCGCAAACGGCAAAACGCGAAGCTTGCCATTCCGCTGTTCGAAGCTGTTGGCGGTCTCTCCTGTAGTAAGCATCAGAAAACCGCTCCACCCATAAAGCGCGTCCACAATGCCGCCCATAAAGATAAGGAGCAAGCTGGCGTGAACGATGTACACTGCCATCTCAGAAATTCGGTGGCGTTCCCCGAATAGCGATACACTATCCGCGCGTACGATGTGCTCGGCTTTAAAACCATTCTTGCGAAGAACATCGTCCGCCACGGCGAATCCAACATCTTCGCCCGGAATCAGAATCGCGGCATGCGTGCCTAGAGCTTTGCGGAAATTATCATCGGGACTCTTATAAGGACGCGCATAGTAGCGCCAGGAATTCGGGAATCGTTGGATCGAGGCCGCGATTATGCTCAGACTGACTAATAACAGCAAGAGCACAAACCACCACGCATGGAAGACATCCGTGAGCTTCATAGCGTCCAACACGCGCAACATCTGCGGAGAATAAGACCGCTGCATTTCGTCAGGATCTGTCGCGGGACGCTGCAGAATCACCGTGCCCGCTGCCGAAAGGATCACGACAAGAATGAGCAAAACAACGCCGGTCTTGATTGCGCCCAGCGTTTGCCAGATTTTCCGAGGCACGGAAGCGGCCATGATTTCCCCCTTTGCCAGAAGGAAAAGCACGCAGCGCGCCATCGGACTCGATCGGCAAAATTATTGAAAACATTAGCTATAAGTCGATTTGTGAGAATATGGGCCGACCGAACGTGAGCCATATCACACAGAGGACCCTAAGCTCTTCAGGAATTTGGCGCAGAACTCTTTAAAAATGAACTTGAGCACCACAAAAAACCAAGCAGCCATGATTACTTGCGTCATTTTGACCATTCCACTGTGGGATAAGCCCCCAAAGTGATGAAGCTTTCAACACTCATGATGGTTCAATCAATCCCGGTTCGATTCTCAACTCACGGTGCTGCAAGCGCTTACGAGAACTGATTGAAAGCACGCGGGTACTGAACCGGCAAGGCGAAGTACGTGCAAATGCAATAAGTAATTCGGAGGCCTAGGGGTGGCGGTCCAATCATCCAAATCAATTTCTGGAGCGAAGTGGGCTTTCAATGTGCTCGCTTGCACAGTGGTAGTCCTTCTTTTTGCCGGGCGACTGTCAGCGGCGAAGCACCCGGTGCCGCTTGATCCCAAGGCCGATCCGGCCACCTGCCTGACCTGCCACGAAGACAAAACCAAAGGTAAGTCCGTGCATTCCGCCATGGCTATGGGGTGCATGAGCTGCCATGAAATACGCACAAACAAAGACATCACCCACGTAAAGCTGATTACCGCGACTCCTTACAAACTCTGCCTCACGTGCCACGCCGATAAAGATTCCACGCAGATCAAAGGAAAGGTTCATCCGCCTGCGGTTCGCGATTGCCTGACGTGCCACGATCCGCATACCTCACCCAACAAGAACCAATTATTGAAGGAAACATCGGGGGACAAAAAAGACAATCTCTGTCTCACCTGCCACAAACAGGGGCTCGACGTTCCAGAGAAAGGCAGCCGCCATCCAGCCCTCGACATGGGCTGCGAAACCTGCCACACCGTACACAAGACGGGCGAGCGCGGCAAGCGCGAATTCGATTTTCATCTTGTGAAAGACGCGCCCACACTTTGCGTCGACTGCCACGACGTAAAGGATGCGTCCCTGCAGAAGGCGCACCAGGGACAGCCTTTCGGCGCGGCTGACTGCCTCACCTGCCATGATCCGCACGAGTCGAAGACTCCGAAATTAATGCAGGCTTTCCTGCACGATCCCTTCGCCTCGAATCAGTGCGATGTATGCCACCAGCCGGCAAAAGATGGCAAAGTTGTCCTGACTCAAGCCAGCGCCAAAGAAGTTTGCCTCACCTGCCACTCGGACAAAGGCGAGCAGATCGAGAAGGCGAAGGTTCAGCATCCGGGCGCCGCCGGCGACTGCACCGACTGCCACAATCCGCACGGAGGCCGCTCGCCGGCCTTCCCTAAGCCCGATGCCGTTTCTGTCTGCCTGGGCTGCCATAGCGACCAAGTGGATCAAGGCAAGAAAGCCCACGTGCACCAACCGGCGTTCGAACAAGGCTGCGCCATCTGCCATGACCCGCACGGCAATGATAACGACCATTTGCTGCGCGCTAAGGCGCCGAACCCGCTCTGCCTGGAGTGTCACGCTCCCAACGCCAGTCCTCAAAAGCTCGAGAGCGATCACCTGGTGGCCATTTTCGATGGCAAGGTGAAACTACCGGAAAACTACTTTGCCAAAGTGCCAGTTCTGCCGCTGGAGTATGGTCTTGGCCATCCAGTCGAGCGCCATCCCGTCTCGGATCTGGTGGATCCCAAGGATCGCACGCACGTCCTGATCCCGCTGAATTGCCTGACCTGCCATCAGCCGCACTCCTCAGCGCAGCCCGATCTGCTGGTTAAGGATCAGGCCAATAACATGGAGTTCTGCCACTCGTGTCACAAGGGCATGATCGGGCCGCAGCAACAACTCGGCCCGGCGAAAGCGAGCCCAGGAACGCCCACAAAAGGAGCGCATTAGTTATGCCTACGATCTCCCGAAAGACTGTTCTCAGCGGACTATTTACAGCTGCAACGCTGGCATTGCTGGCCATGACATGGGCCACTCCGGCGCGCGCCGACAAGAAAAAGGATGCGCCAGCCGCGAAACCGCCGGACACGGTGAAATTCGACACCTCCGCCCTCGTATGGCCGCAACCGCCCGCCATCGGGCGCCTCCGCTACCTCGATTACTTTTCCGCGGAGAAAAAGCCGCTGGAGAAAGAGAAATCGGAAACCAAGAAGAGTTCCTGGATGGATCGCATGGCCGGGGTCGACCCCAATGAAGCGGCCAAGCGCAGCGGCACCAAACCCCGTTTCCAACTCGGAACTCCCTACGGCTTGGCGGTCGACTCCAAAGGCCTGTTGTACGTGGCCGATACGAAGGTGGGGGCGGTTTTCATCTTTAATCCCGAGAACCGCGACGCAGAATTTATCAAGCATGGCGTAGACGCCCGTTTCGGCCGGATTTTCGGCCTGGTCATCGACGACTCCGATCGTCTTTTCGTCTCTGACGGTCAGTACAACCACGTGCTCGTCTTCAATCCCAGCCATAAGCTGGAAGGCCAGTTCGGCGAAGGCGTGATGAACGATCCTGCAGGCCTTGCCATCGACGAGGAAAACCGTTTCATCTATGTAGCGAACACCGGCACGGACCAAATCCTGGTTTACGACGCCGATACTTTCAAGCTGCTGCGCAAGATCGGCACACCCGGAAAGAAACACACTTTAACCACGCCCGGAGACTTTTCCGCGCCCACCAACGTCGCCGTAGATAAAGACGGCAATCTATACGTAGCCGACACCCTGAATGATCGCGTTGAAGAGTTTGACGCCGAGGGCACTTTTATCCATACGTTTGGCAAAAACGGTGATGGTCCCGGCGAGTTTACCCGTCCCAAAGGCATCGCTATCGATTGCGACGGCCACATCTGGGTAGCCGACGCGATGATGAACCGCCTTCAGGTATTCACGCCCGAAGGCGATCTCCGCCTTATCGTAGGCGGTTTCGGGTGGCTTCCGGGGCAATTTCAGGCCCTGACGGGCGTGACCATCGATAAGCAGAACCGCGTCTTCACCAGCGAGCAATTTCTCGGACGAGTGCAGATGTTCCGCTACATCACCAACGCCGACGCGCAGGTGGAATATGACCGCCGCCTGGCCGAGGTGGCTAAGAAGGCGGGGCAGAAGCCTGCAGGTGGGACACTGCCGCCGACTGCGACGCCGGAGGCACCAAAGGCTCCTGTGGCGACGCCGGCTAAACCCTCCTAGCAGCGGGCAGTGGGGGCGTGGTAGGGATGCTTCGACTCCGGACTGAGCAACGCTCCGCGCTTGCTGGTCCTCCGCTCAGCCTGACAGGGCTTCTTTGTCACGCGTCATCCACACCCCGTGTCATGCTGTCTCTAACGACGGTGTCTGCTGTCAAGCAGGTCTGGTCGTGCTCCGCTCTGCATGACAGCCCAGTGTGACTGCCCTCACAATCCCGCTTAACCCTCTCGTTAAACCTTTGGGTTATTTCACCCCCCGCTGTGCGAGAAAGCCCATTATGGGCCGCGCGGATCCCCTTTGTGGCAATTCGCAACACCACCCCCCCATTAGAGAACTCTCACTGCAGCAATAACTTACAAACCAGCAGAAGTAATTAGCACTTTCCAACGAAAGGTGACGGTCGTGCAAATACCTCTGACGTAGTGGAAGTAGTAACTCAAACGAAGGCCTTTATTCTGAGGAGGTTTTACTCAATGAAAAAGCTAATGCTATTGGTACTGTTCGTTCTGCTGATGGCTGGCATAATGGCAGCACAAGCTTTCGTACCCACCACAGACGTGTTGGGTGCACATAATAACGGTGGACGTGGCTGCGCAGCCTGCCATGCTCCTCATAGCGGCGGACGCGGCAGCGGCGGCTCGACAGTCGCGGGCAGTGGCGTCACCAGCACAGGCGGCAACGAAGGCGATTATCACCTTTGGGGCCAGGACGTATCGTTGATCACCCAGGAAACCCTGCAATTCGGCGGCGGTTTCAATACCGGCGGCGCCGGCTATACCGTCAACTTCGGTGGCGCGCAGCAATGGACCAGCACCTCTCTCCCGGTCATCTCCGGCATCGCAATCTGCCTGAGCTGCCATGATGGCAACGTCTCGAAGGGCGCCATGATGATGAATCAGTCCTACGAGCAACAGGCAGGTCTGCTGCCGAGTGGCCACGGACAAGGCACCACCACCGGCCCGCTGTATGGCACCACGGCAATTCCGACCCTGCTCGGCAATGACGGCGGAACAACCCCTGGCGATTACCTCAACGATCACCCGGTGGGACCGGCCGCGAACATCAACGGCTTGGATTATCCGAAGGCGCTGTCTGCATACGGTCTGACCTACACCGTGGCTGGCACCGCGATCACCTGGACCGCCGCCGGCCAGTATGCCACGTTCACGAACAACTACGGCGCGCCAGCCATTAATGGATTGGTCGTTGACGCCACCAACCAGGTGCCCTATGTGGTTTGCACCACCTGCCACAACCAGCATCAGATGAACGTCTACAACGCTTCAGCTACCGGATTGGGCGCGATCAATGGCGCGGCTGGAACGTATGCCACGTACTTCTTCGTCAACGCTCCTTATAACCCGGGCGCGGCCTGGACTCCCACCGCTGCTCCTTCCACCACGCAGTTCTGCCGTCAGTGCCACTTCGGCGTCGCCAATGAAGCTTTTGGCGTAACCGGCGTCAAGACCGCGTACTAGTTGTTTGTTCTGGCCTGAGGGGGGAGCATATCTCCCCTCAGATTCTTTGAAAACCTGGCGATTCGGCTGGTGCAGTTTCAAGTTTCTGGAAACCGCGTTAACCAAATCACCAAGTTCAAACGTGGGGAAGAGGGGGCACGCTACAAGTGTGCCCGGGAAGTGAGAACTAAGTGAAAATCCAAAATCACAAACTAGAGGTCCTGGCCGTACTGGCAGTCGCGCTCTCGGCGCTGTGCCGCGCGCAGGTCGCGTCGCACGAATCCACGCTCAAGCCCACGATGGCAGCGAATTCCACGCCGATGGCCGCAGCCGCTCCGAGCCCCAACCTGACGCCAGTTAAACCCATCACCAACACTCCGGTGGTGCGCATTAATGGCACCGAGCTGACCGACCGCGACTTGCTGCGCGAGATGCTGACCATCTTCCCGTACGCTCGCCAGCACAACGGCTTCCCCAAGGCTGAAGAACCCAAGATCCGCATGGGCGCGCTGAAGATGATCGAGTTTGAAGAGCTGGTGTATCAGGAAGCGGAGCGCAGAAAGATGACGGTGCCGCCCGCGAAGCTGCAGAAGGCCTATGCCGACTTCCGCGCCCAGTTTCCTAACGAAGAAGTTTTCAACGACTACCTGAAGGCGGAGATGCAGGGCTCGAAGCAATTGGCGCGCAAGCAAATCCGCCGCTCGCTGCTGATCGAACAGATGTTGAAGCTGGAAGTTGCGGATAAGTCCAAGGTGACCGTGGCGGAAGCGCGCGCTTATTACGAGAAGAATCCGCTTCCCTTCCGCTACCCGGAGGCTTTCGCGATCCAGACCATTTCGATAATGCCCTCCGATAAGGCCGGCGAGGACGTGAAGAAAGAAGCGCGCAAGCACGCGGAAGAAGCATGCACGAAGGCCAAGGCGACCAAAACTTACGAAGAGTTTGGCCTGCTGGCGGAAACCGTTTCGCAAGATGACTTTCACGTGAACATGGGCGACCACAAAGCAGCGGAACGCGGCAAGTTGCCACCCGAGATCGTGAAAGCCGCAGAGTCCATGCAACCCGGGCAGGTGAGCGGCCTCCTGCAGTTGGGCAATTTCTATACCTGCTTCCGCCTGGACGCGCATATGCCGGCGGGCAAGTTCACATTTGCGCAAGTAAAAGACAAGCTGCTGCAGAACCTGCAGCAGGAAAAATCCGAGCGGCTTCGCTCCGGGCTGGATAAGAAGCTGCGGCAGAACGCGAAAGTGGAAGAGCTTTAACGGGAAAAGATCTTTAACGGATAGAAGAGCGTTAAGAAGAGGTTTCAGGTGTGCTGTGGGGACTTAAATTTCGATGCCCCTTTGGAACGGGGCTTGTGGCAGCGGCACTACTGTGGGGGCTTTCCGGTGCGGCAGCAGCTCAGCTAGCACTCGGCGACCTCCATGCAACCGCGAACGGGCAACTCGAGACTTTGTACTCGGGAACCTATGGCAACCTGTCGGGAACCGATTCGCACGACCTCGGCCTCTCCGGAAAAGGCGTAATCAGCGGAGATTATTACAACCCCAATTTCCTCTCCTTCACCGCACTTCCTTATTACGGCCGCTCGCAAGACAACTCCGACATGCAGTCGATCACCGATGCCAGCGGTTACAACGCAACTGTCAATCTTTTCAGAGGCAGCAAATTCCCCGGGTTCGTGAATTTTGAGCAGACCTGGAACCAAACCGGAAACTTCGGCGTCCCCGGCGTCGCCGGACTGAACACGACTAACAACAACCACGGAATTAACCTGGGATGGAGCGCATTGCTACCCGGCCTGCCCACCCTGTCAATAGGATTCGGCGATACTGGCGGCAGCAGCGCATTGCTGGGGAGTTCCGAAACGACGGGCTCGTCGACCCGCAATTTCAATGTCGGAAGCACCTACAACCTCGACCACTACTACCTGACTGCGGGCTTCATCCATTTAAACAACAGCGTAGACATCAACGGGCTGGAAGATGGGGAGTCGGAAACTTCGCGCGGGTCATCGAACCAATACCGTTTTACCGCCCAGGGGCCAGTCCCTTATCGCATGAGTTCCGCGTCGCTGAGCCTCAACCGGACCAGCTACAACACAGACGATTCGCTGGGCGGCACGAACTACGGCACGACTGACACAGCGACTGGAATTGTGAATTTGATGTTCCCCAAGGCGCCAGTCTCGGTGACCACAACCTATACCGACAATCTACTGGGCAGCATCGAGCAGCAACTGGCGAGCAATGGGCAGGTGCCGCTGAACAGCCTCGGCAGCCCCGAGTCGCGATCGCTTACGGTGGAAGCCGCCACGTTTGTGAATGTGGCGCCCCGCCTGTTGGTGGGCGGATACGTGGAGCGTACGCAGCAGTTTTTCGATGGCCAAAATTTCGGGCTGACCACAATCGGTTTAACTGTGAACTATAGCTTCCTACATTCGCTGAAGGGCCTGACCTTCTACGGCGGCGTGTTTGATAACGCCAGTCAGGAAGGCAACACCCGGGCGGGTTTTATCGGCAACGTCACCTACAACAAATACGTAGGCAAGTGGCAGCTGAACGGCTTCTTTCTCTACAACCAGGATGCACAAACTGTGTTGGTGACGTACACGACCTCAACCCTGAATTATGGGGCCACCATCAAACGGCAGATCAATCCCGACTTAAGTTGGACCGCAGTCGGTAACTTTGTCCGCAGCGGGTTTGAACAAACGGCGGGCGACACCAGCCGCGGCGAGAGCTTTACTACCATGCTGATCTGGAAGAAAGCGTCGATCTCGGGCATTTACTCCAAGTCAAACGGGACGGCGCTTCTCACTTCCAACGGGCTGGTATCGACTACGCTGCCGACGCAGTTATTTGGCTCGGGCGCCACGGTTCTTTATAACGGCAAGAGTTACGGCGTTAACATCAGCATGTATCCATTCAGGCACATGATCGTCAGCGGCGCGTGGTCGAAATCCTTCAGCAATACCAATAGCCCGATTCTGCTCACCAATAGCGGGAACACCAACTACTACGGCTTTGGCGGATACGAGTTCAGAAAGCTGATCTTCCAGGCGGGCGTCACCAAGTTCACGCAGAACATCAGCAACTCAGGCACTCTGCCTTCTATGCTAACCTCGTACTCATTTGGGATTCAGCGATGGTTCAAGGGATTCTAGATGGGACTCGCAGGGCAAGCCGAAGCGGAATTAGCTGCTTTGTACTCTTTGTATTGATCATTCCCGCATGGGCGGGATCGAAAACCGAGCCCGCGCGCGTGCCTGGCCCCCCCGATCTTCTGCTCGAAGGCGGCCGCAAGCTGACCTTCGAAGGCGCATTCGGCTCCGAAAAAGAAATCTTGGGCAAGCCGAAGTTCTGGACCAAAGTTTTGAATGTGGTGGCGGGCGAACCGGAATACCGTGTGGTAGTTCGTCCCTACGGCGTCGCGATCGATTCTCACGGGCGGGCCATCGTCACCGATCCCGGAGCTGCGGGAATTCACATCTTTGACTTCGAACACCACAAGTACAAGTTCATCGAGCGCTGGGAAAAAGGAAAAGACGAGATGCTGAAACCCCAGTGCGTGGCGCTGGACGCGCAAGACAATATCTATGTCACTGACTCCGAGTCAGGCAAGATTTTCG
This sequence comes from Candidatus Sulfotelmatobacter sp., assembly GCA_050015215.1. GTDB lineage: Bacteria > Acidobacteriota > Terriglobia > Terriglobales > Acidobacteriaceae > Sulfotelmatobacter. Next base: position 10,702 of record JBEKBW010000088.1, read on the forward strand.
TCTTCGATCCCAGCGGCAAATACCGTCGCGCGCTCGGCAGTTTGAAAGGCGGCGAAGGCTACTTCAAGCGTCCCACGGGAATTGCCGTGGATTCGGCGGCCCAGCGAATCTATGTAACCGACACGCTGCGCGACAAGATTTACGTGCTCGATATGCAAGGCCAGGTTCTGCAGACCATCGGCAAGCACGGCACCGGCAAGGGTGAATTCTTCTATCCGACGGAACTGCATCTCGATGGCGACAACTTGTTGGTGGTCGATACCATGAACTTCCGCGTGCAATGGTTCGCCCGCAACGGCGCCGCGGAAGGAATGATCGGCCAAGTTGGAGATTCGCCGGGACAGATGTTTCGCCCCAAGGGCGTCGCCGTGGACTCGGAAGATCATCTGTACGTCGTCGATGGGCTATACGGGCTGGTGCAGGTTTTCGACCGCGAAGGCCACCTGTTGTATTACTTCGGAAAACGAGGAACGGAACTCGGAGCATTCCAGCTGCCCTCCGGTGTGTTCATCGATCACAAAGATCGCGTGTTCGTTGTCGACTCTTTCAACCGGCGCATACAGATATTTGACTACCACGGATTGCCGAAGCAAGTGCATGGGGGAGCGGGGCAGTGAAGACGTTTTTCATAGTCTGCGCGTTACTCCTCGCCAACGAAATGGCGCTGCAAGCGCAGTCGACCCCGCAAGAGGACGTGCTCGGCATTCACAACATGGGGCCGGGAAGTCCGGGACCGGTCAGCGGCCCATTGCCGGCATGCCAATACTGCCACGCGCCGCACTCCGGCCTGAACAGCACAGCTCTTCCCAACCTGCCGCTATGGAGCCAGAAGCTCTCGACAGAATCGAACTACACGCTCTATTCCAATCCGGCAATGGTGAATACGGTGTTAGAGCCCACGCTGGGCTCGGCCAGCAATCTCTGCCTGAGTTGCCACGACGGCACGGTAGCGCCGGGAACCAATGTGCCTTATAGCGGTCTGCAAATGAGCGGCACCATGAATAGCCAGGATCTATTCATCGGCACGTTGCAGGCCATGCATCCTTTCAATTTCAAACTGCCATTAAATTGCTCGAATGACAATGTGCTGGCGAGCTTGTGCAGTGGCGCCACCGGTAACCCTGCGGTGCAATTAATCAGCGGCAATGTGCAGTGCAACAGTTGCCACAATCCGCATGTTCAATTCATCGATCCCGTACAGGGAGATTTTCTGGTAATGAACAACGCGAACTCGGCCATGTGCTTGTCGTGCCACGTAAGCCAGCCGGGGCAATGGACCGTCGCCTCCGCACACAGCGCAACCGTCGGCGCAGCGGCCACGGCCGCCAGCACGGGCGGCGCAGTCACAGGAACTCCGCGAACCTCCACCCAATACAACGCCTTCGCTCAGTGGCGAGAGAGCATCCACGCGACCGCAGCGCACAAGGTTTCGAAAAACGCCAAGGAGGTAGGCCCGTATCTCAGCGTGAATCAGAACGCCTGCCTCTCATGCCACACCAACCATAACGCACCCGGGGGCCCCGATCTGCTCAACGGACCGACCACGGCGGTTGCAAACATGGACCCGGCGACGCTGGATTGCTTGGGCTGCCACAACGGCGGCTCGAATCTTTCCCCTGCCATTCCCAACATACTCGCCGAGTTTGCCAAGACCGGCCATCCCTTTCCGTCGGGAAGCAACAAGCACGCCTCAACCGAAAACGTAGTGCTCAAGAATAACCGGCACGCCACCTGCGTTGATTGCCACAATCCGCACGCCGCGCGGCAAACGGGATCCTTCGCTTCAACCGCGATTCGTCTATCGGAGGATGGGACGCTAGGTGTTAGCGCGACCGACGGGATTACCGAGGTAAATCCTGCCCTCAATCAATATGAAATCTGCCTGCGTTGTCACGGCACGAGTACGGGAAAGCAGGTTCTGCCTGTTTTTGGTTACGCAGCGGTGCGCACGTCTACCGGAGGAGACCCGCTGAACCTTCTCATGCAATTCGGCGTCACAGCGGCGTCAAGCCACCCCGTGATGCACGACAGCAAAAGCGCCCTGCCGCAACCCAGCCTGCTAAGGTTCATGTTGAATCTGGAGGGCCACACCCAAGGGCGTCCGATTACGAACCGCATTCTCTGCACCGACTGCCACAACAGCGACGACAATCGCGAATTCGGCGGCACCGGGCCGAATGGTCCGCATGGCTCGCAGTTCTCACATATTCTGGAGCGGAGATACGAATTCAGCCAGGTAGCTCCGGGCCTTCCCCCCGCCGCCGGCCCCGGAAGCACGATCACGAATCTTCTCCCTCCCATCGCCGATCCCGGTGCAGGCGGACCCTATTCGCTGTGCGCCAAGTGTCACGACTTAAACAGCATCTTGTCCAATGCCAGCTTCAGCAAACACGCGCTTCACGTCAATGCAGGATTTTCTTGCTCCGTCTGCCACACCGCTCACGGCATGGGAGCGAATTCCTCGAATGTCACGGGGGAACGCATGGTCAATTTTGATCTGGAGGTCGTAGCCGAGAATGCAACCTCCGCCTATTTCCGTTCGCCGATTTCCTACAATCGTGGCACCAACACCTGCACCCTGACATGCCATAACTACAGTCACAACGCTGACGGTACAGTGACGCCCGCCATCAGCCCCAAAGCGGCTGCGCCGGGCAAACATTGAGCGGACTGCTTGGTGGTGTCTTTCGAAAAACTAATCGTGCCCCTGTATGGTCAGGACGCCCTCGACAGATCGTGGAGAATCGTGGAGGCGATCGATGATGTGTTTCTGCATGAGATCCCATTCTCCCCGCAGAATCATCTCCTTGATGCCGAACTTGCTTTCATGCTTGGCATCGTCGAGGCGCACTACAACCTCGCTCTTATGCAGGCGGAAGTCGATGACGTCGGCCAGCGGAATGAATTGATTCGACGATCCTCCGACAATCACGTACACAACCTTGTCGGAAACCAGCGTGTACTCGGGACAAGCGTCTGCCACCATTTGGCCCTGCACCCCGCTCATCGAGGCCATGAATCCACGGCGGGTCGCCAGGCACTCGCCCATCCGCATGCGTACGACCGTTCCATGCTGATATACGCCGAGTGATTGCGCCGCCCACGCCGCGGGTGAGCAGCTCATCGCCGCAACTACACAGATCAAAGTTTTCATATGTTGCCTCATTGAATTTCTCCGTAGACATAACCGTTACGACAATGGAATCGCAGGTTCGGATTGTGTTTGGGAAGAATGCGCAGAGAGTGAAATCCAACCACAGAGTTGGGCAACTCGTAGGTCACGACATAGGAGTTTCGCAAGTCCTCGATGGCAGCCGGCAGGACGCCAGCGCCGCCCTCCGCCATGGAAAAGTATCTGCCACCTGTAGCCTCAGCCATGCGCAGCAGCGCGGCGCTTCCAGAGGGATTACCCCTAGCACCATTCGAGTCAACCTGCGTCAGATCAACTGTATAGAGGAGCGCGCCAGTGTCGATTACAGACTGCAAAGCCTCCTTGGAAGACGCCTTGCTGATGGTGTCATCGCCATCGGAAAACAAGATCATAACCGGCCGGGCGCCGGGAGCATTTCGACCCGAAAGGATCTGCGCGCCATAGGCGATGGCGTCGAACAACGGCGTTGTCCCGGACCCGTTCACCGAGAGCAAGCTCTGGCGCGCTTCCCAGGTTCGGCAGTCGCCAGTACACAGCAGAGCCGGTTGCAGTCCCCCGAAAGAAATCACCGACAAGTTGCTGTCGACGGCCGTCTGCGAGATCAGCCGAAGAACTTCGTCCATGGCCGCAGGCAGTCGGCGCGCCACCGATTCGCTGGCGTCAACCAAAATCACCATATCGAGCACGGTTTCGTCGGCCCGTGCCAGGCTTCGGAAATCTCGTATTACAAGGTCGCCATCCACGATGACGAAGTCATCTTTTGTAACTGTATCGATCGCCCGATTATTCACGTCGGTGGGGAAAAAAGTAACGCGCACTTCCGATGACGTGCTGTGGTATGTGTCTAGGGGAGTATCATCCGCGTGCACAAGCTGGGCAATGAAGATAAATAGGCACAATGAGAAAGTGGCGGACCGGGTGCAGCGATTGGCGAACATGCTGTGTCTTCCATCGGCCTGCTGGCGACACAGCTTTAGGTGTTACTAACGGACGGGCGGTTGCAAGTTTCTTGACTTTAGCGAATCTGCACATCGGCTGCACCTCTTACGTCGACAACTGACCCTGCCCTGGCTCTGGCGCCGCCTCCGCTTGCAGGTCCTTGATTGAGCTCAGCGCGCCGGTCCGCCGCAGATCGGGAAATATCCACGTCCAGGCCGCAATCACCGCCAGCGTCCCCACCCCTCCAAGCACGACCGCCGGAACCGTTCCAAACCATTGCGCGGTCAAGCCCGATTCAAACTGCCCGAGCTCATTCGATGTCCCGATAAAAACCATATCCACGGCCATAACCCGGCCGCGCATCTCATCCGGCGTGCGCAACTGCACCAGCGTTGCGCGAATAATCACGCTGATCATGTCCGCCGCGCCCAAGAAGATGAGCGAAAGCAGCGACACCACGAGGCTTCTCGAAACCCCAAAAATGATTGTGCAAATTCCAAACCCCGCCACCGACCATAGCAGCGTCGGCCCCGCCCGCCCGCGCAGAGGTCGATGCGCGACTGCAACCGCCATTAGAGCCGCCCCAATTCCGGGTGCCGTCCGCAACAATCCCAATCCCCACGGCCCGGTGTGGAGAATCTCTCGCGCGTACACTGGCAGCAACGCCACCGCGCCGCCGAGCAGCACAGCAAACAGGTCCAGCGAAATCGCTCCCAGGATCAACTTCTCGCGCCAGATGAAATGCAATCCTGCCAGAATCGTTTTCGTCGTCATTGGCTCCCGTCTCCGGATCTGTGGCCGAGTTTTGATCTTGAACATCGAGAGCAAGGCGCCCAGTGCGGTAATCATGGCAAATGCATACACCGCGGAAGGCCCGCGAAATGCCGCATATAAAATTCCGCCCAATGACGGCCCGAGAATCGTTGCTGCCTGAAATGTGGTCGCATTCCACGCCACCGCATTCGCGAAGTGTTCCTCGGGAACCAACTGTGGCAGGATCGACCGGCTAGCCGTCCCGTTGAATGAACGCGCGACTCCAAGCAGAACCAGCACAAGATATATTGGCCGAACAGCATGAACGCCAAACTCGGCAATCAAGAGAAAGAGACAGGAGCAGACCGCATATCCCGCGTAACAAACGCTCAGAACCTTCCGCCGCTCAAAGCGGTCCGAGGCGTGGCCGGATGCGAGAAAAAGAAGAATACCCGGAAGAAATTGCGCCAATCCAACTAGCCCGAGATCGAGCGCGCGATGCGTAATGTCATAAACCTGCCATCCGACGGCTACCGCCTGCATCTCAACCGCAGCGACGATCAGGAATCGCGCGGTTTGAAACAGGACGAAATCCGGATGGGTGAAGGCGACGCGTCCGGCCTTAGAGTCGGCAGTGGCGGGCATGTGCTTCTAATGTGCCATAGACTCCGTCTTCAATGCGGAATAAACTAGCTTTGATGGCTGAAGAAATAAAGCCCATTGATCCAGCCGACGTCGCCTCCGATGAAGAGGTCGCGAGAAAACTAGCAACGATCCGCGAGGCCGCAGCGCTTTGCGAATCTCCTACTTCCGACTTAGATGCAATGCTCGCCGAGATTGAGCAGGGCTATGAGCTCGGTCTCGAATTCCCTTCCTAGTCGTGTCAGCGACCCCTCGCTGTTTATAATCGGCGTGGCTGAAAGCTGATTCCTGATAGCTGAATGCTCAGATGAGATTCGAACTCTTCATTGCCACCCGCTACCTGCGTGCCAAACGCAGGCAAGCCTTCATCGGCATCATCACCGGAATCTCCATAGCCGGAGTCGCCGCAGGCGTAGCCTCGCTCATCGTCGCCCTGGCGATCAACAACGGCTTTCGCCAGGATCTGCAAGAACGCCTCATCGGATCGACATCCCACATCAGCCTGCTGCGCATCGCCGATGACGGCATCAAAGACTGGCCGCCGCTGCTGGCGCGTCTTTCAAAACAGCCGCACGTAGTAGCCGCCGCCCCCGCAATCTTCGAACAGGTGCTCATCTCCCGTGGTCCCCGCGCGCGCGGCGCAGTCCTCAAAGGAATGATTCCCGCCGATGAGCGCCGCGTAGGCGACCTGCTGAACTCGATCAAGGAGGGATCAGCAACTGCACTGGAAGAACCCCCACCAACCCCAGAAACAGACCATGTGGGGACAGTCGTCTCGGCCGAGGGGGCGCCAGCGACCGGAAACTCACCTGATGACATGGCCGAAGTCCACGCCCGACAAGCCGCCATGCCGCCCATCATTCTCGGCAAAGACATGGCCGATAACCTAGGCGCAACCGCAGGCTCGATCGTGCTAGTCACCAGCCCACAGGGCGAACTCACTCCCTTCGGCATGGTGCCCAAGTACAGCCGCTTTCGCGTCGTCGGAATCTTCAACTCCGGCTTCTACGACTACGACTCCTCCTGGGCCTTCACGCGCCTCTCCGACGCGCAGCGCCTTTTCGGCTTGGGCGACCTGATCTCCGTAATCGAATTCAAAGTCGACGACATCGATAAAGCCGACGTAGTTGCTCGGCAAATCGAAGATGCGGCAGGCAAAGGCTTCATGACCACGAACTGGAAGGAGCAAAACAAAGCTCTATTTCACGCGCTGAACATGGAACGCTTGGTCACTTACATCACAGTTGGCCTGATTGTCTTCGTGGCCGCCCTGAATATCCTGATCTCGCTCATCATGATGGTCATGGAAAAAACTAAAGACATCGCCGTACTCCTTTCGATGGGCACGCGCCAATCGCAAGTGCGCAACATCTTCATAGCGCAAGGCATGCTGATCGGCGTAATCGGCACCGCCATCGGCCTAATGTTAGGCTTCGCAATCTCCTATGCCGGAGGCCACTACCACATCATCTCGCTCTCGCCCGAAGTCTATTCCATCGACTACGTCCCCTTCGCCCCCCGCCTGATCGATGGCGCACTGGTGGCGCTTGTAGCAATAGGAGTCTCGTTCGTAGCGACGCTGTATCCCTCGTGGTCGGCAGGAAGAACGTTACCGGCCGAAGCCCTGCGCTACGAATGATGATCGAGCTATGTAGTGTCATCCTGAGCGGAGGTTTTGCGCAGCGAAGCGGAGCAAAACCGCAGTCGAAGGATCCCTACCTGTCGGCCGAACCGCCGGCTTCGCAAGGAATTCACATGATTGAACTTTCCCTGCTCTGCCGCCGTACAATAAATTGGAAGAAAAAAGGAGGTCTCCCATGCTCACCTTCCTCCTCTGGTGCATGCTCTTCGTAATCTGCTGGCCGCTAGCGTTGCTGGCGCTGATCGCCTACCCATTCGTCTGGTTGCTCCTGCTCCCATTCCGCATCGTAGGCATCGCGGTCAAAGGAGTACTCGAGGTCGTCTACCTCGCGGTCACGCTGCCGTTCCGACTGCTGGCCGCGCCGTTCCGGATCTAAGGTAGAATCCCTTTCAGATTTCTCGCCAAATGACTTGGAGACTTTGGAACAAACGCCGAGCGCTCGCAGCGTCGTTCCTGCTAGCCTGCGTTGCGATTTTCAGCGGAAGGAAAATTTCCGACTATTCCTCTCCACCGAACCGGGAGAAAACCTGCGATTTCGTTTTTCCGAGTGATTCAAGAGCTGACAATCCCACAACCATCGTCGTCAAGCCGGCGGGTCAGCCAATCCTCTTTAAGGATCAAGGCGGATTCATTAACGACGCGAGTTGCCTGAACAAAACGCGCGTGTATGGCATCGTAGAAATCAAGACTGCCGACGACGTGCGAACGGCGCTCGAATTCGCCCGCGCAAATCACCTTAAAGTCTCAGTTGCTGGCCAGAGACACAGCATGGGGGGGCAGACCTTCACTAACGACGGTCTCGTGCTCGACATGCGAAATCTTAGCGCGATCAGCCTCGATCGTGATCGCAAGGTCGTGCACGTCCAATCTGGAGCGACTTGGGCTCAAATCCAGCAACTGATCGACAAGGAGGGCCTCTCCATCCAAGCGATGCAGTCGATCAATGTTTTTACGATCGGAGGGTCGTTAAGCGTCAATGCCCATGGCATTGCGCATCGACCGGGCCCGGTTGCGTCCACGGTGCGGTCGATGCACATCATGTTAGCGAATGGAGAAATCAAGAACGCCAGCCCAACCGAAAATCCAGAGCTTTTCCGCCTTGCTCTCGGCGGCTACGGTCTGTTCGGCGTCATTCTCGACGCCGAGATTCAATTAGTGGACAACGAGGTCTACTCCCTCGAAACTAAAACGCTGGATTACCGCGCCTACTATCGAACCCGCGTTGCCGACGATGATTCCGTAGGCCTGATGTACGGCCGTATCTCGATTTCCCCGACCTCTTACCTTCGAGAAACGGCCATCCACATTTATCGTAAAACAAATTTCATTGGACCCGTGCCATCGATACAGCCCTCCACTCATGACCGCCTCGATCGATTCGTCATCAACTTCTCGAAGACTGGAGGACTCGGCCGCTGGCTTCGGTGGACGGTAGAAAAGCGCTTTGGCCCAAAGCTGCACGCTTGCATGTCGCGCAACCAGGCAACCGTTCAGAAAGAAGCATGCCTGGTTTCGAGAAATGAGGAGATGTATGACTCGATGGCATACTTGCGGAATCGCCTCAATGACACCGATATTTTGCAGGAGTACTTCATCCCCCGCGATCGGATGCCTGATTTCGTCGATGGCCTAAGATCGATCGTTCAGCAGGATGGTTCGAATCTGCTGAACGTCACCATTCGCAGCGTGCAGAAAGACACTGTCACTGCTCTGCCTTACGCCAAGCAAAATATGTTCGCGTTCGTCCTCTATTTCAATCAGAAGCTGAATACAGAACAAAGCCAGATTCTGCGGAAAACTACGATGGACCTCGTGGACCTGGCAGTCGGACTGAATGGCACTTACTACCTGCCTTACCAACTCTATTATTTAGCGCAACAACTGCGCCACGCATACCCGGAGATTGACGCCTTTTTCGCTGCAAAGAGACGATACGATCCGGACGGTCTGTTCACCAGCAAGTTCTACGAAAAATACGGATCGTAGAACCTAGCTCTCCATCACCTTCAAATTATCACTCACCACCAGCCTCGCCTCCGTAGCCCGCTGCACATCCTCCGCCGTCAACCCCGGAGCCACTTCCTCCAG
>JBEKBW010000089.1:0-19468 GCA_050015215.1 Candidatus Sulfotelmatobacter sp.
AGGTGCGCGCATCCGGCGGCAGTTCGTGCAGATCGATCTGCGTGAAGGGGATCTCGGCCGCCTCCCGAATGAATTGGCGCGGCTCCTGCTCGTGCGAGACGATCACTGTGCGCAGACTCTCGTGCCGCCGGACGACACCTTCTATCGCCGCACGCAGCGCCTGCACATCGAGATCGCCTTCGATGAGGAAGCGCAATTGAAGATGGTAGTGCGCGCTGCCTCCTTCGAGTTGATCGACGAGCCACAACCGCTGCTGCGCAAAGGACAGGGCCAAAGGGGCATGACGGGACGCCGGGCGAATGGGGGGCTCGCCACCACCCTTATCGCCATCGGCGACCATGCGGGCAAATGCCTCCAAAGTCGGCGCCGAAAACAGGCTCTGGATGGGCAAGGCCACGCCGTACTCCTGCCGGACGCGGGCAAGCAGTCGCATGGCCAGGATCGAATGGCCTCCCAAATCGAAGAAATTCGCGGTCATGCTCACAGCGGCCGGTAACAGCATCACTTCTTGCCACAGTTGCGCGAGGCGATACTGCAACTCGGAACTCGGCGCGACATAGTCGGGCGTGCTCGTTTCGCGCGGAGCAGGCAGGGCCGCATGGTCGATTTTGCCGTTGGGCGTGAGGGGCAACGCCGGGAGCATGACGAACACCGCCGGGACCATGTGTTCCGGCAGACGCGCTGCGAGATGCAGCCTGCAGTCCTTGACCAGCTGCGGTTCCGGCGCGTTCGAATCGGAAGGCACGACGTAGGCGACCAGCGTCGGATCGCCCCGCCCATTCTCACGTACCGTCACAATGGCGTCATCGACGCTGTCGATTTCCATTAGCCGCACCCGGATCTCGCCTAGCTCAATGCGAAAGCCGCGCAGCTTCACCTGATCGTCGGCACGGCCCAGGAATTCCAGTTCTCCGCTTATCGACCGTCGCGCAAGATCCCCTGTCTTGTACATCCGCGCGCCGGAGAGCGGACAGAACGGATCGGCGATGAAGCGTTCCGCTGTTAGGGCCGGCCGCTTCCAGTATCCGCGAGTCACTCCTGCGCCGCCAACGTACAGCTCGCCGACAACGCCGATCGGCACTGGCTCCAGGTGCGCGTCCAGTACGTATGCTTGTCTGTTGGAGAGAGATTTGCCGATCGGCGGCGCGTCCTCACACCCGCGCCGGATCAGTGCGCCAGTCGAGTACGTCGTGTCCTCGGACGGGCCGTACAGGTTGTACACAGCCTCGACGGCCGTCTCGCGATAGATATCGCGGACAAGCATTGCCGGGAGCGCCTCGCCAGCCAGGTTAATGATCTTCACGCTCGCAGGTAATGCACGTTCCGCGATGAGCGCCTTCATCGCAGACGGAACAGTATTGACGAGCGTGAGATCGCTCGCCGTCGCGATACCCTCAAAATCCAGCGGATGCGCGACGAGTACAACCCGGCCGCCACTGCACAAGGGGACGAACAATTCGAAGATGGAGAGATCGAAACAAATCGATGTGGCGGCCAGCACGCCGCGCAGTGCCTCGGCGTCATAGACTCGCTGAGCCCACCCTATGAGCGCCGCCGCCTGCCGATGTTCGACGCATACACCTTTCGGGCGCCCTGTTGACCCAGAGGTGTAGATCACGTAGGCGAGAGTGCGCGCGTCGTTCCCGGCGCGCAGTGGCGGAGCATCGGACGGGCACGATTGCAACGCGTCCAAAAGGCCTGCATCGTCCAGTGGAATCGACTCGACTCGAGGGCCGAATCGCTTCGACCCAGATGTGAGCATCAAGGTAGCGCCGCTGTCGGCCAGCATTAAATCCAGCCGTTCCTGCGGATACTGCGGGTCCAGCGGGACGTAAGCGCCGCCGGCCTTCAGAATCGCCAGCAAGGCAACCACTATCTGCCCTGAACGTTCGAGGCAGACAGCGACAAGGCTCTCGTTGGCGACTCCGCGCCCGCGCAAATAATTCGCTAGCCGATTGGACTGCTCATCGAGCTCTCCATAAGTCAGTTGAACACCTCCGCAGCTGAGCGCGGTCGCTTTCGGTGTCCGTCTGACCTGCTTGGCGAACAATTCATGCAGGGTTCGCGGCTCAAACGGCGAGTCTGTGTCGTTCCAATCCTCCACGACCGTCTGCCGTTCAGCGCGGTCCATCATCGGCACGCGCCAGACATCGTGGTCGGGCCGACGACTGACGGACTCTAGCAAGACGGCGAAACGCCGCGCCAATAGCTCGACTCCCGACTCCTCCAGCACGTTGTCGGCGTAGAGCCACTCAACCACCAGTCCAGTCTCGCTGCTTCTCACAGCCAGCCCCAGGTCACCGTCTATTTCGGCCATCGAGTCGGCAACTCCCGGCGGGCGCGGCGCGACCCTCACCAGGAACAGCACGGCACGTTGCGCGGCGGGTCGCCGATGACGAAGGATCTCCGTGCCCGCAAGAGCGATCAAATGGCGGGACTGCGCGTGCGCCATCGCCTCGCGGCTCTGCGCCATCAGCGCCCGAAAGTTCGGTGCCTGCGAGACTGTGCTTAATAAAACACAGTAGTTGGGCCCGTCCACTACAGGTGCTGCAATCGAGACGCTATGCTCGCCGCTGCATCGGGCAATCAGCAGAACGAAGGCCGCATGAAGACCAGCGAACAGTTCCGTCCGCTCTGAAATACACAGACGCTCGAACTCACTCAACACGAACTCGTCGATTGCACCGGCCAATGCTCGCAGCACCGGAGCCCCGGCGCTCGGACGAACCCGAGCCAGCGGAAAGTTCGCGATCAGCGGTACGACATCAGACCGTCGAACGCGTTCGACGATTTCGGACGTTTGCGTTGCCGTGACTTCACTGGGCGACATTCGACGGGTTGTGCTCCGGGACGGTTAGCTGGATCTTGTCGAACGACGATCAACGGCGCGCGAACTCACCGTTTCACGCTGCTCTGTGACTAGAGCGAGTTATGGGAAGATGCATCCAATATGTCTAGCCCCCCTCCGACGAGGTAGCATCCATTCGCTCACGCAGAATGTAAGTTCCTCATCCTGAGACAGGGGCGTGCAGGCAACTTATCGGCTGATACCGCTGGCCACGATATCTGGCGCCAATCTATTCTCTGCATCCACAAATACAATTCGCGGTGAATGTTGCGGCGAGTCATCCGAGTCCGTGACCCATCCAAAAGCTGCGATGATCACCAAATCTCCAACCTCGGCCCGTCGCGCCGCTGCTCCGTTCAAGCATATTTCTCCTGACCCTTTCGGCGAGGGCAAGGCGTAAGTCTGCAGCCTTTCCCCGTTGGTCACATTCCAGACGTGAACGGCCTCATGGGAGACAATTCCTGCTGCCTCCATCAGTAGCTCGTCAATGCCAATGCTGCCTTCGTAATGCAAATCGGAGCGAGTAACGGTAGCTCGATGTATCTTGGCCTTAAGCAACTGTAATAACATTTGTCTTTCTCCTGACGCTGATAATTAGTAACACAAACAGAATAACCTATAACTACGCAAGAAGGTAACAAGCATACGATACTTGCAGATACTAAATCAACACTAAAACAGCGCTGTATAATTGCATTGTGACAATATAAAGGAATAGGCTCTCAACTTATACGACATGCGAGCATATCGCCATCTTGAAAGCTCACTGCACTTACTACTAGTTGGGTTCGACTTGGGTCTGTGTCGCCCGGTCGAATTTTTCTAAATTTGACTTAGGTCCCTCCCCGCCCGATAATGGACGCTGTTTTCCTGCAGCGGACAGGTTCAGACGCGAGACAAGATCGCAGAACGCACTAATCGAAAGAGTTTCAGTCAAATGGCACCGAACCCTTGAGGGTCCACTACGATTGAGGGCCCACTACTGAGGGTCCACTACGATTACGGTGGTTTTCGCGAATGGATATCGCTCGCCCAGAATTTAAAACGCTAAAGCGGCGCCGGCAGATTACTTGGACGGCGATCGGAGTAGTATGCCTTGCCGCAGTAACGGCGGCAGTGTCCCGACTTAAGCCAGCGGCTCCCGAGGTTGAACGCAGCACGGTGTGGACCGACACAGTTAAACGCGGCCCCATGCTGCGCCAGGTTCGAGGCCTAGGCTCCCTGATTCCCAGCCAGGAATTCACACGCCAAATACCCGCGGAGACAGACGCGACCATAGTGCAGATTCGCATGCTGCCCGGAACAATAGTTGCGCCTGACACTATTTTGCTGGACATGAGCAATCCGCAAGTCGAACAGGAGGCGGTCGACGCCAAGCTTCAGTTGAAGGCTGCGGAAGCTCAATATCAAAGTTTGCGCGTGACGCTGCAGAGCAATTTGATGAATCAGAAGGCCAATGCGGCAACCGTGAATGCCGACTACGCGCAAGCCAAGCTTCAGGCTGACACCGATAAATCCCTCTACGACCTCGGCGTGATCTCAGGGCTTGCATACAAGAATTCGAAGAGTAAGGCAGACGAACTCACGACCAGAAACAATATTGAAGGTGAGCGGATCGAGATCGGCCAGAAAGCGATTGAATCGCAGCTTGCCGAGCAGCAAGCCAAAGTCGATCAGATCCGTGTTCTCGCCGACCTTAAGCAGAAACAGTTGAATGCGTTGCGGGTTCGCGCCGGGATTGCAGGCGTTCTCGTGGATTTGCCTTTGCAGGTTGGCCAGCATGTGCTTCCGGGCACGATGCTGGCGAAAGTCGTTCAGCCGGATCATCTGATTGCAGAGTTGAAGATAGCTGAAACCCAGGCGCGCGATGTGCAGATCGGTCAGCCCGCCGTGGTGGACACGCACAACGGAACTGTCGGCGGTACGGTGATGCGTGTCGATCCGGCGGTACAGAACGGAACAGTAACCGTAGATGTGAAGCTCACCGGCGATTTGCCAAAGGGAGCCCGTCCGGATTTGAGCGTCGATGGAACGATTGATCTGGAGCGACTGGACAATGTTCTTTTCGTCGGCCGCCCCGCCTTTGGCCAAGAGAACAGCACGATCAGCTTATTCAAGCTTGATCAGGACGGTAAAGGGGCGGTGCGCGTCCCTGTGAAAGTCGGGCGTGCTTCAGTGAACTCGATCCAGGTGCTTGAGGGCCTCCATGAAGGCGACACGGTGATCCTCTCCGACATGTCGCGCAACGACAACGCTGACCGCATCCGGCTGAATTAATCCGGATTGAGCAACAAACCTGAATAATCTGCAGACGAGGTAAAACTTTATGACCGACGCAGGGCAACCCCTAATTGAGATTGAAGGCCTTACCAAAGTCTTTTACACCGACGAGATTGAAACCCACGCGCTCTCCGGAATCCATCTCACAATATGCAAAGGCGAGTACTTGGCGATGTCAGGGCCCTCCGGCTGCGGCAAATCCACGCTGCTGTCGATCATCGGTTTGCTCGATACGCCGACCTCGGGAAAATATCAATTGAATGGGCACCCCGTCGAGAACCTGGATTTCACAGCCCGCTCGCGCATTCGCAATCAGGAGATTGGATTCATTTTTCAAAGCTTCAATCTGATTGGCGATCTCACTGTCTACGAAAATGTCGAACTGCCTTTGACCTACCGGCAGAAGATGCCATCGGCCGACCGCAAGCAGCGCGTGATGGAGTCCCTGGAGCGTGTGGGAATGGCACACCGTGTGCGTCATTATCCGTCACAACTCTCCGGCGGTCAGCAACAGCGGGTTGCCGTTGCGCGCGCACTCGCCGGGCGTCCTTCTATTCTGCTGGCCGATGAGCCCACGGGAAATCTGGATTCGCGGAACGGCGAAGCGGTGATGGAACTGCTGCAAAACCTGCACGGCGAGGGCGCAACCATCTGCATGGTAACTCATGATCCGCGCTTCGCGAAGCACGCGCAACGCGAGGTTCATCTGTTCGATGGCAAAGTCGTTGCTGAGGCCGAGTTGAAGAAGTTAATGGCCGATGCTCACTTATGAAGAGACTTCTTCAAGGCATTCGCTATCTCTCTCGCCAACTAGAGAAGGTTTCGGGGGTCACTGCAATTGCGATCATTACGCTGGCACTCGAGATGGGTGTCACCGCCGCTGTTTTCAACATGGCAGCCGTCTCGGCAGCTACAGCGCAGAACAGCGCAGCCGTGTCTTTCGAAATGCCCAAATCGCACAACCCCCTCAATGCGTACGAGCCAAGCCAAGTCCCCGAGCCGCAGCTCGCGAACTCTCCACTCCTAAATCAGCTAATCCGGGACGGCAAGCTGTATCTTTCGCTCAAAGATGCAATCCGCCTGGCCTTGGAGGACAATCTTGATATTGCGATCGCGCGCTATAACCTGCCAATCGCGGATACAGATGTTCTGCGTACTCAAGCTGGCGGGGCATTCCGTGGCGTGAATGCCGGGGTGGTGCAAGGCACGCCGGGCGGCGGAGTCGGCGGCTTCGGAACTGGCGCACCCGGAGCCGGCGCCGGAGGCACGACCGGCGGCGCGGGTGGCGCTGGCGCTGGCGCATCCGGGCTGGTGCAGTCGACGCTGGGCACTGGCACCGCAGTGGCTTCGTACGATCCTGCCATCGTCGGAACTGTCGGCGCGGAACATCAAACTTCGCCTCTGGCTAATCTGACTGTGTATGGCGTACCTCTATTGCAACTCAACACTGGGACGGCCAATTTCGGATACTCGCAGGCTTTTTCGAGCGGCACCACCATTTCGGTTGCGTTCAATAACAACCGGCAAACCACCAATAGTCCGTTCTTTAATCTTTCTCCGGCGCTCAACTCGATGTTCAGGTTTTCCTTTCAACAGGAATTGCTCGCCGGATTCGGATTCGGGCCCAATCTCCGCTATCTTCACATTGCAAGAAATAATAAGAAGATTTCTGACGCTGCGTTCAAAAACCAGATCATCGCTACCGTGACCCAGGTTGCGGATATCTACTGGGATCTCGTAAATGCTTACGAGAACGAGGAAGTCAACGAACGGTCGCTGGATTTCGCACAACAGTCACTGGAAAACGCGAAGAAGCAATTTCAATTGGAAAGCATTCCAGAAATGGACGTACTGCGCGCAGAGGCCGAACTTTCGAAACGCGATCAGGATCTGACAGTGGCGCGAACTAGTTTGCAGTTGCAAGCACTTCTGATAAAGAACGCGGTGACCAGAAGCCTGGATGATCCGGGGCTCGAGGCAATGTCCGTCGTTCCCACCGATCGCCTGGAGTCATACCAAGCCGACGCCAGCCAGCCGGTCCAGGATTTAATTGCGCAGGCCCTGCGTGATCGTTCCGAACTTGCGGAGTCCGATATTGACCTGGCCAACCGCCAAATCACGCGTCAGGCAGCGAAAAACGCGCTATTGCCCTCTCTGGCCCTGGTGGGATTTTACGGTGGTTCGGGATTGGCCGGGCCCCTGAACCCGGCTTACAACATCCCCAACGAACCGAACAGCTCTGCCGTTCCCACCGATTATGGCGGAGCCTTGCAGAACGCCTTCAACAATACCGCTCCGGACTATTACATCGGTTTCAATCTGAACATCCCCATCCGAAATCGCGTCGCAAAGGCAGATCAATACCGTTCCGAGCTTGAATACCGGCAAGCCCAGCTTCGTCGCGAAGAACTGCGGAATCAGATCAGGATCGAAGTTCGCAATGCCAGGTATGCTCTCGAACAAACAGCCGCCCGCGTGGCAGCAGCTCAAAAAGCTCGGGACCTCGCACAACGCACCTTCGAGATTACGCAGAAAGAGCAAGCGCTCGGATCCGGCTCGACTTTTCAAACCATGACTGCGCAGCGCGATCTCTCCCTCGCCGAATTGGACTTGGTCACGGCCATGACAGTCTACGAAAAGGCCAAGGTTGAACTGGATCGTGCAACCGCCAGCACTTTGGAACATAACGGAATCACGATTCAGGATGTAATAAAAGGAACCGCCCCCTTGAGCAATTCTTCGCCATAGCCGAGGCCGACAACGACCAAACCACTGCTTGCCCAGTCTCGTGCTGGAGACCAGGTTACGCCGAGGTTCCCACTTGCAATTGCGCTGCGTGTGCCTAGAATCGCAATAGACAAATAGGGAGATTCATGGCCACCACAACTGCCTCCGTTCAGCTTCACAAGTCTGTGCAAGAGTTCGTGAGCCAGCCCAGAAGGCTACTGATTGGCGGCGAATGGGTCGAAGCCCAGTCGGGTAAGACTTTCGCGACCTACAACCCCGCCACAGGTGAGGTCTTAGCGCGGGTGGCGGAGGGCGATCGTGAGGATATTAGCCTGGCCGTGACCGCGGCGCGTAAGGCCTTCGAAAGCGGGCCGTGGCCGGACATGCCTCCGGCCGAGCGCGGACGTCTTCTGTGGAAGCTCTCCGATCTGATTGAGCAGCACCATGAAGAGTTGGCCGAACTTGAGACCTTGGACAACGGTAAGCCGATCTTTTTCTCGCGCATCGTCGACATTCCGTCGGTAGTGAACGCATTTCGTTACATGGCAGGTTGGGCCACGAAGGTTGAGGGCACAACCATTCCGCTTTCTGCGCCCCATGCCAAGTATTTCGCTTACACTCTACGCGAACCGGTTGGGGTTGTTGGGCAAATCATTCCATGGAATTTTCCACTTATCATGGCGGCGTGGAAGCTTGCGCCCGCGCTCGCCGTGGGGTGTACGTGCATACTCAAGCCCGCCGAGCAAACTCCGCTGACTGCACTGCGGCTGGGTGAACTGATTCAGGAGGCGGGCTTTCCGGATGGAGTGGTGAATATAGTGGCCGGCTTCGGCGAAACCGCCGGAGCCGCACTGGCTGCGCATCCCGACGTGGACAAGATCGCCTTCACCGGTTCAACCGAGGTCGGCAGACTTATTGCAAATGCCGCTACGGGAAACCTAAAAAAGGTCTCTCTCGAACTCGGCGGCAAATCCCCCAACGTGATTTTTGCCGACGCCGACTTGAACGCCGCAATTCCCGGGAGCGCCAGCGCCATATTCTTCAATCAAGGACAAATCTGTACCGCCGGCTCGCGACTCTTCGTGCACAAAAGCATCTTCGACAAAGTCATTGATGGAGTTGCCGGCGAGACCAGGAAATTTCGGGTCGGTCCCGGCATGAATGAGTCCATGAACCTGGGACCGCTGGTTTCGAAAGAGCAACTCAATCGGGTTTGCGGCTATCTCGACTCCGGCACGAAAGAGGGTGCCAGGACGGTGGTAGGTGGGCACCGCATTGGCGATACGGGATACTTCGTCGAACCGACGATTCTGGTCGACGTGAAGCCGCACATGAAAGTGGTTCGAGAAGAAATCTTTGGCCCCGTCGTCACCGCGATTCCCTTCAGCGAGCCGGAAGAAGTCGTCGCTTTCGCCAATGACACGATCTATGGGCTGGCGTCCGCGGTCTGGACCCGCGACATCAGCAAAGCGCACCGCATGGCGGCCAAGCTTCGCGCCGGCACGGTGTGGATCAACTGCTATAACGTCTTTGACCCGGCTTTACCTTTCGGTGGCTACAAACAGTCGGGATGGGGGCGCGAAATGGGCCATGCGGCCCTGGAACTGTACACCGAAAGCAAATCAGTCTGCGCCCAGCTCTAGAACATTCTCGGAATCGCGTGAGCCAAGACCCAGTTCGTGGAAACTCGAAGCTCTGGCCGTGGCCAGACTCGCTTGATGCGCTCGCCGCTGCGCCAGCGCACCATCAACTCTTGCTGGAAGACGAACAGGTACGCGTTCTTCATACCCGCATTGCGCCGGGAGATGTAGTTCCGTTGCACTGTCATCGATGGGGCGGCGTGGCTTACTTGCAGAGCTGGAGCCACTTTATCCGGAGGAATGAGAAAGGCGAGATTCTGTTCGACAGCCGCCACGCTGGAGATCCTCCCAAGCCCCCATGTGCCCAGCGCGTGCCACCGTTGCCGCCGCATACGGTGGAAAACCTGGGACCATCGGAAATCAGCATCGTTATGATCGAGTTCAAAGATTCTTCTGGCTTGGAATAAGAACGGCTGAGAATCATGCGCACGCCTAACCTTGGAATTGTCGCAGTGGGTTTCGCAGTTCTGATCTTCCAGGAATATAACCCTTCCACTGCAAAAGAAACAAAGTCTCAGGCTTCTGTTAAAGCGAACGTGAGCGATGCTCGGATCGTGAACGCTGAGAGCGAGCCGGGAAACTGGCTGACCTATGGCCGCACATATAGCGAGCAACGCTTCAGCCCGCTGCAGACTATCAACGATTCGAACGCGGGCCGTCTGGGCCTGGCGTGGTATGTCGATCTCGATACGCACCGTGGGCAAGAAGCGACTCCCATCGTAGTCAACGGCGTGATGTACTTCTCAAGCGCCTGGAGTAAAGTGTTTGCCGTGAACGCAGCCACGGGCGCGCCGCTCTGGTCCTATGATCCGGAAGTGCCTCCGCAGTGGGGCGCAAACGCATGCTGCGATGTAGTGAATCGCGGCGTCGCAGTTTGGCAAGGGAAGGTTTATATCGGGAGTCTCGATGGTCGATTGATCTCGCTCGATGCTGCGACCGGCAAACCGGTTTGGTCACGCCTCACCATCGACCCACACTGGCGCTACACCATCACAGGCGCGCCGCGCATCGTGAAGGGCAAAGTGATTATCGGAAACGGCGGCGCTGAGTTTGGAGTGCGCGGCTACGTTTCGGCTTACGACGCGCAGACGGGCCAACTCGTGTGGCGCTTTTACACCGTGCCCGGAGATCCCTCAAAGCCGTTCGAGCAGCCAATCCTGGCTAAGGCCGCCAAAACTTGGACTGGCGAATGGTGGAAGATCGGCGGCGGAGGCACGGTCTGGGACGCCATTGTCTACGATCCCGAGCTTGATCTTCTATACATCGGCGTGGGCAACGGCGGGCCATGGAACGAAAAATATCGCAGTCCGAAGGGCGGCGATAATCTTTTCACTTGCTCCATCGTTGCTCTCAAACCCGACACTGGCGAGTACGTCTGGCATTATCAGGAAAATGCAGCCGACGACTGGGACTTCGACTCCGCACAGCAGATGATTCTGGCCGACATCCTGTTAGAAGGTAAGCAACGGAAAGTGCTGCTGCACGCTCCGAAAAATGGCTTCTTCTATGTGATCGACCGGCAGAACGGTGCACTGATCTCGGCGAAGCCCTATACCTTTATCAACTGGGCCACCGGCGTCGACATGAAAACCGGGCGTCCAATCGAAAGTGCCACAGCTCGATATCCCAGCGTTGATTCGCCACCGATCGTTCCCGGGCCTCTGGGAGCGCACAATTGGCAACCGATGTCGTACAGTCCGTTCACTGGATTGACCTACATTCCAATCAATGAAGTCGGATTCAATTTCAAATCGCCGAAGGATTTCGAGTTCAAGAATTTGGCGTTGAATTTCGGCATCGATATGGTTGCCGCGGGAATGCCGCAGGATGCCAAGATCAAGAAATCAATTCTCGACAACGTGAAAGGGAAATTGCTCGCTTGGGATCCGGTGCAGCAAAAGCAGGCGTGGGCAATCGACCGGCCGGGACCGTGGAATGGTGGAACGTTGGCCACCGCCGGAAATTTGATTTTCGAAGGCACGGCCGGGGGACGCTTTGAAGCTTATCGTGCCGATACTGGCGAAAAGGTTTGGTCGTTTGACGCGCAAACCGGTGTGATGGCCGGTCCCGTAACTTACACCGTGAACGGCCAGCAGTACGTCGCGGTGCTAGCGGGCTGGGGAGGAGTCTTCCCGCTGGTTACGGGTGAGGTCTCTTTCAAGTCAGGACGCGTGCGCAATGTCAGCAGGGTGTTGGCCTTCAAACTGAATGGCAAGGCGAGTCTTCCTCCGTTGCCGCCATTCGAAGAACGCGCTTTGAATCCGCCGCCCTCAACCGCGAGCACGTCTGCGATTCAGCACGGAGAAGCCGTCTACCAGCGTTTTTGTTGCGGATGCCATGGAGATGTCGCCGTCAGCGGTGGACTACTGCCGGATCTTCGCTACTCCACAGCCCTCGAAGAGAATCTCTGGTTCAAAATTGTTCGAGGAGGCGCATACCAATCCATGGGGATGGTGGCGTTCGGTAAGGAAGTGTCCCAACGAGATGCCGATGACGTTCGCTCCTACGTTATCTTTCGCGCCCACCAGAGCATGGACGAGGCGAAGCCTGGCGAGATAAAGAAACCGACACCTGCGAAGTAAATATCTCTTGCGTGTTAGTCACAAACCGGCATCGTATGGATCGCCCGCAGTAGTGAAGAAGTTGATGCTTACCGTAGCCAATTCCGATGCCGGAAATTTCGCCTGGAATCGGGGATCGGCCTTCAATCCCGCTTCTTTGGCGGCGCCCAGAAAAACTCCCAACTCCACCAAATATTGATCGGAGAACCCGTGGGTCCCGTCATAGGCCACCGCCGGTGTCCTGGATAAATTCGCAGCCGTGACCTCCGGAGGCAAAGTGTGCAGCTCCAGTGCCAGCAAGCCGAATCGTCCCACATAGGGCGCCCAGCGCCGCAAGTGGCGAGTCAGATTTTCCTCCAGTTCGTCACAGGGAATCTCCTGGCCGAGGTGCGCGAAGGCCCCGGTGGATTTCCCAACGCGTGTGCCGGCGATGTAATTCGCCGGCGGAATGTACGGCCGGTTGTGGTCGAGGAAAGAACGCACGTGAAGCAGATCGTGCACGTCCAGGTTCAACTCCTCCAGATCGCTCGCCAACTGCGCCGGGCGGTTGATGTCACCCGGAATCACGTGAGCGGTGGGGATGCCGGCTTTCCGCAGAGTCTGCTTGGTAACGCGGCGTGCGACCTTATTAAAATCAGCGCCAACAATGATTAAGGGATACTTGTCGAGCACCTTGCCGCGCTCGGTCTTGACTTTCACCGTGTCGTACAAATGCACGAGAAAACTTCCGTCGCCACAGCCCATATCGCAAATGCCTCGAGGCTGAAGATGCAGTGGCCGGTTGAAAATCTCGACAACGATCTCATCCACTTTCTTAAAATACGTACGGTGCGCGCCCCCGCTGCCCCAGACATTCATGCCGCGGTTGACTAACAGTTCCACGCCACTCTCGTCGATTCGCGGAATACGGGCGTTGCCGAACAACAGAGTGCTCACGTTGTCGAAGAGCGGGAGGTATGAAACGGTCACGCCGTAGGATGTCGCAATCTTGGCCGCGTAACGGCCGCACGCGGTCAGGCTCACCAGATTCTTGTCTCGCACCACCCAACCCTGAGATGTGAGTAAGTCGAGAAGGCAGGTGAGGCTGGCCCGATTCGCCGAAATGGCATTGAGATCAACCGGTTGCTCGAGTTGCGCCAGGATCCCCGCCCGTGCCAAAGCGACCATAGCAGGTCCAACGAGCATGCCATCAAGATGTTCGCGAATTTGATTCCTCACCAAGCCGATGACGGGGTCCACATCAGGTTGCAAACCCCATCGTTCTTTCGACCGGCGAACCAGTTCCTGGAGGGACGGAAGCACCGGACGGTCGGATCGTCCGAACAGAAAATCCTCCAGAAAAACCGCCTTGGCAACAAACGAGAGCACCTCGCCGTACAAAAGTGGCGCCGTGCCCACCGCGATTTCTCCCTCGTCGGTCAGTGCGTAACGCGGGTCGCGTCCGCCTAGAACTTGCTGTCTTAGCCAGCCGCACGCCGCCAACAGGCGCAGCGCGACTCGCAGGTATCCGCGATTGGCGCGAGTCTCTTGCGCGACCCGGTTGAACTCCACCCATTCGCCGCTGGACCCGAAGAGATCGAATACGCGCCGATCCCACATGGCTTTCACCGTGGGCGCCAGAACGACTCCTGCAAGATGACCGAACACCACGGCGCGAACCTGTGCCTTTTCGTCTTCACCAATGAATGAGGTCGTCACTGGTCCTGGCATCTTATTTCCGAGTTCTAGATTCAACTACCTTCCGAAACCGTACTGGTTACTACGCCCTGCCCTCAAACAGATTCCTGCCCTCGACCAGCGCGCGCATCTTGCGATCCGCCACACTGCGCTGCAGCATCCAAAATCCGCAGTCGGGATGCACATACCGCAAACGCACCGCCCCCAACGTCTTCGCCACGCGCTCGATGCGCGAGGCCACAAGCTCGGGCGATTCCACTTCATTGTCTTTGATATCGATCAGGCCAATACCCAGTGCGATCTTCGGATTCAGATCGGCGAAGACCGCAAGCTCGTCATAGCCGCGACGCGCAAATTCGAGCACGAGGTGGTCGGCATGCAGCGAATTGAGAAAGGGAATCAGATCGCGCCAGAAGCCGCGGAGCACCGGCTGTCCGCCGTAGTTGCCGAAACAGATGTGCACGGCGCGCTCGTTCAAAATACCGTCGAGAACGTTGTTGATCGCCTCCGCGGCCCAGAGCGAATCTTGCGGGTAGCCGGCGATGCAAGCTTCATCCAGCTGTACTACGTCGGCCTCAATGGATTCCAGTTGCCGGCGCAACACCGCCGCCAGATCCATAGCCAACTCGGCAATGTCTTTGTAATAGCAGTTCGTGACCATGCGTGACAGCATGTGAGGCCCGGTGCAGGTAAACTTCAGCGGCGTTTTCGTGAGTGGCGCTACGATCTCGTAGTCTCGTGGCAGATTCAGCGTGCCCTCGCCAATTTTTCCGATCACCATGCCGGCGGTCAGCAAACGAGTTGCCGATGCACGATCGGCGCGAAAGCGGTCGAAATCCGAAAGGGCAAAATGGCTGCGGATTCCTTCCATCTGGGCGACGAAATAGTCCACCATCCCGTTAGTTTCCGGATGGCTGGGATCGAAGCGCATGAGTTCGCCGTCGGTCACCAGGTCGAGGTCAGCAAGCTCCTGCACTTTCAGAACCGCCATCACCGCATCTCGAAGAACGAGCCGCGATGTATTACCGACCAGCCACGAAGGCACCGGATAACTTCCCACGACGGTAGCTTTGATTTTGTGATTCATTGTCGTCTCTCGCTTCGCAGCTGACGGTCGGAGCGCCATCATACTCCGGACAAAAGCCGCTTCAAAAAGGGCACTTCAGAGTAACCGAAGGTGGGTACGGAAAAGTAACCAAATATCAAGCAACATACCATCTTGTAAGTCTGCTTAGGAGTGGATTAGAGTGATGCCGCTTCGTTGCTTCGTGGACCGCGGCGCGATGTTAGGCCATCGAACAAAGTTGCATCGATCATCCGTTCGTGGAGGTCGTCATGTACCACAGTGATGTAGTTGGAAGTCTTTTGCGTCCCGCCTACCTTAAGGACGCTCGGGATCGCTTCGCCGCCGGAAATCTCACGGACGCCGCATTCAAGCTAATAGAAGACCGGGCAGTCGATGAATGTATCGACCTGCAGATTCGCGCCGGCATGGAGGTAATCACCGACGGTGAAGTGCGTCGCTACGCTTTTTACGGACACCTGATCGATGCCGTCGAAGGCTTTGACAAGTATGGTGGCTGGGCCATTCCTTTCCGTGACGAAAAAGGCGAACAATTGGTTTTGCCGCGCCCAGTGGTCGTTTCCAAGCTACGCCGCAAGCGGCCTCTATGCGCCGAGGAGTTCACTTACGTCCGTGCGCGCACCAAACATCCAGCCAAGACCACCATGATCAGCGCTCAGCAGGCCGCGGCCTACTACGACAAGAGCAAGTCAACCGGCGCTTATGCGACCGTCGACGCCTACCTCGCCGATCTCGTCGACATTCTGCGCGACGAAGTAAGCGAGTTGATTCGCCTCGGTTGCACTTACATTCAAATCGACTCGCCACAATACACCGCTCTACTGGATCCCGATCTGCGGGAGGGTTATCGCCAGCGCGGCAACGACCCCGACCGACTGCTGGATTTGTCCATCGAAATGGACAATGCCGTAATCGGCGATCACGCCGGAATCACTTTCGGCCTGCACCTTTGCCGGGGAAACAATCAGAGCAAGTTTTATGCCACCGGAGACTACGGCCCGATCACAAAAATTTTTCGCAACACGAAGTTCCACAGATTCTTGCTGGAGTATGACGACGAGCGCTCCGGCGGTTTCGAGCCGCTGCGGCAAGTTCCGGCAGATCGCACCGTTGTGCTCGGCCTTGTAAGTTCGAAGAAGCCCGACCTGGAAAGCAAGGACGAACTGAAGCGGCGGATTGAAGCCGCCTCTGCGTTTGTCGAACTGGAGCGGCTCGCTCTCAGCCCGCAGTGCGGTTTCGCCTCCACCATGGAAGGTAATGCAGTGACGGCAGCCGACCAGGAAGCCAAGCTGCGCCTGGTGGCTGATACGGCGCAGGAAGTGTGGGGCCGCTCGGTTCCGGTGGCCCACAGTGCTTGAGGAAAAACGGCCGCGGAAAAGGTAACAGAGTTTCGCATGATCGAACATAAGTTCGTTCGAAGCACAGGAGATCTCATGAAACCACGTTGGCTGTCTGCCTGCTTGTGTACGCTGTTCGTGGCTGTGGCGTCAGTTCAGTTAACCTCGGCCCAGGCAACGGTGAGCTATGCCTTGCTGAATGGAACCGTGACAGATGCGGGCGGACGCACAGTCGCCAACGCCACGATTACAGTCCGCTCGCTCGATACTAACCAGACCTTCTCAGCCGCATCGGACGGGGCCGGGTTTTACGCGGTGCCCAGTTTGCCGCCGGGTCGTTACGAACTCACGGTAACCTACGCCGGCTTCGGGAAATATACACGAACCGGCATGGAACTGTCCGTCGGTCAAACCGCCACTGTCAATGTGACTCTAAAGCTGGCGGCGGTCTCTGAGTCGGTTACCGTGACCACCGAAGCTCCGATCGTGGAGGCGACACGAACCGAGATCAGCCAGGTGATTCAGACTCAACAAATCCAAGACTTGCCCATCAGCGGCCGCCTCTTTACCGACTTCGCGCTCCTCACGCCGAGCGTTGCCAAGAGCCGTACCGCATTGGGAAGCACGTTTACCGAATTTGAGGTAACACAAATCTCCTTTGGCGGCATGCGCTCGTTTAGCAATGAGATCACCGTGGATGGCGCTGACTTCGTTAACTCCGTCAGCGGCGTGCAGCGCGCGACGCCACCGCAAGATTCCGTGCAGGAATTTCGCGTGGTGAACAATAGCTTTGGCGCCGAGTATGGCCGAGCCCTCGGTGGCATCGTTAATATCGTCACCAAATCCGGAACGAATGATTTCCATGGTTCGGTTTACGACTATTTGCAGAACAGCGCCACCGATGCGCGCTCGCTTCTGCAACCGGCGCCTTTGCCCTATGCTCTGCGGCAAAATCAATATGGTGGCACTCTCGGAGGCCCCATCCGCAAGGACCGGACATTCTTCTTCGTGAACTACGAGGGCCGGAGGAGCGCACAGTCTCCCACGTATGCTCCTGATCTCTACGCCAATATTGCCAACATCGACCAAGCCAAGTCTTATCTGGGATTATCTCCGGAGGGCTGCAGTCTTCCTCCCGCCCAATGCACTGGCTCGCCGTTCTCCTATCTCAAAGGAGTTCTGAAGACGGTCGATAACGACTACGGCTTTGCCAAACTCGATCACCAAATCAACACCAACAACCGCGTAGCTCTCCGCTATGTCGTCGAAGACGCCCGTGACTTGGGTGAACTGATCGGCAACACGGAAGATGGCGGCGGAATCGGCTCTCCCAGCGGCGCGCGCAATCTCTTCATTCGCGATCAGTCTCTCGTCGGCACACTCAACTCGGTGCTGAAACCTAACCTGGTCAACACGGTCCTGGGCCAATATTCACGGCGGCACTACAACTTTCCCGGAGCCACCGGCGAACCCGACCTAAGCGTGGTAAATGATTTGGAATTCGGACATAACTTCGGCACCTACGACGCGATCTACGAGAGCCGCGTGCAAGGCTCTGATTCGGTCGCTTGGGTTAAAGGAAATCACGTCGCCAAGTTTGGCTTCGACGGCAATTATGTCTGGAGTTACAACAACTATCCCGGATTCACGCCCGAGCGGGTGTTGCTTCCCAATCTCGATTGCATGTACGCGTTCGCTAACGCTATCAGCCTCCTGACCACGGGCACTTATGGAACCGTCCCTGGGGCCGCGAACTGCCCGCTCCCGCCCGCTGCGGACGGCGTAGCGTTTTTGTACTGGGGAGACGCAGTTCCGCGAACCGGTTTTGTGAATGGCTACCAGCCCTTGCCGGCAACCGGCGGAGGCTTCGGCAGCGGCTGGCCGAATGCATTTCCGACCAACCAGTACTCCAACTACGCTTACGCTTTGAATCACGGCTACTGGGGAGTCTTTGCCCAGGATCAGTGGCGAGTAAATCCCCACCTGACGTTGAATTACGGCCTGCGCTGGGATGTCGAAACCGGTCTGGGGAGCACTATAAACCAGGACTACCGCGCTTTCCAACCGCGAGTGGGCTTCGCCTATTCTCCCGATGATAAGACTGTCGTTCGCGCTGGCTCCGGCATATTTTTCGATCGCAATAACCTCACGTTCTTCTTCACCACGGGAAACCAGAAGGCGCTTCCTGGATATTTCTGCAATCCGCCGAGTGCGGATCCCAGTTGCGCCGCAAATGGATTTTCGCAAGGCGTGGTGGTGCCGATGATCCAAAACAACGCCGCGAGCGGGGGCTGGCAGCTATCCGCAGATCCGGGATATCCGGGCACGCCTTCCCTTCCCTGCGTAGTCCTCGGCATACCGGCCACGGTTTGCAACACCGCTCCCGGCGGCACTATAAGCGTTGCGGCTCTTCAGGCTCTCAGCATCCTCGGCGATGGTCCAACGGCTTATCCTCAAGTTACTTTGACCGGACCTTGCACCGCCAACTCTGTAACCGGCGCGCTGAGCGGGGCATGTGGCGTTGGCGCCGGTGGTATCCAGCGCAACGCCCGGCTTCCCTATGCTGAACAGGCCAGCCTGGAGATCGATCGCCAGTTCGGGCGAGGATTCTCGCTTCAGGTGGGATATCTCTTCGTGGCTGCGCACAAACTTGTTCGCGGCAATAACATTAATGTTCCCTGCCCTTATGGCACGGCCAAGGGATCGAATCCTTACTACGCCCAGGGATTGCTCGATCCGACTGGCTCGCTTACTCCGTGCAGCGGAACACCGATTCTTGGACCGTTGGGCCTGGGCCCCTTCTTCGATTGGCTCGGACCCGCAAGCCCCATTCCCCCGGCATTTGCTCCGCCCAATCCTAAGCTTCCCGTCAACCCCAGCGGATTGGAGTTCGGGGTGCCCTCGGCGGGTACGCCTCCTACGTTGAGCGGCGGCCTTTTAGATTACAACAACGACGTAGTCAATGCTGCCTACAATGGCCTGACACTTACAGCGGTCGAGCGCCTCGGCAAGTTGCTCAACCTCACTGCCAACTACACGTATTCTCACACCATCGACAACGGCAATTTCACTACCTTCATCAATCTGCCGCCGAACCAGTTTGACTATGCCTCGGAGCGGGGCAACTCCAATCAGGACGTTCGCCATCACGTAGTGGTGAACTTTACCGCGGATGCGCCCCATGACACTTTTGCCCGGAACTTCGAATTCAGCAGCATTATTACTTTGCAATCCGGTCGCCCCTTTACATTGTTCGCTGGCGAGAACGTTCTTGGAGACGTTGCCGGCCTGAGCACGGACCGCGTCGGAGGCCT
>JBEKBW010000090.1:0-19397 GCA_050015215.1 Candidatus Sulfotelmatobacter sp.
GCTCCCAAGGCCGCCCGATCGCAGAGTTAGACGCGCAGATCGCCGCCATCGCCAGCTCTCGGCGAGCCATGCTGGCCACACGCAACACCGCCGATTTCGAAGGCTGCGGCGTGCGCCTCGTCCATCCCTGGCAATAAGACCCGCGTCGAGTAAGACTCGTATCAGGGTACGCCTTCGGGCATGCCGGAAGCGTGGGTTCATTACATTGCGCCTTCAAGCGCTGCGGTTGTTTGGGCTGGTTCCGGGGACCGGCGATCCATCCCAGAGGGCAGTCGACGACCCTACCCCCATCAAACCTGCTAAACTCATCGGTTTGCCGAGGAGGTCCCATGCGCCGTCTTTTTCTAGCTTCTCTTGCCCTGATAGCTTTCACACTCTCCACATTCGGCCAGGCCAAGCATCCCTTCACCTTCGAAGACATGATGAAGCTGAAGCGCGTGGGCGATCCGCAAGTTTCGCCCGACGGCAAGTGGGTGATCTTCAGCGTAGTCGATGTCGATCTTGCGGCGAACACGAAGACGCCGCATGTGTGGATCGTACCCCTAACTCGTGGAGCGGCGGACGCCTCGTCCGCCCCCGCCGAGCGAATCCTCATCGCCGGTCAGGACGCCGACCGCCCCCGCTGGGCGCCGGATGGGAAGCGGTTCGCGTTTATTTCGACCAAGGAAAGTGGCTCGCAAGTATGGATCGCGGATTTTGATGGCGCGGCCGGAAACGCAACCACAATTTACAGGCTTACTGAGATTGCGACGGAGGCTAGCGGGGAGCTCTGGTCGCCGGATGGGAAGAACATTCTCTTTACTTCGGACGTGTATCCCGTGTGCGACGGTGAGCCAGCGGCAGAGACATCTTGCAATGCGAAGAAGTTGAAAGAAACGGAGCAGTCGAAAGTCAAAGCGCAGATATTCACTCACCTGCTTTATCGGCACTGGAACGCTTACAAGGAGGGCAAGCGGACTCACATTTTTGTAACCCGATCCCAATTCTCCACCGGAGTCGGGGCTCTCCCGATTGATCTCACGCCCGGCGACTACGATGCTCCCGTGTTCTCGCTCGGAGGGCAGGACGACTATGCCTTTTCGCCCGACGGCCAGGAGATTTGCTACGCCTCGAATCACGACAAGAATCCGGCCGCTTCCACCAACAACGATCTCTGGATCGTCCCGGTCAGCGGAGGCCCGGCCAAGAACATCACCGCCGATAATCCCGCCAGCGACTCGACGCCGCTCTATTCGCCCGATGGACGCTACATCGCCTACCGCGCCCAGCAGCGTCCGGGATACGAGAGCGACCGATTTCGGCTGATGCTGTACGACCGCAAGACGGGGGAAAAGTCCGACCTCACAGAGAAGTTCGTCACGTGGGTCGGGACGTTCGCATGGGCGGTCGATTCTCGCGCGATTTTCTTTTCGGTCGAAAGTCGGGGAACGGCGACAATCGAAAAAGTGGATGTTGGCCTGGATCCGTCTATCCCTCCGCTGATTCCCGCCTGCGGATTTACGTGCACCTCCGGGATGATAGTAGGCGTCATTTCAAGCAAACCTGCAGGCCAAATGAAGATGGCGGAAGAACCACCCGAGGCGGGCTACGACGACGACCTCGCGCCAACGCCAGATGGGCAGCATATCGTTTTCACTCGTATGAAGATCAATGCGCCTACGGAGATCTACGTCCGCTCTACGAAGCAGGAGCAGTGGCCGAAGGTGGGCGAGCAACTCACTCATGTGAACGGAAAGTTACTTGCAGGAATCACAATGTCTCCCCTTAATTATTTCTACTTCAAAGGTGCGAATAACGATTCAGTCCAAGGCTTCATGGTCAAGCCGCCGAACTTCGATGCATCAAAGAAATATCCCGTGAAGTTCCTCATCCATGGCGGGCCGCAGGGCGCCTGGGGAGACGACTGGAGTTACCGATGGAACGCCGAACTCTTCGCGTCACCAACTTCTTCGACGAGCAGCGGCTACGTAGTCATCATGATCAACTTCCACGGCTCGACCGGCTACGGGCAGAAGTTCATCGACGCCATCAACGGCGACTGGGGCGGCGCTCCGTTTGAAGACCTGATGAAGGGCCTCGACTACGCCGAGAAGACCTATCCGTTCATCGACAAAAACCGCGAGTGCGCGCTGGGCGCAAGCTACGGCGGATACGCCATCAACTGGATCCTCGGCCACACCGACCGCTTCAAATGCCTGGTGTCGCACGACGGCATGTTCAACGCCGAGTCGGCCTGGGGCACGACCGAAGAACTCTGGTTCAACGACTGGGAGTTCAAAGGCACTCCCTACGACAATCGAGCCAGCTATGAGAAGTGGTCTCCGCACCAGTACGCGAAAAATTTCAAGACGCCGACTCTGGTCATCCACGGGCAGCTCGACTACCGCCTCGACGTGAGCGAAGGCCTGCAGCTTTTCACCACGCTGCAGATGGAAGGCGTGCCATCGAAGATGCTGTACTTCCCCGACGAGGGCCACTGGGTGCTCAAGCCGCAGAACTCGCAACTCTGGTACAAGACGGTCAACGAGTGGGTAGACCAATGGACCAGGAAATAGGCCTTTCCATGACGGGAACACTTCCCAGCCAAGGAGCTCTGATTGGAGGCGAAGAAGTGTTCCCATCACTTTGGGGGAGACTTTCCATCAAATCCTGCAGCGAAGCGGAAGTTCCCGATGAGACTTGAATCTCAATTTCCAATAAGCCGGTAAACGATCCCACAGAAGGCACAATACTAGCCAAGCCATTGGCATCGCTCTGCACGCTGCTCTGGCTCGTGCTCAGCAACACGGGCATCTGGTTCTGCGTATTGCTAGGATCGCCTTGTGTCAGTATCGGATTATTTCCCGCCGGGCGCATCACGATTGACTGAAACAGGACAGTCGCTCCAAGGATCGGGTCCGGCGGGGTCGAGGAGTCCGTAACGCGAACGGTCAGGGGCTGGAATAGGACCCCGGCCACGATTTGCCCGGCTCCGCTCACCGCCTGCAAATTGAACAGCGTGGGGGCAACCGCAGTCCCATATACAGTTTGGCAAGGGCTGTTGCCAGGCGCGACGCAGGCCGTGAGTTGCACATTGTTGGTGAAGTTCGTCAGCGTAAGCGTAACCGAAGCATACCCGGCACTGTTCGTGAGCGCGCTGTTGGCGCTGAGCGATCCCGACCCCTGCGCGACACTGAAATTTACGGTTTTGCCGCTCTGCGGCACTCCCAGACTCACCACTCGCGCAGTGATGGGAACGCTGACGGTAGCTCCCTGCGCGATGTACAGATACGATGTGGTTACCCCAATATCCAAGGATGATGACGTCGCGAACAACGTTCCAGCAACCGACTGCGACGGATTGTAGACTCCAGGAGCAAGCGTAGCGATGACAGTGGCAACTCCGGTAGCTCCCGGAGTCACCCAGGTGGAGACCATTCCAGTCTCATCGCTAAACGCCGAACAGCTCGAAGCCCCGCCACAGGCGGAGAGCGTGGCGCGGTTCGTTGCGCTCCAACCGACAGTGGCCCCGCTCACCGCAGTGACGCCATCGGACGCGACGACGCGAGCCAGCACAGGATTCGTCGCCTGGGTTCCCACTGGCGTGGGCGGGTTTGCCCCCTGCAGAAGCAGAATCTGATCCGTGGAAGCCGCGCCGAAGGTGAGCGCGTCCGTCATGATGGAAAATGCGCCGCTCACGGGATCCGTAACCGTAATCGTCGCCTGCCCGTCGCTCTGCGCTGGAGCCTGCGCCAGAATTTGGCTGGTGTTGGTCGCAAACAGAGGAACGGTCGCGTTACCGACGGCAATCGTCAGGCTTGGCGAAAAACCTATGCCCTGCAAAGTAATCGGGCCGCCGCTGACAGGCACGCGCGCAGGATTCACGCTATCCGAATAAAGCACGTGCGCATGATAGGAGTAATCCGGACGGCCATCGCCACGCAAATCGGAGACTCCGATGATGAAGCTGCCGGAATTCAACACCTGCGTATCCAGACGGCTCATACCAAACGTAGCCGCGTTGAATGGCACCGAAGTAAAAACCGGGGGAGGTGTACCTTGCGGATCGCCCAACGTCCACATTCCAATCACCGGCGCAGCTTTCGATTCATTCGATGCGCCGGTCTCGTCCAACGCCGTTACTGCGACCGACAAAGTACGGTTCGCCTGCGCCGTGATCAGGAAATAATCCTGGTCCCCATAGCCGCTAAGCGAGCCGATCCAGTCTCCCGGCGGAGGAACCGTCGCAGGTTGGTTCCACGTCTTCGTCGCCGCCCACGGAGGCGCAGCTTGCGCGCTGGCAGACATCAAAATATCTTGCTCAAACTCCCCGCCCGCGCTCACCGTAACGACAATCGGTGCAAATGTTCCCGAAGGCACTACTTGAAAAAAATCATATGGGCAAACTCCCGCCGACCAAGTCGAGTTCACCGCCTCGATCGATAACTGATATTGCGCCGTACTTGCGCCGTTGGGAATCGGCAATTCCCCCAGATCGAAAAATCCTTCCACGTTCTGATCGTCCGATCCGAATTCGCTGTAGGGATTTCCCAGCGGATCAGCCAAGCCGGTTATGGGGTTACCGGCATTGCCCGTAAAAAGAAAACCCGATACCGACGAGGCCGAATACTGATCCGAGGGCAGCCCTGTCGAAGGATCGATCCATCGCGCGATCACATTCACTCCCTGCATGGGTTGGGCTTCTTGATTCATGTGGTTTTCGAAGTACACCGAGCCGTAAATGCGAGCGGTCGTGGCGGGCGCCGAGGGCAACGGATATAACCGTGAAAGCGCGGCCATATCGTCCGGGGTAAGTTGATAAGGGTTCGGATAACACACGGTGATCGGCACGCAATTGATCGGATCCATGTAGTGCATCACGGGAAATCCGGCGTAGTCCTCCTGCGTCGGCGGAGGATCTCCCGTAATCACGTTCAGATTCAACTGCGACCAACCCATGCCCAACACACTGCCGAGCACACGCACTAATCGATATTCCACATCGGTGAGTTGCGAGGACTGCAGAGCGCACTGGCCATTGATGACAACCAGGGCGTGCAGAAAATTCGCTCCCGTGCCAAAGTTATCGTCGCCGCCATAAGCGGCATTCCAAAAACATTGCGACGGATCGCCCGCGCCCTCGCCCAGCAGCGCGTCGGTTACGGTCCCGTCATAGTCGTACACAACCCCCACTGGCGTCGACGTGGCGGAGGGAGTGATGTCCGCGGGCGCGGTGACCACCCCTTCAGAATTGACCTGAATATTGCTTCCATTAACATCCTCGGCGAGCTGACCAGCGGCGTTCGCCACAACGGCAGCCGTGGTGACCGAGGTCCATTGCTGGAATGCGCTCGCGACGAAGGAGTTTGCCGCAGAGTTCGGCAGAATCGGGCTGAGATCGCCTTGATCGGTGTAATAGCTTATCTGCCCTTGTGCCCATGTAAGCGGCTGCCCCATCGTCGAAGTGACGAAGTAGCTCGAACCCGCAACATATTCAGGGCCACCCGCACGACCTAATCCCGCCATAAACGTGACGATAGCCGTGACCGCGCACGCGCGCACAAAGGCATGCACGCAACGCCCCACGCGTCTCTGTCGTGTCCTCACGATGTTGTACCCGTAGTGGTCATTGAATGGCCGCTCAGTCTTGCGCGCCGCCACGCTGTACTGCTCCCGCAAACTCGATGTACGGAACAACAGTCCTTCCGCCGATCAGCGGGTCTCTGGCAAAAATTGCGGAATTGTAGGGGTTCATCGCGATCCGGTCCTGCCCGTCGATCGCGAATCTACCCATCGGCCCCGCCACCGGACTGGTGAATCCCAGTTTGCTTACGGGATACAAAAACAACAGCACGCGCTCGCCGACTCGATACCGCTCACCGCGGTCCCAAAGGCCCGCCCATTCGCGGATAGTGAGATTCTGTCCGGTCGTTGCTCCACGAATGGCATGTTCAACCTGGAAGGTGATAACGGTCGAGGCTGCGTCCTGCGCGAGGAACGCCCCGCTTCGTCCCACGGAAATGACTCGGCCAGAAAAGATGATTCCAGCGGATCGGACTACCGACGGCGCGTTGAATATCGGTGGAGAAGGGGAATAGCGTTCGGGCGCACCCGGAAGCCGAATCGGCCCGGTGAATCGCAGATACGGAGGACTCACTGACGGGAGGTCAATAGGCTGCCAGCGCTCTTCGGGCGGGTTCTGCCCGCGCGAAATCGAAGCTACAAGGATCAGCAAAAAAGCGGCGAGCAGACGCCAGCCCATACCACGAGCCATAGCGAATCACCTGGGAACAAATGTCTGCTCGAAGGGGTTTTGGGAAGCCGAAGCTATCTTAATCGTGTGGCGTAAATGCTTTCTGTGACATTCGTCACACCACGCCTGTGGATTATGGCCGTTCCATCGATTCCGCACTCGCTCGTTACGAAGGTGTTCTCGCTCCAGCCCTCCTCCGCGCGTGTTCCTCGGCGCTCAAATTCGCGCCCGCCAGCAATAACATGCCGGATAGAAAAGCCCAGAACATCATGCTGACCGACAATGCGAACGGGCCGTAGACTTCCGCAAAATTGAGCCAGGGCAGCGCCAAAATGTATCCGTACTTCAACGCCTCCGAGAGCAGGCCCATAATCACCGCAGCTGGCATTACCGCTCGTGCCGGAACTTTGCCGTTGGGCAATATCCAATAAATAAGGAAGAAGATTGCGACGCTGGCGGCAATTGCGAACAGCTTCATCACCACAAATCCCATCAGCCGAATAAACCCCGTGCCGTGCCCGCGTAGCAGAAATCCCATCAGCGCCACATTACCAGCAGTCAACGCAATCGAAAGCAGCGCCAGCACACCGCAACCAAAAGCCAACCCAAGCGAGATCAGCTGATTGCCGAAATAAGATCGATTATTCGGAAAGCGCCAAATCCGGTTCAGCGCAACTTCCAGCGGCATGAAAACTCCCGACGATGTCACCAGCAAAATAATCAGCGAAACCACTTGTACCCGTTGTCGGCTGTTCACCATCGCGTTCAGATTGCGAATCATGAACTCCTGCCCGGCGGGCAGGTAGTCGCGCAGCAACTCTACGACAACATCCGACATCACCCGCGAGTGAAAAACGCGTCGGATGAGGGTCATCAGCAGCACGACGAAAGGGAAGAACGACAGAATCGCGTTGGCAGACACAGAGAATGCAAAGGTGTGCACATCCGTGCGCAGCAGGTA
Organism: Candidatus Sulfotelmatobacter sp.; assembly: GCA_050015215.1. Lineage (GTDB taxonomy): Bacteria > Acidobacteriota > Terriglobia > Terriglobales > Acidobacteriaceae > Sulfotelmatobacter. The sequence continues at coordinate 7,194 of JBEKBW010000090.1, forward strand.
CCTTACGGTTGAAGCCATGGCCCCCGACCGACGGGCGGCAGTCCGCTCTTTCTCCGCTGTGGAAACATCCTGTTCGGGGGGAGAGGCTGGAGCCGCAACTTGTTCTGGCACAGGCATCGCCTAATCCTATCAAGGCACTCTCGCGATTAACGGTTTCTTCCAGGTAACCAAAGTTTGAGGCCGCTTTGCTTTCACTTAGTTAAAGCCTCAAATTGTGACCATTGGTTATTTTTTGTCCCGCCCCTCTAATTCTTCTTGTCAAACGATTTAGTTGTGCTTATTATCGTTTGCTCATTGTCTGGCGAAGGCCAGACGATGGGTTTTGTACAGGTTGACGTCTTGAGTAGAGTCGTAGAAATCAGCGTCGAGGGTCTGGGGCTCCGGGTGTTCGCGCCGCAATGTCTTTATGCGGTGTGAAGGCTGGGAGTCTTTTGCTTTGGGCTAAATTCTTCGCGCCATTTTCTTCGGCAATTCCGCAAGCCGCAACCGGTTCCACCGTATTTCTTGAGGGGGCGCTCCGGTTCGCCGGGGCAACAACGTGAGGTGCGGGGAGCTCATTCTTGACGACCAGGCGAAAGGAGTAATCTGTGAGAGAGAAGGGAACAGTCAAGTGGTTCAACGGGGCGAAAGGATATGGTTTCATCCAGCGCTCCACGGGAGAGGACGTGTTCGTGCATTTCTCCGCCATCCAGGAGAACGGCTACCGCTCGCTCAACGAGGGTGAGACCGTGGAGTTCGATCTGCTGAAGGGCCCCAAAGGCTTCCAGGCGGGCAACGTCGTCCGCGCCTAGCCGCTATCAAAAAGGAACGGCCAACCCTCCCGCCCCCGCGGGAGGGTTTTCTTATTGCTCTCGGCCAGACGCGAAACCGGAGAAGGATCGGGAAGGGCACGACTTTAGTCGTGCCGCCCCACGGCAATCCTAAGGAAGCGGAGTTTCGGACGCCCATTGTGAAGCACCAACCCCGCCATCCCAATCTCGGCCACTCCCGAGGTAAACTTACCCACCAGAAATGTCTCTGTCCTTCAAGCCGACCCACGCCGCGGTAAAGAACTCCATCACCAAGTGGGATATCTTTCACTACATCTACGCCGTCCTGCACCACCCCGAGTACCGCGAGCGCTACGCCGCCAACCTCCGCCGCGAACTCCCCCGCATCCCGTTCGCCAGCACCACAGGGGCTGAAGCCCGGCTCTTCCACGGTAGTTCCATAGGCCTCGGGCGGTGACGTGGAAGAGCGGCGCTTCAGCGCCGCGTCAGCAGACAAGAAAAATTCCCGCGCTTTAGCGCCTGTGGTATCCGACGCCGATCTCTTCCGCACATTGGCCCAAGCCGGCAAGCGTCTCGCCGAAATCCACGTCCGATACGAGCAACAACCCGAATAGAAGCTCAGGAAAGTAGAAAAGAAAGGAGAAAAACTCGACTCCCGCGTCACCAAAATGAAGTTGAGCAAAGACAAGACGACGCTCATCTACAACCAATTCCTGACTCTAAGTGGCATTCCGAAAGAAACTTACGACTACCGCCTCGGCAACCGCTCCGCCCTCGAATGGGTAATCGATCAATATCAAGTCTCGACCGACAAACGCAGCGGCATCACGAACGACCCAAACCGCGACGACGACAAAGAATACATCCTTCGACTGATCGGACAAGCGATAACCGTGAGCGTGGAGACAGTCAAGACCGTTCGGTCATTGCCGCCACTCGGCCTGCCCACGTAGGGACCGGACACAGCATAAATCCACAACCCCCTTGTGACATCCAACCTTGCCCCGCCATCAAAATCGCGCAATCATGGGCGAAGCCGTGAACGCTATCAACAAAGAAGTAGTCGGGCCCCGAGTCCCTTCGTTAGCGGATTCTGATATAACTCATTTGCAATCCGGATTTTGCGAAGGTCTTTAGTTAACTCCAATGTTTTCAAGACCACGGTAGGGGGCGGGGGGTTAGACGCTGGAGCAGAACGAAAAGCACCCGCCGGCCTTATTCCTTCCGCTGGCCAATGCCTCCACTGCCCAGGGCCAACAGCCCGAGCGGCGCTCCCTTCTGCACAGACCTAGGGACTCCGCCGGCACTGGACGACACTTCCGATCCAGAGCAACTCCCCGCCGCAATCGCCGTGTTCGCATCACTCTCGTAGCCCAAGCCAGTGATGTGAAGAACCGTGTGCAGAGTCTTCCCGCGCCCGCTCTCGAAGCTAACCGAAAGTCTGGCCCAGCCATAATGAGTCGCGCCAGACTCCGAGAATTGAAAGCCGACATAGTCGCTTTGCGTGAGATCAAGGTTGCCCCGATGATTGAGTTTCGTACCGCCGCCACGATACGTGTATTCTCCCTTGCCATAGGTAAACAGCAGGCCGTAGGAATTGCCCTTGCCGAAATTGCCGCCCGGCCCAATCTCAGCTCCAGAAGCGACGTTGGCAGGCAGGCCGTTGGACAACAGCACCTTCGCCCCAGCCGTATTCGGAGTGAAGAACCCGCGATTCCACCACTGCAGAGTGCCACGACCGGTGGTTGTAAATGACCGGAAGGTCGAATTCGTTCCTTGCGCAATGTTGAATGGCGCGACTGCCGGCGCAGTCAAATAAAGCGGGAAATTGTTGGTATGCGTCAACTGCGCCGAGAATTCCTTGCAAACTGGCTCGCCCTCTGCCGGAACTGCGCAAGCAAGCACCGCGACCCCCGCCGCTCCCGCAGCCAGCGCGTAAGCATTCAGTCTCCGGTTAAGCCGCTCGGAAAGCGCCACAGGATTCCGAAGTGGCATGCGACCTCTGATGACAACAGATTTCGGTTTCGACATAATCAACCCCCAATGTGTTTTAGTGCGTCCGAGCAAGTCGCGACTATTAAGGCAACCCAAAAAGATAAGCATTGCCGGGCGCCGGGTGGTATGGAGCACCGCCCAGCACCGTTTGCCCGCTGATGGCTACCGTATATCCCAGTTGGTCGTAGAAATGTGTGTCCGCGCCGATGAGTACCACACTGCTGGTAGCGTTCTGCCATCCCCCTGCAGGTTCTTTAAAAACATAAAGTCCGCCCTCCCACGTGTTCGGCGGCCCTCCCCGAACCGGCGCTCCAATTACCGCGAGATTTCCACTGATCGCCACCGCATAACCGAACTCGCTGATGCTGGCGTCAGCCGTGGTCAGCACAGCGGTCTGCGTCATATTGGTCCATCCGGAAGCGGGCTTCTGGAAGATGTATCCCTCCCCGACAAACTTGTTGTGGACATACGCCGCTGTCAGCACCACATCTCCGTCAATGGAAACCGAGAACCCGAATGCATCGCCTTGTGCCGAGTCCGATCCGGTAATCTCTGCCGTCTGCGTCATGCTCTTCCAGCCGCCCGATGGCTCGACGAACACATATGCCTTTCCCGGACCCGGATTTACGATGTTCCCAAATTGCGGCGCGCCCGCCACAATCGTCTGGCCGCTAACCGACACCGACCATCCCAACAAATCGGTGTTTGTCCCGTCCGAAGAGGTCAGCTTCGCCGTCTCCGTCATGCTCTTCCACCCGCCGGCAGGCTTGACAAAAACGTAGGCTGCGCCCGGCGTTCCCGACTGATATCCATCCTCGCCCACCACAATCGTGTTCCCGCTGATGGATACGGAATTTCCAAAGTCGGGACTGTGGTCGGAGGAGGTCAGAATTGCAGTCGGGGATGACATGTTTCCCCAACCGCCGGCGGGCTTCACGTAAACAAACGCATATCCCGGATGCTGTGAGGAAGCGGTGTACCCGGCCACCACGATCGTGTCGCCATCAATCCCCACCGGGGCAAAGACAGGTTCGTCCGGAACCGGTCCGTTAAGTGTCCCCACCGGAGAATTGCTGCGCCACCCCGCCGCCGTTTTCTCAAAGACCTGGGCGACTTTCGTGCTCTCAAAGGGGACGAGGCTGAGTACGGCCGTGTCTCCCGATAACGCAACCTCGTTCTGCAAGCCCGTGCAGCATCCCGGAGGCACAAGCTTTGCCAGTTGCGACCAGTTGCCCGGCGACACGCTGGCCGGCAGCGAGGCCTTTGCTTCCGCCGTTCCGCTAAGCGGCGCTCGCGAAATAACAGGTCGGTTCTGACCCACACAGAGCACAGCTAACACAAAGAAGACGAAAACGAGCGGGCCAACCATTCGAGTTGAAGGCACACGATATGACATCCGAAACTCCTCTCGTTAGTGAAGAACCGCTCGACAGACCAGCGGATAAGACGGGGCAGCCGCACGCTGCGATTTCGCCAAGGCTCTGGGGGAGGGCCAGCGCGTCTGGGTAGGGATTATCCTACGCGCCGCTTGGAAGGTCAATAAATTAAGATAAATATCTGGTTCGGACACCCCGCCTGGGCGGACTCGGTCGATCATGCCGATAGAAATCGGACGCATAGAAGCGATCTTCCGGTACCCGGTGAAGTCCATGCGCGGCGAACAAATCGAGGTCGCAAGTCTGGGCTGGCACGGCCTCGAGGGTGACAGGCGCCTGGCATTCCGGCGGATGGATGATCGCAGTGGGTTCCCGTGGCTGACCGCGAGCAAGCTTCCCGACCTGCTGCTGTATGCTCCGCAGCGTAGTGAAGACGCTGCTCACGGAGACCTTCCTACCCACATTCGCACGCCGGGTGGCGAAGAGATGCCTGTCTTCGGGGAGGAATTGGCTGCAGAGGTCGGACGCCGCTACGGTGCTCCCGTGCATATGATGCAGTTAAAGCATGGCATCTTCGATGAAGCGAGCCTCTCCGTGATCACCCTCGAAACGGTGCGCGAGATCGGACGCCTCGCAGGCCAGAGCCCGGACGTCCGACGATTTCGTCCGAACGTTGTAGTTCGCTCGCTGCGTTCGGCTCCCTTCCAGGAAGACGAGTGGGTAGGCAGTGCGCTCTCATTCGGCGAAGGCGAAGACGCTCCCGCAATCGCCGTCACGATGCGCGACGAACGCTGCTCGATGGTGAACCTCGATCCCGACTCGGCGAGTCCCGCACCCGAAGTGCTGAAGGCAGTCGTTCGCGCGAACCAGAATAACGCGGGAATTTACGGCACGGTGACTAGCACTGGTCAACTGGCCGTCGGACGGTCTATATTCCTTCATTTCGCGGGCTCAACCTGAAGACTGTCATCTGACTCTCACCGCAGCTCCACCGACACCAAATCTCCATCCGACAAACCGCCAGGCTTGTAATTCACCGAAACCGAGCGATCGTTCCACGCGCAAGAAAACGCATCGGCCCCGATCAGCAGCAGAGATTTGTAGTCAGCAGTGCGCAGCTTCAAAGCCACGCCGCCGGAGACCACGGTAAGCACCGCCGCAGGAGCGTGCGAGCAATCCACCCCCACCAGCCGTCCCTGAAAAAACTTCGGCACGCGCTTATCCGCAGCGGCAGTTTGCACCGCTTTTTCCGCCGCAGCCCGTTTCGCCGCATCCTGCTCAAGAACGTCAAACGGGGAGCTCGGCGTTGTGAGTTTCGGATTTCCAGTCATCAGCGAAGTAGAAAGACCATACTTCTGTTCATTCGCCAGCTTGCTCAACTGATCCCGCGCTTCCGCCTCAACTTCCGGATTACCACATGTCTTCAACCGATCCAGCGTGGCGCGCGCAGCGTCCCACTTCTTGGCCTCGATATAAATCTCCGCCAGGTGATAAGCGTATTCCTGATTGCGCGGGCTGAGTTGCATTGCCGCGCGCTCCGACTGCATGGCCGCAATCGAGCCGCCTCCAACCATGCGCGCCACCGCCAGCAGATCGTAAGCGTCGGCAAATTCCGGATACCAATCGAGCACCGCCCGCAAGTCCTGCATCATGTTCGGCAGGCCCTGAATATCGGTATGCCTCGCCTTCGCCACGCGATACTTCAACACCGAAAGGTAATAACGAATCCACATATCGCGCTGGTCGAGCGCAGCCGCATCTCCCAACTCCTCAGCGGCAGTATCGAATTCGCCGTGCTGCAAGTAATCCCAAGCCAAAGCGCGGTGCGCGATCTCATTGCCGGTAGCCGCAACCAGCGGAGCAGTTTCGTCATCCTTGCTTTTCTTTTCACTGACCTTAACTTGCGTCGCCGGATCGGGAGCCGTAGCCAGCGTCTTCAATTCCTGCAGCGCAGCCTCGCGCCGTTCGGGAATTCTGACTTTCATCTCGGCGGTCAGCGCGCGCGCATCGCTTTCGCGAACTGGCTTCGAAGTAATCGTGTTGTCTTCCGGGCCAACTGGCGAAGCGAATTGATAAGGCTGCCTCGAATAATGCGCAGCATTTGGCTGCTTCGATTCATCCAGCGCCTCGAACAGGGGCTGGAGCGAATGGAAGTAATCCTTCACCGCCTGATCGAATTGCGCAGTCGTGACGCCATAAGCTTTCTGAATCGCCTCATCCACGGGAACGTGCTGGTTCTCGACGAGATCGAAATACGTTCCAGTTTCAGGCAACTTTTTCTTGTTCAGCAAGTAATGCACGGTCATCCATGACTGCGCGTAGAACAGCGTGTGATGGGTAGCCTCGTTATAGCCAGCAGTGTCGTGCTTCATCGCGAGCAGATCAGGCAAAGTCAGCCAGACCTGTCCGCCCAACAACTCGGTTAGGGATTTTGGAGGATTACGAGCCTCATGTTGATTCTCCAAAATATCCTTGGTGTAGGCCGGACTCAATTCCGGATCGCCGCCAATCTCGACCTGCTTGTTGTCGATACGAATGGAGCTGAAATATTCCGCGATGCCTTCATCGAACCATCCCTGAACCGGAGGATAGTTATAGTTGAGCAGTCGATGGGCGAAATCGTGTGCAACGGCGCGCCAGGATTCCTCTTCAAACAAGTTCAGCACAATGAAGTTCTGATCTTCGCCGGGGACAAAAAATCCGGGAGCGTCGATCGGCTGCCCCTCCCGCAGCGGCGCACTCTGATAATAGTTCTTGTCGTTCTTAAAGGCGAGGATGGTCATCGGCACCGGTTCGTTCAGCCGGTCTTTCATTAGTAGTGTGGCGAACACGGCCCGCATCTGTTCAAACCGCAGCGCAACTTCTTTCCCTTTTTTATCGCCGGCATCGGTGACAACGGTGAAGTGCGTGGAGTGGATTTCCAGCCAGGGCGAAGGTTCGGTTTCACGGGCGGACATCGAAAATACGATGCCAAGCATTACAGCAAGAAAAACGAAAGTGGACCAACGCCGGGCCATTGCGCGTTCCGCCGTGGAAGCGGTTGCTAACGAAATGCTACCACGGGCACGAGTTGGCGCCGCGACGAAGGTCCGATTGACGGCGCTAAAATAAAAAACTTAAGTGAGACTGAGTTACCGCACGTTCCGGAACATAGGTTATTGCGCCAGCCTTCCAGGATGAATTCCCTCGCCAAGCACAAACGTCGCGCCCACCGCTCCCACCACGGCAGATCCACGCGGCAAACCTAACCGCTGGCGAATCCGGTAGACGCTTTCGATGCCGGTGCAGTGCGCGCCCATCAAGTAAGAAGTTCCAAATTCTTTCAGCTTATCGGCGGTCCAATCCACTTGCGCGTCGGTCGCGGGGAACAGGTGAAAGCCGCCAAGCGCGGCAAACACAGGCTCATCTGGAAACTCGGTTCGCGCCATGGTCATCGTATTGATGATTCCGGCATGACCGCAGCCCGAGATAAGGATGAGTCCCTTTGCCGTGTTGATAACGAGCGACTGGTCCTCCGGAATATTGTCTTCCACCAGACCTGCGGGAGTTTCCACTTTGCCCTTAACGCTCCAGTTGTGCTCGGGAAAGACGCGCGGCACCGGGCCGGTGAGCCATGCGCCAGGAAAAATCTCGCCTGCCTGGTCGTGCTCAATAAACTTTCCGCCGGTCGCCTCGTATTCCTTCTTAATCGCGATCATCGTGTTGTCTTCGCCCTTCGCGGAAGGACGTCTATAGAAAATCCCCTTGGCCACGTATGCTCGCGACAGTGCCGCGGGATTCTTCTTCATCATTTCGCGGCGAAGCGTCAGCAGCCCGCCCACATGGTCGTCGTGATTGTGGGTAAGCACAACGTCGTTCACGTTCGAGAGGTCAATGCCCAAATCCTTTGCATTTTGGAACACAGTCTCTGGGCGGTTCCCGGTATCGACCAGCACTCGATGGCCGTCCGCCTCAACTAACGCAGAAAATCCCCACTCGCCGATGCCCTCGTCGGCGAGCATGGTGGAAAGAATGGTCACCTTGAGCGCATGAACTTGAGCGTGGTTCGGTGGAGAAGAAGGGCGGGCTGAATCCTGAGCTCCGGCAAGACAAGCGATCGAAATTACCAGCCAGACAGTAATGCATTCTCGGCGCAGCAGTGCGATGGACATGCACGTGAGTTTAATGCCTGATCGGAGCAGAGGTCCAGCCGAGAGCTCAAAACGGGCTAATCGCCGCTAGCATGGCTCTGCGAAGGCACCAGAACCAACCGCGGTCGAGCTTCGATAGGCGCAGCCTTCGATGCGCGGGCGCAAGCTTGCAGAATGCCGATGACCGTCACGTAGGCGGCAACAACCCCGATGGAAACGGAAGCGACGACGGTCGCACAAAGGATAAGAGGCATGAAGAGCGAAATCACAATCAACCACCCTGTCTAAATAACGAATTCAGCGTCCAATTTTCCTAAACCCAGCTTCCGTAAAATGTTTCGAGAATCTGATGCCGCCCAACCGAATTTCGTCTACGCAATTCTTCAATCTACCTGCGCAAACGCCCGCCGCTAGTGACCACCCAGATTCGTAGTAAAATACGGAGTAGAGCTGTGCATCCCTAATGTCGAGCATGCCTGCAGACCTGTCGACGTTACGGGAGGGCAATCCTCTCCAGTTTTTCGAACACTGCACCAAATGGCTATTACTACGATCTCCGTGCGCGGGGCGCGCCAGCATAATCTCAAGAATATCGACGTCGAAATTCCGCGTAATACCTTGACGGTTGTGACCGGCCTCAGCGGTTCAGGCAAGTCCTCCTTGGCCTTCGACACGATCTATGCGGAAGGGCAGCGCCGCTACGTGGAAACTCTGTCGACCTACGCCCGCCAGTTTCTCGACCAGATGGAGCGCCCGGATGTCGATGCAATCGATGGACTTAGCCCAGCGATCTCGATCGAGCAGAAGACCACCAGCCGCAGCCCGCGCTCGACCGTCGGCACGATCACTGAAATCTACGATTATCTTCGCCTCTTGTTTGCCTCTATCGGGGTTCCGCACTGCCCAAAATGTGGCAAGCCGATCAGTCGCCAGTCCGCCGATCAGATCGTTCAGCGTGTGATGGCCCTCAGTCCTGAGGATCGTGTAATGGTGCTCGCGCCCATCGTTCGCGGGCGCAAAGGCGAGTTCAAAAAGGAAATGGAGACCCTGCTCAAGCACGGTTACACCCGCGCCAGGGTCGACGGCGAACTGGTGAACCTGGACGACGACCTGAACCTCGACAAGAGGAAGAACCACACGATCGAGGTGATGGTGGATCGTCTGTTGGTGAAACCGGGAATCGAGCATCGCCTCGAAATGTCGGTCGGTCTTGCCATGAAATTAGCCGGCGGATTGGTGCTGGTGGCAGTAGTCGGCGGCGAAGAAACTCTCTACTCGGAAAAACTAGCCTGCCCCGATTGCGGCATCAGCGTTCCGCAACTCGAGCCCCGTTCATTCTCGTTCAACAGCATGTACGGGGCTTGTTCCGAGTGCCACGGCCTCGGCAGCCGCTACGATTTCGATCCCGCGAAGGTGATCACCGATTGGTCGAAGCCGTTGCTCGATGGCGGCCTGGGACCGGGTTCGGCGTCGCAGGGATTGATTCATGCTTTGCAAATCGCAGCGGCGGCCCACGCAATAAAACTCGATACGCCCTTCGAGAAATTTCCTGAAAACATTCAGGATTTACTTTTGAACGGCGAGTCGGGCCGCGGCAAGACTGGCTTCCGCGGCATCTTCGGATATCTAAAGCAAAATCTCGAAGAGTCAACCTCCGAGGGCTATCGAGACTGGCTGATGGATCACATGTCGGCCAGCGAATGCCCAGTCTGTCATGGCAAGCGGCTTCGCCCGGAGAGCCTTGCCGTGAAGGTCAGCAATATGTCGATCGCCGACTTCACCGCGCTGCCGATTTCGCGCGCGCTCGAGGTGGCGCGGAGTATCAGACTCGCAGGACGCGAAGAGCAAATCGCCGGACGCGTAATGCATGAAATCGTCGAGCGTCTGCAATTCCTGAACGCCGTTGGACTGAACTACATTTCTTTGGATCGCTCGGCCGCGACTTTGTCGGGAGGAGAAGGACAAAGAATTCGCCTCGCCACACAAATTGGATCGAAACTCCGTGGCGTTCTCTATGTTCTAGACGAGCCCTCCATCGGGCTTCATCATCGCGATAACGGCCGCCTTCTCACCGCGCTCGAAAACTTGCGCGACCTCGGCAACACCGTGCTCGTGGTCGAGCACGACGAAGAAACCATCCGCCGCGCCGACTATGTGATCGATCTCGGCCCCGGTGCCGGCCGCCACGGCGGCGGCTTGGTCGCTCACGGAACTCCGCAAGAAATCATGCGCGAGCCCAACTCGCTCACCGGCGCATATATCTCAGGCCGCACAGCAATAAAGATGTTGCCCGCGCGCCGCCAGACCAAAGGCGCAGCGCTCACGATCCTGGGCGCGAAAGAAAACAATCTCAAGAATCTCGATGTGACTTTTCCGCTCGGCGTGATGACCGTCGTCACTGGAGTCTCCGGTTCCGGCAAATCAACGCTCGTGAATGACATCCTCTATCGCGCGCTTGCCCGGCAACTATATCGCTCGCGCGAAAAAGCCGGAGATCACAAATCCATCGTAGGCGCGGAAAACATCGACAAAGTTATCCGCATCGATCAATCGCCCATTGGCCGCACGCCGCGCTCGAATCCCGCAACGTACACCGGCGTGTTCACGGCGATCCGCGAGATCTACACCATGCTGCCCGAGGCGCGCGAACGGGGCTACAAGGCCGGACGTTTTTCCTTCAACGTTCCCGGCGGCCGCTGCGAGGCCTGCCAGGGCGAAGGCCAGCGCCGCATCGAAATGAACTTTCTGCCGGACGTGTATGTGCTCTGCGAAGTCTGCGGCGGACGCCGCTACAACCGCGAAACGCTGGCAGTGAAGTACAACGGCAACTCCATCGCCGATCTGCTGGAAATGCCGGTCGCCGACGCGCTGCCCATTCTAGAAAACATTCCTCAGGTTAAACAAAAGCTGCAAACGTTAGTCGATGTAGGCCTGGGCTATATTCATCTCGGCCAATCCGCGGTTACTTTGTCCGGCGGCGAAGCCCAGCGCATCAAACTCGCCCGCGAGCTGAGCAAACGCCAGACCGGCAAAACTCTCTACCTGCTAGACGAACCCACCACCGGCCTGCACTTCGACGACGTAAAAAAACTGCTAGACGTGCTGCACCGTCTGACCGACCTGGGCAATTCGATTATCATCATCGAGCACAATCTCGACGTGATCCGCAACGCCGACTGGCTCATCGACCTCGGCCCCGAAGGCGGCGAAGATGGCGGCCGCATCGTAGCGCAAGGAACGCCGGAGACGGTGGCGCGGGTGAAGAAGTCGTACACCGGGCAGGCGCTGGCAGGATATTTTGCGGGGAATGGAAAGCGCAGCGCTTAGCCCGTCCTCCCTGAAACTTGCCGCCAGCCGTATATAGCTGGCGGCTTCGAGTTTGCTACCGATTTACTCCGGCGGTACTGGATAAACCATGAACGTCCCGTACACGTTGTCCTGGTAGACGTTGAACTCGTCGGGGCCGCTGTAGGAGCCGGGTGTTGGTCCCGTTATCGAGACGGCCACCGACTCGCCGGTGCCTTGGGTTCTGGTGCTTGTCCATTGGTCAATCCATGTGAATGTGGTCGATTCCTTGATGTCATAACTAAGTCCCACGAAAATCCAGTTAGCCTGAAACTTCTCCTCGAGTGAGAACCCGTCTGAGTAGGTGGTTTTCCCCCCTTGGCCTTGGGTATCGGTGGTCGTATACGACCAATTGTACGAGTTGGTCTGCCCGGGCAAATACCACAATTCATTGTTCGTCGTCTGGGTGAAGCGCGAATCCGTGGTAGTCTTGCCATCGGAGCCAATAGTCACAACATAGTTCGGGTTAGAAAACGGATCTGCGCCGGCGATGTTGAGCAGATCCTGGTCAGTGATCCCCGGTCCGGTTCCGTCTGCGTTGGGCTGCGCCCAAGCCCGTTTGAGGCGTCCCAGAGTGTACGAGTCAAT
>JBEKBW010000091.1:0-19272 GCA_050015215.1 Candidatus Sulfotelmatobacter sp.
CTCTGCGACCGGCAAACTTGTAACCGAACCCAACCTCAGTACCGCAGGGTCCCTTCTCTTCAGGCCGCACCGGTCCGCCGGTTTTTTCCACCACCACCCCTTGTGACCTCCAACCTTGCCCCCATCCCATAAACTATAAGTAGTATGCCAGACAATAACATTAGCCTCAAAGAATACTTGGAAACCCTCCCGCCAGCCCAGCAAGCCACCGCCAAGTCCAAATTTTTCAATACTTTGAGCGTAAATTCTTCGCTTTCAATACTATACGCTGCCTGTTTTCTGTGCACCGGCCGCAACCCATTCAGCGCAAAGAATTTGCAAGCTCGATCCGAATTTTTTTTCGATCCCCACCTCACCCATAATCAACTGAAAGGCAAATAATCAATGGCCGCAACTCAACCCGCTCGCATCTGCACCCACATCAAGCCCAGCGGAGTCCGCTGCGGCTGTCCTGCCCTCCGCAAAGAAATTTTCTGCTATTTCCACCAGCGCATGATTCGCGGTGTCCGCACTCCGCCCAAGTCGCGCCTCCATCCCATCGCCATCCTCGACGACGAGAAAGCCATCCAGGCCTCGCTCATGGAAATCATCAACGCCCTCGTTCGCAACACCATCGACCATCGCCGCGCCCAGCTCATCCTGCGCGCCCTTCACATGGCGATAAAGAACTCGCGCCACGCCCACTTCGACACCGTCGCCCACCGCATGGTCGATGAAGTCCCCGAATACCCCGCCCCGCCTGAACCGCTCACGAACAAGCAAGTCGCCGCCACCCAAACACCCCAACTCCCGCAAGACCAAGACAAACTCGATGACGAGCAGGCATGGGACTGGGACGAGATACGAAGAAAGATCAGAGAAAACACCTACTACGAGCCGCCACGCAAAAGAGCTGCTAGCCCTGCTCCCGCGCCACCATCCATGGCTGCAACAGAAAGCAAGCCGCCCGAAAGCGCAAAACTTCCGCCGAAACAAACCAGCTCATTCCAGGAGCTGGCCGCGAAGCTGCTCAGCGGCATGTCTCCGCCTTGAGCCCCGCGCGGATTGGAGACAGGCGTACGCCCCTCAGCAGCTTCATGTACACTTGTCCCCGCTTGGGGCAGCCGTAGACAAGCTCCTTGCATTCAGGGCGAGGTTCAAACATGAACAAAAAATTGTGGAGTGTTCTGGCCGTAGTATGCACTCTCGCAGTTGCAGCCATTTGCGCGTCGGCGCAGATGCAGGAAGTCAAAGAAAAACCACGCATGTACACGTACGTGGCGTTCTGGGCGCTTCCCCGTACGCAGTGGGCGGACTACACGAAGCAAGCTGCTTCGGAAGAAAAGATGATGCAGAAGGCGATGGCCGACGGCGGCATCGTCGGCTATGGGGAAGATGTAAACCTGATCCATCAGCAGGATGGATATACGCATGACGGCTGGTTTTCGTCGATGTCGGAAGCGGGGCTGCTGAATCTGCTCGATCAATTCTACAAGTCCGGCTCGACAACGTCTTCGGTCGACATCAGCGCCACCCGGCACTCGGATGCCATGTTTGTCAGCCGTTTTTACAACTGGCATTCGGGATCGTTTAAAGGCGTGTACTCGGAGGCCGCCATGTACACGTTGAAGGCGGACGCTCCCAATGACGCGGTGGATTCGCTGGCCAAGAATCTGCTGGTGCCGCTGCTCGAGAAACTGCTTGCCGACGGCACGATCCATGAGTACGAGATCGACACCGAAGCTATTCACACGGAAGCTCCGGGAACGTTTTGGATCGAGTACATCGCCGCCAACGCAGAAGGATTGGACAAGGTGAACGCGGCGATCCGCGAAGCGCAAAAGGCCGGGCCTCTGGGTGTTTCGGCATTCGGGTCGATGGTCGACTACAAAGAGCATCGCGATTTCTTGTCGCGTTCGGATGCTACCTACAAATAGAAATTGAACTGAAGTGTCCCACTCCTTTGCCGGAGCAGACGCGGCGCTCCTGGTCAGGGGGTGGGATTTCTTTGTTTTCTCGCAGATATGCGCTTACTTGTACCCTTCCAGCGTTTTTGCGGCGCGCAGCAAGGCCGCTTCTAAGACCGCTAGTTGCTGGCGCGCCTGCGCGGCGTCGCCTTTATCGAGAGCTTCGTTTACTCCCGGAATTACAACGGCGGCATAGCCGGTGTATTCGCCGGGGGCGTAGATCGAATGTCGGAACCATGGGCGGTGCGGCAGGCCGTCGGGCACTAATAGAGAGCGCTCAGCCTGGCGGAGAGCCTGGTTCAGATGTGTGACATCTCGCGGAGGGTTTTTCTGCTTCGCCAGAATTTTTGCACCTGCTTCCTGAAAATGCTTTGCTGCCGCTGTTACCGGACCGAAGTCGATGGCGTGGTTGCCGAATTTGTTTTCCGAGCGCTTAGCGGCTGCGTCAAGATATGCCGCAACTTCCTTGCCGTATTCTTCGTAATCGTAGGGCAGAATACTAGCGTCGGCCATGCGCAGGGCTTCGAGGCCGAAGATTCGCGCCATCTCCTGTTCGTAGACGAAATCAGGGTCGCCGAATTTTTTAAACCAGGCGAAATTGTCGAACACGGAATGATAGACGCCGTAGGGACCGGTGGAACTGATGTCAGTCGATGGCACGCCCAGGTGTTGCTGGAAGACGCTATAGTCGGAGCCGCTGCCAAGATCGCCTACTGGCACGTCGCTCTTGACGGTAACGGCGGGCGCTCGCCGCGAATCTCCGATCTGCTCGGAGAGTGATGCGCCGGACTGGTCGGCCTTCTGCCACGCTTCATAAACAGAGCCACCTTTGGGGCTGGGCACGGCTTTTGCGACATCTCGCAGGAACTGCTTTAAGCTAGGCACCGCGGAGGAACCGAATTTCGGGCCGGAGACCGCGACGTCCATGTTGAAATACGCGGGGGCGTTGGCGAGATCGGATTCATGCTGTTCGGCCCATTCAGTAGAACCCATCAGGCCTTCTTCTTCGCCGTCCCAACTGGCGAAGATCATGGTGCGCTTTGGCTTCCAACCTGATTTCAACAGTTCGCCAATGCCGTGAACTGCTTCGAGCATGGCTGCGGTGCCGCTGTTGGGATCGACCGCGCCATAGACCCACGCGTCACGATGATTTCCTGCAACCACCCACTCGTTCGGCGAATCGCTGCCGGGGACGCGGCCGATCACATCCCAGAGGGTCCGGTATTGATAGTCCTGCTGGAGATGCATTTTTACGCGCACCGGTCCTGGGCCAACGTGATAGGTGAAGGGCAGCGAACCCTGCCACTCGCGGGGTGAGTCAGGGCCAGCAAGGTGTTCGAGTATGGGCTCGGCGTCATGATAGGAGAGCGGAGTGACAGGAATTTTCGGCATCTGCGCGGATTTTTCTGGAGGCACGCGCTTGCTCTCGGGTAGCGACGGAACTGAGGCGAAGCCGGGCGTTGTGGGATCGCCGGGAAATTCGAACATGTATCCTACCGAGCCGCGCTGTACGCCGGTATCCGGCCGCCAGGGACCGTTGGGGTATTTGTCGCCGCGCCGCCAGCCGTCGTCGAAGGGATCGGAGTAAATGATTACTCCAGCTGCGCCATGTTCCTGCGCGACGAATTCCTTCACCCCACGAAAGTTTTGTCCATAACGAACCAGCACGATTTTGCCGCGGACGTCGATTTTTAATTTCTCCAGCTTTTCGAAATCGTCGGGCGTGCCGTAGTTGGCGTAGACCACCTCGGCCTCGGCGTCCCCGGAGGGCGACATGCCGTTGAAGGGCATCACTACGCGAGGGTCATCTTGATAAGGATCGCCTTCGACGCGCTCGCGGGTTGGACCGTGCATGGTGGCCCCTGGGGGTGCGGTGATGTCGACGCTGATTTGCTGCGGATAGTTGATCCAGACTTTGTATTCGACGATTTCCGTATCGAGCCCGGCGTCGCGGAATTTTTGCGCGACATAGTCGGCGGTGGCTTTATCTTCGGGAGTGCCCGCCATGTGCGGAGCTTGGGTCAGAATGCGCAGGTGCTCTTCGGCCAGTTTTGGGTCTGGAATGGCTAGAAAATGGGCCTCGGTGGCATTTTCGGTGATAGGGTCGAGAGAGCCGAAGATAGCTGTGGGAGAGGTGGTCGGGAGCTTTTCACCGGCGGGAGTTGCTGAAGAAAGTGCAATGGCAAATAGCGGGAGAAGGATCGAAGTTGATTTCATGTGGCTCGTAGCGTGAAGTTAGTAAGTTAGCATAAAGAGAAGTCGGTGGTCGCACGGTCGGTCGGCGGGGAACAACACTTGTGTAAGTTCGCGGCATGCGATGTTTTTCGTGCTAACCTCCTGTAACAGGCTCCCGGAAGGAGTGAATGTAGGGACTTCGGGGGCGAAGCCCAACTGAGATAGAGTTTTCAAAGCAGCGCAGAAGCGTCGCTCCAACCATAGCCGGACGAGATTCGCTGTGTCTGATTCGATGCATTCCGGAGTTCCGCAGGCTTCCACAATGGAGAATTGGCTGGGGCCATCTCAGCCGCTGGTGCTTACGCTGGGGCTGAACCAGGTTTTGCAGGGTGACGGCTTTCGGACCGTGGCGGCGGAAAATGCGCAGCACGTATTGCGGCGTTTGCGTGAAGAAGATGTGGCAGTCCTGTTGCTGGGATCGGAGCTGACATCGGCTCAGGCGCTGGATATTCTGGCCCAATGCACGGCTGAGCAGAGTACAAATTCACGCGTGGCTATCGTATTTTGTGGTGGCCCGGAGCCGGAACTTTTCCAGAAGTTTGTCGATGAAGGGTTGGTCTTCTATTTGACCCGGGGAGAGATTCGACCGGAACAAATCTGTTCGTTAGTTGCGGCCTACCTCAATCGCGCATCGAGGAAGTCGAGTCCCGACCCGGATCCGCTGTTTACGAGCGCACCCTCCGCCGAACGATTGCTTGATTTCTGTGTTCGATTACCGATGCAAATCGACCTATCGAGTGCACGCGGCCTCGTTGTGAATGTAGTGAGCGAATTGATCGATGCCAGCTATGTTCAATGTCTGATTTACGATGCCGACGAGCAGACTCTCACAAACGCCGACGCGGAGAACAAGGAAGTGAGCTACAGCGCGGCATCGGGGTTGACCGCGTTTGTGGCGAGTACCGGCGCAAGGCTGAATATCGATCGCGTGGGAGCAGACGCGCGTTACGACAGCGACATCGATAACCCGGGGGGAAGCGAGAGTGCGCGCCTGATAGCTGAACCGATTGTTGGCGCGGATGGGGTGCCGGTGGCGGTGATCACGGCGGTACGAGGCGCAGAGTCGGCGGCGTTTTCGGCAGAGGATTTGCGAATCTTGCGATCGATTGCGGAGTTCGCGGCTCCAACGTTCAGCCAGATCATTCTGCAGAAGCGAGTTCAGGGGCTGCTCACGGGGCGTGCCACTGACCCTAACTCCGAGGTTTTCCGGCGTGAGGCGCTGGAGTATCACATTCGGAGTTGGGATCAGCAGGGGGACGTGCTCAAGACCTTGCCCATGTGGCTGAGAAGGTCCTATTGGATTGTGTTGGTCATGGTGCTGATCGGGCTGGCCGGCGTTGCCGTGCTGGTCCCGGGATTGAAGAACCTTTTCGGAAAGGTGAATTGAAGTCCGTGCCGAGCGAAGCGGACAAACCGACGATGGCGCCGAGCCTGTTGAATCGCTTCCCTGCCCTGCGCGGCCTTGTGCCCGAGCGGCTTTCGCAACGCATTCCGCTGGTGCGGCAGCTTTCGGCGACCGATTGCGGCGCGGCGGCGCTAGCGATGGCGATGGGCTATCACGGCAAACAGGTGCCGTTGGCGGAGATTCGGCAGTCGCTGGGAATCGGACGAAATGGAACATCGGCGGCCGCGCTGCTACGAGCCGGACGCCTTTACGGGCTGCGCGGGCGAGGAGTTCGCGCAGAAGTAGAAGATCTGCTGGCTTTGCCGCCGGGCAGCATCCTGTTCTGGGAGTTCAGCCACTACGTTGTGCTGGATGGCGCAGCCGGAAACTTCGTGAACATCGTCGATCCGGCGGGCGGCCGGCGCAAGGTGCCGATTGAAAAGTTTCGCCGCGCGTTCACGGGAGTCGCCCTTATCTTCGAGCCTACCGAAGAGTTCACGCCGGGAAAAGCGAAGCCCGAACGAGCCTGGGCATTGGTAAAGCAGGTGACGGAGCGTAAGGGCTTGCTGGCGCGGATTCTTTCGATCTCGGCGATCATACAGATTCTATCGGCGGCGATGCCATTATTGACGGGCGTTTTGATTGATCGCGTGGTGCCGCGGCGCGATTATTCCCTGCTTCTCATTCTCGCCACCGCTTATCTGGTATTTCAGATTTTCAATGGGCTGGCGACCTTCATTCGCGCTCACCTGCTGTTGTATTTGCAAACTCAGGTAGAAGCCAGCTTCACGTTGCGCTTTCTCGATCATCTGGTCGAGCTGCCTTATTCGTTTTTCCAGCAGCGCACGGCCGGCGACCTGATGATGCGGCTGGGCAGTAATTCCAGCATCAAGGAGATCCTCACCTCCACCACTCTTTCGACGCTGATGGATGGATTCATGGTGAGTCTCTACCTGGTGCTGCTCACGCTGGTGAATGTTCCGCTGACGCTTTTGATCATTGCGATCGCGGTGATGCGGATTTTGTTGGTGCTTATGACGCGGCACAGGCAACGCGAACTGCTGGCGGAGAACCTGGAGATCACCGCGCGCTCACAAACTTACCAGGTAGAGATGCTCAGCGGAATGGAGACGCTGAAAGCGATGGGCCTGGAGCATCGGGCGGCTGAGAACTGGTCCAATCTTTTTGTCGATGGCTTAAATATTTCGGTCAAGCGCGGACGGCTTGATGCCATCTTTAATGCACTGCAGACTATCTTGATAACCGGCTCGACTTTGGCCGTGATGTTTTACGGCACTTACCTGGTTTTGCGGGGCACCTTCACGCTAGGCACGATGGTAGCTTTCAGCGCGCTGGCGGCGAGTTTCTTTGGACCACTCACCAATCTGATCTCGGCTGGCGTGCAGTTCCAGATGTTGGAGAGTTATCTGGAGCGAATCAACGATGTGATCAATACGGCTCCGGAACAGGCGCCGGGCTCGGTGGCGCTGGCGGGTCCGCTTAGCGGGGCGATTTCCCTGGAGTCGGTTTCCTTCCGCTACGCGAAATCCGACCCTCTAACGTTGGAGGATATTTCCGTCAATGTAACTCCGGGATCGCGCGTTGCGCTCGCGGGGCGAACGGGATCGGGTAAGTCGACGTTAGCGCGGCTTATGGCTGGCCTTTACGAGCCCTCCTCCGGACGTATTCTTTTTGACGGGCGCGACTTGAAGACTCTCGATCTGCGCTCGGTGCGAAGCCAGCTTGGCATCGTGACCCAGGACACGCAACTTTTCGGGGGAACGGTAAGGCAGAATATTGCACTAGCCGATCCGCAGATGGGATTGGATCGCGTGATCCAGGCCGCGAAGCTGGCTTGCATACACGATGAGATTGTATCGATGCCGATGGGCTATGAGACGATCCTGGCAGACCGCGGACTATCTCTTTCCGGCGGACAGAGGCAGCGACTGGCGCTGGCTCGAGCATTGGCGTGCCAGCCGGTGATATTGGTGCTAGACGAGGCTACCAGTCATCTCGACGCAGTTACGGAGAAGTTAGTCAATGAGAATCTGGCTCGGCTAAGTGGTACGCGGGTTGTTATTGCTCACCGGTTGAGTACAATCCGGGATGCGGATTTGATTGTTGTAGTTGAGGGCGGACGGATTGTCGCGCAAGGTACTCATGATGAGTTGCTGAGAACCGGATCAAAGTATGCCGAGTTACTTGGAGCGCAGCGGAGTCAAGATAGTGCAATGCGAATAGTGTTATAGTTTTTGGCTGTTGTGATTGTTCCGCAGCTAAGCAGGGTACCTGCAAGCTCAAGTAGGCGCCACAGCGGCTAAAGCCGGCTCTCATATTTTGAGGTGTCGCGGCATCGCTGAAGCGGTGCCCTGATACGAATTGTCCCGCCAGAATTATTCGGCGGCACGCACCGCGCGGCCGCGGAAATATTTCAATGGCGCAGGAGGTTTAAGTGGTCAGCCGCCCTATTCCGACGGAAATGAATCACATCACTACTTGGGCTCCGATTATTTCGCCCGCCAGTAAGACTGCCAGCCTTGCGTGGGAGTCGATTGACGCCATTGCTTATTCGATTGTGGGCAGAGATTACGCGCCAAGCGATCAGGAAAAACTTCGCGGGAGGGGTTTTGAAGAGGCGCTGCTTTATGGCTATTTAGCGGTTGCCCGCAACGATCTGGAGTGGGCAAACAGGGCGACGGAATGCCTGAATCTGGCGATTGAGCGGGAATCGCGAACCTTCGGATATTTGGGGTTGTACGGAGGGATCTCGGGACTGGGATGGACCGTTGAACATGTTTCACGGCTCTTGCCGCAGATTACGGTCGAGGAGGAAGAGGAATCTGAATCCGGGGCGGAAGTGGAATCTGTGTGCGAAGAAGATACTGCCGACGAAGATCTCAATGCCGATGTCGACGCGATAATCCTACGGAAACTTCCTCAGATGACTCCATCGAGTCCCTATGACTTGATCAGCGGACTGGTCGGGCTGGGTGTTTATTTTTTTGAACGGTTGCCCAGAGAGGCTGCCGGGCGGGGGATTGCGGCCATCTTTGACCAGATCGAGCAGCTCGCGCGGAAGGAGGATGGCGGAGTTACGTGGTATTCCGGTCCTGAGCTATTGCCGGAGTGGCAACGGGAGCAATGCCCGAATGGATACTATAACTGCGGAGTAGCTCATGGCATTCCGGGGATCATACATTTTCTAAGTGAAGTTTCTGCTGCGGATATAGTTCTTGCCGACCGGGTGAATGAGTTGCTTGACGGCGCGATGGGATGGCTTATCGGACATGCGCGGCCGGCTGGTTCGGCGTCACGATTCAGTTCATGGATTGTTCCCGGGCAGGAGCCGACGGACAGCCGAATGGCTTGGTGTTACGGCGATCTTGGAATTCTGGCAGTGTTGATGCAGGTGGCGCGCCGGGCTGGGCGACGCGACTGGCGAAGGTTTGCTGACGAAATGCTGGATCATTGCCTGGCGTGGCCGGTCGAGAAGACCGGTATTGCCGATGCGCCTTTGTGCCATGGCGCGGCGGGAGTGGCGCACATCTTTAATCGGATTTATCAGCAGGAGGGGGATCGCCGGTGCATGGACGCGGCTTTGCAGTGGTACGAGCAAGTACTGGCCTATCGGCAACTCGGAACTGGGGTGGGCGGATATTCTTCTCTTACACGGCCTGATCCGGATGGGCCGGCGGTATTGGATCCGAGCCCGGCATTTCTCGATGGAGCAAACGGCGTGGCGCTGGCGCTGCTGGCAGCGGTTACTCCTGTTGAGCCGGCTTGGGATCGATTGATGCTTCTGTCGGGATCCCTCAGGGGCTAAAGCCCGTCCCTTATTGTTAGTTGTTGCGGGGCGGCTGAAGCCGCGCCCTTTCAAAACCACTCTAAAACGGCTTCCTCGAGTTCACAGGTTTCAGTTGGCGGTCACTGGGGTGGGAGCGCTCTTTGGCGTGCTCAGATATCCTGTGACCTTCTTTTTGTCGACCGTCCACACCACGAGTTCGAACAAAAGATGATCGCGACCAGAATAGAACTGGATCGGCTCGGCGACGTTGCGGTCTTTTTTCTCGATGGTGCGGTCGTCGGAGGTTACGCTGACGCTGAACTTGCCGTGCTTGGCATCAGAATTCTTCAATTGCAGGCTCACGGTCGCCACCGGCTGGGGCTTGGCTCCTTTGAGCAGCGTAAACTCGTAATAGTTGCGGTCGCCTTTGTGCTTGAGGCTCTCGAGATCGGTGCGTGTGGTAGCGATCAACCCGCTCTGCACGCCTAAATCGCCTACTGTCGACTGCAGCTTTGCTTTGGTGGCTTCGAGGTCGGCTTTGGTGGAGGCGACATCGGTTCTCACGCCGCCCACGTCGGTCTTCACTCCGGCCACTTCCCCGCTCACCTGACCCAGTTGGGCTTTCTGTTCATTGGCTTCCTGCTCGAAGCGCGATTCGGCGACCTTTTGTTCGGCCTGGAGCTGGGCGGCGCGCTGGGCCAGCTCTTTCTTCGTCATGCCGACCTGACGAGCCAGCGCGTCCTCAGAGGCCTCGGCGGTCTGCATTCTGTTTTTGAGTTCCGCTACCTGGGCCTGGCTATCGCTCAAGTCTTTCGTAAGCTTGTCTACGTGCTGCTGGTTGGTGACGTATCCATAGACCGAAGCGCCGACGAAAAGGATCGCCAGAATGACAAGAATCCATTTGCCCGTGCTCGACTGCTCTTCAACGTGTACTTGCTCGACTTGGTCGGCCATCGTTCCTCCAAGGGGTGAAGCGATCCGCGGTCGCGGAACTTTCAATTGTTTAGCAGAAAGACAACGGTGTCAATTCGTGAGGAGAGGTGGTGGAGACGGCAAAGCCAAAAATTCTTTCAAACACAGCGGGCACAGAGGTACACAGGGTAAGGCAACCTTATCGGGTTAGGGCTAGAGCTTCTTTTAAAACGGGTTCTGGATTCTGGCGTATGGCGAGGCTTGGTGTTCCAACTCGCTTGGCCGCTTGCTTGCTGGCATCGGTTAGAAATTTTTTCTGCGACGCGTTGAGGTTGGAGTCGTCGAGTGCGGCTGATTTTACGTAGCACGCGTAGACCATTCGCGCTGAAAATCCAGAGCGGTCCAAGAATTGGCCGTAGGCTAGCCAATCCTGTGCGCTGGCGGTTTGATCGCCAATGGAGTCATCCAGTCGGAGCGCGTGCTGATAGAGTTGCAGAGCTTCGCTTGCCTTGCCGTTTGCAGCATCTAGTGCTGCTTCGTTCAAGCTGGCGACGCTCTCCAATTTAGGTTGCTTGGTTTGAGCCGCTAGTTTTTCAGCTAACTGATAGGACTGCCTAGCGTTCTCCGTTTGCGATGCTCGCGCCTGGCAATCGGCCATGCGCAGCACGATGGCGATGACTTTCTCGGGAGCAGGGCGGGTCACAGCGGACTGGCGGGCGAGAGCGCGCAGGAAAGCCTGGTAATGCATGGCCGCGTCGCCGGCTTTCCCTTCGCGATCCAGTTCGGTGGCGAGATAAAGATGGGCCGCGATCTGATTGCGATCTGCGGCGAGGGCCGCCATCCAGTTACTCACTGCCTGGTCAGGATGACCCAGGCGGAGCGCCAGCAATCCGCGATCGACCAATAGATTCACGTCTTTCGGCGAGTAGTGAAGCGAGGCTTCGGTTAAATCGAAGGCTTCGTCGAAACGGTTGTGCTCGATCAGAAATTTCAGCAGTGCCTGTCGCGGAGCCAAGTCTGCCGGGTTCGACTGCATCGCGGCCTTCCATGCGGCCTCGGCTTCTTCGGGATGGCCGTCTGCCAATTGCTGCCGTGCGAGCCGCATCTGCAACTGGCTGTCGAAGGAATTAAGGTACGCGGCTCGTTGCAGATCGTTCAGATTCGAGCGCAATGAAAAATAGTGGCGCACCTGATCAACTGTACCCCACACCAAAAGCGCGATGGCTAACGACACGCGGAAGGCGCGAGCGCTCTGTCCGCTACCGGAAAGCCATGCCCAAGCTTCGGATAATCGTCCCGTGGTTTGCGACGCAGCATTGGAAACGCGATCGCGCGTGTTCAGCAGCAATGAGGCGATGCGGCCGTCGCGCAGCTTCCAGATTGCACCGTCGAGAATGAAGTGGTGGAGATTTACCAGGGCGGTGAAGATGAGGAAGCTGGCGCCGAAATCGTTGTGGAAAATGCGACTGGCAAGCCAAGGGCCAGGTATGAACAGAGCGATTCCGCCAGCTACCAGGACCGCGAAGTAGGCCCACGGGCGCCAGCTTCGTTCCCGCGACTCAAAGGCCTCACGCCTCGCATAGTAACTTGTGACCCAGAGATACTGTGCCGAGTGCATCACTGCGAGTACGCCGGAACTGTAGCGGCTTTGCGGGGTCGTAATGTTTCTCAACAGCGACATCGTCGCGGGTAAAAGGAACCAGAGAAACTGCGAGGAAAACAGAACCGCGCAGGGCAGCAGCTTGCGCCATCCGGTTGCTTGCGCTAATCGCGACCAGCCGAAGACCGAAAGCACAACAAACACCGCGCACAACACCGCCTGCACGTAACGGCCGACGATTGGCGGAATTCCAAGGGACAGGAACAGCGGATCAGAGGATGTTCCGGTGTGGAACTCCATGAAGAGAACTAAATAGGAAACTATGAACGCACCGTACAGCGCCCAGCGTTCCTCTTTACCGGGAGTTGCGCCGGCGCGGCGGGCAAACATCATGAAGAGGCCGTAGTTCTGACCGCTGTAGTGCCAGGGGCTCCAGGTTAGATACAGAGTGAAAATCCAAGGGAGTATTCCGAGCCAGACGTGAGAAAGAAAGATGGTGAGGAAAACGAGTGCGGTCGTGTAGACGGTGAAGATTCGATATTTGTGGAAATCTTCGGGACGATGGTAGGCCCGATAGATCGTCGCCATGTAGTGCGGATAGTTGAACAGCAGCGCTAGACCATAAAAAGCTATGGACCACACACGCGTACTGGAGGCGACGGAAGAATATGCAAGCAGCAGCAGCGGGGCCGACCATGCACCGCAACCGACAGTGAGATCGAGCCACGGCCCATAAAGCCAGGAGGACGCAGCGATGGTTTGGGCCTGCGAGTTCTTGGTTGTGCTCACCATTTTGTTTTGCTGGTTTGAACGGATTATAGGTCCCCACATGCGACTGCCGGATAACTGGATGTATGCGGGTAGCATTACGAAGGTCACCGTCGCATACGTTCACCCCTATTCAGTTGGAAGCGAAGAACCGTCGGGGAACAAGAAAAAGGTTGCAGAATAATTCATCTTGACGCGGGCGGTCCGCAGACCAATAATTCCTGCGCCAGGCCTGTAGGTCTAAGGTCTAGTCGGAGGACGAAACCAATGTCCGCACTCCATTCATCCACCCTCGATTCCACGAACCGGCAACCTTCCAATTTGACTGAGCGTCTCGACAAACATTTGCTTGCCTATGTGGCTGCAGCCGGTGCGGCTGGAGTCAGCGTGCTGGCCATGACACAACCCGCAGAGTCCAAAGTCGTATATACCCCCGCCAACCGGAGCATCGTTGAGGACTCTCGTCTCGATTTAAATAACGATGGCATTCCCGACTACGCTTTCCACGGGCCTTTTGCGTTCTGCGGCACCTGTAGCTACTTCGATGTAATTGCCCTCAAGTTCAATAAACTGATGAGCAACGCGGAACCTCTGGCTGCCGGCATTTCGGTCGGACCGGATGATAAGTTTCGAGCCGGTAGAGGGGAAATGCTCTTTGGGTGTACCTGCTCGGGCCATCCTTACAGCGGCGGACCGTGGAACGGAATTCAGAATGAGTACATGGGTTTCGAATTCAATATCAAAGGGGCGGCGCATTTTGGCTGGGCGCGTTTTTCGGTTTCAGACAAAGCAGGAATCACCCTCACCGGCTACGCCTATGAAACGATTTCCCTCAAACCCATTGTGACTGGAGATACTACCGGCAGCGACGATGAGGACTCGGTCGACCAACCGGCTCCCGCAGCTGCCTCGCAGGCTTCCGGGCTGGGCAGGCTGGCGCTTGGCGTGGCAGGACTGACGGCGCAGCGAGATGCGAGATAAGACAACACGCAGATCAGTTTCGTGCAGATAATCAGCGGCGTTCGCTCTCGGCGGATTCGGGGGCAAACGCCGCTTCGCTTTGTCATCTTCGCGTGCCGCTAGCCCAAATCTACCTCTCGTACAATGCAGGGAGATGAAGACTTGGGACGTAATCATCATCGGCGGGGGAATTATCGGCCTTTCGCTCTCGCTGGAGCTTCGCAAGCAGGGCGCGAGCGTCTTAGTCATTGATAAAGGCGAGCCGGGGCGGGAAGCTTCCTCCGCCGCTGGCGGCATGTTGGTGGATTGCAGCGCTGAAACGCACCCTGCCCTCCAGAAACTCGCAACCGCCAGCGCGCAAATGTATCCCGAGTTTGCCCGCGAGTTGCAAGTCGAATCAGGTCAATCCGTCGATCTTCGAGATCAGGGCGCAATCGTTTTTCCTCCGGTCGAGCATCTTCAGGAATGGCAACAACTGAATTTGGCGTTACCTGCTGCGGCACTGCGCGAAGTTGAGCCCGAACTTGCCGACCTTAATCGTCCCGCTTTTTACCTCAAGGAACGCAGCGTCGACCCGCGTGCACTAACCGCGGCTGCGCTGGCCACGGCAAAACGTCGGGGCGTCGATTTCTCCTCAGCCGATCGCGTCACCGCCGTAAATCTCTCCGACGGCGGAGTCACGACCGCAAAAACATCTTTTCTCGCCGCGAAAGTCGTCAACTGTGCTGGCGCGTGGTCCGGCCAGATCGGTCCTTACCCTTTTCCCACGCGTCCGGTCAAAGGACAGATGCTTTGCCTGCTCTCACCTTCGCGCGAGCTCCTCAAGCACGTAATCCGCGCGCCTGAAATTTATCTGATTCCGCGCAGCGATGGGAGAATTTTGGCAGGAGCAACGGTGGAAGAAGTAGGTTTCGACAAACGCACCGATGTGGCAACTATTCAGCGGCTGCACCGGGCCGCGATCGGCATAGTTCCGGCGTTGCAGAATGCGAAGATCCTTGAGGATTGGTCGGGCTTGCGGCCGGGGACGCCGGATTCGCTGCCGATCCTTGGCGCAACTGCGACACCCGGCTATTACATCGCCACCGGCCATTTTCGCGACGGCATCTTGCTCGCCCCGGTTACAGCTCTCGTAATGGCGCAAATCATCGAAGGCAAAAATCCGAGCCACGATCTGGACGCCTTCTCCCCGGCCAGATTTCTCCAATAAACTTTCGGAACTTTCGTTGCTTGTTATCCGTTCCTTGTTTACCGGATCACGTTTATCGCATCAAGTTTGCGGCTTCGCGGCAGAGGGACAATTTGAGACTCCAGATCGAAAATCTCAGCAAGCAATACGGTCGCGGCACTCTTGCCCTGCGCAACTTTACGTTGGAACTGGGCACCGGCGTGCTGGGCCTGCTTGGCCCAAATGGCGCCGGCAAAACTACGCTCATGAGCATTCTGGCCACAATCACACGGCCCAGCCAGGGCCGCGTTCTGTGGAATGGCGTGGACGTGGCGTCCGACCCGAATTCTCTCCGCGCCGTCCTCGGCTATCTTCCGCAGGATTTTGGCGTGTATCCCAATCTCAACGCCGTCGAATTCCTGGAATACCTGGCGGCGGTGAAAGGACTCGATGCCACGACCTCGCGCCGCCGCATCGACGAACTTCTCAATCTCGTCAACCTCACCGACGTGCGCAAGCGTCCGCTCGGGGGATTTTCCGGCGGAATGAGGCAACGAGTTGGAATCGCGCAAGCTCTCCTCAACGATCCTCAATTGCTCATCGTTGACGAGCCCACTGCCGGTCTCGATCCGGAAGAACGCGTTCGCTTCCGCAATCTCCTGTCGGAACTCTCCGGCGAGCGCGTCGTCATTCTTTCCACGCACATCGTTTCCGACGTGGAAGCCACCGCGACCGACATCGCGCTGATCTCACAAGGCACGCTGGTCGCACACGCTTCACCGGAAAAATTGTTGCAGGCCGTGGAAGGAAGAGTTTGGGAGTGGGTTCTGCCGAGCGCAGAATTGAACGCTGCGCGTCAACGCTACCTCATCAGCAATACAACCCGGCGCAGCGACGGCGTTCACGCCAGGGTACTGGCCGATGCCTGGCCCACCGGAGCACAGGCCGTTCCTCCCACGCTGGAAGATGCCTATCTCCACTGCCTATCTCAACACCGCGCCGGAGTGGCAGCATGAGCGTATCGCGGGTTCTTTATCACATGGCGCGCGCCGATTTCCTCGAGCGGGTGCGCCGCTACAGCTTTCTTGTGACCCTCGCGGGCGCTCTGTATCTGGCTTATGCCGTGGCCGCCGAGAAGGTTTGGATCGTCGTGGGAAACGATTATCGCGGAGTCTATAACTCCGCCTGGATCGGCATGCTGATGACGATCTGCTGTTCTACGTGGCTTTCCCTCGTAGGCTTCTACATCGTGAAAAATTCGCTGCGCCGTGATACCGACACCCGGGTCGGACAAATTCTTGCCGCCACACCCATGCGCAAAGACGCTTATACGCTGGCCAAAACTTTCAGCAATTTTGCGGTGCTAGCCTGCATGGTCATCGTTCTCATGCTCGCCGCGCCCGTTATGCAGATCATGCGCGGCGAAGCTTATTCGTTTTCCCTGTGGAAGCTGTGGTCGCCGTTCATTTTTCTGGCTCTTCCCACCATGTTCCTCACGGCCAGCGTGGCAACTTTGTTCGAGACCGTTCCGGTGCTGCGCGGTGGAGTCGGCAACGTCGCCTATTTTTTCCTGTGGACTGCGACGCTCGCGTTGGGAGCGAACGGCCTTGACGACCCCGCGGGATTGCAACTGCTTTATCGCAGTGCGCGAACTACCCTTAGCAGCATCGATCCGAGCAATCTACAAAATTTTCATTTCAGCCTGACCATCGGCGGCCGGCGCGCTGTTCACACGTTTCTCTGGAACGGCATCGACTGGGATGTGCGCGTATTGTCAATGCGCCTCCTGTGGATCGCAGTGGGCATCGGCATGGTGCTGCTCGCCGCCCTTTTTTTTCACCGCTTTGACCCGTCCAAGGAATGGTTCAAGCGTCGCGCACAAGAAGCGCCGCAGACTTCAGCCATCCCCTCGGCCGTTCCATTACCGGCCGTTCCATTACCGGCCGTTCCATTCAATGGCTCGCAAAACCCTGCCGCAGTTTCGATCTCTGCCAACCAACTCACTCCAGTGGTGCGCCGCTCCGGAGGCTCACGCTTCGTCAGGCTGGTCATCTCGGAAGTTCTGCTTATGCTCAAAGGCCAGCGCTGGTGGTGGTACATAGTCGCTGCAGGATTGCTCATCGCCCAACTCGCATCTCCACTTTCATCGGCGCGCCAGGGAGTTCTGGTTGTCGCGTGGATCTGGCCCATTCTCATCTGGTCGCAAATGGGATGTCGCGAATCTCGCACCGCGACCGGCCCGCTGCTTTTCTCCTGCGAGCGCTCTTTGACCCGGCAATTGCCGGCACTGTGGATCGCCGGCGTGGTGGTGGCCGCGCTCACTGGCGGAGGCGTCGCTCTGCGGCTCGCCGCAATCTCCGACTGGCAAGGTCTCGCCACGTGGGCGAGCGCCGTTATATTCATCCCAAGCCTGGCGTTGGCGCTCGGCGTTTGGAGCTCGAGCAGTATCCCCTTCGAAGCGCTTTATACGGTGTGGTGGTACGTCGGCCCCGCGCACCACATGCCCGAACTGGACTTCATGGGGACAACTTCTGCATCGAGTCGCCCCGTCGTGTATCTGCTGTTTGCCGCGATCCTGCTTGCGTTCTCTTACTGGGGACGCCGCAACCGCCTCGCCTACGCTTGAGCTATACTGATGCGTTTCCTTAAGCAGACGCCACGTCCATTGCATTCCCTACGAGAAAGGATCCGTTTATGGCTTCTCCCGCAGTCGATTTCGCGCGCAATAATCAGCAGCGTTTTCTCAGCGAACTGAAAGATCTGCTTCGCATTCCCAGCGTCAGCACACTGGAGGAACACAAATCTGACGTGCAGAAGGCGGCCGATTTTGTGGCCGCCGAACTGCGCCGCATTGGCATGGAAAATGTCGAGGTTATTCCTACGAAGGGGCATCCGCTTATTTACGCCGACTGGCTACATGCGGCGGGTAAGCCCACTGTGCTTTGCTATGCGCATTACGATGTGCAGCCGCCTGATCCGCTGGATGAGTGGCACACTCCCCCGTTCGAGCCTACGGAGCGCAACAACAATATTTATGCGCGCGGCGCGGTCGACGACAAAGGCCAGCTTTGGATGGAAGTGAAGGCGCTGGAATCGCTGATGAAGTCGGGCGGCGGCAAATTGCCGCTCAACGTGAAGGTGATTTTTGAAGGCGAAGAAGAAGTTGGTGGCGAGTCGATCGCCGAGTACGTTCGCAAGCAGAAAGCCAAGCTGAAGGCCGATTTTGCTTTGGTTTGCGACACCGAACTCTTTGCGCCGGGGCTGCCCACGTTATGTGTTGGCCTGCGCGGGTTGGTTTATACGGAGATCGAAGCTTATGGAGCGAAAGTCGATTTGCATTCCGGAGTCTATGGCGGCGCTGCGCCGAATCCGTTTTTCGCGCTGATCGAGATCATCAGCAAGTTGAAGGACTCGAAGGGACACGTGCTGATTCCAGGCTTTTATAGCAAAGTAAAAGCGCCCAGCAAAGACGAACTGAAGGCGTGGAAGCGGCTGCCGTTCAACGAGGAGGCTTATCGAAAGAGTGAAGTTGGATCGAAAGTGCTGACGGGCGAGCCGGGTTATTCCGTTCTGTATCGCACATGGGCGCGGCCCACTCTCGAGGTTCATGGAATGCCCGGTGGATTTATCGGCGCTGGCGCGAAGACTGTGATTCCTGCCAAAGCTGCCGCGAAGGTGTCGATGCGGCTGGTGCCGAATCAGGATCCCGATGACATCCTTGATCGATATACAAAGTTCGTGAAGAAGCTCACGCCTAAGGGCATCGAAAGGAAGATCAAAGTACACAGCAAGGGCCCGGCTTCTGTTGTTGGCACCGATAATCCTTACATCAAGGCCGCAACTGAGGCGCTCCACGACACGTTCAGGAAAGAGACCGTGTTCATTCGCAGCGGAGGATCGATTCCTATCGTCAATGACTTTTATCAGGCGTTGAAGATTCCTACCGTAATGATGGGCTTCGGGCTGCCGGATGATAATCTGCACGCGCCAAACGAAAAGTTTCATATCCCCAACTTCCATCATGGGATTGAAACGATTTGCTTGTTCTTCGAGAAGCTGGGATAACGCCCGGCGCTTCTTCACGACTGAGCAAGTGTCGTTTGTTTCGAATTGTCATCCGGAGCGTAGCGAAGGACCTATGGATTCGTTCGCGTCGCCTGAGATGTGGAGTTGACCTGCAACAGCTTCGGACGCCTTGAACTCTCCGGCGGCGCAAGCGATTGCATAGGTCCTTCGCTACGCTCAGGATGATCAGTGCGGGCATTTTGCCCTGCACTTATTTGACGTCTGAGACTTGTTCGCGCGACTCGTTGTAGGTGCCGAATTTTTTCGCTACCGGCTTCAGCGTCGGATAGAACTGCACAAATGTGTGTTCCACAGCGGCGTGCGCGTCGTGGCAGGCATAGCATCCGTTGCCTTTCGGCATGGCTTCGGCCGTCTTGCCGTCGGTATCGAAGCCGTAATAGGCCCATTTGTCAGGATTGTGGGCCGAATCCTTGACTTCAACGGCGA
>JBEKBW010000092.1:0-19342 GCA_050015215.1 Candidatus Sulfotelmatobacter sp.
AGTGGACGCGCTATATCACCATCATGCTGAGCGCGGTACAGTCCTTCGGTATCGCGATTGGCCTCGAAAAAGCCGGAGACTTCGTTCTGCGCCCGGGTCCTTCGTTCGTTTTGATGACCATGCTGACCCTTACCGCCGGCAGCACCTTCATCATGTGGCTGGGCGAGCAGATTACCGATCGCGGCATCGGGAACGGAATGTCTCTGCTGATTTTTGCGGGCATCGTAGTGGGCCTGCCGCGGGGTGTGGAAGATCTTTTTGAGAAGGCAAAGAACGGCACATGGGGAGCAATTACGCCGGTTTTGATGGTCGGGCTGATCGTCTTCATGATCGTCGTTGTCGGCTTCATTGTTTACGTGGAGCGCTGCGAACGGCGCATCCCGGTGCAATACGCCAAACGTGTTGTGGGCCGTAAAGTGATGGGCGGCCAGTCCACGCACCTTCCCCTGCGCGTGAACGCGGGTGGCGTGATGCCGGTCATTTTCGCGTCTTCGATTCTTACGCTTCCGCAAACCATTGGCTACGGCCTTCGGAACAGCCGCTACTTCGGCGATTTAATCCGCATGTTGGGCTGGGGCGAACCACTCTACACGGGGCGAACCACTCTACACACTCTTGTATGCCATAGGCATCATCTTCTTCGCATACTTCTACGTCTCGATCGTGTTCAATCCCAGCGAAGTCGCGGACAACATGCGCAAGTACGGCGGCTTCATTCCGGGCATTCGTCCGGGCAAACGTACCGCGGATTACATCAATGAGGTGTTAACCCGCATCACGCTGGTGGGCGCGCTGTACCTGATTGTCATTTCATTCATCCCTGAGTGGATGATCACCGGCATTCACTTGAACCACCTGCCATTCTGGCTGGGAGGCTCTCTATTTGAGCGGCTGCCCGTCTGGGTGACGAATGGTTTGGGCGTTAATTTTTACTTTGGTGGGACGTCGCTGCTGATCGTAGTCGGCGTGGCGATGGATACGGTGACGCAGGTCGAAGCGCAGTTGATCATGCGGCACTACGATGGATTCACGCCGCGCAGCGGACGCATCCGCGGCCGCCGCAACTGGTCTTGAGAAGCAAAGTTTCAAGGTTTCAAGGCAAAATCGTATTCATGAGAAACCTTGAAACTCTGCAACTTTGAAACTTTGCAACGTTGAATTTCGGGGTTGCTGCACCCGGATGCCTTGTGGGAGGCCAGCCGGGAAAACTGTTCGGGAGGCTTTGGCCAACTCGATGGCGCAGGAAACCTCACGGGACATAGGTCCGGTGGTATTGCTTGGCCCGCCGGGTGCCGGAAAGGGTACTCAGTCCAAGCGGATCATGGAGCGGTACTTGATTCCGCAAGTCTCCACGGGAGATCTTCTGCGGAACAATATTGCCGCAGGCACTGAGGTTGGCCAGCGGGTCAAGGCCGTGATGGCTCGTGGCGAACTGGTTTCCGACGAATTGGTTTGTGAAATGGTCCGGTGCAGGTTGAAGCAGCCGGATTGCAAGCGCGGCTATGTTTTGGATGGTTTTCCCCGGACTGCAGCCCAGGCCGGATGGCTGGACGCCTTGCTCGATGACAAGCTCTTTGACAACTCGCGACCCACTCGAGCCTGGCCAATTGTGATCCGCCTGGATGTGGATTATAATCAACTGTTGCTCCGTATCACTGGACGCCGTTCTTGTCCCACCTGTGGGCGGATCTACAACGTCCACTTCCAGCCGCCCCGCGAAGATGAGCTTTGCGATTGCGACGGGACGAAGCTGGTAACCCGCAATGACGACCGGTTGGAAGTGATTCAGCCCCGTTTGGCGGCCTATGAGGAGCAAACTCGTCCCGTGGCAGATTATTATCAACGCACGGGAAGGCTGGTCTCGGTTGATGGGGAACTGCCCATGGATGACGTGACAGAGCAGATCGTCCGCATCTTGGAAGATCATCACGTGTAGCGTTCGATAAGAGAATGGCGATTGTTTGTAAATCGACGGCAGAGATTGACAAGATGCGGCAGAGCGGCCGTATGGTCCGCCAAGTTTTGGATTATGTGCGGACGTTGGTTGCTCCCGGTGTCACGACGATGGACTTGGAGCGCGCCGCAGAAAAGAAGATCGCCGAACTCGGTGCCAAACCGGCGTTCAAGGGATATTACGATTATCCCTGTGTGTTGTGCACGTCGGTGAACGAAGAAATCGTGCATGGCATTCCGTCGGAAAAGCGAGTGCTGAAGGAAGGTGACATCGTTTCGATTGACTGCGGAGTGGTGCTCGACGGCTATTACGGCGACGCGGCGATTACGGTTCCGGTGGGCGCGGCGGTAAAGCCGGAGTTGGAAAAGTTGCTGACCGTGACCGAAGAGTCACTCTATCGCGGAATCGAGAAGGCTGTAATCGGGAATTCGATTGGCGATGTTGGACACGCGGTGCAGGAGCACGTCGAAGCCGCCGGGTTCAGCGTGGTGCGCGAATTTGTAGGGCATGGAATCGGCACTCATCTTCACGAAGAGCCGCAGGTGCCGAATTACGGGGCGCGTGGTCATGGCGCGAAGTTGCGCGAGGGCATGGTAATTGCCATCGAGCCGATGGTAAATTTCGGCAAGCCGGAAACGCGCGTGCTGGGCGACAAGTGGACCGCAGTAACGGCCGACGGCAGCTTTAGCGCCCACTTCGAGCACTGTGTAGCCGTGACGAAAAACGGGCCGGTAATTTTGACGAAGTAGGCGGATAGCCTCCAAGGAGTCAATGAGTAAGGAAGACGCGATTGAAGTAATGGCAACGGTGCTGGAACCCCTGCCAAACGCCATGTTTAAAGTGGAGTTAGAAAACAAGCACCAGGTGCTGGCGCATGTTTCCGGCAAAATGCGCAAGAACTTCATTCGCATATTGCCGGGAGACAAGGTCGCGGTTGAACTTTCGCCATACGACCTGAATCGCGGCCGAATTGTGTACCGCTATAAATGACCATGGAGAGACGGACGCCTTCGTCCGTCCGCCGAGCGAAGCGAGCCTCCTGGACGACGCGGCTGAAGTCCAGACAAAGGAATTATGAAAGTAAGAGCATCAGTAAAGAAAATTTGCGACAAGTGCAAGGTCATCCACCGCAAAGGCGTGGTTCGGGTGATTTGCGTAAACACGAAACACAAACAGCGCCAGGGATAACGGTTTGGGAAGAGCACGACTTTAGTCGCGCAGCCCTGAGCAAAGTTTTTCCGCGGCTTTAGCCGCCGAGGTTCAAAAGAATGGCACGTATTGCAGGCGTCGACTTACCGCGCCAGAAGCACATCAACATCGCGTTGACCTACATCTACGGCATCGGCAATCCGCGCGCCGGAGCGATTCTCGACGAGGCCAAGGTGGACCCGATGAAAAAGGTCCAGGACCTCAGCGAAGAGGAAGTCAATCGCATCCGTACCGTGATCGAGCAACAAGGGATGGTCGAGGGCGACCTCCGCAAGGAAGTTTCGATGAACATCAAGCGTCTCATCGAAATCGGCTCCTATCGCGGATTCCGTCACCGCCGCAACCTGCCGGTCCGCGGACAGCGCACGCACACCAACGCGCGCACCCGCAAAGGCCCGCGCAAGGGAACGGTCGCGACCAAGAAGAAAGTAGCGGGAAAAACTTAAGCAACACGTTTCAAAGTTTCGAAGGTTTCAAGGTTTCATAAGAACGACCTTGAAACTCTGAAACCTTGAAACCTTGAAACTGAGGTTTTCATGGCTAAACCAGCAGCAGCCGGCGGCGCAGCCGCACCGGATAAAAAAGGCAAGAAGAAGACGTTCAAAAAGAAAGAGCGCAAGCACGTCCCTCATGGGCTGTGCTTCGTGCAGGCGTCTTTTAACAACACGATCGTCACCATTACCGACATGAACGGCAACGTTCTGTCATGGAAAAGTTCCGGGTCGCTCGGCTTCCGCGGATCGCGCAAAGGCACCCCGTTCGCCGCGCAGCAGGCGGCTTCGAACGCGGCCAACATGGCGCGCGATCACGGCGTCCGCAGCGTTGACGTCCGCGTGAGCGGGCCAGGCTCGGGGCGTGAATCGGCGGTACGCGCGCTGGCGACGTCCGGCATTGAAGTCCGCTCCATCCGTGACGTGACGCCGATTCCGCACAACGGATGCCGTCCGCCGAAGAGAAGGCGCGTGTAGGTGTTTCCAGTTTCTGGTTTCCGGTCGGACCCGGAAGCATGCAACAGGAAACTAGAAACCAGGAACAAAGAACTGATTTTTGTCCGGGACGAAGGGTGAAGCCAAACCCGTAAACCGGTCATCCAAAGGAGAAGACAATTGGCACGTTACACCGATGCAGTTTGCCGTCTATGCCGCCGCGAGGGCATGAAGCTCTTCCTCAAAGGCTCGAAATGTTTCAGCGATAAGTGCCCCATCGAGAAGCGCAACTTCGCCCCCGGACAACATGGGAAGGACCGCAAGGCCAAAATCGTTGGCTACGGCCTGCAGTTGCGCGAAAAACAGAAGGCCAAAAGAATTTACTTCACGCTCGAAGGCCAGTTCCGCAACTACTTCGAGAAGGCCGCCCGCACCCGCGGCGTCACCGGCGAACTGTTGCTACAGCAACTCGAACGGCGTCTGGACAATGTTGTGTACCGCCTCGGCTTCGCGCAATCCCGCCGTCAGGCGCGGCAGTTAGTGCGCCATGGGCACGTCGCGGTCAACGGCAAAAAGGTGAACATTCCTTCCTATGAGGTAAGCGCCGGAGAAGAGATTTCGATTCGCGAAAACAGCAAGAAGCTCACGGTGCTCGAACTCGCGAAGGAATATGCCAGCCATGGCACCATGCCGAACTGGCTGGAAGTGAACCGCGACAATTACACGGCGAAGATTTTGTCGTTGCCGAAACGCGAAGATATCCAACTGCCGGTGAACGAGCAGTTGATCGTGGAACTTTATAGTAAGTAAGTTTCAAGGTTCGCAGGTTTCAAGGTTTCAAAGACAAAGGCCTTGAAACTCGGAAACCTTGAAGCTTTGAAACTCGGTCCCGTACACATTCGAGCCAGATCAGCCTTCCCGATGTCGACCTGAGTTGGACCACTCAGCGAGCTGGGATTGAGCCAAACGGCCGAAGGAGAGAAACAAATGCTTTGGAAAGGTTTTCAAAAACCGAAACGTTTAGCAGTCGATACTTCCACCCTCACCGATAAGTACGGCATCTTCTGGGCCCAGCCGTTCGAGCGCGGGTTCGGCACCACCGTGGGCAACGCCCTGCGGCGCGTGCTTCTAAGTTCGATCGAAGGAGCGGCCGTTACCGCGGTGAAGATGGAAGGCGTGCTGCACGAATTCCAGTCGATCCCCGGCGTGGTCGAAGACGCGACCGACATCATCCTCAACCTGAAGCAGATTCCCTTCAAGCTCGCGGGCGATGCGCCGAAGGCAATTTATCTGCGCGCCGAGCAGCCGGGAGTCGTCACCAGCGGCATGATCGAAGCCGATGGCGACGTCGAAGTTCTCGACAAGGACGTCTACATTGCGACGGTCAGCGAAGGCGGCAAGCTCGACATGGAAATGCGCCTCAAGCGCGGCCGCGGCTATGTTTCCGCCGACAAGAATTTCGACGAGGATCTCGGCATCGGCTTCATTCCCATCGATTCCGTCCACTCGCCGGTGCGCAAGTGCAACTACACGGTCGAAGCTGCGCGTCTAGGCCAGATCACCGATTACGACAAGCTCACGCTCGAAGTCTGGACCAACGGCTCGATCACTCCCGCCGACGCGATCGGCCTCTCGGCGAAGCTGATGAAGGATCACATGAACATCTTCATCAACTTCGAGGAGGAAATCGAAACCGGCACATCGTCGTCCGATGATCGCAAGCCCGAGATTCACAACGAGAATCTGAACCGCTCCGTCGAAGAGCTCGAGCTTTCGGTGCGCAGTTACAACTGCCTGAAGAATGCGAACATTCAGACCATCGGCGAACTCGTACAGAAGACCGAGTCGGAAATGCTCAAGACCAAAAACTTCGGCCGCAAGTCGCTGAACGAAATCAAGGAAATACTTTCCTCGATGGGCTTGAGCTTAGGCATGAAGATCGACGAGCACGGCAACGCGGTGCCCGGCCCAACATCCAACCTGGTCCTTCCGGCCTCGGCCTACGGACCGGACGATCAGCTGTAAGATTCGCATCGCCTCAGGCCCTTTGTAATCCTGAGCGAAGCGAAGGATCTATGCAATCCGCCTGCGCCGCCAAGCATCCAGTCGCGGGCAGAATGCAAGCAGGGAAGGTGGCGGGGAAGGGCACGGCTTTAGCCGTGCCGCCCAAGCCAAGAAATACACGGGGCTGTAGCCCCTGAGGGTTTCCCATGCGTCACAAAGTAGCAGGCTACAAACTCGGACGTAACACCTCGCACCGGCGCTCGCTGCTGCGCAACCTGGTCACGTCCGTCATCGTCGAAGAGCGGATCGAAACCACGGTCCCCAAAGCCAAAGCTGCGCGACCCATCGTCGAAAAGATGATTACGCTCGGCAAGCGCGGTGACCTGGCTGCCCGCCGTCAGGCGTCTTCCTACCTCATGACCAACGAAGCCGTCGTCAAGCTGTTCGACACCATCGGCCCCCGCTTCGGCGACCGCAACGGCGGCTACACCCGCGTCATCCGCACGGATTGGAACAAAGGCGACGGCGCCGACAAGGCATTCCTCGAACTCCTGGGCAGCGAAAAAATCCTCGACGAGAAGAAAGAAAAGCGCGCCGAAGCCCGCGCCAAAAAAGCCGCCGAAGCCAAGAAGGCGATGGAAGATGCCGAAGCGCAAGCCCAGCACGACGGCGGTATCGAACCGGTGAAGGACGAAGATAAGAAAGAATAGGTTTTCGCTCCCGCCTCTCACAACTAAAGGCACGGCACACGCCGTGCCTTTTCTGCTGCACCGTCGCTCCATTGACTTGCTCCTTCCGCCCCACGTAATATTCCCGCACCAATGATCGGGCGGACGATCTCGCACTACCGAATCGTAGAAAAACTGGGCGGCGGCGGCATGGGGGTGGTCTTCAAGGCGGAAGACACCGAACTCGGCCGCTTTGTCGCATTGAAGTTCCTGCCCGATGACATGGCGCACGACGAGTCCACACTCGAGCGCTTCCGCCGCGAAGCCCGCGCCGCTTCCGCACTGAACCATCCCAACATCTGCACGATTTACGAGATCGGCAAGCATGAAGGCCAATCCTTCATTGCAATGGAATTTCTTGACGGTTCCACGCTGAAGCACCTGATCGGTCCCCGGCCCATGGACCTGGAGCAGTTGCTGGGCATAGGCATCGAAGTTGCCGATGCGCTGGATGCGGCCCACAGCAAGGGAATCGTTCATCGCGACATCAAGCCTGCGAACATATTCATCTCCAAACGCGGCCACGCCAAGATTCTGGATTTTGGTTTGGCGAAGATGGGCGTCCGCTCGACCTCCACCAGCGGCGATTCACAAACCATGGCCGATGTC
This sequence comes from Candidatus Sulfotelmatobacter sp., assembly GCA_050015215.1. Taxonomy (GTDB): domain Bacteria; phylum Acidobacteriota; class Terriglobia; order Terriglobales; family Acidobacteriaceae; genus Sulfotelmatobacter. The sequence goes on from JBEKBW010000092.1 coordinate 7,431, forward strand.
GCGCGCCTTGACCTCACCAGCCCCGGCACGGCACTGGGGACGGTCGCTTACATGTCTCCCGAGCAAGTGCGCGGGAAAGAGCTAGATGGCCGCACCGATCTGTTCTCGTTCGGAATTGTTCTTTATGAAATGGCGACGGCAATCCTGCCATTTCGCGGTGAAACGCCCGGCGTGGTCACCGAAGCGATTCTGAACCGTGCTCCCGCTCCTGTCGTTCGCTTGAATCCCGATATTCCGCCGGAGCTGGAGCGGAGCATCAGCAAACTGCTCGAAAAAGATATCGAGCTGCGCTACCAGAGCGCCGCCGAAGTGCGCGCCGATCTCAAGCGCCTGAAGCGCCAGCAGGATTCATCGCGAATTCCTACCGGGGTTACGGCTGCGACTCCGAGCGGTTCGACGGTACTCGCCTCCGCAGCAGCACAAGCTGCCTCGTCAGGAATAAGCCCGTCAGGAATAAGTTCGTCGGGCGTAAGAGCAATTCCTGAAGTCCGGCCGCGCGGAACCGTGTATGCCTTGGGAGCCGCGCTGGTTGCGGCATTAGCCGTTATTGCATTTCTTCTGCTGCATCACGGCGCCGCGGTCGTGTCTCCCGCCTATCACTTGCTGACATACCGCCGCGGCACGATTCGCATGTCGCGATTCGCTCCCGACGGCCAGACGGTCGTCTACAGCGCAGCATGGGAGGGTGGACCGGTAGAAATCTTCAGCACACGCTTTGGCACGCCGGAATCCCGCTCGGTGGGTGTTCCCGGCGCTGAGATCCTGGCGATTTCATCTACAGGAGAGATGGCAGTTTTGCTGCGCAGCCGGCAAACCAAGTCGCAGGTTTATACCGGCACGCTGGCTCGCATGGCGCTTGGTGGTGGCGCGCCGCGTGAGGTTCTGGAAAACGTTCAATGGGCCGACTGGTCGCCCGATGGCTCGCAGTTGGCGATCGTCCGCGACTTCAACGGACGCAATCGCCTCGAGTATCCGCCGGGCAAAGTCTTGTACGAAACTGGCGGCTGGATCAGCCATCCCCGCGTGTCGCGCAAAGGCGACATGATTGCGTTTATCGATCATCCCATCCAAGGCGACTCAATCGGCGGTGTCGCTGTAGTCGACATGAACGGCAACAAGCGCTCGTTAAGTCAAAGCTACGGCGGTGGCGCGGTTGGTCTGGCATGGTCGCCAAAGGGCGATGAAGTCTGGGTCACCGCGACCTTGATTGGAATCGATCGCTCGGTGTTTGCGGTGCCGCTTTCCGGCAAGGAGCGCCTGGTAGCGCGCGTTCCCGCGGATCTGACACTGCAAGACGTAATGCCCGACGGCCGGGTTCTGCTGGCACGCGACAGTTGGCGGCGTGGATTGATCGTTCATCGCGGCGAAGATACGACCGAGCGCGATTTCACCTGGCTCGACTGGTCTTATCCCGTCACGCTCTCCAACGACGGCCAAGCGCTGCTGTTCCGCGAAGAAGGCGAAGCCGGTGGCCCAACCTACGCGGTCTACCTTCGCAAAACCGATGGATCGGCTGCGGTACGCCTCGGAGATGGGCAATCTCTTGCTCTCTCACCAGACGGCAACTGGGCGCTAGCTTGCCGCGGCGATAAGCAAACCGATTTGTTTCTACTTCCGACCGGACCCGGCGAGCCTCGCACGCTAAAAGGCCACGAGATCATCCACAACGCGGCGCGTTGGTTTCCCGATGGCAAGCGGCTCTTGATCGCAGGCATCGAGCCAAATCACGGCCTGCGACTTTATGTGCAGGATATCGACTCCGACAAGTTTGAAGCGGTGAGTCCGGAAGGCACTGACGGATCGGCCTACGCACTGTCGCCTGATGGCAGCGCAGTTGCGGCCATGGGTCCGGATGAGAAAGCTTACTTGTTTCCGATTCCGTCGGGAGACCCGCGTCCCATCAAGGGAATGCTCCCTGGCGAAGTGCCCGTAGTCTGGACCGCGGATGGCCGCTCCTTATATGTCTATAAGGGCGGCGAGCTGCCCGCCAAAGTCTACCGTCTGGAAATTGCCAGCGGCAATCGCACGCTCTGGAAGCAACTCATGCCGCCGGACCCGGCCGGGGTCGAATTTGTTGGTCCAGTTTTGCCCACGCCCGATGGCAAATCGTATGTATATGGCTATCGGCGGCTGTTGTCGGATTTGTATCTGGTGGAGGGTCTGCAGTAAGCCGGGTGAAATTGACTAAAAAGGTTGTGTGGGCAGCGGGCAAGAGTACCCGCTCCACACGTACACACCTCCACTCGTACATGTCCTCCCGCGTCTCCCACCAGTAATCTTGCGGTAAATTGTCATTCCGATACACTCCCGTCAGGATGGCTTTTACTCGCACAGGCTTCACCAAGGCGCAGATCGGCATTGCTGTCGGCGCCGGCGCGCTGCTGGTATTTGGATTTCTCGGCTACATCTGGTGGCTGAGCAATCAGGGACCGGTGCTGGCGCGCTCCGAAGAGCACGATCCGCTCACCGGCCTGCCGATCAGCATCCGCATGAACCCGCTGCGCGACCGCACCATTGAGCACAGCGCCAACAAATTTCTGCGCGATCTGCGCGACGGCCACTGCGACCAGCTTCTCGCCCAATGGGAACACGACTATCGCAAAAAATACGCCCACTTCATCTGCGACTCCGAAGCACAGCATCCGCTGATCTCATGGGAGTTGGCGGAATGGGAGAGCGCGCCGCCGCTGACCATCCTCCACTACCGCGGCAAGCGCAGTAACGGCAACGGCCAGACTGGGACTGATCAGGACCTGTTCACGGTCACGACTGAGAATAAAGACGGGCAGTGGGTGGTGACTAAGTACGACGCGATGTATTAAAACGCTGGAAGTCCTGACCATCTGCTTTGACTCGATTAAGGTACCTAATGACCATCGGTTCGTTCTGGAACTGGATGCACGGAGCCTTCTACGGTTTCTTCTTTGGTTTGGTCATGTCGGTCTATAACATCGGCAAGTCACCGGACATCAGCTTGCGGAAGATAGTGACCAACACTGTGGTGAGCTCGATATTCGTCTGGTTTGCTGTTGGCCTCTGGGAAAGCTTCGGCTGGAGGGCGTTTCAGATTCCTCTCATTTTTTTGACGATTGCATCCGGGATGTGCGGATTCTTCATATCGTGGTCGGGCGGACGCCGAGGGTAGCGGACAAATGCTAACCTCAGCGGCTAAACTCGGCACTTCCGCCCGCCTCTGATGGCACGACTGAAGTCGTGCCCTTCCCGAAAACCTTCCACCACAAAAGCAGAAGAATCTGCGCCGCAATCCCCGCGCACGTATCGAGCACTACATCCTGCCATCTTCCAGTTCGTGACGGAATAAAGCTCTGGTGCCATTCATCAAGGCCGGCCACGAGCGCGGTGCCGACCACGGCAATGCTCGCCCAGCGCAGCGTCCATTTTGCAGTACTCATCGCCGGCAATGTCGCCCGCCAAGCGCGAAAAAGCAGAACGCACAAAATCGCGTAGCCAACCACGTGTCCGCCCTTGCGGATGTAGAAGTGCCAGACTTCAAACTGCGGCCACTCCAGGCCGAACAGAAAGTGCAGCAGCGGATACAGAATCCGGCTCGTGTTATGGGAAGAGAGCCACGCCGTGGATTCGATAGCGATCACGATCAGCCAAAGAATCGCCGCGATCCACGCCTTGAGTAGATGGTGCCGGTCGGAGTTCAAATGCGGGCGCTACTCGATGGCATAATTAGGAGCCTCGCGGGTAATCATCACATCGTGCACATGGCTTTCGCGCAGCCCGGCGTTGCTGATGCGCACGAAGCGCGTCTTCTGCAGCAGTTCGCCGATGGTAGCGCAGCCGCAATACCCCATGCCCGATCTCAATCCGCCCACCATCTGATAAACAATCATGGCGACCGATCCTCGATATGGCACGCGACCCTCAATTCCTTCGGGAACAAGCTTGCCCAGTCGGTTCGTCTCGCCATTCGCCTCGATCGCGGAGGAAGAGTCGCTGTCGGTGCTTTGGAAGTAGCGCTCACTCGAACCTTGCGCCATAGCCCCGATCGACCCCATCCCCCGATACGACTTGAACGAGCGGCCTTGATACAAAATCATCTCGCCGGGACTCTCGTCGGTCCCAGCAAACAGCGATCCGATCATCACCGCACTCGCCCCAGCGGCCAGCGCCTTGGTGATGTCGCCAGAATATTTGATGCCGCCATCGGCGATGATCGGCACGCCTGAATCTTTCGTGGCGCGGTAAGCCTCGGCAATCGCAGTGATCTGCGGCACGCCTGCGCCGGTGACCACCCGCGTGGTGCAAATGGAGCCTGGCCCGATTCCAACTTTGATCCCATCCGCCCCGGCACGCGCCAATTCGCAAGCTCCGTCGAACGTCGCCACATTGCCGGCCAGCAGTTGCATCTCCGGCAGTTTTGACTTCACCAGCCTGACCGCCTCAAGCACCTTCGTAGAATGACCGTGCGCGCTGTCGACGGCGAGCACATCCACCTTGGCCTCCGCCAGTTCCTGAGCGCGCTCGAGAAAATCCCCAGTGGCGCCGATAGCCGCGCCCACGCGCAACCTTCCCTGAGAATCCTTCGCCGCATTGGGATATTTCAATTTCTTCTGAATATCTTTTACGGTGATCAATCCCTTCAGATTGTACTTATCGTCGACGACCAGAAGCTTTTCCACGCGGTGCTGATGAAGAATTATTTCCGCTTCTTCAAGCGTGGTGCCAACGGGCACGGTGATGAGATTTTTCTTGGTCATCACACGGTCAATCGGGATATCGAACCGCGTTTCGAAGCGAAGGTCGCGGTTTGTCAGAATGCCCACCAGGCGGCCATGCTCGGTAATCGGCACGCCCGAAATCTTGTACTTGCGCATCACCTCGAGTGCATCGCTCACTTTGTCCGTGGGCGACATGGTGACCGGATCGACAATCATCCCGCTCTCCGACCGCTTCACCTTGTCGACTTCATTGGCCTGCTGCTCAATCGTCAGGTTGCGATGAATGATGCCCAAACCGCCCTGCTGCGCCAGCGCGATCGCCATGTGCGATTCAGTCACGGTGTCCATCGCCGCGCTGACGATGGGAATATTCAGGCTGATGTTGCGGGTGAGTTGCGTTTGAGTCGTGGCAGTCGCAGGAATCACGTCAGAGCGCGCGGGCAGAAGAAGAACGTCGTCAAAAGTAAGAGCTTCGGGTACGGGAAAATGAATCATTATGTTTGGGACTCGCCCAAAGTGTCGGTGAAACTCTAATTGTAGAGAGCGGCAGGCGGATTGGGCAAATGGGTGTTCCTGAATGCAATGGGGAAGTTTCAACAACTTTGGGCGATCGATCTAAGAATTGCCAGCGACCCAGGGCAACTTCCTGACTTCATCCAGTTTCCCCAAGGCCAAAAGGTTCCAAAGCTGAACAATTTCCGTGGTGGAAAGCCCGCGCATATGCCATGGTCCTTCCCTAGTTTCCGGATTTTCAAGGATCACTAGCCCTGAATGAAAAGCCGATACAGTCCAGTCGTTTTCATCGGATAGCCAGCAATCGGGGTGTTCGGTATCAGGGACGCTCAGCTCTTCGAGGGCAGCGACAAGGTCGGTAGCGTCCGGGTTGTCGATTGATTCGCCCCAACGTTTGGTTAGATGAACGGTCATTTGGTCTCCGGTGTGCCCAGCTACGCGGATCGTCGTAATTGGAGTCTGCAAGCCGAAGGATATCACTGCGATGCATGATTGTTTCGAACAGCTTATAGTCCTCAAAACCGTTGTTGGCGTCGCAGGAGCCTGCTACACTGCCCTCATGGAAATCCGTTTCACCCCCGAGCAGGAGAGGCTCCTTTCACAGGTGGCGAGTCAAGAGGGAACCGATATCGAGCACCTGGTGCGAGATGCCGCCCTCCGACTGCTCGAGCAAGATGCCCAGTTCCGCGGGGCAGTGCGCAAGGGCGTCGAGCAAGCTGATCGCGGCGATTTCATCGAAGAAGAAGAAATGGAAGCGCGCATCGAACGTATGCTCGAACCCTGATGCGTATCCGCTGGACGCCCTCCGCCGCAGACGATCTAGAGCGGATTTACAACTACCTTGCAGAACATGAGCCGCAATGGGCGCGGTCTACGGTTATCGAGATTCGCGACGCCATTCGATCCCTGAAGCAATTTCCCAATCAGGGACGTAGCGGTCGGCAGGAGGGGACTCGGGAGCTTCTTCATGATCGACTGCCGTTCATCATCGCCTATCGCGTCACAGAGGACGCAATTGGGATTCTGCATATCTGGCACGCGGCACAAGATCGGTGAAGACCGGACGTCCAATGGCATCGACTTGCGATTCCTGGAATACTTGAGCGCTGGGGATACGCCCAATGCGGCACTGGCGAAAGATTGAGGACTAGCGCGCTTCCTCCACACGTTTCAGCCAAGTTAATTAGCTGTCGAGCGGTTTGTCATTTACCACGTAGGAGCGTATATTAGAAAACTGAGAACTGTTGTGTAGTACCAGCATTTGGCGAAGCACACCAGTGGGCGCAAGCCCACTTTTTAGTTGGGGTAGAGTTCGCCTCGTGAGCTGAGCCGCAACCTGTTGGATGCATGGCACTTGAGCTTGATCGTGTGCGCGAGATTGCGGAGCGTGTCGCCGCCTCCAGTGGTCTGGAAGTAGTCGAAGTCGAGTACCGAGGCAGTGGCAAAGCCCGCATGCTGCGCGTGTTTTTGGATAAGCTCGCAGCGGCGGCTGGCGATCCGCTGGCGGGAGTGACGCATGGAGATTGCGTCAACTTTAGCCGCGAATTTGGCACGATTCTCGATGTCGAGGATGCGGTGCCGGGCGAGAGCTATACGCTCGAAGTTTCGTCGCCGGGGTTAGATCGGAAGCTGTCGAAGGCAAGAGATTTTGAACGGTTCGTCGGAAGCCGGATGAAAGTGATGACGAGAAATCCGGTGAACAACAATCGGCATTTCGAAGGCCGGCTGGAAAGCTTTAACAATGGTTGGCTGACGCTCGACTCAAGCGTATCCAGTAAGAAGTCGCGTAAGAAGATGGGCGCGGAGAGTCAGGACCAGAAGATCGAAATCGAATTCGCTAATGTGGAGAAAGCGAATTTGGTGCCGGAAATCTGAAGGGAAAGTTTCAAAGGTTTCAGAGTTTCAAGGTTTCAAAGTTGAAGATGGTTCGCGAGATGGTTTTGAAACCTTGAAACGTTGAAACGTTGAAATATATGGCAAGTGAGATCTACAACACGATCGATGCGTTGAGCCGCGAAAAGGGGATCGATCCTCAAATTGTGGTTACCGCGGTGGAAGACGCCATCGTGATGGCGACGCGCAAGTATTACAAGTCGCAGGAGAATTTGCGCGCCGAGTTGGATAAAGAAACCGGCAAGATTCAGGCCTACGCGGTCAAGACCGTTGTCGAGACTCCAGAGCAAGTGGAAGATCCCTTGCTGCAAATTACGCTGGAAGATGCGCGCAAGGCGGATCCAAATCTGGAGATTGGCGGGGAGTTGCGCATTCCCAAGCCCACCGAGGGAATCCTCGGCCGCATCGCCGCGCAACTGGCCAAGCAGGTGATCTTTCAAAAAGTCCGCGAGGCCGAGCGCGACACGGTCTACAACGAGTACATCGGTCGCGTGGGCGAAGTTGTGAATGCGACCGTCAAGCGCGTCGAAGGCCCGGATGTGATTTTCGACATCGGCAAAGCGGAAGCCCGCATGCCGCGCAAAGAGCAGTCGCGTCTGGAATCGTTTGCCATCGGCGAACGCGTGCGCGTCGTAATCGCACGCGTCGAAAGAGCTTCCAAGGGTCCCGGAGTTGTCGTCTCGCGCGCCGTCCCGGATCTCGTTCAGCATCTATTCCAGACCGAAGTGCCTGAAATTTATGACGGCACGGTGGTAATCCGAGCGATCGCCCGTGAAGCCGGTGAACGCACCAAGATTGCCGTCATGTCGAAGGACAAAGATGTGGATGCCGTTGGCGCGTGCGTGGGTATGAAGGGCATGCGCGTGCAGTCAATCATCCGTGAACTGCATGGAGAAAAGATCGACATCATTGAGTATCACGAAGACGCGGTCACATTTGCGGAGAAAGCCCTGCAGCCGGCGAAAGTTAGCAAAGTCACTGTGGTTGATTCGGCCGGCAAGCATCTCGAGGTCGTTGTCGACGACAGCCAGCTTTCTCTTGCCATAGGCAAGAAGGGTCAAAATGTACGGCTGGCAGCGAAGCTGCTGGGCTGGAAGATCGACATCAAGAGCGAAGAAGAAAAGCGCCAGGAAGTAGAACAGCAGATGTCGGCCATGACGCCGCAAACGGCAACCCCGCTGGAGAGTGTTCCTGGTCTCGGCGAGGGGATTGTCGAGAAGTTGAACGCAGCGGGCGTCACCACCGTGGAATCGCTTGCTGATATGACTCCTGAGCAGCTGGAGGCCATCGAAGGCATCGGGCCGAAGACGGTGGAAAAAATCAGCCTGGCGGTGAATAATTACTTTGCCAGCCTGGAGCAGGGCGCAACAGCCGAGGGCGAAGAAATGGCAGCGTCGCCGGAAGCGGAAGCCGTTCCGGAAGAGGCAATCGCGGAAGGCACGACCGAAGCTGAGGTTCTCGACGGAACTGCAGCGGCCGATGCCGCAACCGATGAGATAGCCGAGGTGACGGTGGCTGCGGAAGAAGATCACTCTGCCACTGAGAATGCCGTGCAGCACGAAGGCGATGCTACGCGGGAGAGTCAAGAGTAGAAATGCCACGCTGCCAAAGTTCGATGGCGTGGAAGAAGTTGACTCCGTGAGGTCGCGATGATGACCTAACTACAACACGGAGAAACGAAAGGCCGGATGAGTAAGGTTCGAATTAACGATCTTGCCCGAGAGCTGGAAGTCAAGAGCAGAGCCATTCTTGACACGCTACCGCTTGTCGGAGTGACGGAGAAGAAAACGCATTCCAGTTCTTTAGAGGATCATGAAGCGGAGAAGGTACGTGTGTACCTGCGCTCAACCGGCGAAGGTGCCTCTGCCGGCAAGTCCAGCTCGCGCCCGGGCCGTGGCGAAGAGGAAATCAAAACCAAAATCGATTTGTCGCACATCTCGCGTCCGGGAGATGTGCTGAAGGCGATCACACAGAGGAAGGAAGCCGCTGCTCCGCCAATTGGGCAACGTCCTGTTCCTTCGCCGATAGTGCAAGCGCCTGCCCCACCTGCTCCCGCGGAAAAGCCTGCGGCCGCTCCGCCTGTTGTTGCGGCACCGAGCATTGCCCCTCCTCCGCCGCCTGTTCCCGCGCCCAAGATCGTTCTTCCTCCCGTAGCCCCGCCCAGGCCACCTGCGCCTGTGTTTGCTCCACCGGGTCCAGCGGCAACGGTGCCTGCCCCACCTCCGATTTCGTCGCCGATGGCCGCACCGCCAGCGCGTTCGGTGCCTGCTCCGCCGATCACTGCCACTGCCGCGCCGCCTTCTGCAGCGTCCTCGAACGCTCTGCCAGCGCCGACAATCGCGGCGAGACCTGCTGCTCCGGCGCCACCCGCGCCGCGCATGATCGTCCCGCAAACCGGCCCACGGCCCGTTTATAAGGCGCCCGTGCGACCGACGCCGCCTCCCGTGCAGCCCGGAGTACCGATTGGTGGTACGCGGCCCGCGCCCGGACGCCCGGTCCCCGGCCAGCCAATTTTTCAACGGCGCCCGCCCGCCGCTGCGAGCGGTCCGCCTGGCTCTCGTCCGGCGTTGCGTCCGGGTGAGCGTCGTCCGATGCACCCAACGCGGCAAGCCCCCGCAGGTGCGCGTCCACTCGGCGTGGGTCCAGCCCTGCCGCCGCCGGGAACAACCCGTCCTGGCAGCCGCCCGGGTGCTCCTTCGCGCCGTCCCGGCCAGCGCTATGTTCCCCGCGGAGTAAAAGAAGGCCCAATGAAGGGCTATACGCCACCGCCGCGCATGGTGGTGTCGAATGAGCCCCAGCCGATCACGCGCAGCATTACGATCACCGAAGGCATCAGTGTTAAAGATCTTGCGGAAAAGTTGGATATCCGCGCAAAGGACCTGATTTCGCGCCTGTTATCAAAAGGCGTCTTCGCCACCATCAACCAGACTCTGGATGCGGAACTCGCCAGCGAAATGGCCCGCTTCTTCGGAGCCGATACAAACGTGATCACGTTTGAAGAACAGACGGCGAAGGAAGTTGACGCTGCTGCCGGCGAAGAATCTGCTCCCGAAACCGGCATCCGTCCGCCCGTGGTCACCATCATGGGTCACGTCGATCACGGCAAGACGACTCTGCTCGATTCCATACGAATTACGAATGTGGCGGGAGGCGAAGCCGGAGGAATCACGCAGCACATCGGCGCCTACAAAGTCCGAATTACGGATAAGGAATCGCCAGCCTACGGACGCGAGATTGTTTTCCTCGATACGCCGGGCCACGAAGCCTTCACGCGCATGCGTTCTCGCGGAGCGAAAGCCACGGACATCGTTGTGCTCGTCGTGGCCGCCGATGATGGCGTCATGCCGCAGACCCTCGAAGCCATCGATCACGCCCACGCCGCAGAAGTCCCGATCATTGTGGCCGTCAACAAAATCGACAAACCCGACGCACTACCCGATCGGGTGAAAAAACAGCTGGCGGATCGCGGCCTTGTTCCGGAAGATTGGGGCGGCAAAACAGTCTTCGTGGATGTTTCCGCAAAGAAAAAAACCAATCTGAATCTACTGATGGAAATGATTTGCCTGGTGGCCGATCTCGCCGAGTTGAAAGCAACTCCCGAGCGCGCAGCGACTGGTGTTGTGCTCGAGGCCAAACTCGATCGCGGCCGCGGTCCGGTCGCGACCGTGCTCGTGCAGAACGGAACCCTCAACGCGGGCGACAACTTTGTCGTCGGCAATGTCTACGGCAAAGTGCGCGCCATGTTTGACGATCGCGGCGCGCCGTTGAAGACGGCTCCGCCTTCCACGCCAGTAGAAATCCTCGGCATGGAATCCCTGCCGCAAGCCGGAGATCAGTTTGTGGTCGTCGCGGACCGCGACAAAGCCCGCGGCATCTCTGAATATCGCGAACAGAAAGCCCGCGAAGCCTCGCTGGCCAAGAGTTCCCGTGTATCGCTGGAAGGTTTGGCGGAGCAGATCAAGATTGCCGGCACCAAGGAACTGAACATCATTCTCAAAGGCGATGTGCAAGGATCTGTGGAAGTAATCACCGACTTGTTGACGAAACTATCGAACGACAAAGTCCGCCTGAAGCTGCTGCGATCCGGCGTAGGAGCGATCACCGAGACCGACGTTCTGCTTGCCTCCGCTTCGAACGCCATCATCATCGGTTTCAACGTGCGCCCGGAGCGCAAAGCTCAGGAACTCGCCGACCAGGAAAAGGTCGACATCCGCCTGCACTCGATCATTTACGAGCTGCAGGACGAGATCAAGCGCGCTATGAGCGGCCTGCTCGAACCCACGTTCAAGGAGCACTATCAGGGCCGCGCTGAAGTCCTCAACGTATTCCGCATCCCGAAGGTCGGCACGGTCGCCGGTTGCCGGGTGAGCGATGGTTCGATCAAGCGCGACTCCGAAGTGCGCCTACTGCGCGACAGCGTGCAGGTATTCAAAGGCAAAGTCGGATCGCTGCGCCGCTTCAAAGACGACGCCAGCCAGGTGACGAACGGCATGGAATGCGGCATCTCCATCTCCAACTATGGCGACATCAAAGTCGGCGACACCATCGAAGCCTTTGCCACTGAGCGCATCGCAGCAGAGGTGATCGCGTAGAGGTTGTCTTTCTGGAGGTGCTACGTCCTGGTGGTCCTCCTGTCTAAAAGATTGGGTTGATATTGTTAAAGGCACAGTAGAAGCCGTCGCCATCCTAATTGGTGGATACTATGCGCTTCAGAGGGTTTTACAGGGCAACCAAATCGTTAACCTGTCCCTGAAGATTGCATGCGACGGGGTCGCCCGTCATCCACACCAGGATTCACTCGGTGTGGTTATCTCG
>JBEKBW010000093.1:0-18663 GCA_050015215.1 Candidatus Sulfotelmatobacter sp.
TTTGCCTCGCGGGAGTTTTCCGGCGTCGGCCACGATATTTTGCGGGCGATCGCGACAGAAGCGGCTTCGCTGATTGAAAACGCGCGACTGGTGCAGGCGGAAGAAGAGTCTCGCAGGTATCAGCAGGAGTTGACGATTGCGGCCAGCATTCAGCAGCGGCTGATGGTGGTGAAAATCCCGGAGGTGCCTTTCGCCAAGCTGCGCGGCAAGAATCTTTCTTGTAAGGAAATTGGCGGGGATTTCTTCGACGCCGTGAATACGAAAGAGGGCCTTGCCGTGGTGCTTGCCGATGTCAGCGGCAAGGGAGTTTCGGCGGCGCTGCTGGCTTCCACCCTGCAAGGGATGATCTATTCGCATTTGAGTTCGGACATGCCGCTGCTGGAAGTGGTGATGGCAGTGAATCGGTTTTTCACCGAAAAGCTGGTGGGAGAAAAATATGCGACCGTTCTGCTGGCGAGATTGCGGCGCGACGGCGACCTGGAGTATGTGAACTGCGGGCACGTGCAACCGCTGCTGATCTGCAAAGGCGAAGTGATGCGGCCTCCGCATGGCAACGTCCCCGTGGGACTGCTGGCGGATGCGACGTTTGAAAGCGCGCGCTGCCAGATGCATTCCGGGGATCGATTTATCCTGGTGACCGATGGGGTGACCGAAGCGGAAAATCCCGGCGGCGATTTTTTTGAGGACTCGCGGCTGGAGAAGGCCGCAGCCAAATCCCCGACTTTGGAAGGGATTTTTTCTGCGGTGTCGGAGTTCTGCGCGGGCAATCCGTTGAACGATGACTGCACGGTGGTGGAGTTGATTTATTCGGCCGCGGATGCGAACTAAATGAACTCGCGGAGCCGCGGACGCATTCGTCCGGGCGAATCTGTTCGTGGCTGGGCGCGGGCGGACGAAGGCGTCCCCGCTTCACGGAAAGAGGTCTCTTTTGAGCAAGTCGATGTTGTGCGGAATCGCGTCGACGGCAATCCTGCTTTCAACATGTCAGGTCGCCGCGCAGAGCAACACGTCAGTTACAACCGATAGAACTTATAAGCTCCTACCCGGCCTCGACAAGCAGTTGATGGACACGTCCGCCGATCCCTGCGTTGATTTTTTCCAGTACGCTTGCGGCAATTTCAGCAAGCACTATCCTATTCCCAGCGATCGCTCCAGCTTCGGAGTTGGCGCGATGCTCTACGAATACACGCAGAATATTCTGCACACGATGCTTGAAAAGGCGGCTGCGGCGGGATCGAGTCGCACTCCCAACGAGCAGAAGATCGGCGGCTACTACGCTTCGTGCATGGATACCGAGGCGATCGATAAGAAAGGGCTGGAGCCTTTGCAGCCGGATCTCGATCGCATTGCGGCGCTCAAGAGCAAAGAGCAGCTTCCCGTGCTGCTGGCCCACTTTCAGCTTATTAATGTGAACGCATTTTTCGGATTCGGCGAGCAGCAGGATTTTAAAGATGCAACCAGGCAAATTGCGGCCGCAGACCAGGGCGGACTCGGCCTGCCGGAACGCGATTATTATTTTCGCACCGGGGCTGCCGCGGAGAAAACTCGCGCCGAGTATGTTCAGCACATCGCCAACACGCTCAAGCTGATGGGCGAGCCTGAAGCACAGGCCAGTGCGGATGCAAAGAAGATTATGGAGCTGGAAACGGCGCTGGCGAAGGTTTCGCTCGATGTCACTTCGCGGCGCGATCCAAAAAAGATTTATCACTTGATGCCGGTTTCGGAGTTGGATGGGCTGACGCCGAATTTCTCCTGGAATCACTTCCTGGCCGACATCAAGGCTCCCCCCGTAACAGATCTAAACGTGACCGTGCCCGATTTTTTTAAGGGCCTGAGCGCGCTACTCGCTGCCACCGATCTCGAGACCATCAAGACTTATCTGCGCTGGCAATTGGTGAACTCCACGGATGGTACTGTGCTGCCGAAGGCGCTGGACGAGGAGCAATTCGACTTTAATCAGCACAAACTAGCGGGGCAACCGGAGCAGCGTGCACGTTGGAAGCGGTGTGTCGCTGCGACGGACAACGCCTTGGGCGAGGCTTTAGGCCAGGTTTATGTGGCGCAGGAATTTCCGCCGTCGAACAAGCAGGCGACCGTGCAAATGGTTCACGACATTGAAACCGCGATGGATGAGGATCTCGAAAAGCTCGACTGGATGAGTCCCGAAACCAAAGCCCGCGCCGTGAAAAAGCTACATGCGGTTGCCGATAAGATCGGTTATCCCGACCACTGGCGCGATTACTCGAAGCTGACGATTGCGCGTGGTGACGCTTTCGGCAATGCCGAACGCGCGAATGAGTTCGAAAACCAGCGCCAGCTTGCCAAAATCGGCAAGCCGGTCGACCGGGGAGAGTTTGGCATGAGTCCGCCAACAATTAACGCTTACTACAATCCCAGCATGAATGACATCAACTTTCCGGCGGGGATTCTTCAGCCTCCGTTTTACGACAGGAGCGCCACGGATGCCGAGAATTACGGTCACGGCGGCTCTATCGTAGGCCACGAATTGACTCACGGATTCGACGATGAAGGGCGGCAATTTGACGGGAACGGGAATCTGGACGATTGGTGGACCGCCGAAGATGCGAAGAAATTCGAAGAAAAGACCGATTGCGAAGTAAAGGAGTACGGCAATTTCACGGTCGTCGACGACGTGAAGATCAACGGCAAGCTAACGCTCGGCGAAAATACGGCGGATAATGGTGGACTGCGGCTGGCCTATATCGCCTTTCTCGCGGACGCCAAGCGGAAGAGTATCGACTTGAGCAGCAAACAAGATGGCTATACCCCCGTGCAGCAGTTCTTTCTCGGTTTCGGACAAGACTGGTGCGGTGAGACACGGCCCGAGGAACTCCGGCTCAACGCGCAGACTGACCCCCACTCTGCGCGAAAATTCCGCGTGGATGGGGTGGTGCAGAATCTACCTGAATTCGGCAAGGCGTTCGGATGCAAGCCGGGTCAGCCGATGATGCCGGTGAATTCGTGCCGGGTATGGTAGCAAGATTCCAAGGAACGTGGAGGCCCCCCCGGGACGCCTTTGTTCGGGATCGGACCGTGTTCGCGGTCGGAGCGCAGGGGAGCGTGGGCGTCCACCGTTCACGGTTACGACGGGAGAAAACTGCCAGAGTGATTAAGCCATGCGGCCCTTTCTCAGGATGCGCTAACTGTCGGGTCACTGCAGGCAACACTCGTGCGTGGCGATCAACTTGATGCTAAACTTCCAGCCGCCGCCCTAAACGATCTTCGTGATTGTCTAACTGTCGATCATGAGCCGCAACCGCATTGAGCAGTCGGGCCGTGCCTTCGGCGATGCTCTGTATCAATTCGGCCACTTTGGCAAATCGTTCTTCATTCTTGGCCTGCATCTCCGCAAACCTCTCCTCGTTTTTGGCCTGCATTTCCACCAATGATTGGACGCTGTTGGTGAGTAGGATCAGCTTTTGTTCTAGGTTCATTGGTGCTCCGTCCATGATATTACTGTATACGTGGCGCTACGTATTGTCAAGAACTGTATTCGCCCTTTTTTCATTTAGTTACGTAACGCTACGTATGCGAAAAAAGGGATACGTGGTAAAACAGACGGAGATGTCACGAAAGAATCCAGCCGCAGTCGCTCTTGGGCGCAAAGGCGGAGAAGCGCGAGCGAAGAAACTCACAGCCGCTGAGCGCAGCGAATCCGCGCGTAGAGCCGTCGAAGCACGCTGGGCCAAAACTCGAGAACTGGTTGACGAGATCACCGAGCGCAGCAAGGAACTGGAAAAACGTGCTCTGGCGCGACTACGTAAAATGAAGAAGGAGAGAACCCGGCCATGACCACTCCGCGACTGTTCATTCCACCGTCACGGTGTAGTCTTTGCCTTCCCATCGACTTTCCTCTGGCCAGTAAAAAGTGAAAGCGACCTTGCTGCCAGTAGCAAGAGAGGCCGTTGGCAAGTTGAGTCGGTGCATGCCGAGGCCGGTGTCGCAGGTGTTCGTATCGTGCGCTGACTCCCATTCGTCGATGCTCCAATGAACCAGGGCGGGCTTGGGGAGCATGAGCCGCAGGGTTTGGTTTCTCGGGATAACGCGCGCTTTATTGTTAAATCTCCACCCGTGGGTTTGCCGGGTAACCTTATCAATTAAATAGCGTTTTACGGTTTGTGGCGGCTGGTCGAAAATTCTGCCGTCGCGCAGCGAACGGCGAAGCTTGATGTATTCGGCGTGCGCCCATACCAGCGGACAGGCCGAACCAGTCGGCTTCCCGCGAAACAACTCCGGTCCCGGAAGATCGTCGGCATCCCAGACTTGTTCGGGAAGAAGACGGCTGTGGCCGGAGGTGGATTGCTCCATCACGGAGAGCAGCGCCTCGGCCTCTTTGGGATTGCCGGCGGCCAGTTCGTAATGGGCTCGCTCGCCGGCCAGCAGCGGCCAAGGCCGGCCAATGCCGGTGCCGTCGAAGGGCGAGCCGTCTTCGTGTTCGCCATATCCGTCACCGTTGTAGCGGTACCAGCATTTGCCTTGCGGAAGTTGCACGCGAAGCAGGGCATCGACCACTTTGACCGTATTCAGAATGCGGGGATCGTCGGGGGCACGCAGGCCGAAGCGTACTAAGGCTAGCGAATCGGGGCTGATGATGCGGAAGGCGCGCTCCGTGTCTTTGCCGGGAGGACGGTTCTTGATGGGAACAAAGCCCTGCGTGGGGGACGCGGCGGCATCGGTGATGGGCGGCGCGATGCGGACGTAGTAGCCTTCTACGCCGCTCTGCGCGGCGAGATCTCCGCCGGTGGCATAGGTCCAGCGCTCGATATTGTCATTCCAGGCGTCGGCGACGTCGCGAAGCGTGGCCGCGGAATCGCTGTGGCCGGTGAGATCGGCAATTTCGGCAGCGGCGAGCAAAGCGGAGATTTCCGCCGCCAGCGTAAACGGCGAGTAGCCGCCATCCTCCTCCCAGCGATCTTGCTGCGTAACCGGTCCATTGCGCACGAGAAAACTTGCCGCCTTGCGCACCATCGGCCACCAGCGCTCGAGTTTGTCTAGTTCTTTGGGAGCCTGCCGGCGCAGCAGGTCGACCAGCAGGATGGGAAAGGCAGTCTCGTCCATCTGGACGCCGCTCCAGTAGGGGCGGCCATCAAGCCAAAGGTTTTGCGCCCAATTGCCGTCGGCTTCCTGCGTGGTTTCGAGGTAGCGGAGAACCCTTACTGCATCGTGCACCGCACCAGCGGCGAGCAAGGCTCCGGCGGTTTCAACCAGGTCGCGTGGCCACACGAGATGGTAGCCGCCGAGATCTTCATCGCCTTTGTTGAATCCCCAGGGGATGGAGAGGCTGGCAATAATGCCGCCAAGGAAATCCTTGGATTCGTGGGTGCGTAAGACAGCGGCCGAGGTGCGGTAGAGATCGATTTCGCGCTGTGGTTCGTCGAGCTTGATCAGCGTGTCATGCCATGCCTTCCAGTGCTGAACGTAATTCTCGCGCCGTTCGGCGTAATCCTCCAGCAGAGTGGAGCGAACCTGTTGTCCGGCCTCGGTGACGATGCCGCCGAAGCCGAGAGCCAACAGGAATTCTCCGTTACAGGCGGCGAGGTCGATCTCGCCGGTGCAGGCGATATTGCCGTTTTCCGCGCGCTCATACTCCCATTGCATTTCATAGTGGTCGGAGAGGTCTCGCCATCCATCGGAGTAGCCGACAAAGCCGACCGACATTTTCTTCCAGGGCGCGGAGCAGCCCAGCGCCAGCGCGTTGCCGTCATATTCGGCAAGGAACATGGGCACGCCCTTGTAGTCGCCAACCCAGCCGGTGTTGTGGTTTCCGCAGTTGGCCAGATGGGGCGACAGAAGCGCGTACAGGCGATAGTCGGAGAGTTCTCCTTGCAGCGGTTCGAAGCGAACTTTCTGCAAAACCACGTTGCGGTATGGGTCGGTAAGGATTTCCTTGTGGATGCGGTAGCGGCCGGAGACTTCCGTATTGGTCAGCTCAAAGGCTGGGACACCGGGCTCGAAGGGTTTGTTTTCGAAAGTGCAGTGGCGCTTTTCTTCGGACAAGAAATCTCGGCCGTTGGTGACGAGGAAGCCAAGATCGCGGGTGCAGGCCTGGTCGACGCGCGGAAAATAAACTTCATTCAGGATGCCGTGGCTAATGGTGAACCAAACCTTGCTGTGCCGGTTGAGGGCAGTGCCGGCGCCGGTTTTGGCACTGGAGGTCCAGCGGGCCGGTATCCCGGGCCATCCGGGGGCGTAGCGTATGGGGTCGGTCATGGCAATGTCATTCCAGAAGTTACCATTTCCCCGCAATCTTTGTCCGCTCCGGTGCGGTGGCTGATGAAGGTAGGTTAACTGCCCGGCCATATGCAAGGCGGATTCTCGGATTTGCGGATGACCGCGCGGAATCGATACTCTTCAATTCATTCCTGCTAGGGGTTCCATTCATCAGAAATTCACTCGTTTGTAACAGGCTTGTAATACAGTGCCGCTAGAACGAAAATGTCTATTTCCAAACCTTAACGAGGAGAGTCATCAAAGCGATGCGAAGAGCCACCCTGCTTTGCGCGTGTGTGCTTCTGGCTTTGTCTGCATTCGCTCAAACCACGTTGAATGGAGCGGGAGCGACGTTCCCGTATCCGATGTATTCGAAGTGGTTCAGCGAATATCACAAACTGCATCCCGATATTCAGATCAATTACCAATCGATTGGCAGCGGCGGCGGCATTCGGCAGGTGATCAACGGGACGGTCGACTTCGGCGCCAGTGATGGTCCGATGACCGACGACATGCTGAAGGAAGCCAAGGTAAAGATTCTCCACATGCCAACCGTCTTGGGTGCTGATGTTCCTGCGTACAACGTTCCCGGAGTCAGTGGAGAGGTGAAATTTACGCCCGAGGCGCTGGCGGGAATTTTCCTGGGTAAGATCACCAAGTGGAATGATAAAGCGCTGACGGGAGCCAATCCTGGAGTTAACCTGCCCGATAGAGACATTATTGTCGTGCATCGGTCGGACGGCAGCGGAACCACCTACATCTTTACCGACTACCTTTCGAAGGTTAGCTCGGAATGGCAGAGCCAGGTGGGCACAGGCACGTCGGTGAAGTGGCCGGTGGGGCTGGGCGGGAAAGGTAACGAGGGCGTGGCGGGATCGATCCGGCAATTGCAGGGTGCGATCGGCTATGTTGAGCTGATTTATGCGGTGCAGAACAATATTACCTACGGCTCGGTCAAAAATGCGGCGGGAAACTTCGTGAAGGCTTCACTGGAGAGCGTGACTGCGGCAGCGGCTTCCGCGCCGAAAATGCCGGACGATTTTCGCGTCTCGATCACCAATGCGCCGGGCAAAGACGCGTATCCGATTTCCAGCTTTACATGGTTGCTGATACCTGAACAGTCGAAAGACCCGGCCAAAGGGAAAATTCTGGCGGACTTCTTGAACTGGATGGTTACGGATGGACAAAAAATGACGGCGGCGCTTTCTTACGCTCCGCTGCCACAAGGCGTTGTCCAGAAGGAAAAAGACGCAATCAAACAGGTTCGGTAAGTCCGGGAGTAGTTTCGACCCCCAGGTTCACGGCTTAAAAAAAGGAGAGTGTTATGAACTCCCTCTGGGGATCGTGCGCAATTGTGTTTTAGCCAAACCGGTGGCACCCTCCGGCCGGCTGTCCCGCGAGCGTCTCGCTCGCGGCCCCGCCAACCACAACAGTACTAACGTTATTCACTCCACTGCCGCCCCAGCTCCGAATGTTCTATACTTGTCCCTGCAGACGTTCCTGCCGGTAGTTCGGAAACGGCCCCCGTCAAAGAAGAACGGCAAGGAAAGATCGATGTAAGGGATCGATGTAAGATTGTTCGCCCATGGCTCGGCTCTCGCTCGACAATCCTCAGTATTACCTCAATCGCGACACCTCGTGGCTCGCGTTCAATAAGCGTGTGCTCGAAGAGGCTGAGGATCCCGGCAATCCGCTGCTGGAGCGGCTGAAGTTTCTTGCGATCTCCGCCAGCAACCTGGACGAGTTTTTTGAAATCCGGGTAGCCTCCATGCTGCAGCAAATTGAAGACGGCTACAACGAAGCGGGTCCAGATGGATTGACCCTCACGGCGAAGCGGGAGATTTTGGAGAAGTCAGCCCACGAATTCGTGGACAAGCAATATGAGTGCTGGAACGAGTTGCGCCCGGAGATGATGGAGAAGGGAATCCGGGTTTTGGGCCTGCACGAACTGGATGCGGCAGCCCGACGCTTCGTGGACGACTATTGCGAGAAGGAACTCGATCCGCTACTCACACCGGTGACCGTGGATCCGGCGCATCCGTTTCCCCGCGTAATTAACAAGGCCCTGTGCCTTGGATTGCTGTTACGGCGGCGGCGGCGATCGGCGCTCACCTATACCGGCGTGGTATCAGTCCCGCGCTCGTTGCCGAGGTTAATCCGGCTGCCTTCGGAGGGTACGACCGATTTTATTTTCCTCGCCGATCTCGTGGCGCACCACGCGCAGAACATGTACCACGGCTACGACATTATTGCGGCCGCACCGTTCCGCGTAACCAGAAACAGCAATCTTTATCTGCAGGAAGAAGAAGCGCGCAGCCTGCTGGAGTCGGTGCGCACGGAGTTGCACAATCGCCGCAAGGGCGACGCGGTGCGCATGGAAATCGAGGCCGACGCCGATCCCGAGATTATCGACCGGCTACGTACTGTCTTCGAGCTGGATCCGTGGCAGGTTTTTTCCGTGAACGGCCCGGTGAATTTATCGCGGCTGTTCAATATTTACGATCAGACGCAGCGGCCCGATTTGAAGGACCGTCCATTTGCGCCGCGCGAATTGCGGCTCACGGCTAAGTCGCAGGATTTCTTCGAAGAGCTGCGGCGGCACGATGTGATGTTGCATCATCCGTACGATTCGTACGATGCGGTGATCGGGTTCATCGAGTCGGCGGCGCAGGACGACAATATTCTCTCGATCAAGCAGACGCTCTACCGCACCAACGAGCACTCGCTGATCGTTCCTTCGCTGATCGAAGCGGCGCAGAGCAAAGAAGTGACAGCGGTTATTGAGTTGAAGGCGCGCTTCGATGAGGCGCACAACATCCGCTGGGCACGGGACCTAGAAGATGCCGGCGTGCAGGTGTTTCACGGCTTGGTTGGGCTGAAGACGCATTGCAAATTGTCGCTGTTGGTGCGACGGGATCCCGATGGCGTTACGCGCAGCTATGCGCACATAGGAACGGGAAATTACAACGCCAGCACAGCGCGAATTTATACCGACCTGAGTTTGTTCACTTCAAATCCGGAGATCACGCGCGCGGTGCACGATGTGTTCAGCTTTCTGACCGCGTATGCCGAAAATCCCAGCTATGAGCCGCTGCTCGTGGCGCCACTCGACTTGGCGGAGAAGGTAATCGCGCTGATCGATCGCGAGGCCGAACATGCACGGGAGGGACGCGAGGCGCGAATCATCGCGAAGATGAACGCGTTGCTCGATAAGAATGTGATCCAGGCGTTGTATCGGGCGTCGCAGGCGGGAGTGGAGATCGATCTGATTGTGCGCGGGATTTGCGCGCTGCGCCCGGGCGTGAGAGGACTGAGCGATCGCATCAAGGTGCGCAGCATTGTGGGTCGATTCCTTGAGCACAGCCGGATTTATTACTTCGGCAATGGCGGCGAGGAAGTGATTTATATCGGCAGCGCCGACTGGATGCCGCGCAATCTGTATGAGCGCGTGGAAGTGCTGGTTCCGCTGCGCGACGAATTTCTGCGCGAGCGCGTGCACCGCGAGATTCTCGACGCTTACCTCGCCGATAACCGCAAGGCGAGGATTTTGCTGCGCGACGCGACCTATATACGAGCCTGGGAACCGCTGCATGGAAAGCGGAAGCACAAGCCGCCGACGGGCGCGGCCGCGTTCAGCGCCCAGGATTTTCTGATCAGCGTGGCCGAAGGCAAACAGGGCGCGGTGGTTCCACCGCAGGCCACAGCGAGAAAGCGCAAGGTTCCAGCCAGGGCGCGATAACCAGCCATGATCCTTTATTTTCTACGTCACGCGAGCGCCGGCGAATCTCTCATCAATCCCAAGAAGGACGAGAAGCGCGCCCTCGACAAAGAAGGAATCGAGCAGTGCGGATACGTTGGCCGGGCGCTCGCGGCAATGGATGTGCAAGTGGATGCGATCGTTTCGAGCCCCTTGAAGCGCGCGACACAAACCGCTTCTCTGGTAGGCAATGAAATGGGCTACGAAGGCAAGCTGCAGATCGACAACGGGCTGAAGCCGGGCGCGACCTTCACGGATTTCCGCCACCTGCTGGAAAAATACGCCGCCCAGGAATCGATTATGGTCGTCGGGCATAATCCGAATCTTAGCCAGTTTTTGGGGACGGTCATCAGTGAGTCCGGCTGCGAAGCTTCCATCGATCTGAAGAAGGGAGCGGTCGCAAGAGTCGATATGCGGCGCAGTTCTGGCACGTTGTTGTGGTGTTTGACTCCTAGAGTCCTGCGCACCCTCTACGCGGCCGCAATGGAAAGTTCGCGCCCGAACACCTCTCGAAAATAGGGCGCATCTTTTTCGATCGCCCACAATTCCAAATCCACGCCCATGCGACGGCGGGGAACGAGTGTGAGCCGCACCTCGGCGGCGCGATGGCTGACCCGCACTCTTTGCACCGCACGACTTCTGCCGAGGTTTAACGCTCGTGCAAGGCGCAGCAGCATAATCGCCTTTTGCACGTTGGTGCGCTCGACGGGGTCGATGGCTTTCACGGGGGGCTCATCAACGGTCGGACGCGATTTTCCCAGATAGCGCGCGATGGCGGCGATCAGACGGCGCTGCTCCGGCGTGTAGCCGAGGATTTCAGAGTTCGAAATAATGTAATGCGTGTGGCGATGATGGCCGTTACGGTTTACATAGTCTCCGACCTCGTAGAGCATGGCCGCAGCCGAAAGCCACTCGCGATATTCCGGCGGCAGGCAGTGCACCGAGCGCAGGCTTGAAAAAAGAAGCATAGCTGAGGCCCGCACATCGAGCGCGTGTTTCATGTCTACGCCATAGTGAGACACGGCGCGCGTAATCGACTCCCAGCGCTCGGATTCGATCTGCTTTCCCGAGCGGGTGCTGCCGTCGTGTTCGGCCGCCATCTGCGCTAGCAAGCCGTCGCGGAGTCCGAGCGGAGAATAACGAAAACCGTTGAGGTGAAGCCGCTCCAGCAGTTCGTGATAGACCGCCGAGCCGGCAACGACGATTTCTGCGCGCCGCAAACCGATGCCTTCGATCTTGCGCCGTTCGTCAACCGAAATGCGGGCCAGGCGGGAGGCCAGGCGCGCGATTTCTGTGCGGGAGATGACGAGGCGCTGGCGCGTCCCATTTTGTCGCAGATGGCTGGCAGCGGTGGCCAGCGCGTCCGCCGTGCCGGACGTGGCAATCACGTTATTTACTTTCGCTGCGATTACGCGGGAAGCGATGCGATTCACTTCGCGGGCAATGAAGCCTCGCATGCGTTTCAGTTCACCCTTGCGGGCAGGATCGTGGCGAAGGAATTCATCGGTAAGACGCACTGCGCCCAGCGGAAGGCTGACGGTTTCACGAATATGGCCGTGTGCGGAAACCGTAAGTTCGCAACTGCCTCCGCCTAAATCCATCATGAGGGTGGGCCGGCTATCGATGCGAAGGTTGGAAATCAGACCGAGGTGAATCAGGCGGGCCTCTTCGAGGCCGGAGATGATTTCGACGGTCCAGCCAGTGGCGGAGCGCACCCATTCCAGAAACGCCTGCGAGTTGCGCGCGTCGCGTAATGCGCTGGTGGCGACTACACGCACCGGGTCAGTGACGATTTGCTGCGTGGCGCGGTGAAAGCGGCGCAGAACCTTAACGGTTTCCGCCATTGACTCCGGAGTGAGAAATCCTGAGCGGAAGACGCCTTCGCCCAGGCGCGTGACCTCGCGGTCTTCGTGAACCTCGCGAAGATGGCCGCGCGTGAGGCGCGCGATCTTCAAGCGAACTGAGTTGGAACCGATATCGACGGCGGCGAAGGTCGGCATGAGCGAAGCACCACAGTTTACATGAGAGGATTGGTTGCGGAATGCGGGAAGGAGTTTGGGTGGCGCCTAAAAATTCATTTACCACTGAGGCCACGAAGTCACACTAAGGCCTGAGTGGTGGGATTTCCTTAGTGTGCCTTTGTGACCTTCGTGGTGAAATTAAGAGTCTGTCCAGCTACTGCAGCTTCGCGAACTCGGCCTTGGCTTCCTTCAGGATGGGAATATCGGAGTCGGCGTCCTTCCACAGTTCGAAAAATTCTTTATAGGCTGTGAGGGCGCGTACGCGGGCCGCGTCGGAGTCGGCCCCTTGCGTATTTCGTGATTGCTGCGCATTGGCGCGGGCGACTCCGATATGAGCCAGCGCGCCCGTCCAGCAATTCCACACGATTCCGCTGTGGTCGATAATTTTCTGGAACTCGGCGTTTGCTTGCGAGGATTGACCGCCAGCGAGATAGGCTTCGCCGCGAAGATACACATCGTAAAGGCAAGAAAGATTGTTGGCGAAGGTGATTTGGCCCAACTCGACGGAAGAAGCGGCCTGTAAGGCATTGAGCGCGGCTGCCGGATCCTTTTCGTCCAAGGCTAGCTGTGCGTTGATCGCGGGCAGCCAGAGCGATTGCATTTGCGTATCGAGCGGATAGCGTGCGCTCAGATCTCTTGCCATCGACTCTGCACGAGCGGTACCGCCTGCCATGGCAAAGGCGAGAGCGGCCTCGCTTTGCACTCCCTGACTTGCGGGCGCCAGTTTCAGGCCATCGCTGGCTTGCTGCCGGGCTTGCGCAGCATTGCCGTAGGCGGCTTCCAGCAGGGCGCTGTTTTCCTGCCAGATCGCGCCGTTCTCCTTGCTATCGGCATGAATGGCCGCGTCGATGGCTCGCTGCGTTAATTCGTGTGCTTTCGCATCGTGGCCAAGGTAGCCTTCTGTATCGGAGGCCAGCGCCAAGACAAAAGTTTCTTCTGGCTTACCTGCGAACCACTTCTGTTGCTCGGCCATGCCGGCAGAATCCGAGGAGAGAAATGCCAGAGCATAGAGCGCGTTGCGCGTAATGTAGTCGTCGAGCTTTTTCGCCTGGGCTTCGCGGATGGTTTGGCGCGCGTCGTCAAATCGCTGCAATGCCAGGTATGCATTCGCAAGATTGTCGTAGGGCGCGACGTTATCGGAATTGAGCTGCAGTTCCTGGCGGGTCAACTCCGCCGACTTTTCGTGTTGCCCTTGCTCGGCATAGACCACGCCGAGGTTGAGATAAGCGCTGGTGTTCTTTGGGTAGGCCTCGATTTCTTCCTGATACGCCTGCGCTGCCTTACCCAGCTCGCCAGTGACGTTCAAATAATAGTTGGCGGTGAGCTGGAGCCTTTCGCGGTCGCTGGCGTGCTCACGCAACTGGAAAGCCTTGGTGAGGTATTCGCTGGCGCGGGCCGGTTCGGCGAGGCTGAAATATTCTCCGCCGACCGAGAGGTATCCCATCGCGAAGTTGGGATCGAGTTCGATAGCGCGCTGATTATAGGGCAGGGCCGCGCCCGGCCCTTTTTCGCGGTCGGCTTTTTGGCCGAGACTGTAGGCTTTGAGGGCCTCGAGCGATGGCGTAGTGGCTTGCTCGAGCGGAACATCGAAGCGCTGCACGGTCGCAAGGGACTCGCCAAGTTTGCTGCGCAGTCTGGACGCGGCGTCGCCGAGGACGTCTAGAACCTTTTCTTTGGCGCTGGCCGTGACTTGTTCTTGCGCCAGCGTGTCGCCGTTGCGGCAAGTCACAGCTTTGAGGCCGAGTACATATTCGCTGCCCAGACTGCCAATGGAGCCGGCGATATAAGCTTTGCTGCCAGTGCGCTGGCAGAGTTCGCGCGCCAGGTCGGGGGTGAGTTTGGTGCCCGCAGGCTGCGTCATCTGCTGCAGAGTCTCGGTGATTTTGTTTTCGGAGAGAACATTCAGAAAAGGCGATTGGTTTAGTGCGACGCTGAGCGCGGTTTTGAGTGTGTCATCGAAGATAGGATCGCCGGTGCTGTTGGAAAAATCGGCAAGCACGACCGTATCCTTGGCGGTCAACTGCTGGCCTCGACGCGAGCGGTAGAGAAATCCGCCTGCGATCAAAGCGGCCAAAATTACCAGAGCAATGCCAGGTATCACGAGTTTTTTGCTGCGAGTTGGCGCCCTTTCGACTGCGTGCGTTTGCGATGCCGAGGAGATTGCCGGTGTCGAGTGAGATTCGGTGTCACGTTTGAGCCGCTGCAGGTCGGTGCGCATCTCCGCTGCGCTCTGGTAACGCAGGTTCCGGTCCTTCTCGAGAGCTTTGTTGATGATTCGCTCAAAATCCGCGGGCACGTCGGGATTAAGGCGAACCGGCGCGGTAGGGGTCGCATCCAGGATGGCCTTGAAAATTACAGCGGAGCTTTCGCCGCGGAAGGGAAGCGTACCCGTCGCCATTTCGTAGAGCACTGAGCCGAAGGAAAATAAATCGCTGCGTGCGTCTAGATCTTTGGCGCGAGCCTGCTCTGGCGACATGTAGGCCACGGTGCCCATGGTCGAGCCGGGGCTGGTGAGATATTCGTCGCCAACGGAGGTTTGCGTGTTGAGGGCGGCAATGTGGCTGGAGGAGCTGGGCGTGAGCGCGACTTTGGCTAGGCCGAAATCCAGAATCTTGGCGTGGCCGCGCTTGGTGATGAAAATATTGGCGGGCTTAATGTCGCGATGGACAATGCCTTCGGAGTGTGCGGCGTCAAGCGCATCCGCGATCTCGATGGCCAGGGCGAGAGCAATATCCGTTTCGAGCGGTCTTCCCGCAATGCGATGTTTCAACGTGAGGCCATCCAAAAACTCCATGACGATGAAGGGACGGCCGTCCTCTTGCCCGATTTCGTGAATGGTGCAGATGTTCGGATGGTTCAGCGCGGAGGCAGCCTGCGCTTCGCGTTGGAAGCGGGCCAGCGATTGCGGATCTTTGGCAACATCATCGGGCAGGAATTTCAGCGCAACGAAGCGGTGGAGGGTAATGTCCTCGGCCTTGTAGACGACACCCATCCCGCCGCCACCGAGTTTTTCGACGACACGATAGTGCGAAATCGTTTGGCCGATCATTCTTGCGAGTCGTTACTTGTCAATCGTGCTTGCGAAAGATATGGCAGGAATCCTATGGCCTGTGGCGGAACAAGTCAATGCGTCAGCCTCTGGCCTGACGACGGCGCGGCGATCGCAGCGACTCGACTATTCGGAGGTTCCGGCAGAAGGATCGTGTGGGGAAGAATTCCGAATGGATGGTCGTGGTCTGACTTGGGCGAGGGCTTCAAGAAGATGACCGGCGCACTTCACGCAGCTCACCCTTCTGCAGCGAATTTTCCTCTTCGGCGCGCGAATCTCGAACTCAACCGTAGCCGGATGGGCCGCACACAGGTCGCAGGGCTTTTGCTCGGCCAGAGCCCTGAAGGTCATCGAGTCCCGCACACCATCCCCCCTTTGTATCAGGCTAGGACAAGCGGGAGACGAGCGCTGCGACGATGGACGAGGGAGCATGGGTCACTGATCACAGGAGTAGTTGGCGTCGCTCGGGACGGTCAAGCGGCCGAGACTGCGTTGCCGACAGATTTCTCCGATTTCTCCGACGTCCGCGCAGAAATCTGGGCTGCAGGTTGGGAGGCTTTTGCCATTCTGGCCCGCATCTGCGTAAGCGCCGCGACTGCACGCCGATACTTTGCCCCAGTCACATTGTGAATTTCCGCCACTAATGGCGATTCATGCACGTCCCCAATGCGATCTCCGGCGCTGTGGGTTAAGGTGAGCCAATCGTGCCAATCGCCGAGAGCATCCTGAATACCCTTGAGTTCCGCGATAAACACCGTTGCTGCAGCGGCAGGCGCGGCAAACTCGGCAGCATAGCGGGCGCGCTTGGTGAGGATGCGGTATTGATGGAGCACCGCCTCATTGAGCTCGGCGCTTGCCTCGGAGCGGTTTAGCATTCCCTTCGCGGTCGCCAGCGGATCGCGGGACTTTTCCGGACGAAAGCGCTTGGCGGCGCGCTTGAGGCGCTTGCGGATTTCACGAATCGTCGCGCGGTCGGCGGACTTGCGCAGCTTCTTTTCCTGCTGGCTTCGCAGTTCGATCAGGTGATGCACCAGCTGCGTTTTGCGCCGGGGCTCGCGTGGAACCTTCACGCTATGCAGTGCGGCCAGTTGCACGTCGAGATCGCGCAGTTTTCCGGCGCGCTTGCGAATGGCGTTCAACTGCTTCAGTAATTTCTTCTCGTTGCCGTCGAGTTTGGGAGAAAGCTCCGCCAGCAGGATTTGCACGCGGCGTGTGCCGGTGCGAAAACGGTGTACGGACTGCGCCGATGGTTTCGAGGAAAGCTTGATCAAGTCGCGGTCAAGCTTTTGAAAAACTTCACGGCTGCGCTTGGCGTCGATCGGCATAAACTGGCAAATCGGATGAAAAATACAGACTCGTCCGCGAAAAAGCAACCCCCCTCGGAACATTTGATTTCGCGGCGAGCACTGCGAACGTTCGGAACTGGTCCCACGCCC
This sequence comes from Candidatus Sulfotelmatobacter sp., assembly GCA_050015215.1. Classification (GTDB taxonomy): domain Bacteria; phylum Acidobacteriota; class Terriglobia; order Terriglobales; family Acidobacteriaceae; genus Sulfotelmatobacter. Next base: position 16,495 of record JBEKBW010000093.1, read on the forward strand.
CAGCACGGGAAAAGCTCCGTCATTTTAACACCCCGTTAACAGGATTTTGCTACTCTTGAAGCGGAATGGCCTTACCTGCCCGACCACGGCCTGATATGTCCGCGCCACAACCCGTTGAAGCCACGAAAGTTAGAGACCTGTCCTCGGCGGAGAGCGGGGCTGTGCGCCTGAGTCCTGGCAGCGGCGAAATCGGCGATCAAATCTTCAAGTTTGCGATGTTGCTGTGCGGTCTGGCAGTACTGGGGACACTGGTCTTGATTGTTTACCAGTTGGTGCTGCGCTCCGGTCCCTCGTGGCATGCGTTTGGATTCAGGTTCTTTACCGGGCACGATTGGGATCCTGTAAATGAGCAATTCGGCGCCATGCCGTTCATCTACGGCACGCTGGTTTCGTCGCTGCTGGCTTTGATCATTGCCGTGCCGTTGTCGATCGGGGTTGCCGTCTTTACCACCGAGATGTGCCCCAAGGCGCTGCGTGGGCCGCTTTCGTTTTTCGTCGAACTGCTGGCGGCGATTCCCAGCGTGGTCTACGGACTGTGGGCGATTTTTGTGCTCGTGCCGCTGCTTAGCGGCTATGTTGAGCCGTTTCTTTCGAAGACCCTCGGCTGGACCGGATTCTTCACTGGGCCGCCTTACGGCATCAGCATGTTGGCTGCGGGAATTATTCTCGCGATCATGATTATCCCGATCATTTCTTCCATCAGCCGCGAAGTGCTGATGGTGGTGCCGCAGCATCAGCGTGAGGCTGCGCTCGCGCTGGGCGCAACGCGCTGGGAGATGATCCGCATGGGCGTGCTGCGCAATGCACGGGCCGGCATTGTGGGAGCGGTCATTCTGGGCCTGGGCCGCGCGCTCGGCGAAACGATGGCTGTGACCATGGTGATCGGAAACCGGCCGGAAATTGCGAAATCTCTGTTCGCTCCGGGTTATAGCATGGCCAGCGTTTTGGCCAATGAGTTCAGCGAAGCCACCGGCGACGTGTACCTTTCCGCGCTGATTGAGATTGGCCTGGCCTTGTTTATTGTCACCATTGTGGTGAACGCGCTGGCGCGATTTCTGGTATGGAGCGTAACCCGGGGCCAGCCTGCGAGGGCAAATGCTTGAGTCGGCGAATTCCGCGACCCTTCACACCGTCCCGCCCATCGCGTTGCGGCGTCGGATTACCGATCATGTGATGACAGGTGTGGCTGTGCTCACGGTCATCCTGGTGCTCGCGCCGCTGATCGCTATCTTCGGTTATCTGGTGTTCCGCGGAATCGGATCCATCAACTGGGCCTTTCTTACGCAGACGCCGAAGCCCGTGGGCGAAGCCGGCGGAGGGATGGCCAATGCGATTGTGGGATCGGCATTCATCCTAGGGCTGGCGAGTATTTTGGGTGTGCCGCTGGGCGTGGGCGCGGGAATTTACCTTGCCGAGTATGGGCGCAATCGCTTTGGAGATGCGATTCGCTTTACCGCGGACGTGCTCAATGGCGTACCCTCGATCGTGATCGGCATCGTCGCGTATTCTATTGTTGTCCTCTATCAGAAACATTTTTCGGCGTTGGCTGGCGGAGTGGCGCTGGCGATCATGATGATTCCGACGATCACGCGCACCACCGAGGAAATGCTGCTGCTGGTGCCGCAGGCGTTGCGCGAGGCCGCTTACGGTTTGGGGGTCCCACGCTGGCGGACGACGCTTTCCATTACGCTGCGGACCGCGACCTCCGGCGTAATTACCGGGATCATGCTGGCGTTTGCGCGTGTGGCGGGTGAGACCGCGCCGCTGCTGTTCACCGCCTTCGGCAATCAGTTCTGGAACCTGCGCGTGAATGAGCCGACGGCGGCCCTTCCGCTGCAGATTTTTAACTACGCGATTTCTCCGTATGATGAGTGGCACCGCCAGGCTTGGGCAGGCGCGCTCGTCTTACTCGTTCTCATCGTATCCGCCGTGGCCGCCGTAAGAATCGTGGTGCGCCGCGGCACCTTTGGAGCTGCATAAGTTTATGGGTGTTGGCATCCAGGTCGAAAACCTGAACGCGTGGTACGGCAAAACCCAGGCGTTATACGACATTGATCTGAACGTCGTGGCAAACCACGCGACCGCGCTGATTGGGCCTTCGGGCTGCGGCAAGTCGACGTTCATCCGTTGCTTGAATCGCATGCATGAGACGATTCCGGAAGCGCGGGT
>JBEKBW010000094.1:0-18564 GCA_050015215.1 Candidatus Sulfotelmatobacter sp.
GCGGCGCAGTTGTTGATCTCGGGATTGCACGAGCTTTCGGAGAGCGGAGTGCTGCCGTCGTCGAAGACGGAGATGTCTTTGATCGGGCCGATCGTGGCGAATGAATGGTTTTTCTTTGTGACGATTCTGGCTATGGCTGGGTTGATGGTTTTGTTTGACGCGAAGCGGCGGCAGCCTGCGGCTGTGCCGGACTCGCCTGCGGAGCGGCGTAAAGCGATGTGGACGGCTCGCAAAGAGCGGCTTTGGATGGCCGCGCTTTACAGCTTTTCGTTCGTGTTCATTACTCTGATTACGGCCGAGTTCATTTATGCGAAGAGCGTTAGCGCGCTGTCGCCCGCTGCCGAGGTCAGTTTTACGAATGGAAAATTGACGATCCCGCTGGCGCAGGTTGCCGATGGCGAGTTGCATCGTTATGAGGCTAAGGAGAACGGAGCTGAGGTGCGGTTTTGGCTTTATCAAAAGCCGGATGGAAAGATCGCTACCGTGTTTGATGCTTGCGAAATTTGCGGGGCGGTGGGTTTTTATAAGACTGCGAATGGGGTGGTTTGCAAGAACTGCGCTGCGCCGATTAATCCGCAGTCGGTGGGAGCGACGGGCGGGTGCAATCCGATTCCGTTGAAGGCTACGCAGACTACCGATGCGGTCATTATTCAGGAGGCGGACATTGCGGCCGGGGGCCACTTGTTCGAAGCCAAGTAAGTGTTCGTCCGCCTGGTGTACGAATCCTTCCGGCGCCAGAAACGGCGCAAATTACTGGCGGGCGCGGCAATTACCTTGGGCGTGACCGTGGCTACTGCGATGATTGCCGTGGCTACCGATATTGGCGACAAGATTAATCGCGAGTTGCGCACGATTGGAGCGAATCTTCTGGTTACTCCCCAGGAAGATACGCTGGATGTGGAAATTGGCGGCGTCAACCTGAAGCCGCCTAGCGATGGGGCCTTCCTGAACGAAGCCGACCTGCCGAAGATCAAAGGCACTTTCTGGCACAACAACATTACTGGATTTGCGCCGATGCTGCCGGTGAATGTTACCGTGCAGCGCGATGGGAAGAGCGAGAATCTTACTTTGCTTGGAACTTATTTCGCCAAGGGCATGACGTTCGGCAAAGAACAATTCACTACTGGCGTGCGGTCTACGTATCCGTTTTGGAGGGTTTCTGGAGAGTGGCCTGCGGATAGCTCTAGCGATGTTTTGGTCGGAGAGCGGCTGGCCGGACGGATCGGGGCTCGGCCTGGCGACTCGATTACGCTATCCGGACGATCGTTGCGTGTGAGCGGGATTCTTTCCAGCGGAGGGAATGAGGATGACCAGATCGTGGGGCCTTTGGCTTTGGCGCAGTCGATTCTCGGCAAGCCGGGCGCAGTACGGCGGGTTTACATTAGCGCGCTGACTAAGCCGGAAGATGCATTGGGACGACGTGATCCGAAGAGTATGTCGGGCGCGGTTTATGACCGGTGGTACTGCTCGCCTTATGCGGCGTCGATCGCATTTCAGTTGGCGGAGGCGATTCCACATTCGCACGCGGAGCAGATCCGGCAGGTCGCGCAGAATGAAGGCGCGGTTTTGACGCGGATTGAGGGACTGATTTTTCTTGTGACCTTGGCGGCTTTGTTCGCCTCGGCGTTGGCGGTTTCTGCGGCTATGGCTACGGCGATTTTTGAGCGGCGGGCGGAAGTTGGGTTGATGAAGGCTCTGGGAGCGGGACGGGTGGCGGTGGCGTCGGTGTTTTTTGCTGAGGCTACTCTGCTGGCTTTGATTGGGGGATTTGTTGGGTTTGTTGCCGGTGGTCTGCTGGCGCGGCAGATTGGGCGGTCGATTTTCAATTCGCAGATTTCGATTCAGCCGGTGCTGTTTCCTGTGATTCTGGGGATTGCGGTGATCGTTACTTTTGCCGGGAGTGCGGCGGCGATTCGGAAGGCTGTCGGACTGGATCCGGTGTTTGCGTTGCGGGGTGAACTGTGAGTGGCTCGCAGGTACAGGACGTGAGAACGAGCCGGGCACGGGCTGTGCATACTTCGATGTTCTTGCGGATGCTGGTGCGGGCGGCGGTGCTGCGGCGTGGGCGCGCGGCTTCAGCTTTGTTTGCCATGGTTGTGGCGGCGGCGGTGGCTACGGCGATGCTGAATTTGTATGTCGATGTGCAGGCGAAGTTGCAGCGCGAGTTTCGCAATTATGGCGCGAACATCATTGTCGTGGGCCGGGACGGCGCGTCCCTTCCCGGTGACGCGCAGGCGAAGGTTGAATCAGTACTTGCGGGGCGCGGGGTGGTCGCGCCTTTCGGTTTGATTGTGGCGCGGACTGGCGATGGTCAGCCGATTGTGGTCGCGGGCGCGGATTTTGATCGCGTGAAGCAGTTGGACAAATGGTGGTCGGTGAGTGCGTGGCCTGCGGCGGCGCAAGAGGCTCTGGTTGGCGTGCGGGCGCTTCCGGTGGTTGCACCGAGGAATCAGCCGTTCGATTTGAGTTTTCAGGGGCGCACGATTCATGTGACTTCTGCTGGAACCGTGCGCACTGGCGGAGCGGAAGACAGCCGAATTTATTTATCGCTTACGGATTTTACGGCGTGGACTGGAGTGCCGCCTTCAACGATTGAGGTTGCGGCGACGGGGTCCCCGGAAGAGATTTCAGCGATTATGAATCAGCTTACATCGGCGATTCCCGCTGCAGACGTGCGGCCGGTGCGGCAGATTGTGGAGGGTGAGGCGCGGGTGTTGGGCAAGACTCGGTCCACTTTGCTGGCTGCGGCTGCGCTCATTATTTTGACGGCGGCTCTGTGCGTACTCTCCACTTTGATGGGATGGGTGTTTGACCGGCGGCGGGATTTTGCCATCATGAAGGCGCTGGGAGCATCGGATCGATTGCTGAATGGATTTTTTGCAACTGAGGCGGCGGCACTGGGAGCTCTGGGTGCGGTGATTGGATTCGGGCTGGGGATTGGGATCGCCGCTTGGATCGGAAGAGTTAACTTTCACGCGCCGGTTGTGCCTCGCTTTAGCGTGCTGCCGGTTGTGATGGCTGGTAGCATGATCGTTACGCTGCTGGCGGCGATTCTGCCGATTTTTTTGCTGCGTCGGGTGCAGCCGGCGGTCATCCTGAGGGGTGAGTGATGATTCAGATTAAGGATGTTACTAAGCTTTATCCGGCGCAGGCCGCGAAGGGCCCCACTTCTCCTAAAGGAGGGGAGAAATGGGGCGCCCCAGAGAACGCGATACATGCGCTGGATCACATTTCTCTGCATGTTGCGGCGGGCGAATGGCTTTCGATCATGGGGCCTTCAGGATCTGGCAAGTCAACGCTTGTCAATTTGATCGGGTGTTTGGATCGGCCTACGACCGGCGAGATTTGGTTGGATGGGCAGAATGTGGCGGGGATTTCGGCGGGCGAATTGAATCGCGTGCGGGCAGAGAAGATCGGGTTTATCTTTCAGCAGTTTCATCTCATTCCTTTTCTCACCGCGGTTGAGAACGTGATGCTGGCGCAATATTTTCACAGCATGACGGATGAGAAAGAGGCGGTCGAGGCTCTGGCGCGGGTTGGGTTGGGGGATCGGGCGCATCATTTGCCATCGCAGCTCTCGGGCGGCGAACAGCAGCGGGTTTGCATTGCGCGGGCCTTGATTAACGATCCGAAGATTATTCTGGCGGATGAGCCTACGGGGAATCTTGATGCGGTGAATGAAGAGTTAGTGCTGCGATTGTTGCGCGAGTTTCATCAGCAGGGGCGGACGATTGTGATGGTTACTCACGATCCGGTGGTCGCGCGGCTGGCGGATCGGAGGATTGAATTTCATCATGGCAAGATTGCCTCGCAGGAAGTTTTTGCGATGGCGGATGAGGAGCAGTTTGATGAGGTTCTCGAAGAACTGTGGGTACTCGGCGAGCACGGCGAAATTGCAGAAGTCGAGCGCATGGAGGTGCATGGGGCGCTGCCGGTGAGTCTGGCGATTGAGAAGATGATGGCGATGGGGCTGGTGAGTTCGGCGCCGCATCCGCCGCAGGCGCACGATCATCGGCCGTTTGTGAATCCTTGCCATGATGCTTTGAAACCTGTGTCGGCCTCGATGGGCGATGGGACTTTGATTGTTGAGTTGACTGAGCGCGGGCGCGAGCGCGCTGGGAGCATCATCCGGCGGCACCGGCTGGCGGAGCGGCTTTTTACTGACAGTTTAGCTATGGATAGCGAGTCGGAGATTGAACAGCAGGCCTGCAAGTTTGAACATATTCTTTCGCCTGAGGCTACGGATAAGATCTGCGCTTTTCTTGGGCATCCGCGGACTTGTCCGCATGGGGCGCCGATTCCGCCGGGGGGGTGCTGCGGACGAACTTCCGATTTTGTGGGGGATGCAGTTATCGGTTCATCCAGCCGAAGGCAGGATTGACTTCCTTAAAGACGTTCAACCACTAAGGGCACCAAGTTACACCAAGGAAAACCTTTTTGAACGCTAGCACACGGCGTCCCATCATTGGAGTCTTTGATTCTGGATTTGGTGGGCTTACTGTTCTTAAAGCTCTCCTCGAACTTATTCCTTCCGCCGATTACCTCTATTTTGGCGATACCGCGCGGTTGCCCTATGGCTCCAAGTCGGTTGAAACCGTGGCACGCTACGCCGGTAAGGCGGCCCACTTCCTGGAAACGCATGGGGCAGAGATTTTGGTGATCGCTTGCAATACGGCTACTGCGCTGGCGCTGGATCGAATTACGAGTGCGGCGCATGTGCCGGTTGTGGGAGTGGTCGAACCGGGGGCTGAGGCTGCGGCGTCGGTTAGCGGTAATAAGAAGGTGGTTGTGATTGGAACCGAGGCTACGGTTTCCAGCCACGCTTATTTGAGAGCCCTGGAGAGGCGTGGATTACGGGCTCGGGAAAAGGCTTGTCCGCTGCTGGTGCCGCTGGTGGAGGAGGGATGGGTGGAGCACGGTGTGACCGAAGAGGTGGCTCGCATCTATCTTGGCGAGGCTTTTGCTAATGGGTTTGGGGATGCAGATACGCTGGTACTTGGGTGCACGCATTATCCCCTGATAAAGACTTTGTTGCGGCGGGTTGCGCCCGGGCACGTGAGCATTGTGGATTCGGCGGAATCGACTGCGCGGGTTGTGGCCGGGCAAATTGGGAGGCTGATTCCGGGAGATGCTAATAGTGACGAGCGGCGGTCACCTCCGCGAATTCAGTTCTTTGCTACCGATTCTGTAGAGAAATTTCGCAGGCTCGGAGAGCGGTTTCTTGGGCGTTGCATTGAGAAGATTCAGCATGTGGATTTGAAGGAAAGTTGAGTCAAGAAGCATTTTTCCGGTTAAAACGAGTGCCCCATAGGTCACCTTGATATTTCGGACGAATTCCTCGAGGAAGTCGTGAAAATAGGACGAACTGTTCCGAATTTGCGATCGATAGATCCACTATGTTAGGCATCTTGTACCGATGGTTAAGCCACTTGCCCGTGTACAAACCCGAAAACTGTGTTCTCGTCCTTTCTGAAAGATTGGGCGTACTGCAAGCCTAGCTGCGGGCGCTCGACCCGGCAGGCCACAAAAGACAGTAATAGGGGCAGTGAGTATCGGGCCTACGGCGAGCTGGTAACCTCCAAAATCACGTTGACAGGCCGAGGTAACCGGGATAAATTGTGTGCCCACTACCCTTCCTAGGGCGGTCCGGGAATTCCATTCGATGGGGGATGAGGCACTATGACCCAAGGACAAACCGAGAAAAAACATTTCGCGCAGAAGCGGGAGGCGGCCCCGCTCACGGGCAAGCTGGATGCGAGGTTGCTTAGCTACGCAGTTGCCGCCACGGCGGCGGGGGTTGGGATAGCCCAGACGCAGCCTGCGGAGGCTGAGGTGGTGGCACATCCGGCTAACATTTCAATTCCGTACAACGGAGGAGTGGTTCAATTCGATATCAACGGCGACGGTCAAATGGATTTTGGCCTCTCCTGGGGCAACGAGAAGGGGCCGAAACACAACGGGGTCCGCCGCCAGACTTGCTCCTCGAACTGTCCTCCCGCTTTTAGCTCGGCGATGAAAGTGATACCGACCGAGGGCGCCAACGAAATCTGGCAGACGGGCAAGAAAGCGGGATTCGTTGGCGAAGGCTCGATGTATTGCGCTGCGGCGCTGGCCCCGGGCCGGCGAGTTGGGCCGTCAGCGGGATTTAAAGGGGCGGGAGCTCGAGCGATGTACTGGGACTACGAAAACCCCATCAGCGGCGGCGACTTCTATGCTTGCCCATGGAATTTCGCTGGGGCCCGCTATCTGGGCGTGAAGTTCGTCGATACCAAAGGAAATCTGCACTACGGGTGGGTGCGGGTTTCCAGATCTTATACTTCGAGTGGCGAAACCGCTACGATTACGGGTTATGCGTACGAGACGGTACCGAACAAGGTCATCACTACGGGTGTGGCGCAGGGACCGACGGGCGAGGCGAAGATGCTGCTACCGGAAGATATGTTTGCGCCATCGTCGGCGGCATCCGCGAATCTTGGTTTGTTGGCCCTCGGTGCACCGGGACTCGAAGTGTGGAGGAAACCGGAGGAGCATCTGGCAGCGTTACCGTGAAGGCGAGCTAGAGCGTAACTTTTCCCCCTGATGCGGAAGGGTCCACCCTTCCGCATTTTACGGAAGGGTGGAAGTTGATGGTTGGCCGGATGACTACGGGGCTACTGTGATGGGGCCGGTGCTTGATCCGGACGTGGTGGTGACGGTTACCGTGCGCGCGCCTGTGGGGGCATTGGATGCCACCGTGTAGTGCACGTTGATTTGCGTTGGCGAGATGTAGGTTGCGGTCCAGGTTACGCCGCTTCCGCTGATCGTGGTGGTGGTTGATCCTGCGGTGTTCTGCAAGTCTTCGCCGTAGATCGTCACGTAGCCGGAGCTGCCTTGCGTGATTGATGAGGGAGTGATTCCGCCGTTGTTGATTGCGGGCGGAGGCGCGGTTGCGTTGGTGATGGTGAGCGGCGCGGTTCCTGAGCCCACGTTGGTGGTGACGGTCACGGTGCGCGCGCCTAAAGTCGCATTCGAGGCTAGCGTGTACTCGACATTGATCTGGTTCGCCGAAACGTAGGAAGTGGTCCAGGTCATGCCGTTGCCGCTGATGGTGGTGGTGGTTGTGCCATTCGAGTTATCCAGGTTGGAACCTAGGATGACCACGTAGCCGGAGCTTACCTGCGTGGTCAACGACGATGGTGAGAGCGACGTGATCACTGGACGGACCAGGGTGTTGATCAGGTTTGCGCCGTTCGGGCTTCCCCAACCGGTGACCAGATCGAAACCGGTGGTCGCGCAATAGGCGTCTGTGCTGCTCTGGCATCCGCTGGTGATGTCGTGAAAATTGGTGGTGTAGCTGGAACTCGATCCGATGGAATAAAGCGCCGGATTGATGAAGCCGAGGGTTTTTTCTCCGTCGGCCACCGCCTGCTGATTGACTAGAGCCAGATAGCCGGCCCACATGGGGGCGGCAAAGCTGGTGCCACCGAATATATTCGCACCGCACTCTTGGCCGCCAAAGTAAGGGTTGCTACCCTGGTCGGCGCAAACATAAAAGGTGTAATTGGCGTTCGCCGAAACGTCCGGGCCGTTGCGGTAAGTTTTGGAACAAGATGAGCAGGAGCTGGCGGCAGCTGTTTGCCAGGAAGGGATGGCGAAGTCGTTGGGAGAAATCCCGCCGCCACCATCGGCCCACGCGGTTTCTGAACTCCATGGGCCAGCGGCGCTACTGGTGGTCAAGTCGGTGCCGCCCACCGAAGTCAGATAGACATCGTCGGCTGGCCACACAAATTCCGCTGACTGCCAGCTACCGGAGTCGCCCGCGGCCTGGAACAGGTTCTGACCTTGCGCAGCGAACTCCTCGAAGTAGGGATTGTCGGTATTCGGATCGACCGAACTCCATGCCCACGACGAACTCAACTGCGCGTTCAACGGACTGGCCGTGGCCATAGCGTTGAAGATGGCGGCATCGTCGACCGATTGCCCGGATTTGCCGCCGGTGCCGATGTACATCACTAGGCTCGAAAGTCCGGGGGCCATGCCGAGGGCCTGCGTCATATCGAGAGTTTGCTCGGTATCGTCGCAATCGCCACCTGCGGAATTGTCGGTGCAACTGGTGCTCTGGCTGTCGACGGACTTCAACGTTATGGGAACGCTGTTGGTTTGGTGAACGTTGGAATAATAGTCGGTGAGATCGGTGAGGTCGGTGCCGAGAAGCTCGAACAAGCCGAGCGATTGGCCGCTGCCGGTAAGAGAAGTGCCTCCGTAGTAGGCAGCGCGCATGTCGCTGCCGAGGAAGGATGCGCTGGGGCCGGAACCGGTGGTGGCGTTCGACTTCGCCTCTGAGTTTTCTTGTACGCTTCTGGTCTTCAGCGCGGTGTGCGGGGTGGAATAGTTGTCGAGACCGGTAATATGCCAGAGTTGGACTGCCAAGTCTGGCGAGGGCTCGCGGTCAGGGGCATAGAAAGTGCGGTTTTCGGTGGGATGCTGATAGACGCTCATGTTCAGGTGGAACGCCCTCTCAATGTCAGCGACGGAGCCGGTGACATCGAGGTTCACACGATTGCGCGACGTGGCAACGACTTCGAATCCGTTGGCTTTTGCGAATTGAATCACGGAGTCGTAATCCTGCTGCGTCGGGCCGAACCTGGCGGTGAATTGCTCCACGGTAAGGAACTGATGGTAGGAGGGGCTCGAAGGATCGTAGAGGTCATCGAGAAAACTGTCGAGCTCGGCTTGGTTGCGCAAAGGGAGAGCCAGAACCAGGCACAGCGATTGATTGGCGGGCAGATGACCAACAATCGGAGCCTGGCCATTGAGCACGGCTTCGCGGACATGACGAGTCAGCAAGGTACGCTGCTGCGCCACACTGGGTTGGGATAGAGAGAGAAGCAATACGACTGCGACGAAAACACACAGCCACTGCGACACGGGGGAGGAACTACTCGTTCGATACATCATGCACCTCTACAGAAACAGATTGACGAGGTGGTTAGGAGAAGATTAACCGCAGAAGGCTGTGGATCGTTACCTGGAGCGGGAAAATTTACGAAAAACGTACCGCGCTGATTCGACTCAGCTTATGGAAAGCGCGCTGCGTGCGGCGTTATGTTCGAGCGCCCGGTTGCCGATATATAGGAAACCGGATAGGGATAAGCATGTACAAAATCGAAAAAACCGACATCGGATTCAAGCTGACCTTCGACGGCATCGTGACCCAGGCAGATCTGCTGCCTTGGTTCGAGGAGAGCAAAAAAGCACTCAGCACTTGCAAGAAGCCTTTCGGGGTGATCATTGACATGCGAGGTCTGGAGCTGCTTCCGCCCGAGGTTCAAGCCGAGATCGTGAAAGGACAGATGCTGTACCGCGATGGCGGATTGGAACGCTCGGCCGTCATTTTGGGAGATCCGATCGTCACCATTCAATTCATGCGCCTGGCGAAGAAATCCGGGGTTTACGAGTATGAGCGCTATATCGACGCGTCGAGCGATGCGCAATGGGAGAAACATGCGGAAGAGTGGGTGAGGTCAGGGATCGATCCGCGGCGAGGGCGCGCTAGCGCGGCTTCAACGGGGTGCTGAGGGGCGGCCATCTTTGTGCAGTGGTGGCTCCAAAGAACAAATGTGGGGTTCGAGATATGGGCGAACTGCGTCCACTCGCCATCATATTTCCCTCTGTGCTTCCCTCTATTGGCGTACAGTTGTAGAGCAGAAATTGTTCCTAGCTTATTCAAACTAAATATTGCCGAGCTTTCATCTTGACTTAGCGATGTGAGAGACGGAGAATCAACGCCTCCTCTGGTTTGCGCCCGTCGTGGCGCGAAAGCGATAAGCTGCGCGTTAACGGCAAGAGAACTTCTCATGGAGGACTAGTTATGCCGCGACACACATCCACTGATTCGTCCTTGAAGTCACGTGACGCAACCCAGTTAACCTCAGCTCTGGAGAAAAAGCTCTTGGGATATGCGGCTTTGGCTGCCGCGAGCGGGGTGGGAATACTCGCGTCGGCGCCGAATGCAGAAGGCAAAGTGGTCTATACACCGACGCATCAGAAATTACCAATAAATACAGCTTTTTCTCTGGATGTGAACGGCGATGGTATTCCGGATTTTAGTTTTCTCGCCAGCACATTCCTCGGCGGCGCACGAAGGGAGACCTACACGTTTAACTCCGACGCTGGGCTGACCGTGACCGGAGCGGTGCAGAGTAATGAGGTTTGCGGCGTGAATGCAGGCGTGTCGGCCCTGCCTGCCGGCACTAAGGTTGGCCCCAAAGGAAAGTTTGCGGCCAGCCATTTCTTTATGGGCTTAGTGTCGGCCACCGATGGTGAACCGCCGAGATATTACGGTCCCTGGGCTCCCAGTGGAGGGAACGTAAAAGACCGTTATGTTGGCCTGAAGTTTGTAATCGACGGGGAGACTCATTACGGCTGGGCCCGCTTCAACGTGCAGGTTCGGCAGCCGTTGAAAGGCAAGGTGCAAGCCATTCTCACCGGATACGCGTATGAGACGGTGGCGAATGCTCCTATCATGGCCGGAGACACATCCGGTACCGAAGAGGCAGCGCGACCGGCTACGTTGGGGCAATTGGCTGCGGGAGCGGGTGGGAAGTAATTCTTTCTGCCTTCCGTGGGCGGCACGATCGTTCACCTCAGCGGCTAAAGCCGGTGTCGTGGGTGCGACTTAACGGCACGACTGAAGTCGTGCCCTTCCCGGTGGGTCGTCCCTTCCCGGTTTGTGGTGCCCGTCATGGTTAGTTCCCGTCCTGGTCAGTCATACCTTCCCGGTCGGCGTGCCCTTCCAGGTTTGTCGTGTCCTCTGGGATATGCGACGCAATTAAGGGAGGTATCCATCGCTTCGCCACTGCCGGTAGAGTTTTAACTGTTCATCGGTCCAGAAAGGGCCGCCGGGAGGCATGGTTTTGTTTACCAAGGTGTCCTCGACACTTTGGGCATGGGCGTGATTGTTGGAAGGGTCAGACATATAGGTGAAGTCGCCGAGAAAAACGCCCCCTTTGTTCATGTGGTCGATGTCGATCTGGCGGAACATCGGCCTTACATCTTTCGCGAAAGAGACTGGCATTTGTCATCCTCCTGATTGCGTGCTCGTGATGCTTTGTGCTGGGGGTAGATTGTAGCAGTTAGAGTATCGGCGGCTCCGGCGAGTTGCACAGGTCCCTTCGGCAGGCTCAGGGCAAGCTCTTCGTTGGGAGTTCCCCTCCCACGGCGTGGAACTCCGCTGCCTCAGGATCATACGCGCGTTCGTGGATGTGGCATTCGCGGAACATTGTCGTGGCACTCCGCGTACATATAAGGTGGATGGAGGCGCTTATGTACTGTAATGCATGCGGCAATGTTATCGCTTCGGATGATCGGGTCTGCTCCCGGTGCGGCAAGGTGGTGGTGGTCGCGGCTGCGCCTCGGAAGTTGGTGCGGGTTCTGGCTGAGAAGAAGATTGCCGGCGTTTGTGCTGGGCTGGCTCTATATTTCGGTTTGGATGTGATGCTTCTGCGGATTCTGTGTGTTTTTCTTACGCTTGCGACTGGGGGCTGTCCGGGCGTGATTACTTATCTGATTGCGTGGATTTTTGTTCCGTCGGAGCCGGAGCTAAAGGCGGCGGTTGTGGTGCAGCAGCCGGTGGCGGGTTAGGGTTAGTGCTGGGTTTCAATCGCTTGCGTCAAGAGCCGGTGCCGTCGGTTCTCTTTTGCCCCTTCGGGTCTGGTTCCCTTCCAGTTTCGGCCCACGGCTTACGCCGTGGGCTGCGTTCTTGCGCCGCTCTGCTGGATGCGGATTTAGCCAGTCGAATTTTTCGTGCGCTTGGCGTTCAACTCGTTCGCAGCCGTGTGGCGCCGGACCTCAGCGGCTAAAGCCGGTTTCGTGCCAGCGCTTAATCGGCACGACTGAAGTCGTGCCCTTCCCGATCCTGCCCTTCCCGACGCTGCCCGATCCCAGAGTCTTTCCGTAAAATCTTTGATCCCCGTCCATTCTGAATCTGACGGCTCCTGTTTTCAGTTGTCGTCTTCTGCCTTTGCGGCTTCTTTCACCTTTGTCTTTATCAATTGGACGGTCACGGTGGATTTGTCCACGGTGAAGATCAGATAATGATAGAAGGATTTTGTTTTTTTGCCGTTGTACTCAAATTTTTTTAACGGGGCGCCTGCGCCGCCGGAGACTAGATAGAACGGTCCGGCGGAACTGGGATCGGTGCGGGCTGGAGGAGGCTCGTAGAACTTGGCCTGCTCGGTTGTGCCTTGCGGGTTGTAGTACATGTGCTCGTGGCCGGCTACCACGTAGGAGACGTTGGGATATTCCTTGAAGAGAGCCTGCATGGCGCTGACGTTGCTGGAGCAGAGCTGGTCGTCGGATTTGTAGGCGTCCAGCGGGCGGTGCAGGAAGATGAAGATGTGATCTTTGGTCTTATTGGCTGCCAGGTCGTCGGACAGCAGTTGCAATTGCGCGGCGCTGATGTAGCCGGGAGGTTTGTCGTCGCCGGTGAACTTGGAGCAGTTGCACGGGTCGCTCGTGGTTGGCGTGTTCTCGTCGGAATTGAGGGCGATGAAGTGGGAGTCGCCGTAGTCGAAGGAGCCGTAGGGAGCCTTCTGATCGGTGTACTTGAGGTAGGCCGGCAACAACGTTGTGGTGTCGGGACAGTTGTTCTTGGTGTTCATTTCGTGATTGCCAGGGCCGTTGAAAACGGCGGCGTTGCCGTTTTGGGCTACCTCGAGAAAATCTTTGTACTCGGTTTCGAGAATGCTTGTGTCGGGATCTTTGCCGGAGATAATGTCGCCGGTCCACAGGACAAAGGTGGGAGATTGCTTTTTGATCTGCTTGAATATTTCGACGACGGCGGCGGTGGGAGGGCAGGGCTTTTCCTTGCCGGACTTGTCTGCGGCGTCCTTGCACATGGCGTCTTCGGGGCGGTTGTCGCCGGCAAGGATGAAGGTGAACTTTTTGGGATCCTTGGGAGACTTCGGATCGGGCGTGCCTTTGAGCGGCTTGAGGGTTGGCAGTTGAGCGAGAGTGGATGCGGGGAAACCCACTAACAACAGGGTGAGGAAGAATGCCAGGACGAAGCGCTTCATCGCGGACTCCTTCAGGGGCGTTTGGATGTAATGGAATGGTCTCGGTGCGGAACTTTAAGCAGGCCGTGGCGCGGTGTCAAGGGGAAAAGAATGGTTGTTACGAAATCAGGAACATGGCCTGCGGGTTGCGACTCACGGCAAGGTGTATTCGAAGTCGTAGGAGTGTTTGGCTTCGGAGATGATGATGTTCATTTTTCCGCTTAGGCCGACGAGTTCGGCGGTGCCGGAGTCGGGGACGACGATGATCGATAGCGCCGGTGCGCCGCGGGTCAGCGTGGCGTTGTGTTGCAGCGTGAACGAGCCGGTGCGCGGGCCTTTTGCGGTGCGGAGGGTTCCGGTAACTCTTTCGATGGCTACGTAGCCGGCTGAGCCTTTGACGTCTGTGGAGGCGGTCAGCATTTGGCCTTTGCTGGTGGCTTCCAGATCGCCGTGGTGTTGCTTGTCGATGGTCATGCGGCCTAGCGTGGGGTCTAGTTTGTCGTCCTGGGGAGTTAGTTTGACGTCGAACGGTCCGGCGGCATGGGTGGGCATGGAAATTCCCTTCTGGCTTGTTTGCGCTTGCGCGGAGATTGTTACGAGATAGATTGTCGCGATTGCGGCTAGCATGATCGCTGTTGGCTTGGCATGAGGCATGCGCGCATTTTCTTCTGAGGCGCGGGGTCGCGTCAACTTTTGTGCGTACGTTTCTTCGTAGACCACAAAGTTGATTATGCGTTGCACGCTCGCAACCGGATGAAAAATCGCGCATTGGATGAAGTTGGAGCAGAAGACGGACGGCGTGGGCGCAGGGAGATCCTCGGCCCGCTGATGAAAACGCGGGCCTTCGGGATGACGACCGTTCGGAACTCCCGACATCTTCGTGTCCTAACAGCGAACCTGCTACCTGCGCGTGTCGATGGTTTGGCCTTTTTCTACGAACGTTTGCATCCAGCCCAGAACACGTTGCCAGCCTTGGCTGTGGTCTTTGGCTGCGGCGGGGTTGGCGGCGAATCCGCCGTGGGTGATCTTCACCAGCGTGCCGTTGTTGTGGGGCTGTAGCTCCCAGCGGACCTTGGTCGAGAGAGTTCCGGCCCAACTTGCTTTCCAGGTTTGTACGAGCAGGTGAGGAGGATCGACTTCGAGATACTCGCCACTTACTTCAAAGCTGTCTCCGTTGACGCCTACACCTACGCTTTTCCATTTTCCGTTTGCGCGGACATCGGCTTCGAATTTGGTTACGCGATACATTTCTTTTTGTCCCCACCACCGCGGCATTTGTTGAGGATCGGTGAGGGCCTGGAATACACGGGCCGGCGGGGCGGCGATGAAGATTTCGGCGTTGATGGTGTCGTGATCCGGGGTGATTGTTACGGTGGCCATTTCGGCTCCTTATTGTGCGATCGGAAGCCGGCGGACGAAAGCGTCCGCGGCTCCATGGTTTATTTTTCTGCGAACTTTTTGATTTGGCGCCCGCTTGCGTTCTCCGCTACGCTCGCTGGCGGAGGCTCGGGGCTTTCTGCTGGGAAAACTATTTTCGGGTGGAATAGCGTGCCGGCTATGCGGGTGGCTATGGCGACGAGATCGCGCTGGTTGGCGAAGACTTTTACCTGGCGGGCGCGGGAGAGGTCGGGGAGATTGATGGGGCGTCCGTTGCGAATGTGGGCGGTGGTGATTTCGTCGGCGGTTACGGAGGGGAGTTGGGGGAGAAGTTGGCGGGGGTGGATTAGTAATTGCTGCACGGCTTGGGAGGCGGCGTGGTTTTTGGTGAGCTTGGGCTGTTGGGGTGGTGTTGGCGTTACGTTGGGTTCCTCACCCGCGCTTTGCGCGTGTTCGGAATGACAAGGGCTTGAATCACGATCCGAGCGAGTAGGGTTTGAATCAGCACATCGAGACTGAAGTTCTACGAGCGTATGGGCTTGCGTCAGGTCGAATTCGGCTGCGCTGGTGCGGCGCAGGGTTGCCAGGTGGGCGCCGCAGCCCAGGCGCTGGCCCATGTCGTGGGCTACGGAGCGCATGTAGGTGCCGCTCGCCACGCGGGCTTGGAATGTGGCGCGGTCTTTCTCGCATGTGGTGATGGTGAATTCTTTGATTTCTACCTGGACTGGTTTGAGGTCGACTGGATGACTTTTGCGGGCTAGTTTGTATGCGGGAACGCCCTGGATTTTTTTGGCGGAGAATGGCGGGGGAGTTTGTTCGATTTGGCCTAGAAATTCGGTTGAGAGTTGCTGGAGGGATTCTAGCTTGAGATCAACGGGCCGGGTGGTGGTGGTCGGCTCGCCTTCGGCGTCGTAGGTGTCGGTGGCGAAGCCGAAGCGGATGGATCCCTCGTAGGTTTTTTCTGAGGTCGTGTAGAACTGCGCGAGGCGGGTGTAGCTGCCTAGCACCAGCGGGAGAACGCCGGTAGCCATGGGATCGAGCGTGCCGAGATGTCCGACGGAGCGCTGGCCGAGGATGCGGCGCACGCGGTTGACTACGTCGTGGGAGGTGAGGCCGGAGGGTTTGTCGATGATGAGGACGCCGTTCATGGAGGATTTGGTAATTTGATACTTGAGTAATTGAGAAATTTGAAAACCCGCAGGGTTCCGTCTAGAGTTGCCGAGGCGGTCTTCAATTTCCCAATTGCTCAAATTACCCAATCATCAAATTTAACTCATGCTGCCGCTTAAGGACGATCAGGTTCGATACAGCACACCGTTTGTGACTTGGTTTTTGATTGCGCTGAATCTGATTGTCTATTTTTTTCAGTCGACGCTCGATGCGCGCAGTGCGAATCTTGTGATTCATCAGTTTGCCGTGGTGCCGTACCATCTTACGGTTTTTTTGCGTGGATCGCCGCGGTACTCTTTCGAGCAGGTCGCTCTTCCCTTCTTCACTTCTTTATTTCTGCACGGATCGTGGATGCACGTCATTGGGAATATGTGGTTTTTGTACATTTTTGGGGACAATGTCGAGGATTTTCTTGGGCACTTCAAGTATTTGGTTTTTTATTTGTTGACCGGCGTCCTGGCGATGAGTGCGCAAGTGCTGGTGAGTTTGCATTCTACCGTGCCGGCCTTGGGAGCTAGCGGGGCGATTGCGGGGGTGTTGGGTGCTTATTTTGTGTTGTATCCGCGGGCGCGGGTTTTGACGTGGATTTTCGAATTGATTTTTTTGGTGGTTTGGATACCGGCGTGGGCCATTCTGATCTACTGGTTCATCCTGAATTTTCTCAGTGGGACGACTGCGTTGCTGGCTGTGCACGGTCAGAACATGGGCGGGGTGGCGTTTTGGGCGCATGTGGGTGGATTTATTTCGGGAGTGTTGCTGATTCGATTGTTTGGGGAAAGGCGGATGCGGTATCCGTATGCGGTGGGGTGATGGGCTGGCGGTCGTGGCGGCTTTGGCAGAGTGCATGGGTCCTTCGCTTCACTCAGGATGACGGGCGGTTTTTTGATTGACGGCGATTATGTTCATTTGTCACAGACGACGAGACGTGTGGCTTGTCATGCTGAGCGCAGCGAAGCACCTGTGTACTTGCTTCCGCTGCGATGTACTTTGTTTACATCATGGCGAATCGGTCTAAGACGCTTTACACGGGCGTTACGAATAATTTGATGCGGCGGGTTCGGGAGCACAAAGCGGGGACGGGTTCCCGGTTTGCGGCTAAGTAAAGAGTCGATCGGCTGGTTTACTTTGAGCGTTTTGAGGATGTGCGGAATGCGATTGAGCGCGAGAGAGTAATCAAACGTTGGCTCCGGATTAAGAAGATTGGGTTGATTGTTTCGGTTAATCCGGCTTGGCGGGATTTGAGTTTGGAGTGGCTCGAGCGGCATCAGTTTCAGCCGGAGCGGTAGGCGGGAACCTACGCGGCTGCTGTAGTGGCGCCTGCAGAGTGCAAAGGTCCTTCGCTTCGCTCAGGATGACAGGGCTTTCTTGATTTTCTGCTTTTCCTCCGCTTCTATCTTTTATTTTTTCGGGCGGGATTCTGGCGGGACCAATCCTGACAGGCGGTAGTAGACGACGAGTTGGCCGTAGTGTTCGCCGTCGTGCTCGATGAAGCCGTAGGCCCAGTCGTAGATGCGGGCTTGCTGGTGGGCGAAGGGATCGACGACCAGGTCGTTCATTCCTTTATCGCCTTTGGCTTTGATCGCCGCGGCGCCCTCGGCGAAGGATTTTTTCACGTAGGCCACGACGTCGGCCTTGGTTTTGTAGATAGAGCGTTTGGGATTTTCATCGACTGCGGTTTTATCTCCGCGGGCGGCGTAGGTGAAGTAATAGTTTGCGCCCGCGGCATGCAGGAGTTGCTCGGCGAAGCTGCGTTGGGTGGGGGTGGCCTTGAAGTCGTATTTATCTTCGGGGAAATCTTCGGCCATGGCAATTAGCTTGCGGCCGATGTCATTCCAGGAGTCGAGAACGACTTTGGATGGGCTGTCGGCAGGCTTGATGGCTTCCTTCTTTTCCTGCGCGTGGGATGGAATAGTGAACGTTGTGATTGCCAGGACTGCGGTTGCGATCAGAAGTGAAGACTTGCGCATGGTTGTTTCCTCTTTTTTAATCTCTGATTGGGCGACGTAATTCTAGGCTTATTTCCCCTTCGCTGTAAAACGATGTCTTCGTGGCGAGAATCCCACATCTCGCAAAAGAAGAGGGTGGACACTTTCGTGTCGAGGCGAATGGGCGAAACCTTCCGTGCTGCTCGACCGCGTCGTTCTGGGCAAGTGAACTGCAGGGGCTCAAATCGTCGGTAAGGCGTTCCTTAGAGCGCTCTCAGACTGGCAAAATCTCCATTCACTTGAGGTTGAAGCGACCATGCCCCTTGCGCCCCTTGCACCCCTTGCAATGATTCATCTGTTTTCCGTCGCCGTTGCCTGCGCCATCTTCTGTCGCCTCTTAGAAACCCTGGCGGAAAACATAGGAATCGTCGGCAAGAGAGGAGAATGCCGGGCCATCCTGTCCCGACTCGGCTATGCGCGCCGCGGAGCGTCTGCCGCGATCATCGTTGCGCTCGGGCTGGCGACGCAGGCGGCAGCGCAGAGCTGCACGAACTACGGCTGCTTTCAGGTTTCCTGCCTGGGTGGCGCCACCACTTCGATCAGCGGAATCACGTATGCGCCCAACGGGGCCGATCCCATTCCCAATGTGTTGGTGTTCGTTCCCAATGGAACGGTGCAACCGTTCGTGGACGGGCCGGCGGATGACACGGAGTCTTCGCTGGTGACGGGCAATCCGCTGGTGCAAACTACGTCCGGGGCGAATGGCACCTTCACGCTCGACAACGTGCCCGCGGGAACGAGTTTTCCGCTGGTGCTGCAGGCGGGAAGATGGCGGCGGCAGCTGACGGTGCCAGCGGTGACGGCGTGCGTCAACACGCCGGTGGCGAACTTCAATCCCGTGAGCGACGTTTTCTCCAGATTTCCCAAGACGCAGGTCGAGGGCGACATTCCCAAAATGGCGCTGGTAACCGGGGGAGTGGATGCCCTGGAGTGCTCGCTGCGAAAGATTGGGATTGCCGACACAGAATTCACCGACTACACGGTGGACGCCACGGGTC
>JBEKBW010000095.1:0-18561 GCA_050015215.1 Candidatus Sulfotelmatobacter sp.
GTACTGAACTGGAAGTATGCGGATGAAGTGCTGGCAGAATGGAATCTTGAGCTGATGATTGCCGCCAGCCTGGAAGCGCTGACGCGACCGGGTTCTCAGCCGAAAAAAGATCAACCGCAGTGGGATCAGGCGATGGAGGAGATGTCGCAAGAGGCCTATCGTGTTTATCGTCGCGATATCGCCGAAAACGCAGAGGTGCTGGAATATTTTGAACAGGCCACGCCTGTACATGAGTTGGACTCGGCACAAATCGGGTCTCGACCCTCGCGCCGGGCAAAGACTCGGCAGCTGGAAGATCTCCGCGCTATTCCGTGGGTTTTCGGGTGGATGCAAAGCCGTCACGCGGTCCCGGCCTGGTACGGAGTCGGCTACGGTCTGCGGAAGCTTGCCGACAAAGGAAGGAAGCAAGAGCGCTTGCTCGCGGAAATGTCAAAGCATTTTGCATTATTTTCGGATCTGCTACGCAACGTCGAGCTGGGTATGGCCAAGGCCGATCTGCACATCGCGAAGTTGTATTCCGGCTTGGTGAAGAATGCGGCTCTGGGCGCGCGCGTATTTGACATGCTGGAGCAGGAGTTTCTGCAAACGCGAAAAATGATCTTGCGCATTACGGGCCAGCGCGATCTGCTGGCACGCAACCGTGTGCTGGCGCGTTCCATTCACCTGCGCAATCCATACGTGGACCCAATGAGCTTGATTCAGGTTGAACTCTTGCGACGAAAGCAGCAGGGTGAGGATGCGGCGAAGCTGGAGTATCCGCTGGGTGCAACCATCAATGGTATCGCAGCCGGACTTCACAATACCGGATAGCGCCGGCCTGCTAACTACACGATTGGCAGCCCGTCTGTAGTATGTTGTTTTGCGGAGTTCGCGATTTCAGAATGCTTCGCTTTCGCATCCGAAAGAAGGATCCTCCATGTTGATTTCAAAAATCATTATGTGCGTTTCTTTAGTTCTGCCGACCACACTGGTCGGACAAGTTTTGCTCTACCCCGCCGCTCCAGCCACTGGAACTGATCAAAACGCTGCCGCCAAACTCGACCACTTCGATCCGAATCTGGAAGACAAATCCGTGAACCCCTGCGATGACTTTTATAAGTACGCCTGCAATAAGTGGATTGCGGCGAACCCGATTCCCGCCGACCAGGTTTATTGGAGCACCGGGAGCGGTCTGGAAATCTGGAACGACAACATCCTTCGCGAAACGATGGAGGCGAACGGCAAAAACGACTCCAAGCGAACTACGGTCCAACAAAAAATCGGCGACTATTGGACGGCGTGCATGGACGAGAGCGGCATTGAAGCCGCCGGATTGGGGCCGCTTCAACCCGAACTGGACCGAATTGCGGCGCTGAAATCGAAACAAGAGATCACACTCGAAATCGCGCATCTGCATCAGTTATTTCCAGGCGCATGGGAGCAATCCGACAACCAGACGAATGCGCCGTTTTTTGGTTTCACCGGCCAGCAGGATTACGACGATGCTTCGAAAGTTGTGGCGCAGATCGATCAGGGCGGGCTGAGCCTCCCAAATCGCGACTACTACATCAATACGGACGAGAAGTCGGTGGATACTTTGAAGAAGTATCGAGCGCACATACAGAAGATGTTTGTGTTAGCTGGGGAAGCGGAATCGCAGGCCGCTGCCGACGCGGGCGTCGTGGTTGAACTGGAGACCGCGATGGCCAAGGCGCAGATGGACAACATCAAGCGCCGGGATCCGAAAAATATCAACAACAAAATGGATCTCGCGCAGGTGCGTGCGCTGGCTCCCTCAATTCAATGGGAGGTTTACTTGAAGGCTGTGAACGCTCCGACCACGGATCATTACATTGTTACTTCCCCGGATTTCTTTCGTGCCGAGGAAACGCTCCTGGCGGAGCACCCGCTCGAGCATTGGAAAGTTTACATGCGCTGGCAGGCGATCAGTCGCGCCGCTCCCTACTTATCGAAGGCTCTCGTGGATGAAGACTTCGATTTCTTCGACCGCACCTTAGCCGGCCAGGAGGAGCAACTCCCCCGCTGGCGGCGTTGTGTGCACAGGGCGGATCACGACCTGGGCGAAGCGCTGGGCCAGGCCTATGTCGATCGGGCCTTTCCTCCGGAGAGCAAAGCGCGCACGCTGGAAATGGTTCATGCTATCGAGAATGCCATGCAGGGCGACATCGAAACTGTCAAATGGATGACCCCGGCAACCAAAGAACAGGCATTGATCAAGCTCAAAGGGATCGAGGACAAGATCGGATATCCCTCGCACTGGCGCGATTATTCGACCGTACAAATTACGCGCGATAGCTATTTGCTGAATGTTGAGCACGCCACCACGTTTGAATTCGAACGCCAGGTGGCTAAGATCGGCAAGCCGGTGGATCGCACCGAATGGACGATGACGCCGCCCACTATCAATGCCTATTATGACCCGCAGCTGAATACGATTAATTTTCCAGCGGGAATTCTGCAGCCCCCATTTTTTGAGAAGAGCATGGACGACTCCGTGAACTATGGCGCCATCGGTATGGTGATCGGCCACGAACTCACGCACGGTTTCGACGACCAGGGGCGAAAATTCGATGCCAAGGGCAATCTGCGGGACTGGTGGACTGCGGAAGATGCCAAGCAATATGACGAGCGAGGTAAGTGCATTTCCGACGAGTACACGCAGGAGGTTCTCGACGCCGGTCCTGGGGTGAAGCAGAATGGATTACTTACACAAGGAGAGGATACAGCCGATAACGGAGGGATCCATCTCGCGTTGCTGGCGCTCGAGACGGATTTGAAAAAACAGGGCAAGTCGCTGGACGACAAAGGGCCCGATGGCTGGACGAATCTTCAGCGTTTCTATCTGGCGAACGCTTACTCCTGGTGTTCGACTGTTCGCCCGGAAGTAACTCGTTTAATCGTGACCACGAATCCGCATTCCATGCCCGTGTTCCGCATCGATAATGTCGTTTCAAACATGCCGGAATTTGCTCAGGCCTTTGGCTGCAAGGCGGGACAGAAGATGGTGCGGGCGAATGCTTGTCGGGTTTGGTAAGTAATTAGCACTGCCAAGTGAAATCCCTCACCCAGCCGAACTTCGCTGGGTGAGGGGTGTATAACCACAGGATTAGCGATTGATATCGTCCTTCGATTGCAGCCGCTTCACATAGTGTTCTAAGTTGGCTTTGTTGGAGTCGGGCGCAGTCGTCAGAGCAGCTTGTATTTCTTTGACGGCATGGTCGAAGTCGCCCTGGCTGCTATATACGCGAGCCAAGCCGACATGCGACGTCCAATAATCGGGGAACTTTTTTGCATTCTCGCGGTAGATGGCGAATGCTTCTTCCTGTTTCTTTTCCCCTTGCAATTGTCTGGCGTAGAAGTAGAGCTGCAGCGCGCTGGCTTTATCCAAGGCCTGCTTGCGGGCTGAGTTCGCATCATTCGTGCGGCCCATCGCCTCCAGAATCTTCGACTTGGTGAGCAGATTGTCGAACCGCTCTTCATTCTGGATCGAAAGTTCTTCATCCTTCAGCGCTTCGTCCAGATTAGTTTTAGCGGTAAGGAAGTAGGTGGCGGCGTCGTCCCAGCCTTCCCAGTAGTACTGGTTCAGGCCGCGCATTTGCTTACGGACACTCGCGGTGACGGTGTCGTTCACGTTGACCGCAACTTTGAAGGGGACGGCGACTTTTTCCCAGCGCATAGTGACCACGGTCGAATCCGGCTGTAAATCGTCGAAATCGTAGGCGAGGGCGTTGTGCAGGTCGACGGCCTGCGGCTTCACAGTCACTCGTAGCGCGTCTTCGTCCTGCTTGTAGCTGAAGCTTCCCCACGCCGTCGACATCTTCGAAAAGATCACAGTCCATTGGTTCTCGCCGGGGATCATGTGAAGGCCGTAGGTTCCCTTGTCGAGCGCCTGGCCCTCAACGGTTACGGGATCACTAAACGTTATGGTGGTGTTTTCGTTAGCTCCCGCGCGCCAGACCTCGCCGTAGGGCACGAGCTTGCCCCAGATTGGGCGGCCGTTCACGAGTGGCCGGTGATAGTTAATGGTGATGTCGGTAACGCCGATGCGCTGTGTGATCTGAGCATGTTGGCTCTGCAGCGGCAGGTCGAGCATCACGCTCTGCGCGGCGCAAAGACCTGCGAGCAGGAAAACTGAAACTACACTGAACAGACGAGCTCTGTGCATGGAAGCTCCCTTCACTGGGTGGGTTGTTGGAGATTTCGAACAGCGCTCCGGTCGGACGCGGGGAACATCCCATTTAGCGGCTGACCTCCCCCTGCCGGGCTGCTGTACTGTCGGGCTTAGACGAGCGGAGGGCGCGGAGGTAAGCGGTCGATTGCTTTGTCCGCAGGCGCACATTCAAATTATTGGTAGGCCGCAGCTTGAAACCTGAGCTCCATTTCTGCTACAAAGAATTCCAGTTAACTTCGCTCACTGTGGGGAAAATGATGTAACCGATGCCGGAGTCGCAGGCATCTAAGGGACGTCATTCGCTAATCCGGCGCCTACGGAACTTCTGGGGAAAAGTTGTTCCGCCGGTGTGAGACTTCGAACCTCCTGCCCGATTAATTTTGGAGTTCGGATGTTGTTTCGTGAAAGAGCCGAAGTGATAAGGAGGGGCTCTCGTCCCTCGCCTACCCGTGTAACGCCCGAAAGAACCGCAATTTGGTTCGCAGTCCACTCGCCGTTGAACGTCATTCCAACCAATCCTAAATTTCAACCAACAGCCGGAGGAAATCATGGCGACGAATCTCGTCCAGATCGATAGCGAATCAGAAATTAAACAGCGCCTCGAAGCCGAACGCGCCCGCCTGCGCAAAATAGCGGGTCTTGATCAGCCCGAGCACTTTCACCGCCCGGTGGAGCGCGCCTTCACCGCGGAGCAGCGCCCCCACACGACGATTTTGTTCGGGGGCTTTACGTGGAAGCACGAGGACCTGATTCGCGCGGTGTTCCAGGGCTGCGGCTATCGCTGCGAGAAGTTGCCGGTGCCGAACGTTGCCGGCTTCCAAACCGGCAAGGAATTCGGAAACAACGGCCAGTGCAATCCGACCTACTTCACAGTCGGCAACCTGGTGCAGTATCTGCAATTCCTCGAAAAAGAAGGAATTCCACGCCAGCAGATTCTCGATAACTACGTCTTCTTCACTGCGGGTTCGTGTGGTCCCTGCCGCTTCGGCATGTATGAAGCTGAGTATCGCTTCGCGTTGAAGAACGCCGGCTTTGATGGCTTCCGCGTGCTGCTCTTCAAAGACAGCGATGGCATTAAGGCCGCTTCTGGCGAACCCGGGCTGAAGTTCACTATCGACTTCGGCTTCGGCATGCTGAACGCCATGCATCTCGGCGACGTCATCAACGACCTCATCTACCAGATTCGTCCCTACGAGGTGAATAAAGGCGAGACCGAGCGTGTCTTCCGCGAAATGGTGGATGGCCTGTGCGACGACATGAAGAACCGCAAGTCGTTCGAGATCGAGCAGAGCGCACCCAACTGGCTCAAGCCGAAGGTGAAGAGCAATAAAGTTCTGCGCAACACTCTCAACGTTTTCGGCAAATGGCATGAGCACATGTGGGGCAAGGATTATCTGACCGCCCTGGAGAATGCCCGCGTAAAGATGGATGCCATTGAAGTCGACCGCACCAAAGTGAAGCCACTGGTGAAGATCACCGGCGAGTTCTGGGCGCAGCTTACCGAAGGCGACGGCAACTTCCACATGTTCGATTTCCTGGAGGGCGAGGGCGCGCAGGTGCTGGTCGAGCCGATTGCGACCTGGGTTGCTTATCTTATGTATCAGGCGAAGGCACATGCGACGGCAAAATGGCCCGTGAATCGTCCGCATCGCAATCCGGAGTGGTATGAGTTCAAGAAGCAGTTCGCGAATTACATTGGGCTGCGCAAGAAGCTCTGGGGCATCGGCGCCGGGCAGCGCATGTGGAACTTCTTCTACCACCGAACAATTAAAAAGATGGGCGGAATCACGCATCAACTGGTTCCGCAAACCGAACTGGCCGACTTGGCGCATCCTTTTTACAACCAGTTTGCGCGCGGCGGCGAAGGGCACTTGGAAGTTGGCAAGAACGTCTACTACACCGTCCACAAGCTCTGCCACATGGTGCTGGCACTGAAGCCGTTCGGCTGCATGCCGTCTTCGCAATCGGATGGGGTGCAATCGGCGGTGGTAAACAAATTCAAGGACATGATTTTCCTTCCCATCGAAACCTCCGGCGAAGGCGAGGTCAACGCGCACAGTCGCGTGCAGATGGCGCTTGGCGAAGCGAAAGTGAAAGCCAAGACCGAGTTCGAGCAATGCCTCAAATCCACGGGCAAGAGCATGGCCGAGATCCGCGAGTATATCGACGAGCATCCCGAACTGAAGCGGCCCTTCTACCACGTGCCGCACAAGGAAGGTGTCGCGGGAACCGCGGCGCAGTTCATCCTGCACGTGAGCGATCGCATCGACAAAGACACGCGCTTCCAGAAGCGATCACGGGTGCGCATCGCGGAGCCCGCTGCAGTCAGCGGCGATTAACAATGCTTCACTGCTGAGGTCTCGGAGTCGCGGAACGAATGTTTTGTATTTTGCGACCTCTGCGGCCTCGGCGGTTTGTCTCCTATTATTCGATTTTTATAGAGAGGAATTCATGCACGACCATAAGGGTCCCTCGTTACTTCAGATCGCTCCGGTCCCGAAGCCGCCGTTGCACACGCAGAAGCCGGACGATCACAGCACGCAGTTTCTGGTCGGGCTCGACGTAGGTTCAACCACGGTGAAAGCCGTGGTTGTGGAAGCCACGACTGATACCGTGCTCTGGCAGGACTATCAGCGCCACGAGACCAAGCAACCGGAGAAGACGCTCGAATTTTTGAAGCGGATGGAAGCAGAGGTCGGGATCAATCGCCATAACACGCGCATGTTCATGACCGGTTCCGGCGGCGGCGGCATCGCCGACCAGATCGGCGCAAAGTTCGTGCAGGAAGTCACGGCAGTTTCGCTCGCGGTGGAGAAGCTGCATCCCGAGGTGTATTCGGTTATTGAACTCGGCGGGCAAGACGCGAAGATCATCGTCTTCAAAGACGATGACGAGACGGGGCGCAAGAAAAAGATCCCCTCGATGAACGACAAGTGCGCTGGAGGAACGGGCGCGGTCATCGACAAGATCAATGCCAAGCTGAAAATTCCTACCGATCTACTCGCGGAGCAAAAATATCACGGCGTCAAACTGCATAAAGTGGCAGGCAAGTGCGGCGTGTTCGCCGAGACCGATATCAATGGTCTGCAAAAGGTTGGAACGCCCTCGGACGAATTGATGGCCTCGCTTTTCGAAGCCATCGTCCTGCAAAATCTAAGCGTGTTGACCCGCGGGCACACATTGCGTCCGCATGTGTTGTTACTCGGCGGTCCGAATAGCTTTATTAAAGGAATGCGGGAAGCCTGGCAGGCAAATATTCCGCGCATGTGGCAGGAACGCAAGGTTGCCGTTCCAGAGGGATCGAGGCCGGAGGATCTGATCAAGGTTCCGCAAAACGCGCAGTACTTTGCCGCGCTCGGGGCGGTCGAGTTCGGCCGCAGTGAAGAGGATTGCATCGGCTGCTATCGCGGCTACGACAATCTGATCCACTACATCGATTTCGGCCGTCAGGAAGAGAAAGCCAAGTTCGGCGGCAAAGGGCTGGTGGAAAAGCCCGGCGAACTCGATCTCTTCAAAGACGCGTACCGCCGCAAGAAATTTACGCCAGCGGTTTTTCAGAAAAACAGCACGGTCGGCGGATTTATCGGGATCGATGGCGGTTCGACCTCTACAAAAGCCGTTCTGCTGAGCGAGAGCGGAGACATCCTCTGCAAGTCGTATCAGCTCTCGAACGGCAATCCGATTCAAGACACGATTGAGATGTTCGAAAATCTGCGCGGACAGGTCGAAGCGCAGAATGCGAAGCTGGAAGTTCTGGGCGTCGCGACAACCGGTTATGCGAAGGACATTCTGAAAGATGTTCTCAACGCTGATGTGGCGCTGGTGGAAACCGTCGCGCATACCGAGTCGGCATTGAAGTTTTATGAAGATCCGCACGTGATTGTCGATGTGGGCGGGCAGGACATCAAGATCATCATCCTGCACAATGGCCGCGTGAAGGACTTCAAGCTGAACACGCAATGTTCAGCGGGGAACGGATATTTCCTGCAATCGACGGCCGAAGGCTTTGGCCTCGATGTAACGCAGTATGCCGATCTGGCGTTCTCCGCGCAAGCGATGCCGGTGTTCGGTTACGGCTGCGCCGTTTTCATGCAGTCCGACATTGTGAACTTTCAGCGTCAAGGCTGGCGGGCCGAGGAAATTCTGGCCGGGCTTGCGGCAGTGCTACCGAAGAACGTTTTTCTCTACGTGGCCAGCATTCCAAATCTGGCAGCCCTCGGTTCGCGCTTCGTTCTGCAAGGTGGGACCCAGAACAATCTCGCCGTCGTAAAGGCCGAAGTGGACTTTATCCGCAACAGTTTCCGCGCTGCGGGAAAGCAACCGGAAATTATCGTGCACGAGCATTGCGGCGAGTCGGGCGCGATTGGGGCGGCGCAGGAATCCCTGCGGCTGTGGCGCAACGGCAAACAGACGACATTCGTTGGCCTTGAGGCAGTCCGCAAGGTCGAATACCGGACGACGCGCAATGAAGACACGCGCTGCCATTTCTGCAAGAACGATTGCCTGCGCACCTTCATCGACATTCGCACCCAGCCGAAGAACGATCTCAGCTTTGTGCCGATTCAGAAAGTCACCAAAGTTCCGCTCATGCACGGCGAGCAACGCCTGATTATCGCCACCTGCGAAAAGGGAACGGTGGAAGATGTCAACGACATGAAGGACATTAAGGCCGGGCTCGATTCGATTCGCGCACAGCATCCGAACTTTGTCGACATGGCGTCAAAGGAAGTGTTCCGCCCCACGAACGCCGCGAGTGTCGCCGATCCGCTGCCCACTCGTGGCTGGTCCGGCTGGAAGAAAGGCGAAAAAGAACGCCGCGCGCTCATGGAGAACCGCAAGAAGCTGCGCGTCGGCATTCCGCGGGTGCTGAACATCTACACTTACGCGCCGCTCTTCAACGCCTACCTCGAAAGCCTGGGTGTGCAGCCGGAAAACATCATTTATTCCGACTACACCAGTTCTGAACTGTATCGTGCGGGTGCGAGCCGAGGCGCCATCGATCCATGCTTCCCGGCAAAGATCGGCATTTCCCACGTCTACAACCTGATTCAGGAGAAGCACCGTAAGAAACCGCTGGATGCGATCTTCTTCCCAATGTACGACGTGCTGCATTCACCGTTGGTGAAGATCGTTGGCGCGAATGCCTGTCCCACCGTAACCGCAACCCCGGAGACCGTGAAGGCGGCGTTCACGAAAGAGAATGACGTTTTCGCCGAACACCATGTGAAGTACATCGATCCGGTGCTCAACTTCGCCGATCGCAAACTCTTTGCCTTCCAGATGCTGCAAGCGTGGCAGCCGATTCTTGGACTGTCGGACGAAGAAAACGATCGTGCAGTCGAGGTAGGATTCGCAGCACTCAAAGATTACGAGGACGGAATTCGCCGTCGAGCGCGTCAGGTGCTCGATCAACTGGAACGCGAAGACCGCATTGGCATCGTGATGCTCGGCCGCCCCTATCATCACGACCCCGGCCTGAATCACGAAATTATGGAAGAGTTCCAAAAACTCGGTTACCCGATCTTCTCGCAGAACACTCTTCCTCTCGACGATGATCTGCTCGACCGCCTCTTCGGCGAAGAAGTTCGCGCCGGCGTGATCACCAGCCCACTGGATATCACCGATGCTTGGAAGAATTCTTATTCATGCAGCACAAACCACAAAGTGTGGGCCGCGAAGTTTACCGCGCGCCACCCCAACCTCGTGGCGCTCGAAATCTCCAGCTTCAAGTGCGGCCACGACGCGCCTATCTACGGCGTGGTCGAAGGCATCATCGAGCAAAGCGGCACGCCGTACTTCTGCTTCAAGGATCTCGACGAGAACAAGCCCTCGGGATCGATCCGCATCAGGGTCGAGACTATCGACTACTTCCTGCGCCGCTACCGTGAAGAAGTGATTCGCAAGCGCAAAGCGGCACAGGATATCGAAGCGCAGCTCGCGGCACTGGAAGCGCAGTTGCGGAGCGAGGCATCTGAGCAGGAGCTGTCGGTGGTTGAACAGGAAAGCTGGGAACCTGCGCAGGAGATTGGCGCAGATTAACCTGACAGGAATCTAAATGAAAATACTTTGAGCCCGATAAAATCGGGCCCTAGTTTTTTCTCTGCGTTCGCCGCAAGCGTTACTGCCCCGACGGCGAAAGCAAGACCACCTCTTCAGCTTCTCCCGAGAAAAGGATTCGGGGAGCCACTTGGCCGTA
This sequence comes from Candidatus Sulfotelmatobacter sp., assembly GCA_050015215.1. Classification (GTDB taxonomy): domain Bacteria; phylum Acidobacteriota; class Terriglobia; order Terriglobales; family Acidobacteriaceae; genus Sulfotelmatobacter. Next base: position 10,368 of record JBEKBW010000095.1, read on the forward strand.
GGGCCGTTCAAGAATCTTGACTCTCCTAATACTCTGATTCACCGCATACCCGGAGCGGTGGACGGGCTTGCGAGTGATGGAAAACGAAGAGGTCCGACTTATTGATCACGGTCCGCTCGGGAGAAACCGGTTGTGGTGTTGTTCTGCCAGGTCCTGTTCCTCCAGGCAATCCGGGCTGCTTTTGAACCCAATGTGCCGATAAGTGAGCCACAGATGGCTGGGTACTGGAATGGCGGCCCAGCTCTTGGATTCGTCAAGAAACTTCTTTGATAAATGCCTCCCGCGATATACTTTTTGAAACACGCCCAGTGTCCGTGACCTCACAAGACGGTCCCTTCCCTCTGACCCGTCATTCCGTAGTGCTGGCGGCGCAGAGTAATGATCTCACCGCGCGCTCGCTGGCCATCGAAACGATTGCCCTCGCGTACTGGAGACCGATCTACAAGTACGTGCGGATGAAGTGGAACCTCAACCCGGAGGTTGCCGCCGACTTTACGCAGGAGTTCTTTGCTCACCTTGTGGAGAAGGAATTCCTCAAATCTTACGACAGCCGCAAGGGCCGCCTGCGCACATTTCTCCGCGTCTGCGTTGACCGGCTTTTCATGAACCAGATGCGTGACTCTCAACGTCTGAAACGAGGTGGTGGCGGTCCACACTGTTCTCTCGATTTCGAGGAGGCCGAGCGAGAGTTTGCAACCGTTCCAAGCTCTGAATGCCCGGAGTCGTGCTTCGACAGGGAGTGGGTCCGCACCGTCTTTGCGCTCAGCTTACAGCGGCTGCAGGCTATTTGCGAAGCCAGCGGCAAGATGGTCCACTTCGAGTTGTTCGAGCTTTACGACCTCCAGGACGCCGACCCGAAACCGTCCTACAGGCAACTAGCCACGAAGTTCGTGCTGGCGATCACCGACGTAACCAACTACCTTGCTTTCGTCCGGCGCGAGTTTCGCCGCTGCGTCCTTGATCAACTGCGAGAAATGACGGCCAGCGACGAAGAATTTCGTCGCGAAGCACAGGCACTGCTCGGGATCCACATCCGGTGAAGCAACTATCCGACAGCATCGTCGCCAAGCTCCAGGACGAGATGCAAGTGCCCGATCTCGACGGAACTCGCTACAGTGTCGTGCGACATATTGCCCGTGGAGGAATGGGCAGTGTGTGGCTGGCCGAGGACAAAATACTGAATCGGCGGGTGGCGCTCAAAGTGCTGGATCTAGTCGCGCCGGCAGATGATCTCGGAGCACGGCTTCTGCAGGAAGCGCGCATTTTGGCTCGTCTAGAACATCCTGGGGTCGTTCCCATACATGACGCCGGCACGTTGGCTGACGGGCGCGCGTTCTATTGCATGAAGTATGTTGAGGGAAAGACTCTCGCACGGCACATCGCTGGAAAGAGTCTTTCCGAGAAACTACGATTGCTGGCGCGCATTGCCGAGCCTCTGGACTTTGCACACGCCCGCGGATTCATTCACCGCGACTTGAAGCCCGAAAACGTCATGATCGGGGGCTTTGGAGAGGTGCTGGTGATGGACTGGGGACTGGCGAAAGCCAGCGCCACTGTTCGGGACTCCGCGGAGAGCGAACTTTCTATGGTTATACCTTTGGCCCAGGGCTCAACACACGCCACGGGTCAGGGCAGCGTTCTCGGCACGCCGGGCTACATGTCACCGGAGCAACAATCCGGCAGTAGTCAGCTAGATCATCGGACCGATATCTTCTCGCTGGGCGCGATCTTGGTGTTCATGTTGACTGGGAGCGCTCCGGGAGAGGTTCCAGCGGCTACGAGCGTAGCACCTCGTCCACTGCGCGCCGTCTGCGAGAAAGCCATGGCTGCCGATCCCAACGCCCGTTACCAGTCCGCTGGGAAAATGGCCGCAGATACCGTGCGCTACTTGAGTGGTGAACCGGTCCTCGCGTATCCGGAAAATTTTCTGGAACGAATTGGCCGGCTTTACACGCGGCACCGCACCGCCATCGTCTTGGTTGCAGCCTACCTGCTCATGCGCGCGCTCTTCATTTTATTCGCGCGCCGTTAAAGGAGCTCAAAAAACCGGGTAATAACACAATAGAGGCAGGAGCTTTGACTATGAAAAAGGTTCTTTTGGGTCTGGTGTTGGGAGCCCTCCTGGGTGCCGTAGACGGAATGACGGCCTGGTTCACGCCGCAGGTGCGCACACAAATTGTCGGCATTATTTTTGGGTCCACCATCAAGGGCATCATTGCGGGAGTTCTCATTGGGATGTTCGCCCGCAAGGTCCAATCGCTGGCGCTAGGCATTGCGTTCGGTCTTGCCGTAGGCTTGCTACTGGCCTTCATTGTCGCCCAGTTGCAACATGGATACTACTTTCAAATCATGCTGCCAGGTGGGATGGTGGGCCTTATCGTTGGCTACGCCACGCAACGGTATGGGCGTGGGCCGCAAGCGCAAAGAACTTAGGACAGCGAATGCCGTATGTCCTCGCGGAATTCGGCCTGACGGTGGGTCAGTTGGTGAGCGGTAATCAGCGCTTCGATTTCGTTTTCAGAAAATCAGTCGCTCGGTCTACGTGGAATGGCGCAGCTCAATTCGGAAGGAAAACGGATTGGGTGTTTGCGATCCCGCAAAGGGCTGGCGAACTTCCGCTGCGAGCAACTCCCGCATTTGAGAACGATAGGCGAAAACCGCGGCTCTCATTGATCGGGTGGGATGGCATACCTGCAGCTCAGCGCTGCGACAACTTGAGAGGGACTTAAAGGTCCCACAGGAATTGCAGCTCCCGGAGAATGACAATGAAGAGTTGGCACACAGGCAGCCGGTGAACTGACGCGAGAAGCCCATTCCCGCGTGGTGCAGATGGTGCTCCGCTAGAAGAGCGGAAACGAAATGAGCCAACCGGACACCTAAGGATTTGGACGACGCGGTAACGTCCGCAAAGTCAGTAGGTTAATGGTGGGCGCTATAGGATTCGAATCTGTGGCGTCTCAATAGAATGAAGTACTTGCGGGATTCGGGTGGCAACCAAAAGACCGCAACGGAAGCCAACGGAACAAGTATTGGACATGAATTGGACATGGGCTTAACGCATCCGAAAGTCGACCCACTGACCACCACCGTCTCGATTTTTGGTATTCGACCTAAAACGCTTTTGCTCCCGTGGCCAAGCCTCTTCCGGGCGTAACCTCATACGCAGTACCCTAAGTGTAGGCACCACCCTCTTGGGTGGTGCCATAGATATTCCCTTCCTTGTCGAGAATGAGGTCTCCGAGCGGAGAACCTCCGTCCGAGAGCGAGCATTCGAATTGGTGGAGAGACTCCAGATTCCACTTTCCCCCGGAAGTGGGTGTCAACTGGAATACTGTTCCGCAGTTGTCTTCGTCTTCTACCGTAGTGCCGTACAGATCTCCCTTTGCGTTGAATACGAGGCCAGTAGCTGGGTCTTCGCCGTTTTTTCCAACAGTGAAAGAGTGGAGAACGCTCTCACTCCATGTTGTCCCCGAAAGTTGCAGTTTAAATACTGTCCCGCAGCCGCTGTAACCATAGGCGGAGCAATTTCCCGTTCCGCCATATCGCGTAGTCCCATAAATCGACCCGGCGCTATCCAAAACAACATCAGCTTCGGGGCTGTTGCCGTCGGGTGCGCCTGCGAAGCGATAGAGAACGGTCTCGGCCCAGTTGCCAGTTTTTGTCTGCACCAGTTTGAAAACGGTACCCGGGTCGTTCGATGCGTTACCAGCCGTCGTCCCATAGAGTTGGCCTGTTCCGTCCAATGTCAAACGCGCGGAGGGAGTATCTCCATCCTTCCCATGTTTAAAACTATAAAGAACGGTCTCAGTCCAGTCGCCATTTGGATTTTTGATTAATTCAAACACTACGCCACAACCAGTAGTGGAGCCAAAAGTGCAGTTCTTGCTGGTCCCCCCGTAAGGAGTCGTGCCATAGAGGTTTCCTGCTTTGTCGAAGACCAGGCCAGCAACGGGATAGGCGCCGTCGCTGCCAGAAAATGTGTAAAGAACGGTTTCGGTCCAGCCCTCGGCCCCAGGACTTAACTCGAAGACTGTGCCGCAGCCTCCACCCCCGCCGCATCCACTTCCACCGGCATATGTGGTTCCATAGAGGTTGCCCTCTGCATCAATAGCCACACTGCCGATTGGCGACGATCCGTTGGCGCAGCCCGTGCAAAAGCTGTAGAGAACAGTCTCGGTCCAACCGCCATCGGAGGGAGACAGCTCGTAGACCGTTCCAAAGCTTCCTTTGTCCCCTCCAGCAGCGGTCGTACCATATAAGTTCCCCGCTTTGTCGAAGACTAGGCCCCCTTCTGGGTTTTGACCGTCGTCGCCGGGAAAGGAGCCGAAGCTGAACAGCACTTTTTCTGTTGCAGCTGCCCGACTGCCAGTAATGGTCCCAATGGTGAATAAAAGCACAAACACCGCAACGCGCAAAGGTGAAGCAACTATTCTGGGTCGCATTTCTTGAAATACCTCAGTGACTAACTTAGACTTTTAAGGGAGACGGTAGCGTCATCAGCCGACCGTGCGGGAACAGTACGGGGAAAGAGTATAAGGCCGAAGCTAGCGTGTCAATTTTGAATTCCACACCTAAAACCCTTTAGCTCCCTTGCTTCTCCGGTTTTCCGAAGGACCAAAACACCCCAAAACAGTCCTAGTTTTCGTGACGAGTTCAGGCCCCGATCGCGACGGATGCGGAGCGAAGCTCTGCTCGCTTAACTCAGCGGCAGAGTGCCATCTTCACACTTTTCCCCGATCCAATAAAAGTACTTGAGCTCTGGTTTGCCATCCTCATCTTCGGTCGGGGCCACTTCAGCCACAGTCTTCTCTTTGGCTTCCTGTATGCAGACTCTTCGAGCCTGATTCAAGATCGATCCCAATCTCCAACCAAACGAGCCCTTAATCGTTAACAGCGTGCCGCGCTCGCGGGCTGCGCTTTATCTATCGGAGCTGCTCGGGCAATCCATTCGTAGAAAACACTTGCTATCCCAACGGCAGGCAGACACAATTCACCTGCTTCGACGCCACTACTCTCGGCTTTCCGGCGGCGAACGACCCTGCCCCTTACACCATGACGCTGCGGTTTACCTCCAACAGCTCCGCACCGGACGAACATCACGAAGATGCCTACAACTGTTTCCAAACCATGCGAAACCTCATGAACCCAGATCACTTTTCCCAGTGGCGGGTCGATTACGATGACACCACTGGAACAACTGTCCCCGGTATCGTTCCCTATGTTGTTAAGGGTGGAACCCCTCGCGACTGCGGCGCAAACGTGTTGACTTTGCAACACTGGGATCCCAAGGAGTCCATTAGAACTGCTGAAAAAAGGGCGTAGACTGAGGAATTGATTTCGAGCGCACCGCCTTAGTTTTGGCTTGCTCGGCAGCTGTCGCGGGGCATCATAACTGATGCTCCGCGAATTTGTTTGAACTGATCCGGGGTGGAATTCGAAAGTGTGCTCGCGCTGCCGGGTCGCCAGATATCCGCACTCCCTTCGATCCAAGCGAGCCCGGCGACTGTTTCGCAGATTGACTTAGTCCGTCCTCCTCCCCCAAAAGGAATCTCCCTCGATTTCTCGTAATACTCATTGAGACATTCGCCGCCTTCCTATGCGGTGAACTGACCACATCCGAATTCTTCAGGAGAAGTCCCATGAGTCTAGAAGCTGCCCAGGCCAGCGTCCTCGCGAGGACAAAACCAGAGAAAAGCACTAACCACAAACCTTTGCGGCCGATGGTCGATATTGTGACGATCGTGCTGGCAATCGCCTCCATCGCCTTTGCCTACAAGCAAAAACTGGATTCCTCAGAACTAAAGGACAAGACCGTACTTCTACTGAATACCGCCTCGACACGGTATGTTGCGGAATTTCCGCACAGCATCCCGGTCATCACGAATATCGTGCAAGGCACATGCAGCGACCTGAGCGTCATGATTGACGTCCCCGGCTACGGGGAGTATTCGGACCCCCAGGCATTCTATTCGTACATGCATTCCATCCTGGATCTTAGGCACCGGACCGTGAAGGACAACTTAGACGCGGGACGTTGTGTCGGCAAGACTTCAGAGAGAGGCAAAGACCTAGGGCGTGTCCCCACCGTTCATCTTCTGCTGTTTTCGCCAGACGAAAGGGAAATCTCCTTACGCAAGCAACTCACACAGGACGTCCTAGCGAAGGGTCTGGCGAACCCATCGGGACGGGATGTTTTCATCAGCTTCTTCAGGAGCAATCCGGATTTGCTGCGAGAGACCCCCGAGGAGTTCTTAGAAAGGGTGAAAGCCGGCCCCGGATACGAGCAATTCATTAGTATTCTGCTTGCTGATCTTCGAGATCACGAAAAGGAACTGAAGAGAGCTGGTGTTGAAATTAGATACACGCGCGAGCCCTTCATCATGCGGGTGTGGATGCAGGATTCGGAACAGGCGGCGTTCTCCTTCGATCACAGCAGCGAAACTGAGATCGCATTCCAGACGCACGATTCCAAACTACTCGACAATTTCAAGCAAATATTTGAGCATCAATGGAACACTCTGTATGCTACGCGGATTATTGGAACGCCAAAGCAAAGAACCCTGCAATCAAGATCAATGGCCTGAAAAACGGGTGCGTCTGAGTTCGCCGTCTCTCGGGACGCAGGTTTTCGGCTCCCCATGAACGAGAACCTGCGCAGGGTCCGACAATCCAGGTCAAGCGCCGAAACACGCGGCGACAAAAAAGCAATTCCAACCCGGCAAGTGATCGAATGCTCGCCTTGGACTGGGGCTGGGCAGCGCTCCTCGAAACCCAAGGGACAAGGGACCGTTGGCGGAAACAAGCATTACACTCGCCAAGAATTTTCACTCCCATCTAGCCAGCACTCTAGATTTCCGCCTATCAATAAATCTGAAAAAATCGGAAATCTGAAAAAATAAAAACTATGTTACGGTCCGCCGTTTCTAGCTCTGGGTTTTGCCCCCGCGCCCGCCCTCCCCCGGCCCCTTGCGGGCGATACTCGCTCAGGGCAAGAGAGGGCACCCTGATTCGTACCGACGAGTCGGAGTAGCAGCGGCCGGGCTGGTCCAGTTCTTGGGATCTACCGAATCGCAGGCCAAGGTCCATGGCTTCGAGTCCACGACAGCCGCCGACAAATGCTGCCACCCCATATCGATCTCCGAACGGAATCGTCGACGGTTCTTTAGAATCCGCTCTCAAGTCTGAAACTGGGAGGTGCTGCAATGTTCAGCATAGAAGTTAAGTTCAAGGTAGGAGATCGCGAAGTATCTTTGGAACGATTCACCACTCTGTTCCTCAAGGAGCTACTCAGATCTGCGCAAGACGAGATTAGACCGCAGCCGATTCAGGAGCGAGTCAAAACTCCGGTGATACGTCCACCGGTTGTCGCAGCGCCAGCGAGCATGGACAAGAAGGAACCGGAACCGCTAGCAGTGAGCTTTAATCAGGCCGCATTCTTGCTCGGCGTCAAGGAGCCTACGATTAGGAAACACGTGAGGCGAGGGGCGATTCCCCGCACGCGTGTTGGACGACGGGTCCTCGTTCCAATGAAGGGTATCAATGACCTAACGATGAGGAGCGTCTGATCGGGAAGCCCGGAAGAAGAGAAGCAGTCACCGTTCCACAAACACATGTTTCGAACGTCGGAACAATCAAGTCACGGCGTCCTAGAATCAAGATCTTGCGATGGGCGCCGTGGGAGGGTTTCTGGAACAGGTAAGAGATAGCTTCCGCTTGCCCAAAGTCCACCGCATCTCATCTCTATTCTCCGGCATCTGCCGAGCCAGTTGACGATCGGCTACTTTCGCCAGGACGTCGAGGAAATGCAGGGCCGTTCGGTCCTGGATGAAGCGATCGCAGGGAGCGGACGCGTCGGCGATCTACACCACGAACTCGAAGCCTTGCAGCGAGAAATGTCCGACCCTGACAAGGCTGATGACATGGACCGCATCCTTGAGCGCTTCGGTCACGTGCAGGAGGAGTACGAGCATTTGAACGGTTACGCGATCGAATCGGAGGCCCGTGAAGTGCTCCACGGTCTGGGATTCAAAGACGATCAGATTGACGGCGACGTGGGCGCTCTCTCCGGCGGATGGAAAATGCGGGTTGCACTGGCACGGGTCCTGCTTGGAATGCCGGATGTATTGCTGATGGACGAACCGACGAACCACCTCGACATCGAATCCATCATCTGGCTGGAGCAGTTTCTCAAGTC
>JBEKBW010000096.1:0-18382 GCA_050015215.1 Candidatus Sulfotelmatobacter sp.
TATTTGTGGTTGCGTCCCGGAGACTGTAGCCAGAGGTGCGGGGCGGAAAAGTTGTCAAGAGGGTGGGACGGGTGGTTTTGGGGCAAGTGGTTCAGAACGTTGATGAAATAAAGTTCAAAATTTGTCCCTTTGGGGGTTTGCGAATTGATATACTGAAAGTATAGGGTAAATCTTTTTGGGATCGGCTTTATCTGGCGCGGCCTTCGGGTCGCGTCTTTTGTTTTTGGGGTTGGCGGCAACGCGGTTCGCTGCACTCTTTCGCGCGGTCCGAATGCCTTTCGGCGGTATATCGAGGTGCCGGCGGATGGGAGGTCCTTCGACTGCGTGGGATCGTCTTGCAGACGATCCCACTTCGCTCAGGATGACAAAACTGTCAGGATGACATGCGGATAACAGGATGACACGCGGTCCAGGATTACATGCGGTTAAGTTAGGAGAAATTTGAGATGGCGAAGTGTCGGGGGTTTCGGACTTTTAAGGAACGGGGCGAGTGGGTTGAGCTGGTGTTTATGGCTCGGGCGGTGCGGAATGGGTTTCGGGTTTCGAAGCCTTGGGGAGATTCGGCGGCGTTTGACGTGGGATTGGAGTCTGGGGAGCGGATTTTGCGGGTGCAGGTTAAGTCTACGGACTGCCGGGTGGGATGCGGGTACTTGTGCGGGTTCAAGCCGAATCACAACAGCGCGCCTTGTACGGCTAAGAAGATCGATTTCTTTGCGGCTTATGTGATCCCGGAGGATGCGTGGTATGTGATTCCGGCGCGGGTGGTGCTGAAGGTGAAGAGTCTTAATTTGTCGTTGTGTCCGGTGGAGACTCGGAAGTATGGGAAACGTTACAAGTATGAAGGATACCGGGAGGCTTGGGGATGGTTGCTGCCAGCGGTGGGCGAGGAGGAGTTTAAGAGGGACTGGCCTTGCTTTGCGGGGGCGGCGCAATGACAAGGTTGTGGTGCTTCAGCAGTTACTGCGCGGCTGGGGCCGCGACCTTTAAAATCGGGATTTATCGAAGCGCTGGAAATGCTCTGTCACTTCAGCTTTGCGTATTCTGCTTTGGCTTGTTTCAGGACGGGGAGATCGGGATCGGCGTCCCGCCAGAGCGCTAGGAAGTCTTGATAGGACTGGCTGGCGTTTTCCTTGTTCTTGGCTGAACTCCAGGCTCGCGCCATGCCGAGGCGCGCCTGGGCTGCCAGCGGGAAATTCAGGACCAGGCTGCGGTTGTCGATGAGTTTCTTGAACTCTGCTGCGGCCTTTGGTCCGTCGCCGGTTGCGAGATAGGCTTGGGCACGAACGTAGACCGGGTAGAGAGTGGCTACAGGAAGCGGGTCGGGATTGGAAAGCTCCAGCGGAGTTGCTACTCCCAGATCCTCCAGAGCCTTGACTGGTTGACGTTGTTGGAGGTCGATTTGGGCGCGGATCAAAGGCAGCCAGTATTTCTGCATGTAGGTGCCTTCCGGCCATTCCTTGTCCAGTTCTTTGCAGACCGCCTGTGCCTGTTTCGCATTGCCCATCTGCGCCAGAACTAGAGCGGTCAGAGTTCTCACGTCCTCGGCACGCGAGAGTTTTTGCGCCTGGTTGATGAGTTCGGGGGCGCGGGAAAAATCCCCGGCCTGGGTTTCGCGCACGGCTTGCTGCAGCAGGTAGATGGCCGCCCGCTCCTTGTCGCCATTGCGTTCCACCAGGCTGGCCGCGGCGCGGGCTAACTCGCCCGCTCGTTTCAGGCGCCCGTGATAGGCCTCCGTGTCAGCCTGCTCGGAGAGCAGCAGGGTTTGAGCGCCGCGCACGTCCGCCGATTGTTGGAGGAGATGTTCCATCTCTTTTTTGTCATCTTGAAGAAAAGCGATCCAGTAGGCCGCCTGCAGAACCGTATCCGTCTGCAGGCCTCGTTTGGCGGCATCCGCCAGCGCTGATGATGCCTCGTCGATTCGATTCAGCGCGAGCAGGGACATCGCGAAGTTGGCGTAGGTGCTAGCTCGGGAGGGATCAAGAAGCAGAGCTTTGCGAAAAGGCGGGATTGACTGGTCATAGCGGCCCAGTTCGGAGTAGGCGCTGGCTAAATGGTTGAACGCGCCCGCCGATTCGGGATAGTTCTGCGCGGCGAGCGCGTAGACCGCGGCGGATTTCTCCAGATCGCCGGTTACGTAGGAGTAATAGCGCGCTTCGATCGACTCCCTTTCGGATTCGGTGACGCGCGAGCGAAGCTCGTAAGCTCTGGCCGCGTTCTCGCGGGCCAGTTCGGACTCTCCGATATTGTGATAAATGGTGGCCAAGGCGCTGAAGGCGATGGCGAAGTTTGGATCCAGCTCGGTGGCTCGCTTAAAAACCTGCAGAGAATCCTGATCGCCTTTTTTGTCCCAGGTGGATAGCGCCAAGCCGTAGGTGTTGAGAGCGTCGAGAGATGCAGTGGTGGCCTGCTCGAGAGGAACGTCGAACTTCTGCACGGTGGTAAGCGATTCGCCGAGTTCGGTGCGCATTTTCGAAGCCGCGCCGCCGAGAGCGTCCAGAACTTTTTCCTTCGACGCGGCGGTTGCCTGCTCCTCGGCCAGCAGGTTTCCGTTCTGGCAGCCGACCGCCTTCAGCCCTACCACATACTCGCTGCCCAGGCTGCCGATGGTTCCCGCCAGATAGGCTTTGCTGCCTGCGCGCTGGCAGAGTTCCCGGGCGATATGCGGCGTGAGCTTCGCATCGGCGGGCAACGTCATCTGGCGCAAAAAGTTCGAGACTTTGCTTTCGGGAAGTACATTCAGAAATGGCGATTGCCGCAAGGAAACGCTGAGGGCAGTTTTTAATGTGTCGTCGAAGATGGAATCGCCGGTGCTGTTGGCAAAATCGGCGAGCACAATCGTATCTTTCACGGTCAGCGGCTTGCTGCGGTGTGAGCGGTAATAGAGGCCGGTGGCGAGGAGAGCGGCGAAAATGCATGCGGTCGCAACGTAAGCGCTTGACTTCGCTCGGCCTGGACGGCCAAGGCTGGCCGTTCCCGTATGGCTAGCGCTGATTGGCGCAGCCCGTAAAGCTTGGGACTCGATGTCCCGCTTCAGCCGTTGCAAATCGGCGCGAATGTCGGCGGCATGTTGGTATCGAAGGTTGCGGTCTTTCTCTAATGCCTTGCCGATGATGGTCGCGGCGTCGGGAGGAAACTGCGGATTGATCTGCGTGGCGGAGCGCGGGGTGTCGTGCAAAATGGCGGCGCAAATTTCTCCCGTGCTCGCACCTTCGAATGGCATACGACCGCTCGCCATCTCGTACAAAACCGCGCCAAAGGAAAATAAATCGGAGCGTGAATCTAGGTCCTTGACCCGCACCTGTTCGGGCGACATATAGGCCACGGTGCCGACCATCGCTCCCGGCGATGTGAGCTGAGCCTCTCCCGATTCTATCGACAGGGTTCGGCTGTCGCTGTCGGCAGCCGATAGCTGCATTTTCGCCAGGCCAAAGTCCAGAATCTTTGCGTGCCCGCGCTGGTTGACAAAAATATTCGCCGGCTTGATGTCGCGATGGACGATTCCCTGAGCGTGCGCAGCATCGAGGCCGTCGGCCACTTCGATGCCGATTACCAGCCAGGAATCGAGATCCATAGGGTGGCCGCCGATGCGATGCTTCAGCGTCATACCATCCAGAAATTCCATGGCCATGAACGCTTGGCCATCCTGCTCGCCGATGTCGTAAATGGTGCAGATGTTGGGATGGTTGAGCGCGGATGCGGCGCGGGCTTCGCGCTCGAAGCGGGACAGCCCCTGCGGGTCGTGAGCGATCTGCTCGGAGAGAAACTTGAGGGCGACGAAACGGCGCAGCCGCGTATCCTCGGCTTTGTAGACCACACCCATCCCTCCGCCGCCGAGCTTCTCAAGGATGTGATAGTGGGAGATGGTTTGGCCGATCAAGCTCGCCCCGTTTTCCGCGCATTATAGCAGCCGACCGGTCAGCTACCTCCACACAAGTCTGCCTATTTGTATTGTGCATTTCGTGAATGCCACGTTTCACGGCTGATGTACTCTGTTGTTTCTGCATGAAGAGTCCGATCAGGAAACTACTGCCGATCCTGGGAGCATTGATATGGATGAGCGGGTGTGCCTCTATTGGGCCGCCGGAGGCGCCTTCGCTCGAGTTGCCGAAGCCGCCTACGGATTTGCGGGCTGCGCGCAAGGCTGACAAGGTGACGCTGACGTGGACCGTGCCGGCTCGGACTACGGAGCGGCAGAGCGTGCGGTATTTGGGGAAGACGTGGATCTGTCGGACCTTTACTGGAGCGCTGAAAGAATGCGGCAAGGAAGTGGGCGATGCCGATCATCCGGCGGGTTTTGAAGCTGTTCGGAAGTCTGACAAGAAGTTGACGGCTCGTTTTGTGGATACGCTGCCTTCGGACGCACAGCGTGAGCATCCCCTGGATTTTGCTGCTTACGCGGTTGAGGTGTTGAACGAGGCGGGGCGCGGGGCGGGGGTTTCGAATCAGGTGCGGGTGGCGCTGGTACCTACGCTCGCGCCTTTTGGCGGGTTTGCGGCTGGCGTGACCGGGCAGGGAGTGGTGATTTCATGGAAGTGTCCGGCGACGCCTCAGTCAGGAACGAGTGGAGTCCAGTATCTGTTTCGCATTTACCGGCGGACGGAAGGAGACGCTGGCCAAGCTTTGAAGATTGCCGATGTGCCGGCTACGGGATGCCTTGAGGGCGGCGGGCCGAATGAACGCTCAAGCCCCAGCGAACAGAAAAACATTCATGATTCGTTTTTAGATCAGACGTTCGAATGGGAGAAGACGTATCTTTACCGGGGGACGTTGGTCAGCGCGATTGAAGTAGCGGGAAAAACTGGGGTTGAAGTGGAGGGCGACGATACGCCCGAAGTGAGGGTATTCGCACATGATCTGTTTCCTCCGGCTGTGCCAACGGGATTGCAAGCTGTATTTTCGGGGCCGGGGCAACAGCCTTTTATCGATTTAATTTGGACGCCGGTGGCGGATGTGGATCTGGCCGGGTATAACGTTTACCGGCATGAGGCTGGCGGGATTACGGTGAAGCTGAATTCCGAGTTAGTGCGAACTCCGGCGTTTCGGGATATGAATGTTGTTCCGGGAAAGGATTATTTCTATTCAGTCTCGGCCGTGGATGAGCGGGGGAATGAGAGTGCGAGATCGGAGGAGACTAGCGAGACGGTGGATTGAGTAATTGGGCAATTTGGTATTTGAGTAATTTTTAAAAGCTCTGATCCAGATTTAGTTCTATATGAAGATTTTTTTGTGGAACGTTGGCCGCAATTCTGCCAATCGTGGTTAGATAGAAAGCGATGAAATACTGCAGATTTCAACTGAATGGTGAGGCGCATTACGGGCTGATTGAGTCGGCGGCTGGGCGGGAATCGATTTTTCGGATCCTGCTGACGGCGCCCGAGGAATCCGATGGCGATGTGGAAGGCTTGCGCTCGCGGCGGATTGAGGCGATTCCGCTGGAAGAGGCGAAGCTGCTCGCGCCGGTGCGGCCGACGAAGATTGTCTGCGTGGGGCGGAATTACCGGGAGCACGCGGCTGAGTTGGGCAGTGAGATTCCGAAAGAACCACTGTTGTTCTTCAAGCCGAATTCGGCTTTGCTGGATCCGGGCGGAGTGGTGAAGAGGCCTAAGATTTCGCAGCGCGTGGATTTTGAAGGCGAGTTATGCGTGGTAATGGGGAAGAAATGCCATCTTCTCGGCGATGACGAGGATGTGCGGCCGTATATTCTTGGCTACACCTGCTTGAACGACGTCACCATGCGCGACATACAAAGAATTGAAGAGCAGTGGGCGCGGGCGAAGGGATTTGATACGTCGTGCCCGGTGGGGCCCGTGGTAGCGGACGGGATAGATCCTTGGACTGGAGTTGGGGTTGAGACGAAGGTCAACGGCGCGGTGCGGCAGTCGGGGAATACACGGGATTTTATTTTTCCGCTGGATGTGGTGATTCGGTTTATCTCGCAGGCGATGGCGTTGCTGCCGGGGGATTTGATTGCGACCGGGACGCCTTCGGGAGTGGGGCCGGTGGTGGCCGGAGATGTAATGGAGATCAGCGTGGAGGGAGTGGGGACGCTGCGAAATTCTGTTGTTGACGAGTAGACGGCTCATTCTCATTATGACGGGCCAGATGCGGTCAGCAAGCAACTTCTGCTACTATGACCGTTCGGTGAGGTGGCCATGCCCCAATTTGTGATCGAGCGGGAGATCCCGGGCGCAGGGAATTTATCGGATACGGAACTGCAGGCCGTCGCCAGAAAATCGGTTGGCGTCCTCAAGGATATGGGACCGGAGATCAAGTGGCTCCACAGCTACGTCACGGGCGACAAGATCTATTGTGTGTACCTGGCGCCGGATGAGGAAACGGTTCGCGAGCACGCCCGCCGGGGAGGTTTTCCGGCGAATCGCGTCTCGGCGGTGCGGCGACTGATCGATCCCAACACCGCAAATTGAATTAAGCTGAGGTTCGTGTGCGAACGGCTGGTCCCGAGTCGCCGTCAAGCGCCTCATGGATCGCTTGCTCTACCGGCATCGCCCAGCCTTCCATCCACGCCGTCAGGCCCGCAGCATTGCCCAGTGTTCGGCGGGCGAATTCCAAGGCTTTCTCCAGCCTGGGTTGTTCGGTCAGCGTGAGCGGCGTACCTAACCGTTGGCGAAGCGCAGCAGCGGCCCCCGCGAGGTGCAGGGACCGCTCGGCGTTCGATTGCGCGGCAGCGCTTACCGCCAGACACTCGAGCGCCCTTGCGATGCCGCGTTTGTGACCCACTTCCTGGAAAGTATGAATGCTCTCGCCGTAAAGGCGGCGCGCTTCGGCGTTGTTTCCCTGATCGCAGCTTAGACTTGCCAGATCGGAGAGGGCGCTGGCGATGCCCCAGCCGTCCCGCAGTTCGCGAAACGCGGCCAGACTCTGTTCGCAAAATGAGCGTGCGGCGACCGGATCCGCTTTTTCCCGCGCAACGTCGCCCTGGTAATTTAGCGTCCAGGCGACGCCGGCGCGATCTCCGGCCTTGCGGAACATCATCAGGCATTCGTCGTAAAGCGAGGATGCACGCGCATAGTCGCCCTGTAGCTTGGTCACGTTGGCAAGGTTGCTGAGGGCGCGGGCGATGTCTGCAGAATCGCCCAGATCCTTCCATATTGCGAGACATTGCTCGAAGAGCATCGATGCAACCGAAAGTTCGCCGCGATCACGGGCACTGATCGCCAGCGCGTTCAGTGCGACGGCAACCCCGCGGTTATCGTTGAGATCGAGACAGGTCTCGAGGCTTTCTTCGAACAACTGCCGCGCAGAGGAGTAATCGCCCTGCTCACCGGCGAGAACCGCGGCCGCGAACAGCAGGCGTGCTCGGAGCTTGGGACGCGCTGCGGTCCCTTCCAGAGCCAGGAGCCGGGCGATGGCATCACGGCCCTCCGTGAGATGCTCCCGCGTTTCCCAGAAGCGAAACAGGGCGGCGCCCAGGCGGAGGCCCCACTCGGCATCTCCCGTTCGAATCAGATAGTCGAGCGCCGTCCGGAAGTTATCGTGCTCGACCTCAAACCGGTCGAGCCACTCGGGGTGGGCAACCACGTCTTCGGCGCCCTCCTCGGCAAGCACGAGGTAGTACGCGGCATGGGCACGGCGGGTCGCTGACTCATCGTTGCTCTCGGCCAGCCGTTCGAGTGCATACTCGCGGATGGTGGAGAGCATAAAGAAGCGCGTTTCCGCGTCGACTTGTTCCACCTGCTGAGCGAGGCTTTTGTCCACCATGGAAGCCATGCCATCGAGTATGTCGAGGCCCAAATCGCTCTTGGTATCGCACACCGCTTCCGCGCCTTCCAGCGTGCAGCCGCCGTTAAACACGGAGAGCCTCCGGAAGAGAGTCTGTTCAGCGGCATTGAGCAAGCCGTAACTCCAGTCCACGGTGCTGCGAAGAGTTTGTTGCCGGGTCGGAAGATCGCGGGCGCCGCCAGTCAACAGGTTGAGGCGGCTTTCGAGGCGTGCCAGCATGGCGGAGGGTGAAAGCAGCTTGATGCGCGCCGCGGCCAGTTCGATGGCCAGAGGCAGGCCGTCAAGGCGAGCGCAGATGGCTGCCACCGCGGATGCATTTTCTCCGGTAAGCGCGAATTCGCGCTTTACCCCCCGGGCGCGTTCCACGAAAAGCGCAACGGCGGGAAGGCGCGAAAGCACTTCCAGGGGCGGAAGGGACTTGAGGTCGGGCAGCGCCAGAGGCGGCACGGGGAATTCATGCTCGCCATAGACGTGAAGCGGCGCCTGGCTTGTGACTGCGACCTTAAGCTTCGGGCCGATCGTGAGCAATTGCGTTATCACCGGTGCGGCGGAGACCAGGTGCTCGAAGTTGTCGAGCAAGAGAAGCATCGGTCGATCCAGACCGCTCACAAACTCTTTCAGGCTTTCCTGTGGCGACTGACTCGCGGTTTCGCGTATCCCCAACGCTTGCCCAATCGTGGAATGTATTAAATCAGGATCGCTAACTGCCGACAGAGGGACGAAGCAAACACCCCCGGGAAACTCGGCCGCCGCTTCTGCCGCCACCCGTAAGGCGAGCCGAGTCTTGCCGATGCCGCCCGGACCGGTGAGGGTTATGAGTTGTACATCCACGCGGCACAAGAGCTGACGCAGAGCAGTCGCTTCGTGTTCGCGTCCGATGAACGCGGTGCGTTGCACTGGCAGGTTGTTGGGACGAGACTCCGAAGGGCGCGTAGACGCTTCGGCGAGACGGTCGCGCACTGCGGCGAGGTCGCGAGCCAAATCATGGGTGGAGGCATAGCGCTCCTTGGGATTCTTGGCCAGGCAGCGCTCCACGATCCAAAGAAACGGAGGGGGAACTTGCGGCATTCTGGCACCCAGACGCTCCGGCTCGTCGCGAAGGATCGCGGCCATGGTCTCCGCATAAGTCTTTTTTCGGAATGTAGGAATTCCAGTGACCATCTCGTACAGCACCGACCCGAATGAAAACTGGTCGGAATGAAAATCAACTTCGGCGCCGGTGGCTTGCTCTGGTGACATATAGCCGACCGTGCCCAGCACCGTGCCATGCTCGGTGATGGTGGTCGAAGCATCCGAATCTGGAATGTCGTTCACCCGCAGTTTTGCCAGACCGAAATCCAGAATCTTGGCGGTCGCGTCGCCAGTGACCATCAGATTCTCCGGCTTCAAATCGCGATGAACGATTCCAATCGCGTGCGCTTTGGCGAGAGCGTCGGCAATCTGCGCCGCGATGGCGACAGCTTTGCGGAATGGAATCGGGCCAGCGGACAACAATTCCCGCAACGTCTCCCCGATCACCAACTCCATGGCAATGTAGTGCGTTCCGTCCACCTGACCGAGTTCATAGATGGTGACGATGTTTGGATGATTGAGCGCGCAGGCGGACCGGGCTTCCTGCTCGAAGCGCGATAACGCTTCTGGTTGAGAACAATGCTCGAGCGAAAGCGTCTTTATTGCGACTTCACGGTTAAGGCGGGTGTCCAAGGCACGATAGACCTCGCCCATTCCACCGCGGCCCAGTTCATTCAGAATGCGATAATGTGAGACGATTCTGCCGCACATCGAATCGACTTCATCGCCGGTGTCGGCCTGAGCCATCGCTTTGGCCGCAACCCTGATTGCGGGACCTTCCAGAAAATCGTGGGCGTTCCGATGTGAAGTGAGGAGGGACCTCACTTCTTTTTCCAGCGCGGCATCACCGGCACACTGCCGGCGCAGAAATTCCTCGCGCTGATCGGACGACACCAGCAGCGCGGACTGCAACAGGGAATCAACTTGTTTCCAGCGCTCAGCATCCATCGCTAGATCCACCACCCATTTCGCGGTAAAGCCAGGCGCGAGCGGTGCTCCAATCGCGCATCACGGTGCCTTGCGATACCTGGAGCACTTCCGCTGTTTCTTCCACGCTTAAGCCTCCAAAGAAACGCAACTCAACCACGCGCGCCTTTCTCGCATCCATGCGAGCTAAAGCTTGTAGGGCATCGTCGAGTGCTACCAGGTTTTCGGCGCGATCTCCGCCAACCACGGCTGCGTCTTCCAGTTCAACGTGCTGGACCCCGCCGCCGCGCTTCAGGTTGTGGCGCCGCGCATGGTCAACCAGAATCCGTCTCATGAGCTGCGCTGAAACGGCAAAGAAGTGGGCGCGGTTTCCCCATTGCATCCGTTTGTAGTCGACCAGCCTCAGGTAAGCCTCGTTGACCAGTGCGGTGGCCTGTAAACTGTGGCCGGGGCGTTCCCGGTGCAAGTAGTAACGCGCGAGCCGGCGCAATTCGTCATATACGATCGGCGCCAGTTTATCGAGGGCGTTCTGGTCCCCGCCGCTCCAGGCGCGGAGCAATATGCTGACGTCACCCCCACGTGACGTAGTTACCGGATCGCCCACTCCCGTGCCCTCCCGGGTGCCCAAGCCTGGCCAATTATAGCGACATTGGCCGCCCCGCCAATAAAAAGTACCTGCGAATGATAGTTTCGCCCGGCGCCTTACGCCTATTCAGATGTAGGGCAGCGTGACAGGCGCCCGACCTTTCGCGTACTTTGCGGAAAAATACATTCCGACCGAGGAGAAAGCTATGACGATGCGAATCACGAGTCTTATCCACACATCCACCACGAGCATCCTGCGTATGGCGTTGCTCGGTAGTCTAGTCACGGCTGCGCCGCTTTTCGCAGCCGACAATGCTGCCACCACTCATTCCGCTCACCAACCAGCCGCGGAGGGCACGCTGGTTGAACAGGTGCGCGCCGGCACAAGGAAGTACATTGACGTGAACAACGCCACTGCCGCAGGCTACGGACCATTCCTAGGTTGCGTCGCCGGTACCGACCACGGGGCGATGGGCGTGCACTACGTGAACGGCACCTTGCTCGCCAATCTCACCCTCGACCCCGCGCAACCGCAGGCCCTCATCTACGAGCCCGTCAATGGCAAGATGATCCTTGTAGGCGTCGAGTTCATTCTGGACTCGGCGAGCTGGAACGCCGCCAATAACAACACTCCTCCAGTGCTGGACGGGCAAGTCTTCAACTTTGTCGGCTTCCCGAATCGCTTCAGTATCAATTCGTTTTACGAACTCCACGTCTGGGCCTGGCGGGACAACCCCCAGGGAGCCTTCGTGGACTGGAACAATGGGGTGAGTTGCCAGGGCCAGTAGACCAACCGGAGACGTATTAGCGGGACGCTTAGTGGACATCGGTCCGTGGTAGCTCCTGGGGTGTGGGGATGTGGGAAGCGCCGAACGCTTTTCATATCTCCATGCCAACCGGCGCATCCCGGGGACTGTTGTGGGCGTGTGGGATCGAGATCACGGAATCAGGTTCTTCGTGGTAAAAACTATGGAGGGATATCGCCATGCCAAAGTTCGTCATTGAGAGAGATTTCCAAAAGCTGGCGGTCTTTCGCCGCAGCAACTACAGGAGATATCGCAAAAGTCGTGTGGAGTTCTACGAGGGATGGGCACTCAGATTCAGTGGGTTCAGAGCTACGTCACGGACGACAAAATCTACTGCGTATTTGTGGCCCCCGATGAAGATGCCGTACGTGAGCATGCCCTGCAGGGCGGTTTTCCGGCCAACCGAATCTCGCGCATTCGGTCGGTGGTCGATCCGACAACCGCTGAGTAGGCGCAAAAGTTGTGCCGACACGAACCTGACAGATCATCTTCGACTTCTCGGTGGCGACCGGCACGCTCCCTTCAGCGTGCCGAAGGTGGGAAAGTTAGAGATGGGTTGTCGGGGTTGTATCCGATAATTGGCTTCAGAGGAAATTCATGGATATTCGATCGCTGCAGCGGCCATTAAAAGACCAGTACCGGCGGGATCCGGCAACTTCCCGAATCACCCTGACCGCACGCGGCTCTCAGACCGACGCACCCATCGCCTGTTCCGTCGATTTGGGTCGGGCAATCTACAATGCGCAAGCTCACCAGGGCGTTGGCGGAGCGGGTACCGGAGCCTGCTCTGGAGACCTGCTGTTGGGCGCGCTCGCTGCCTGCGCTCAGATCACTTGCCAAATGGTAGCCGCTGCAATGGGAATACCTACCGAGGGCATTGATGTGACGGTGGAGGGTGATCTGGACCTGCAAGGAACGCTGGGAATATCGAAAGAGACGCCTGTCGGATTTCAGAGCATCCGAGTGAATTTCGACGTCCGCGCGCCGCAGGCAACGCAGGAGCAGCTAAGTGCGTTGCAGGCTAAGACGGAACAGTATTGCGTGGTGATGCAAACTTTGCAAAGTCCGCCGAAGATTGAGCACACATGGGCGCGGCCTTGACCGAATATCCAAGGTCCGAACGGAACTACTGCAGGTGGAAGCGTTCGCGCATGATGCGCTGCAGGCGGGGTTTGTAGAGAAGATCGTAGGCTAGTTCCTTATCGGGGAACAGCGCGAGGGCGGCGCGCTTGGCGCCGGCTGCGAGTTCGGATGCTTCTTCGACCGTTAGGCTTGGGTCCTGGCTGATGACGGAGGAAACCATGCCCATCATGACTTGGAGGCGGCGGAGTCTGCGGGCTTCATCATCGTCGGCATTCGGCTTGGGTGCTGGATTCGGATTTTTTTGAAGGCCTGATGTTTCCCCAGAATTCATGCTGATTCCCTTCTCTTCCCGCCAGATGTCTTTCCCACAAATTTGATGAGGCGGCGCTAGCGTGGCGTTGCGAGCTGTCTGAAAGCATTCTCCTCTAACTGCGCCAGAAAGCAAACTGCACGAAGGTGCCGTCGCAAGCCATTTCGGCTACTCGGTCTTGCGTTGCTGGGTTTGGGATTTCGAGGGCTTTGTTTTTGAGCCCTTGGCTTTTTTTCGCGCAGCTTTTTTTCGGATACCTTTCTTTCGAGCACCTGGGATTTTGCCGATCCTGGGATCGCGGGCGAGCACGAGGTCGCAGGCGTGTAGCGCGGATTCTTCGAAGTCAACCGCACTGGATGGGAGAATTTGCCAGCCGGTTATCTTTTTCCCCAGAAGCTCGATCGAGCGCATATTAGGAAAGTCTGAGCGAAGACTCTCATGGTGTTCCTCCGCGGTGGCAAGCCAGACGCCGTTATCGGCGGCGGAGGTTGGCTTTTCACGCAGGATCAGGACGATCTTTTCCTGGACGTAGATGGCGAGACAGCCGAACATGGGGCGGGTCGTCGGAGATAGCTGCGCCAAGGCATCGAGGACGAATTGGTGCGGGATTACTTTGCGGGGCTTGGGGAAAAGTGGATCTTGCGGAGGCTTGCGCATAGATATGGAGATTATAAAACCGGATTTAAGCAGCAAGTTCTATGAGCGGGCGCGCTTACCACTGCGCATCAGACAATAAACGCAGAGGGCACAGGGGTGCACAGAGTAGCTCTGACCTGGAGCCCGGCCGCTGGGCCTATTTTCGAAGGAGGGCGCCGCCTGGTTCGATTTCGGAATGCAACTCTAGGGGCGGGGTTAGAATCAGAGTGGTGCGAACCGAAGGGAGATAGCGATGGCCGAGGGAGCGAACGTGGCAGCGGAGGAACAGCGGCCCGATCCGAATGAAAAGCTGGTGAAAGTGTTTGACAGTGAACAAGAGTCGGAGGCGCTGGTCGTGAAGGGATTGCTGGATTCGGCGGGGATCGATAACGATCTGCAATCGGCGAGCTTTCTGCAGGATGCATTTCCGGGGCTGGGTGGAATGATCATTCTGGTGCGGAAAGAAGATGGAGAACGGGCACTGCATTTGATTGCGGACTCGCAGCAGCCGATTCCGGTCAGTGACGTGGATGAGGATGACGATGAGACAAAGAGTTAATAGTTCGGTCTCGCTTCCGCTTCCTGTGCGTGGCTCTCCTCCCAGGCTAAAGGCCGGTTTTTCAAATGAGGGCTTTTAATGCAGCGCGGAAAGCGCTGCTCGATCCAAAATCGCAGTTCCACCGGGATTCTCTGCTCTACCCAAAATCTCTGCGGGCAGTAAGGGGGTGACGGAGCGGCCATCTAGAAGGAACGTGACTGCGCCGTCCAGGTCGGTGCGGTAGACATGGGTTCCGGCCGCTTGCAGTCGGGTTAGAACATCCGGCTTCGGCAATCCGAAAGAGGTGTGGAAGCCTACTGAGATTACGGCGTATGCAGGCTTTACCGACTGCAGGATTTCTGGTGTTGTTGAAGTCGCGCTGCCGTGATGGCCGACTTTTAGCAAATCGGCATGAGGATGGTGGAGGGCGGCGATGCGGCGCTCGACGGCTTTTTCGGCGTCTCCTTCTAACAAGGCTGACGTTGCACCGTAGCTTACATGCAGAACCATAGAATCGTTGTTCTTGGGTTCGAGGCCGACCGGCCAGTCTTGTGGCGGAAACAGGACTTCGATTTTCGCCCCGCCTAAATCAAATTCATCTCCTTCCCAGTGGCGCACCACTTTAATTCCCAGCGCGTAAGCTTCGGCGATCAGGTGGTCGAGCGCGCGGCTTGGGGGCAGAAGGCCTATCCATAATTCTTTGGGGCGAAAATCTTTGAGGATGGCGGCCATGCCTCCGATGTGGTCGGAGTGGCCGTGCGAGATGGCTACGGCGTCGAGGCGGGAGATGCGGCGCGTCCAGAGGTAGGGTGCGACTACGTCTTCGCCGAAGTCGAGTTGCGAGCCGGAGCCGAAGATGGGACCGCCGGCGTCGACAAGTAGGGTGCGGCCCTGTGGAGTTACTACTAGGATAGAGTCCCCTTCGCCTACATCGATGGAGGTGACTTCGAGAACTCCGGAGCGGATCTGCGGAGTTGGCTGCAGAGTGGCAAGAGATAACGAGGCGGCCAGGAGAGCAACGACTCCGACGGCGGCGAGTAGAGCGCGATGGCGGGCGAGGATCATGGCCGCGATCAGAGCCGCGGAGGCCAGGGCGATCATAACGAGCGACGGCGTGGGCACGCGAAGGTCGGCTAAGCGAAGATTTCCTAGTCCACGCACAGTACCGGTAATCGCTTGCAACGCAACGGCGGTGAGGAAAGCAGGAATCTTTGCAAGCGCGAAAGAAATGTATCCCAACGAGATGGAAAAAATTGCCGCGGGCATTAAGAGTTGCGTGAGGGGAACGACTGCGATATTAGCGGGAAGGCCGATGGTGGTCGCGCGATGGAAATAGTAAGCCATGGGTAGAGCGAGGCCCATCTGCATAACGGCAGACACCAGCAGCAATTCGAATACACGCAGAAGGGAGACGCTCATGCCACGTAGCAGGCGCAACGACGATCGGCGTCCGATGAAGCGCGCGAGGCGCCCGGCGATGAGGCGGAGATCGACGCGGAATTGCGCGACTTTTGGTGGGAGCCTTGTGCCGTAATCGTCCGCATCCCAGTGAGCAAGCGCTTGGCGATAGAGGCCCGAGGTGCGTTCGACTAGCGGCACGGCGATTGCGGCTACGACGAGGACGCAGAGAAAAGTCATTTGAAAACTGGCGGTGAAGAGCTGGCGGGGATCGAAGACCAGCAAGCCGAGCGCGGCGGCTCCCAGGGCGTTCACCATAGCGCGGTCGCGATAGAGCAGACGCGTGCTTAGGAAGATGGCGCACATCAGCGTAGCGCGCCAGACCGGGGCGCCGACTTCGGTTAGGAACGCGTAGGCAACGCAACTGAGAATTGTGAAGATGGTGGCTGGAATTTCGGCGATGTGCAGGCGGCGGATGGTCCAGAAGACAACGAAGGCCAGGATGGTGACGTTCATGCCGGAGACTACGAGGATGTGGTACGTGCCGGAGCGCTGAAAGTCAACGCGGGTGTCGCGGTCGATGAATGCATCTTCGCCGATTACCATGGCGTCGATGAGCGCGGCTTGCGGAGCGGGCCAGAGTTGGTGGACTTTGGCGATGATGCTGGAATGAATACGGCTGCGCCAGAGTTCGATGCGGTTGCCGGAGAAGCCGGGGAGCAGTTGTACGTCTTCGGCTTTGGCGGAGGCTAACGCGGAGATGCCGTTGGAGGCGAGGTAACTTTCGTAGTCGAAGGCGCCGGGGTTTTGGAAGTTGCGGGGGAGTTTCAGCTTCGCGGGGAGATGAATGCGCTCACCGTAGCGAAAGATTCGCATGTCGCCGTTTTGTGCGGCGTAGAGGTTGAGGCGGACTCCGGCGCGGAGCGGGATTCGGGGGCCGTCTTCGGTTTTGACTTCTTCCGTTTCTATGTCTAGGGTTTGTCTCTGCTCACCGGGGGAGGATTCGCGGAGTTTGCCTTCGTGGAGTACGTGGGCTGTGAGTTCTATCTCGGGGCCATAGGCGAAGGCTTCGAGGGTTCGATCGGGCGGGATGGAGTTTCCTTTGAGTTGAATGTGGAGGGTGCCGGTGAAGAATAAAGACGTTAGGGCAAGGAACAAGGGCAGCCATTTTCGTTTGTGAAGGAAGTAAGAGCTTGCGGCAAGGAATGTTAGCGCGGTGGTGATCGACTGTGATGGGCTGGTGTAGAAATGGCAGCCAGCGATTATCCCCAGTGAGTAAGCGACGGCGGCCCAGAGCATGGGTTGGCGGGTGGTCTTGAGTTGGAAATCGAGGGGAGTTTGGGATGGTTGCGGCATTCGGATGGGGCTCCGGTTATCTGAGCGGCTAAAGCCGGGGCTCCGATTTTGTCGTGATTGCGGCATCGCTAAAGCGATGCCCTGATACGAATCGGGGATCAGCGCACTAATTGGACTACGCTTTCCAAGTGGTAGGTTTGAGGGAACAGATCGATTAGGTGGACCTCCTCCACGCGATAGCCGACGGATTGCAGCGGGACCAAGTCGCGCGCGAGCGTTGCGGGATCGCAGGAGACATAAGTGATGCGTGACGCGCTCAACCCGGTTAGCAGGCGCGCCACGCGATCACCCAAGCCGCTCCGCGGCGGGTCAACCACCACCAACTCAGGCTTATGGCGCAGCTGGGGGAGGAGTGCGCCAACCTTGGCCCGCCCTTGATCTCCGAGCCCGCTGAGAAACTGCTCGGCCGCGGCGTGTACCGCCTTTCCCTTCGAGGAGAGATTGTAGGAAAGATCATTGAACGATGTCTGTGACATCTCGACCGAGAGGATGTGACGGAAGCTACCAGCCAGGGCTGTGGAAAACAGGCCGACACCTGCATAGAGATCGACCGCCAGTTCGCCCGCGCGGTTTGCCGCCACCAGATTGATGAGGTCGTCGGTGAGGAAGCGGTTGGTTTGGAAGAAGGAGCCGGCGCTGACGCGGTAGGCGGCGGCTTTCGTTTTATAAGTGAACTCTGAGGAGCCAACTGCGACCAGTGGCTGTTGCGCTCCTTTTTGCGATTCGCGGAAGGCAGAGATGCCGGTTATCTCGGGCATAGCCGCGCACAGCTCTTCAGCGCAAGCGCGAACTGCTGCACGGCGAGCTTCAGGGGTACAGAGAAGTTCGATCTGCAGGCGGGTGTCGTCTTCGTTGGCGAAAAATTCAATTTCACGGACACCTTCAACGACCTTACCTGCACGTCCGAAGTTCCAAACCGATGTGATGGCGCGATTGATCAACGGCGAGCTGATAGGACAATGCTCGACGGGAAGCAGTTCGTGCGAAGCGAATTTGAAATATCCGATGGCAAAATCGGGCCGGGTGCGGACTTGCAGGCGCGAGCGATTGCGATAGTTCCACGGCGGCGAGGGATGGACCGCAATGTCGCATTGCAGTTCGATCTTGGCCATGCGACGGAGGCTCTCGCGCAGAATTTCTTTCTTGATTTCAAGTTGATGCTCGTAAGCGGCGTGCTGGTAGTGGCATCCGCCGCAGCGGGTGAAGTAAGGACAGTCCGGAAGGATGCGGTGTGTGGAGGATTCCGCGATGGTGATCGCTTGGGCGCGGGCGAAACCCGGTTTTTCTTCGGTCAGTACGGCTTCAACTTTTTCCTGCGCGAGAACGAAAGGGATGAAGACAGCTTTGCCGCGACCACCGGCATTGGCGGGCATGCGGGCCAGTCCGTCGCCGCCGTAGATGAGCTTTTCGATTTCAATGAGCAACATCTAAGTCTACGCGAGAAAAAGCCGAGACGGGTGACGCTCCAAGGCGGAACACTGGTCATTATTCCCCAGGCAAAGAAGCGGATGTCAACCAGGCTGGTGCCAAGAGCCCGCAGCGAACGTAAGCGATTGTCGATACATGAGTTTTCGCGGGGCTGTTCCGCCTTTGTGCCTGTATCCCCCTTCCGTGCCATCGCATTCGCCGGGTGTGCCATTTTCTTTCTGCAGCAAAGGCCTCATCTTAGAGGTGCACGAAGGTTACTACACGAAAGGGTTCTGGAGCGGGGAGCGGAAATGGAAGCTAGAAACCGACGCCGATTGGTTCTCGCACTCGCCCTCCTGGTGGTGGCCTTGCTTGTGGTTTTGGTGAGGAACCGGGACTTCTGGTTCGGTACTGACGATAGCGCGGAATCGGAGGCGGCTGCTCCGACTTCGACGTCCGCTCCGGCGAGCGTCGCGAAGACAACTCCTGCTCCTGGCTCTGCTGCTCCGGCCGCTAGTCCGGTTG
>JBEKBW010000097.1:0-18375 GCA_050015215.1 Candidatus Sulfotelmatobacter sp.
AAGGGGAACGGCGAGGACGTGAAGGTTGTGCAAGAGCTAATGCGGCACGCAAACATCTCGGTCACTCTGAACGTCTATGCGCAAGCAATCACGCAAACGAAGCGAGACGCGCAGAGCCGAGTCGTGAGCTTGTTGCTCGACAAAAATGAAGAAAAACCGAGCACCGAGGCTTATCGGACTGTAACGGACCTACAAAATTCTGGAGGGGATTTCCAAGTGGTTGATAAGGTTGGCGTCCCCGACGGGATTTGAACCCGTGTTACCGCCGTGAAAGGGCGATGTCCTAGGCCGGGCTAGACGACGGGGACGGTTGTGAGGTGGGCTTCTGCCAACAGTGATCGTAACAAGGCACGCTAGCCGTGTCAAAACAGGTCAGACAATTTAGAATTAACTCAGCCCGCATACACCCGGCTTGAAAGTCATTCGAGGTCGAATTGTCCGATCCACTTTATCTTAGTCTGTGGTTTACCGATTTTTCCGGACCCGAGATTTTGCCGCACGCGTTCTCGGTGTTGCAGCAGTTCCCTTTCTCGGAGCAGCGCCTGGGCGTTCGCTATCTTGCGGCGCAGCCGGTTTCCTGGAGCGAGCCCACTGTGCTCGAGCGGCGCTTCCCTTCCGGCATGGATCCCGGCCAGGCGACGCTGATTGCTGCCGAACTCATCCACGACGACTATGCGTATGTCTTCGATGCCTGCTGGGATCTGTGGACTCCCGATGAGGCAGGCGGCAAGTGGCTGCTTGCACCGGCCCCGGTAAAATTCATTGCGCAGGGGGAAGAATTCGACGAAGGCGCATACCAGCAAACCGGACACATCCAGGTTGATCTTGGTTTGGATTCGTACTTCCTTCAGCCCGAAACCGAGTTGAGCGAACAGACGCAGGCCAAGATTCGCGATAACGTGGCGAAGCTGGTGGAATTCTCGGTGAAAGTTGAGAAGAATAGCGGCGCGAGTTCGCGCCTCTTGTGGTCGGAGTCGCAGGAAAGCCTGGCGCAAAAACTGATCGCGCGATTGCAGAAGGTTCAGTAAGTCGAAGAGATCGGTAAGTCTCAGGGAGAGGTCTCAGTCTTCCCTTCCTTCACAATCTCCGAAAAGTCTGCAATCGTAGAGAATTCTCTGAGCAGGGTCCGCAGCAGCGCCAGCCGATTCGCTCGCACATTCTCGTCCCCGACCATCACCATCACTTTGTCGAAGAATCTGTCCACCGGCTCGCGCGCAGTCGATAACAAAAGCAGCGCATCCACATATTCTTTCTTGCTGCAATGCTGTTCTACTCGAGGGACCGTCTGTTCAAGATAGGCGCCGAGAGCCTTCTCTTCGTCGGCGGCTTCGGGCAGATGTTTGAACTGCTCGGCAGGCGCGATGCCCTTCTCCGTAGCCTGGCGCAAAATATTTCTCATTCGCTTGCAGGCTCCGCCGATCGCCTGAAACTCGGTCATGTGCATTACCTGCTTCAGGGCCTCGGCGCGCGCGAGTGCATCCACAACATCGTCGGCGTTCGCTCTTAGAATCGCATTCACCAGGTCGTAGCCGAAACCATGAACCTCGCGCAAGTAAAATTCCAGACGTTCACGAAGGAAAACCCGAATTGACTCTTCGAATCTCGTCTCGTCGACAAATTTCTTCTCCGCGTCGGAGCCTTGAAAACCTGCCAGCGCATCCTGCATCAGATTGAAGAGCGGCAGCGGCAGCTTCTTTTCCGCGATCACTTTTACCACTCCGTTAGCCTGCCGCCGCAAGGCAAACCGATCTTTGGATCCGCTCGGCACCAACCCCAATGCAAACATTCCCGCGATGGTGTCGGCTTTGTCGCCGATCGAGAGAACCGCTCCCTCCGTGGACCGCGGCACGGCGTCTTCGGTGGATTCTGGTTTGTATTGATCGTAGATGGTGTCGGCAATTGCGAACCGCGTCGCCTCCGGTAAACTGGGATCAAGCTCCTGCACCCGCGCATAAAGGCCGCCGATGATTCCCTGCAGCTCCGTAAATTCCTTCACCAGTTCCGTAGTTAAATCGGTCTTCGCCAGGCACGCCGCCTTGTGAACGACGCCCGCGCGCACGGCGATGCCGCGTTGCTTAATGATTTCGCTCAGCCAACTGCACAAACGCTGCACGCGCCGCGTTTTTTCGTAGTAGCTGCCAAGATCTTTTTGGAAGGTGACGTTCTTTAGGGAATCAAGGCGATCGAGCAACGATCTCTTCTGATCGGTCTGCCAGAAAAAACGCGCATCGTTGAAACGGGCGCGAAGCACGCGCTCGTTGCCGTGGCAGATAAGCCCCTGCGGATCTCCATCCGTGTTCAACACGGCGAGGAAATGAGGCAGCAACTTGCCAGTTGCATCTTCGATGGCAAAGTATTTTTGATGATCGCGCATCACGGTTACCAGCACTTCATCCGGCAACGCCAGGAATTGCGGATCGAAGCTACCGAGAATTACGGAAGGAAACTCTGTGAGATTCACAACGCTATCGAGCAGCGCCTTATCTTCCCGCCAGCGTGCGCCGGAAATCGTGCGCGTAGCGGCATCAAGAGCCTTGCGAATCGTATGCTCGCGTTCTTCCCGACTCAACACTTTCGCGGCGCGCAGAGCATCTACATAGCCAGAACCTGCGCTTGGAATAGCTATCTCTCCACTGGAGAGGATCCTGTGCCCGCGCGAAACATTGCCCGCTTGAATTCCATCGAATTCCAGGGGGATCGTCTCGCCATCAAGCATCGCGATCAGCCAGCGCACCGGGCGAACAAAGCGCTCGTTCGGTTTGCGCCAATACATGTTTTTGGGCCAGTAAATCGCGGCGAGTTCTTTGGGAAGATTCTGCACAAGAATTTCCGCTGCGCTCCGGCCTTTCTTAGTGACGTTCGCCGAAAGATAATCGCCCTTCGGCGTAGCGATGGTTTCCAGTTGCGAGACGTCGATCCCGGCCTTCTTGGCAAACGCATGTGCCGCAGGCGTGGGTTGTCCATCTTTATAGGCGACCTTCGCCGAGGGACCCGTCAACTGTTCGGTCGAATCGGGTTGACTCGCAGAAACCTCTGAGGCCATCAACGCCAAACGGCGCGGAGTTTCGAAGCGGCTTATTGCACCGGCATTCAACCGCTCACGACTCAAAAGCGCACTGACGCGCTCACACAACTCCTTCGACGCACCATCGATCATGCGAGCGGGAATTTCTTCGCAACCGATCTCGAGGAGAAAATCTGGCATGGAGTCACTTCGTAACTTAGCTTCCTGGGGTGGTTAATTCTTAATTACGATCCCACGGGCGTCAACTTTTCGCTCTCAACCTTCTTGCCAGTCGCAGGCGCAGGCTCGTCGGGCTTCTCCGGCGCAGACTCGCTCTTCTGCTGATCAACCCATACCTTGGCGATACCCACAGCCAGCGCCCGTACCCTTGCGATCACACCGACTCGCTCCGTCACGGAGATTGCACCCCGCGCATCGAGAATGTTGAACAGATGCGAGCACTTCAGGCAAAGATCGTAAGCGGCCAACACTGGGAACCGCGACTTCTTGCGCTCAACTCCGTCGCCCTCAACTTTATCCTTCGATAGTGCGGCATATTTCTCCAGCAACCCCTTGCACTCCGCCTCGTACAAGTCGAAATGCTGCCACGTTTTTTCGGTATCCGCGTCTTCAAAGTTGTAGACCGAAAACTGCAACTCATCCGCCAGCCGAACATCTCCGTACTTCACTTCGCGCCCCGTATCCGGATCGCGTGCCCATACGATGTCGTAAATCGAATCCACATCCTGCAGAAACGCGGCAATGCGCTCCAAACCATACGTCAGTTCGGCGGAAATCGGAAACAAGTCAATGCCGCCGCACTGCTGGAAGTAGGTGAACTGCGTGATCTCAAGCCCATCGAGCATCACCTGCCAGCCCACGCCCCACGCACTCAGTGTCGGAGCCTCCCAGTTGTCTTCTTCAAACTTGATGTCGTGCTGCCGCAAGTCGATCCCGATCGCACCCAACGACTGCAAATACAACTCCTGCACATTCTCCGGCGGAGGCTTGAGGATCACCTGCAACTGCATGTGCTTAAACAGCCGGTTCGGATTCTCCCCATATCGCCCATCCGCCGGACGTCGCGACGGCTGCACATACGCCACCTTATAAGGCTTCGGCCCCAGCACGCGCAGAAACGTCTCCGGTGCCATCGTCCCCGCGCCCACTTCCACGTCATAAGGCTGCTGCAGCACGCATCCGCGCTCCGCCCAAAAGGTTTGCAGACGCAGGATGAGTTCCTGGAAGGTGAGCGAATTTGCTTTCGATGGATTCACAGAATGTTCAAACGCCCAGAGACTAATTTTTGATTGTAAATGGAACGAGGGGTGGGCGTCAGCTAGACGGTACTCGCAATCAGCGATAAGCCTCGCCACGGTTGCGCACAGCCGTGATCTCGATTGTGTTTTCGCCTCTCTGGTCGAAAAACACGCGGTAGTCGCCACAACGCAAGCGGAAACCAGTGAGCGAAGCCTTAAGTTTCTTCACGTCGCCGGTGCGGCTGGCGAGACACCGATCAATACATTTCAGAATCTGCATCGCGGTCTCACGATCAATCGCGCGAAGGTCAGAACGACCGACCGGAGCCCAGATTGCGTCAACCCGGGTCGTCTCCTCACTCATTTACTGAGGCCAAATTCCCGCAGGATCTCTTCATGCGGAATGCCTTCGCCGCGAGCCAAAGATGCGCGGGCGCGCTTTATGGCAGCAACGGTTTCAGGCGTCAGATCGTCTTCCTCCACCGGTGCCGAAGCCAGCGAACGCGACAGCGGCCCAACCATCACCTGGAGCAAACTGCGCACGACCGCCAACTTGTCGTCCGGTAACATATCGAGCAGCGCGTGCGCCTGCTGACGCTCCTGGCTTCGATCTGGCTCCATGCGTTTCTCTCCGGCGGTCAAGCTCCGCCCTTCAGCCTAATTATATCGCGCTCCTAAAATCCGCCTTTCTCTAGCATCCCCGCCGTAACCAATTTCTTTTCAATATGCCGCTGCAAAATCTGCATCAAGAACTTACGCAAATCTGCGCCCTGCGCCTTGGGCCACGGCAACTCGGCAAAGCTTTCTACAGGGGCGCGGAACATCTGCGCTGCCAGGGCGCGCGATTCGCTCGAAATTTCCGAGGAGGCCAGCCGTTTATCGTCCGCGCACATCAGGCCGTCAGCCAGCGCATGAAAATACCCACGGCTCTCGTTCAGATTTCGCCCGCACACCACGCACTCCGTCAACTCGGGCAGAAAGCCGACCAACCGCGTCAGCCACAGATCGAAATAGGTAACCGGCATCCATATTTCTGCTCCCGCCATGACTTGCAGCACCGAAAGTGTCAGGCGGAAAATTGCATCATTGGAT
The DNA here is from genome assembly GCA_050015215.1 of Candidatus Sulfotelmatobacter sp. GTDB lineage: Bacteria > Acidobacteriota > Terriglobia > Terriglobales > Acidobacteriaceae > Sulfotelmatobacter. The sequence goes on from JBEKBW010000097.1 coordinate 5,356, forward strand.
TCGTGGTCGGGCAACAGTTCGTCCAACAACTCCGCCAGATGCGCCAGCCCCACGGCACGCGCATAGCCAACTTCCGTCGCCAGTGGAGAGGCCAGCACTTCGCACGAATCCAGGCGCACAAGTTCCTGCCGCTCGCGCACGTCGTAAAACGCGCGCACGTGTGTCATCGGCTCTAGCGCACCGCCGAATCTCCGCTTCGATTTTTTCGCGGACCGTGCCACCCCGTGCACCTTGCCCTCTGCGCGCGTGAATAGCGTGACTAGCAAGTCCGCTTCGCGCAGCGGATACGTGCGCAGAACAATCGCTTCCGACTCTCTCAGGGCCATGCAAGTTGAATATATGGAGGGATGATTGAAAATGCCACTGCTTGAGTGCGGGCGGGAGCGAAGTCGCGCAGCGAAGGTATTTATTGAATTTCGAGCGCTTGCTTCAAGGTGAAGGTGTAGGCCGATTGGGCTGCGAGATCGACTTCCCGCTCGTCGCCTTCCGCGCGTTTGGCGAGGCCGCCGAAAAATTTCTTGACTTTGCCCTTGGCTTTTATTTTCGAGCCGAAGCTGCGAGCGGACGTCACGACCTGTTGATCGACATTGTTGATGTTGATTGACGTCAGCCGCAGAACTAATGTAGCTTCGCCTGCCAAATGGCCTGCAGGTCGCGCCGTCACAACTAAACCCGTCACGTTTGAGTTGGCCGGAATAGCCGTCTGCCCTTCCACAATCACGTCTTTGTCCAGCGTGGCGGAAAAAGTTTGCCCAGCCTGGCTTATCTTCGAACCAAGTTCATCGGCAAGGCGGACGGTGAGCGGAGTTCCGGCCGCAACGATGATCGGCTGCGGAGTCGCGGGAGGCTCTGGCTGCGCAGGCGCCGGTGCAGCATTGCTATCCGGCGGCGCGGCTGGCTGCGAGTTCGCTGGAGGATTCGTCGGAATCGCTGCGCTGTTTTCGTTGGATGATGCCTCCTTGTGTTTGCACGCGGGCAGAGTCAGCAGCAAAAAAATCGCCGCCACAATCGGGAGGCCCAGCGCAAGTTGGCGGGGTCGTCGCGTTCCCGAGCCCGAGGGCAGAAAACTCTGCTTCGTCGGTTTGCTCGCCTGCTTGTTCGAGGATGGCCGGTTCACTGCAAACATCCGGCTATCTCAGCCGAAAGTCGAATGAAAGTCAATCGGAGAAAAGTGCCAGATGCTATCCCTCCATCGTGGACACGTCTCCTGCATCAACGCCCGCTTCTTTCGCCTTAAGAAAACGCCGCAGAATCTTCCCAGACCGCGTCTTCGGGAGAGAGACAACAAACTCCAGGGCCGAAGGCGTGGCAATCGGTCCTAATTCCCTGCGGACATGTTCGATCAACGCCGCCGCCAATGCGTCTGACGCAACGTGATCGGCCCGCACCTGCACGAACGCCTTGATCGTCTCGCCCTTCAACGCATCCGGCACGCCGATGGCCGCCGCTTCGGCGACCGCGGGATGCGACACCAACGCGCTCTCGACTTCCGCAGTCCCAATGCGATGTCCCGCAACGTTGAGCACGTCATCGTAGCGGCCGAGCACCGCGATGTACCCATCTTTATCTTTCATGGCGACGTCGCCGGTGACATAGCAGCCGGGAATCAGCTGCCAGTCGCGCTCGTAGCGCGCGGGATCCCGCCACACGGTCCGCAGCATGTGAGGGAATGGACGCTTTAGTACCAATCGGCCACCCACGTTCGGAGGCACAGAGTTGCTGTGTTCATCGAGCACATCGGCCTCGGCCCCGGGTACAGCCACTCCAACTTTGCCGGGACGCATCGCCATCGAAGGTGGGGTAGCGAGCGTCGGCCCACCTAATTCTGTTTGCCACCAGTTGTCGATCACGTACCCCCATTTGCCATCGCCAGCCAAGTGGGTCTGCGCCCAGCGCCAGGCTTCGGGATTTAGCGGCTCGCCCGCGCAGGCGATCACGCGCAAACTGCTCAGGTCGTGCGCATCCGGATAGCCCGATCCGTATCGCATGAACATTCGCAGGGCGGTAGGCGCCGTGAACATTTTCGTCACGCCGTAGCGCTCAACAATTTCCCATGCCACGCCGGGATTCGGATAATCGATTGCGCCTTCGCGGAACAGCGTGGTCACGCCCGCGCACAGCGGCGCATACACGATGTAAGAATGACCAACCACCCAGCCGATATCCGAAGTACACCAGAAAATATCGCGCGGCCCTACATCGTAGTAATTTTCCAAATGATAAGTCGTCCCCACCATGTAACCGCCATGCACGTGCACAACGCCCTTAGGCTTGCCAGTCGATCCCGAGGTGTAAAGCAGGAACAAAGGATCTTCGGCATCCATCTCGATCGCGGGACAGTCGGCAGGAAACTTGAGCAAGTCGTTGAAGTCGATCTCGCGCGGGGCAACCAGTTCAGCTCCGCCCCGCGAATACACCACAATCTTCTCCACGCACTCCAGGTTATCCACGGCTTCATCGACAATGGCCTTCAGTGCCACAGTTTTTCCGCGGCGAAAACCCACATCTCCGGCAATCACGATTTTTGCTTCCGCATCGGTGATCCGATCACGCAGTGCGGTGTGCCCCAGTCCCGCATAGACCACGGAATGAATCGCTCCCAGCCGGGCGCAGGCTAGCATGGCTACCGCGCCTTCAATAGTCAAAGGCATATAAATAATGATGCGGTCGCCTTTCACTACTCCCAAAGATTTCAAACCGTTCGCGAAGCGGCAAACCATGCGATGCAGTTGCCCATACGTAACCACGCGCTCGCTGCCATCTTCGCCCAGCCAGATAAAAGCAGCGCGATTGCAGCGCTCCGAGTTCGCGTGACGATCCAGCGCATTGATCGTGATATTTGTCTTCGCGCCCATGAACCACTGATGATGAACTCCATCCCACTCGAGCACGCGATCCCATTTGCGCGACCACTCGAAGCGCGAAGCATACTCGCCCCAAAACGCGTCGGGATCTTTCTGCGCCCGGGCGCATTCACCCAGCCAATCTTTTTGAATTGCATTGGCGGCTACAATTTCTGGCGCAGGATATTCCTCATCCATGGCCAGCAGGTTGGAAATATTTTCGGGCTTTTCGGCGGTAAGAGGGCTCACGTGGACCTCCCAGGCGTGCGGCGAGATATTAACAGAATACGGAGATTCTGCGCTGCAATAAGATGCCGGGCAGTGACGCAGATCACAGCCCCGCGTATCACCGTCATACTCCACCTGAAGCAAGGGCTACTACTGCGAACTGGCTGACGCGTTAGCCGCATTGTCCGGCTGGAATCCAATCCTATCGAGCATCGGCTGAATCTCAGGATTGGACATAAACAATTTCCAGATCAGTCCGGAACGATAGTTCTCCACCATCACCACAATAGGCGCTTGATCAAGGCCCATATACACAGGAGAAAACCAATTCCGCCCAAGGTTAAACGCATCGTGCGGGCCGTAGACGCCCCACAGCCGGTCGCCCAGAGTGCGATAAAAAAACTTCAGCGCCGCCATAGAGGCTTCTGGGGTGTAGGGAAATGACGCGAGAGCGCCGGTGGGAGTGATGGTTCCGTTGTCTGCGGAAAGATCGGGCGAATGCGCCAGGTAGCCTAATTGATCGTCGCTCGCCGTTAGTCCCCAATCGTCAGCGCCATAACCCTGAAAGTGTCCCGGATTTGACTCGCAGTATTTCAAATCGATTAGCGCGAGATTGCGATTGTTGTCAAAATAATCGGTATAGCGATCATGAATGCCGCGCGGATCGAACCCCATAAAAGAGTACTGGGTGAAGAATAATGGCCCTCCCGTGCCCGATCCTACGTCCAACTTGATACCGTAGTAAGAGTGCCCGTTGCGATAGAGATTTCCCTCGCTCGACCCCGACCACCCGCTGCGGTAAGCGGCCGACGCCTCCGACTGTCCGGCCCATCCTGTGTAATACAAACTCGCCGGCACAGGATGACTGGGAGAAGCGATCGCCAGCAGATAGGTAATCATGGTCTCGTTGAATCCCGTGAGCCGGTGATCGATGAACCACGACCACTGCGGCGACCAATGCCAAAGCAACGCATCGCTCTGCGGCGTGCGGCGATACCAATCCCACTCCACCGTCTCCCAGAGGCGAGTAATTCGTTGATAGATGCTCGTCTCGGCTTCGCTCGAACCTTTGAAGTATTGCCGCGCGGCCAACAGCCCTTCCATCAAAAACGAAGTCTCCACCAAATCGCCGCCGTTGTCGTACATGCCGAATACCAACATGCTCTGTGCCGTGTCGCCGTTCAGGAAGTGCGCCCAGGCGCCGTGATAGCGCGGAACCTTCTCAAGAAAATCCAGAATTTTGGTGAGCCGTTCGATACCCTGCTCGCGCGTGATGAAGCCGCGGTCGACTCCGACAATCAACGCCATGATTCCGAAGCCGCTCGCGCCCGTCGCAACAATGCGGTCATCACCCGGAATATTTTCGAGGGTCATGCCGGCCGCCGGATGTGCGCCTTCCCAGTAGTAACGAAAGCAGGCTTCCTGCAACATGTTGAGCAATTCATCGTCCGACAATTCTTTGGTCGAAGCAGTCACGGCTGAAGAAAAAGCGGACTGACGATAAGATCGATCCACGGCTTTCACCCGGTAACTTGCCGTGACCCCCGACTCGCCGACAAAGTCAGAATATCGACTGATATCCGCACTCTGTATCCCAACAGGCTGAAACTTGTGTTTTCCGATGGCGCGGTAAATCACATAGCTCTGCAAAACGCCCGACGTGACCGGATCCCAACTGATATCGATGTGCCGGTCGTAGCCCTTGGCCTGAACATTCCTCGGCGCTCGCGGAGTGCCTCTCACCTCTGGAGCCACTGGCGACGATTCGCTCTTATCGTCAATTTTGATTTCGTCGATGATCAAAGTGTGCGGAGCATCATCAGCAACGCTCTGGCTGAAGTGCAGACTATGCAACCGGCTCGGCTGAAAAGGATGAATGGAGGCAGTTTGAAATTCGCTCAACGGCAGCCTCACCTGGAACCAATGCTTGGCGGGCACATCACCCGAGATGCTCAGCTTCACGGGAGCTGTGAAGTCATGTTCCTCATCTTCTAATTGCAGAGCCGGCAAATCGTCGGCGGGGAATGCCTGTGGCGAATAGCACCAAAGGTAAAGCGTGTCGCCGTCGAAAGCTGTAGGGCGATTCCGCATGCTGACCACGCGAACTTCCGTCTCCCAACTGCCGCCCTCCACCGACCGCCAATTCAGGCGCAAAGCGTTCGGTGGAGTAAAAAAATTCTTCTTTTCGACCGGAAGCGCACCCGAAAAAAGCTCTACGGAGCTGGGATATACTGCGTGGCCGCTGCTGTAGTAGTAGTAATCAGAGGTGATGCTGTTATCGAACACCACGTGGTTGTAATAGTCCGTGGCCGCTGCGGCAAAAGTGCAACGAGGAAGCAGAAACAGGATGAAGCCGCAGAAAAAGCAGAAAAAAAACAGACGCACCGCACGCTCCCGCTCTTGGCAGATGAGAGAGTCTATTGTCTCCAAAGTGGCAGTTTAGCACAGGAATTACGCGGGGGAACCGCCGATGGAATCGAGATCGGAAACGAGTTCAGGAGAAAGCCGCAGCTTAGCAGCCTCGATGTTCTCGCGAAGATGCCCGATGGAAGATGTTCCGGGAATCACCAGGATATTTGGAGAGCGGTGAAGAAGCCAAGATAACGCTACCTGCATCGGTGTGGTGTCCAGGCGCACAGCGACATCAGATAAGCTCGCCGACTGGAGAGGAGTGAAGCCGCCGAGCGGAAAGAAGGGCACGTAGGCAATGCCGTCACCGGCAAGATCGGCGATGAGCGCATCGTCGGTTCGATGCGCCAGGTTGTACTGGTTTTGTACGCAGATGATCGGAGCGATCTGCCGGGCTTCCGCGATCTGCGCGGGCGTGACATTGCTGAGTCCGATATGACGCACCAAACCCTTTTCCTGAAGTTCGGCTAGGACTGTGAGCGGCGCTTCGATCGATCCCTCAGCGGGTTCATGGATGCTAAACGCAATACGCAGGTTGACCACGTCGAGCACATCCAGTCCGAGATTGCGGAGGTTGTCGTGCACCGCTGCCGTCAGCTCTTCGCGTGAGAACGCCGGAATCCACGATCCATCCTCACCGCGCCGGGCGCCGATTTTGGTGACGATTACTAGATCGTCGGGATACGGGGACAGCGCTTTTCGGATGATCTGGTTTGTGACATGAGGACCATAGAAATCGGCGGTATCGATGTGGTTTACGCCGCTAGCGACGGCCTCTCGCAGAACGGCGATCGCCCCATCGACATCTCGAGGAGGTCCCCATACCAACTTGTCGCCATCTCGGCCGGCGAGTTGCATTGCGCCGTAACCCATGCGGTTTACCGTCATCAACGTGCCCGGCAGCGTGAAGCTTCCAGCGAGACCAATCTGTTCAATCATTCCATCCCTCCACCTGTTCATTATTCGTTCTTGTAACGAGGAAGCTAAAAACTTTCTCCCACCATTTCTTCACTTTTCTTCCAGAGCGCCTCGGCGTTGTTAGGATCGACTGCGTATCCACGCACTCCTTCGCTCATGGCACTGGTGGGCACGTCGTCCGGAACGACGGCGCCTACGTGACAATTTTCACAATATCTGGCGCCGACCTCATCCGCAGGAGCCACAACACCGGCCCACACCGAAGTCGCTGCCCCTTGCGCCACGCTTTTGCGCTGCAACGGCGGCTTCCCGGCGTCTAGAAGCTGTTGGTTGATCTCATCCAGTCTCGTCCGCAACCAGCTTGGACTCATGTGGCGGATCAACTCCGTCTCTATAATTCCCGGATGCACCGCCGCAGCACGCACGCCGCGCTCCCGATGCCGCTTGTCGAAAGCTACGGCAAAGAGGATGTTCGCTGTCTTCGATCTGCCATAAGCGACAAAAGGGTCGTATGGCGTTCGCTCAAAGTCGGGATCATCGAGATCCACGTTGGCGTAGCGGTGACCCGCGGAAGACACGTTGATCACTCGTCCTCCCGCACGAATGAGTCGCGCAAGTCGATTGACTAGAACAAAGTGTCCCAGATGGTTCGTGCCAAACTGCGTTTCGAAGCCGTCGGCTGTGTGGCCGAACGGCGTGGCCATTACGCCGGCATTCGCGATGACCACGTCGAACGAATCCCCTTTTGCGAGAAGCTGATCCGCGCAGGCGCGCACGCTTTTCAGGTTGGCAAGATCGAGTTCAACCAGCTCGAGTCTTCCTCCATTGGCCGCGGCGTCCTTTCGCACCTGCTCGGTTGCAGCTTTGGCCTTGTCCAGGTCCCGCGCAGCGCCTACTACGTGAGCGCCGTGCTCGGCCAGGGAGCGCGCGGTTTCCACGCCGAGGCCGGCCGAAACACCCGTTACGAAAATCCGTTTGCCCTTCAGATTCACGCCGGACAAAACGTCGCCTGTTGTCGAAGTTGCTCCAAATGAAGTCGCCTCAAGTATGTTCGTCATTTTCTACCTCCTTATATCTACACGTTCGGTGTACTGCTCATGGATACTGTCACGCCTAGCCGCGCACAGCGACGGCGTCAGCGTGTTCGAAATATTTCATCGCATTCAGATCGGCAATAAGCCCGGGCCGTGTCGTTGGTCGCCATCCTAGCCGCTCCTGCGTTAGCACGCTGGAAGCCGGAACGTCTGCGCCCACGAAATGCGCGAGCCAACCAAAATGCTCGCCTGCCTCCTCAGGAGACTTCGAAACAACCGGCACCTCCAGGCCGCGGCCCATTGCCTCCGCGATCTCTCGAAGCGGCACGCCTTCTTCTGCGACGGCGTTATAGCGGGTTATCCCCAGCCCTTTCTCGGCAGCCTTCTCCAGCGCCAGTCTGTAGAGATGGGCGGCATCGAGCCGGTGCACCGCGGGCCAGCGGTTGAGCCCGTCGCCCACGTACGCCGAGACCCCCTTCTCGCGAGCCAGGGCAATCATGTAGGTGACGAGGCCTTGCTTGAATGGGTCGTGCACCTGCGGAAGCCGCATCACCGAAACGCGCACACCCTGCGCCGCTACTGAAGATGCTCCTTCTTCCGAAGCTACCCGGGGCATGGGAGAGTTGGGCGCATCTTCCTCGGTCGTAAGGCGGCCTGGGGTGTGGGCAGTTGCCGTGCCAGAGGTGACGATGAGGGGGCGGTCAGAGCCAGCGATCACGGAGCCTAGGGCCTCGATGGCGCGCCTGTCGATCTCGCAGACTTCCTTGAATCTCGAGAAGTCATGGACGAAAGCGGTGTGTATCACGCCATCCGAGGCGGTTGCCCCACTCCGCAGGCTGTCCAGATCTTCAACATCCCCTCTATGAACTTTGATGTTGGCACCTGTGGCGGCCAGCGACCTCGCACCCGCATCTGAGCGCGCGAGACCAAGAACCTGATGACCCGCGTCGATGAGTTCGCGAACGACTGCCGAGCCAATGAAACCTGTAGCTCCTGTAACAAAAACGCGCATATTGTTTTCCTCCTAAGCAATTTGTGGTTCAGCCGATAGGGACTTGGTGCGCACTCGGCCCGCGAGGAGAGTCGAAACTTTCGCCGTGATCAATCGCCATTCGCGGTCTGAAGCGGGCAGACTATCGATCTCGTTTAACTCCTGCAGCCAGTCTTCTGCTGAGAGCTCTGCCTGCTCTGACCCGAATAATTTGGTGACAGCCTTGAAGAAGGCTGACAACTCTCGCTCCGCCATTGCGATGAGATCGGTGCAGCGAGAATTGGAATCGGTTGACAGTTTATAACCAGCGTATGGATTCATATTCCTCACCTTCGAAGCCGAGACCCCGGGAACCACTATTGACAGGCCGCCGCGTTCCGGCTAAAACGGAGAGTGTCTCCGAATCTGTAGATAAGATAACCGGAGACAGTCTCCGGTTGCAACTTTTTTTATGCCGCTCAGAAACCAGAAAATTGCCCCGCGAAAACCGCGCACCGACGCGGTGCAAAATCGCGAGCGCATTCTGGAGGTGGCGAAGGAGGCGTTTACTCGATCTGGCGCGAACGCCAGCCTCGACGACATCGTCAAAGACGCAGGCGTGGGAGCGGGAACTCTTTATCGCCACTTTCCTACACGCGACGCACTGATCGAAGCAGTCTATCGGACTGAGGTGGAAAAACTGGCCGCAGCCGAGAAGAAGTTTTCCGAAAGCCTTCCACCCATCGAGGCCTTGCGAGGATGGATGTTACTGTTCGTCGACTACATCGCGACAAAGCAGATCATCGCTCCTGCGCTGAACACGCTGGTGGGAGGCCCCTCGAAGCTGTTTGAGGGTTCGCGCGCTCAGATTCAGGGAGCGATCGATTCGTTGGTGAAGCGCGCCATCAAGAGCCGGGACATTCGCAAAGATCTGGAGCCATTCGATCTACTTCGGGCGCTGATCGGCGTCTCCCACGTAGCGTCCGGTCCAGACTGGCAGCAAAGCGCCAGAAGACTCGTGGACATCCTCATCTTGGGTTCGCGGCCAGTCAAATAGACGCAAAGGTTTCCAGTTGGTGCTATACATTCCCGCACGCCGACTAATCATCCTGGATTTTTTTATATGCCTTGACACGTATATGCTCCATAGAGTATACGAAGAGAGTGGGATCTGTATTCGAAATCATTGCGGAGCCGAACCGCCGAGCCATCCTGGATCTCCTGGTTTCGTCCCAACAGTCGGTGGGAGAGATCGAGCGTCAACTTCGCATGTCGCAGCCGACCGTGTCCAAGCACCTGCGCGTGCTGCGCGAGGCGGGTTTTGTGGAATCCACCGTGGACGCGCAGCGGCGTCTCTACCGGCTGAAACCTGGACCATTTGAGGAGCTGGATGCCTGGCTGGCGCGGTTCCGCCGGTTCTGGTCCGTTCACATCGATGCTCTTGAACGCCACCTTGACCGCATGGATCGATCGACTCCCGCAAATTCAATCCGTTCGAAAGAGAAACGAACAGGAAAACGACGCGGCCCAAACCGCGTATGTGACAAAGGAGGAACGAAATGAAAATCAAACTGACCAGCGTGTACGTGGACGACCAGGACAAGGCTTTGCGCTTCTACACGGAGATACTGGGTTTCGCCAAGAAGGCCGATTTTAGCAATGGCCCATATCGCTGGCTCACCGTAGCCTCGGCCGAGGAGCCGGACGGCACTGAGCTACAGCTGGCGCTCAACAACAACCCTGCGGCGAAAACGTATCAGCAGGCGGTTTTTCAACAGAATCAGCCCGCAGCGAATTTTTTTACCGACGACATCAAGAGCGACTACGAGCGGATGAAGGCCCGCGGCGCGGAGTTCACCATGCCGCCCACCGACGTGACCGGCTCGACCATTGCCATGCTGAACGACACCTGCGGCAACCTGATTCAACTCACGCACTTGAAGCGTTGGTCATGAGCAATCGCGAGCAATACGCACCGGGGCCCGCCAACATCGCGCGAATACAGAAAGACTGGGGACAAAACGGTGAAGAGAAGTGGACACTCGTTCTCGTCAGAGAACTCCAGCACTCGCCGGAGAAAGTCTGGGAGGCGATAACCGATCCGGAGCACTTGCGCGAGTGGGCGCCGTTCGACGCCGATGGGAACCTGGGCACGGCTGGAACAACGGTGAAGCTCACCACGGTGGGAGCGCCCGCGCCGCGCATTACCGAAACAAAAGTGAGGCGAGCCGACGCTCCCAAGGCGCTTGAGTACAACTGGGGCGGCTTCGATATGCGGTGGGAGCTCGAAGCCTTGGCGGAGGGCACGCGACTGACGCTGTGGACCAACATCGGTCACCGCTTCATCGCAATGGGCGCCGCCGGATGGCAGATTTGTTTCGATGTTCTGGATCACCTGCTCAGCGGAACTCCCATCGGCCGCATGGTTGGCCCCGACGCGATGAACTTCCGCGGCTGGGAGCGGTTGAATGCGGAGTATGCCAAACAGTTTGGTATCGAATCGCCCAACTGGCCGCCTAAGACAGATCAAAAGTCGTGAATCGAGGATCGCAAGTTCAGGAATGAAGAGACCGAAGTCCAAATTGAAGGAGTGACATCATGGCCACATCAGCCTATACAGCCAACACCGTGAACCGAGGCATCACACGTTCGATTTTTCGCTGGATTCACATCATCTTCAGCATTCCGATACTCGGTTACATCTATAGTCCGTTTGAAAAACTTCCAGACTACGCCCCCAAAACTCGCCTTGTCTTCGTTCCTGTCATGATCCTTTCGGGATTGTGGATGTGGAAAGGCCATGTCGTGCGACGGCTTATTTCGAAGAGATCGATGTAACAGGATGCTGGCGGCCGGCTGCGTGCTTTCTGTAGCTACTTGCAATCGACCTCGTTGTCTTGTGCGGCTGCGATCTGCCACTTACCGTTGCGCTTCAACCATGTATCGGTCCAGACTTGGCACTGCTTCTCGTCTGGATGTGTTTTGTCCTTGCCGATGGAGTGCTCGCTGCCGTAAATGATTGCAACGTCTTCGCCCGAAGAAGAAGAGAAGAAGCGCACCCTGGCATCATCGAGTGCGCAGCCGTGCGTGGAGTGTGGGCCTTTTTCATCGCGCAGCTCATCGGCTTTGTTGTAGCGCTCGCCGCGAGTGCTGGTGCCCTGGAAATCTTCGGCCAACAGCTCAGCGATAACTCCGTTGTTTGTGCAAACTCCTTCGGCCCATCTGCGTTCCATGTCGATCATGAACTTCGCAGTTTTGTCGTCCGCTGTGGCCCAATGGCTTTGCTGCGCATTGGCGGTGGTCATGAGGAATACGACGCAAGTTACGAGGTGCATCATGTGCAGAATTCGGTGAAGCATCGTCCCTCCAGTATTTGAGTCACTATATAGGCCGCAATCTATCGGACACCAGCCTATATCCATTTTGCAGAGCCTAGCAAAAACACTGCTTACCGTTGGGAACTATAGCGTTGGCAAAGGTGATTCATTCAGTGGCAAGTCCACCGTAATGGGCGCATGATCCGCGATGCGATCTGTAACGGATTCATTCAGCTCGCGCATAGTAACCGGGAAATGCGGCGCGAACAGGCTGGATTGTCCCTCTGCGCGCGGGTTTTCGACAAATGGTTTTACCAAAATCCAGTCAAGCTTGAACCGGCCTACAAGGCCGGCGTAGTCGCGAGCAAACGCATAGGTCGGAACAAAGCCTTTGCCTGCCCGCTGGTTGCTGTCCGCGAGGGTTCGTTGCCGCGGCGGTAGCGTACTCTGCGGGTCGCCGCGAAAGTCAAATGCGAGTCCATCGCCGAAGCGGAACGTTTCCACTGTTTTGAAAAGAGCCTTCTCGCGATTGTCCCAAAGGATCGGCAGGTTGAACGCCGTAGGATCGTTGTAGCCATGGAAGTAACGAACCGGAAAAACAGTGTGTTGATAAATTCCCAGAGGATTGAAATAGGAAACCGTCTGGCGGATCCAGAACTGGTAATCCGTAACTCGGCTCATGATTTCGTCGCGCACGGAAGTCGGGGTATTGTTTCTGCCTGTCGTGTTGAGGTCACCCGCCATGACGAGCGGATTCTCGACTGACTTCACCTCCGCAAGCAGAGCCTGCATCTGCTTTCGCCGGCACAAAGGCGTGCACTTGTTTTCCAAATGCGTTGCAACGATGGTTGCCTCGCCGGTGGGAGATTCGGGTATCGCCAGGTCCGCAATCAGCGCCATGCGCCCGCCCTGGCGCAGCTCGCGCTCGACTCGCTCCCGGAATAATTTGTGCGCGGACCACCGCTTGCCCTGCTCGAGCTTGGAGATCGCTTTGTACTCCGTGGCATACCAGTCATAGCAGACGGGCAGGCGAACAAGGCGAGCCCGATCGATTGGGTAGCGGCTCAGGATTGCGGTTCCGTGGAGGCCGTGATAGCGACGGGGATCGACCTGCAAATCCTGCTGGAGACGCTGATCCTGCCGTGCGTCGGGCAAATGCACGCGCTGCGCCCCCAGATCGAAAACCGGATCCACCTCCACAAACTCCACCCCGTAGGCATAGTTCATGTGCAGGGCACCAGCAAGTTCCCGCGCCACGTCGCGGTAGTCGGTTCGCTTCATGCCCATATCAACCTCGTTCA
>JBEKBW010000098.1:0-18324 GCA_050015215.1 Candidatus Sulfotelmatobacter sp.
GGTGTTTGACGTGTATCTCGCGAAGCGTCTCGGCGATGAGAATTTCCACCGGTTGTCCGATCAGTTCGCTTTCGTCGTAGCCAAACAGAAGCTCGGTTTGGCGATTGATCAGGTAGATGATGCCCTTTTCGTCCGCGATGATAAAAGCGACCGGAAGGCACTCGACAAACTTGGCGAGAATTTCGGCTTTCAGCGCGGCTCGCTCGGTAACCACTCCCAAGATGTTCATAGCTTTGCACGGCGGCAAATCACGGCTGTTTTACTGTGATGATGCGATTGCAACGTCTCCTGCCCGGCCGCCATGCATCCAGCCGCTAGCCTCCATCAGACGCTCGAACCGTCTTCACTTCGGCGCACGACCATTACCACGATGTAGAGACCGTCGGTGGTCACCAAAGGGCCCAGGCTGATTTCCACTGGGAACTCGACGCCACTTTTCTTTCGGGCGCTCAGCTGCAAGCCTGCGCCCATGGGCCGTACATGTGGTTCATCAAGGTAAACTGCGCGAGACTTGATGTGGGCGTCGCGCAAGGCGTCGGGAACCAGGATTTCGACCTGGTGCCCGACCAGTTCGGTCTGGTCGTACCCGAACAAGAGTTCAGTTTGACGGTTCACCATGTAGATAACGCCCCTCCCGTCTGCCACGATAAACGCGACGGGAATGGCGTCGATGAACTTGGCGAGCACCTCCGCTTTTAGCGTGGCTCGTTCGGTAATTTGTCCCAGGCTGTTCATAATTAGTTTCGCGGATGCCGCGATCTCAAGGGCCGACTCCATGCTCCGCAGCTCGTGCGACACGGCTTCGGCCGTGCCTTCCCCCGAGTGATCATGGAATCAGCCCTAGAGATATCGATGCTAGTCAGCGCTGCTCACTCTGACTTCTCCTCGCTTGCGTGCTTTTTCTCGCTTCTTTTGCGAGACGTGGGATTTCAGTCTGCCGCGACTTCGGCTGGCGCCGCGGCAGGGGATGATCGAAGCAGACCTCGCATCGCCAACAGGTAAAGACCGGCTCCGCGGAGCGTGCACACGACCACGAGCGCAATGAACAGACCAAAGACTATGTGCAACATCTGCAGGCTCCCGTACACAAACGCTACGGCCACTCCGAAAAGGACTTGGCGCTTGGGATTCAGCGGCGTTGTTGCGGGATCTGGGACCATGTACAGAGTGAAAACGATGAATGCCGCGCTGGTCATGGGTACGAGCGGGACGTACCAGGGATTGCCGTAGAACCAACTGCGGAACAGTCCCTGCAGTAAGAAGCCTCCGATCCAGCCGAGGCAGAGCGGAAGTCGTCCGGTGAATCGAGAGTGAATCACGATGCCGGAAAGAAGAATGATGGCAGGAACAACCCAGTTCCATTGTCCCGTCAGATTGCGGGTAAAGTGATACGGCGGAGCGAATCCGACCCACGGAAAGAGCAACAAGGTGAGGGTGACTCCGAGGTTCGACGGATTGTAGAAGTGCTGCGTGCGCCCGTTGCCGAGAGGGGCACGAAACAAAACCTTGGACCCGATCGCAACCGCAGTTGCAAAAACGAATGGTGACACGCGCTCGCCTGGATAGAGGAGCATGGTGCAGGCCAGACCTGTGATGACGACGGGGGGAACGAAATCAGCCCATGCACGCCATCCCGCGAGAAAGCGAGGTTTTCGTCCATGGCTGCGCGCATCAACCCAATCGAGCGCCATCTGAAAGAAGAGAGCGGAGCCAACCCCAATCAGAGGATGCGCCCACGCCTGCTCAAACCCCAGCACCGTATGGCCCAAGATATTCCAAATGGTCAACAGCCCCGCGAAGTACCAAAGCGCGAATAGGCGGGAGGCGGGATTGTGGCGCGGATAGAACAGCAGGGTTGTATTTTCGCGTGTGCTCATCAGTTCAACTCCTCGGCGCAACCCAACAGCACGGTGTGCCATCCCGGCGTAAGCGCGAGCGCGGTTCGGCAAATGCGTCCGTTGTGGGCGCGCCATTTCAGATCGACGGGGATCTTCGTGCCTCGGGTGATATTGCCGAGACCAAAGTGGATTTCATGCGAGCGCTTCCCCGAGTGTCCGCTGCCGCCGTCGACTTGCGCGACCATCAATCGACCGTCCGGCAAGTGCAGAAGCGCTTGTGCGCCGATCGCAGGACGGCCCGGCGAATCGGGGCCGGGATGGCCTGCACGTTCTGTCACTTTGGCGGCAGGTTGCAGAGAAAGCAGCAGATGGAGGCCGAGGAAAGCGCCGGGACGAGGACTCTCGTTGTGCACGAAATAAGATTGTCCCCATTGATTCGCCAACACAAAATCGAGCAGACCATCGCCATCCACGTCGGCCACCGCGATGCCTCGCGTAACCATTGGCTCTCCGAGGCCCACTTCGCTTCCGAGGTCAAAGTACCGGCCAGACTCTGAGCGAACAAAAAAGGCATCGTGCTCGTGTCCACTCAGATCATCGCCGGGTTGGAATCGAGGCCAGAAGCCCGGATCGTGCATGATTCTGCTGTTCGCAGTGCCCAGTGCCTGAAGCTCTGGCCAACGATTGATCTTTCCGCGGAGGAACCCGACGGCTTGCAGCGCTTCCAGCGTGCCATGGTCATCGAAGTCAGCGAGGCGCGCATCCCAACCCCACCCGCTGTGCGAGAGACCCATCTTGTCGCTCGCCTGCACGTATGGAGCAATGCCTTCTTGCATATCGCCGACGTGCCCCGTGCTAGCCCACAGGAAGTGGCTTTCTTGCAATCCCCATTGGCTGGTGATGTTGCTGACGAAAATGTCCAACCATCCATCGCCGTTCACGTCGGCAAAATCGACGCCCATTCCTTTAAATGAATCGTGACCAAGCACGAAGGACGCCGGAGTGAATGCCGTTCTCTTCCCCTCCAGCGGAACAAAATGAAGATGACCTGGCGTGGACAGATTGTGCAGCAAACGATCGGGGCCGAAATCGTTAGCTAGGTACACTTCGGGCAACATGTCGCCGTCGAGATCGGCAGCTCCCACAGCGAGAGTCCAGCCGTGATCGATTCTCGGACTTAGACCGGCGTCCACCTCGTGGAACTGGACGCTCGGTTGCGCACCTGCCGTCGAACCGGTCCACAAGAAGAAATGCTTGCGCCCTCCGTTGTAGGCTGCACCCTTGTTTTCGTCCATGCTTTCGGTTCCGGAGGCGTGCGCGTCCAGAATGTGAGCGCCGTCCTGAAAATAGTTTGCAATCAGAAGATCGACATGGCCATCGCCATCAAAATCGGCTGAGGTGACTGCGTTCGTGTACCAACGCTGAATGGGGGAGACGAGTTCTACCGGAAGAAAATCGTTCGCAGAAATTCCGTGCGCTTCGAAGGGGGGCACATTATGTTTGCGGAGAAATAAAACCGGCGAGCGGCCCCAATAATAGACAAGAATGTCCATCAGACCGTCTTCGTTGAAATCGCCGAACAGGCATCCCATCGGTGCCATAGTCGCGGGATCATACGGGAGCGGATCCGGCGACAGCGCGAATGGTTCGTATCGACTTCCTGTTCCCGGCACTGGCATGATGGTGACGGAATCAAACCGAGGATCCACATGGCAAAGGTCGTTGGGCAAGCCGTCGCCGTCCAGATCGGCGAGTGCGGCCGAGGCGCCTAAAGTCGAAATCCAACCGGAGATGCGCTTCAGACTAGGATGAACCGCGCGCACGTAATGCGCCGGTTGAGTGGAGCTGACTGGAATCGGTATCTTTCGAAACGCAAACCTCGAAGCAAGGCTGGCTCGCTCGCCGGAGGACAGACTAGGCTGGCCGGCAAGAAGGAAACTAGCGAAGATAAACAGAAGCGCAACTCCGGTTGGTGCGTATTGACGAAGAGATGATTTTTCCATGATTGGCCTCAAAATTTTTCGCAGTGGTTGGCTTACGAAGTTCGCGGTGAGCATTGGCTCAGTCCAACAAGTACTTTCGAATGCAAACACGCCACCGCTCATAGGCCGGCTCTGGTCCCTCACCAACCTTGCTGAGCATCAGGTCCGAAAGCGCGGCTGCTTCGATCGCCGGTAGACCTGTGAGCAGCCGGCAGGCTTGGTCGGTGTGCTCAGTGGGATTTTCAGCGCGTTCTCTCGCTTTGGCGGCGAATACAGATCCCTGCGCGAGATGCGGCCACCACGATTCCGCTGCGCCCCGAAGTTGGATTATTTCTTCCGGCTCTGCGCCGCCCGCATAGGTGCAGGCGAGGCCAATGCCACTCCACAAATCTCCGCGGCGGGAATCTGGAAATCCTACTACGCAGCTCCGAATGGCTTCTGGGTCAGCGCCGCCGATAAACCACATGCTCCGTCCCAAGCCCTGATCGAAGACGCGCAGGGCATAGCCACTCAGTTTGCGCGGATATGCGTTTCCCCCTGCATAGCGCGGCCAATGAAAATACCCTTCGTGAAACCCCCAACCGTCAAAGGCCAGCCACCGCAGCAGTGGATCCAGATGGGACAATCTGCGGGCTAATCCGAGACTCAAGCGCGCCATGGACCAGCCGATTCCAACAATCGCCATGTATGTGTGAGGCTCAGCCGGACCCGATAGAAACTGGGGCACGCGCGGTGGTTTCCACGGTGTGAGATGATCAAGCAAATCCAGAGCCATCGCCGCGCCTTCATATCCAAAGCCTCGAAACTCTAGATCGATGGCTTCCAGGCGCGTGACGAGAACTTCCATTGCACAGTCGGAGAGTGCGGCGTGATAGCCCTGCAAAAAAGTTTCACCAATATGTTCAAGGCGAGCGCGCACGACTTTGCCCGGAACACGAAATCCGCGGCGGGCCAGGCAGACCTCTGCGGGTTGAATACGCAATAACGTTTCCATGACGGAGGACATTAGGAGTTCCGCGGCAAGTTAAGAATGATTAGCCGTTGCGTTGGCCGGGGACATGATTTCCGTCATCAGTCGTGCGTTTCTCGTCAGCTCGCGTAACTGTGTTGGGATCGTCCAGTCCACTTTCCCGCAAGGTGCTCGCGCCTTCGGTTGCTGCCAGAGAATGTGAGTACTCGGCTTGGGCTGCCTGCGTGCATTCAGCGCCGCCAAAGGTAAGAGCGAGGAACAGCGTGACGGCGCCATCCGAGTCCCGCGCCAGGTAGCAGCGGCAATTTCCACTTTCGAGTTTTTGCCGCTCCGGTTCCTGGAGAAAGCGCAGGCCGGCATGGGATTCGAGCGCATTCGTTTCCAGTCTCAACAATTGACGCATCACAGTCGCTCTCCCCCGTTTTCTTCATCGATTCTTCCCACGCACCGATAAGTCCCACGAAAGTAGAGCAACGGATCACCTCCGCCGGTCATGATTTCTTCGACGCGTGCAAGGAAAATCGTGTGATCACCGGCAACGTGCATTTCATCCACGCGGCATTCAAGGAATGCAAGTGATCCCTCAAGCACTGGAGTACCGCGCTCGCTTCGGAAAAACAATGCGGCATATTTAATTTCAGCGGACCGGACACCGCAAGGGAGAGCGAAATGTTCGGAGACCGGCCGCTGTTTGTCGGTGAGTATGTTGGCGCCGAAACGTTGCGTCGCATGCAGACACTCGTGTGTGCGGCTTTGGCGCTTAACACACACCAGCACGAGCGGAGGGTCGAGCGACACGGAAGTGAATGCGTTCGCCGTCATGCCATGAACTTGCCCGTCGATCTCCACGGTGATGACCGCGACTCCGGTCGCGAAGCACCCGAGGGCTTTGCGAAAGCCAGCCGGAGTAACGGCCATCACGTCGTGGTCCGGAGTAACCCCTGAAAGTGACATCGGTTCTTTGCTTCTTAAACTGACTCAGCCTTTCGGACTGTGGCAGGCACCGGTGAAGCAGGGACGGTGGTTGAATAAGCCGGCACGAGACCGCGAACATACAATGCGACGCCGCGCACGGCGGATACGAGGGTCAGCGCAAAGAAAAAGCCGAACACGACGTGCAGAGTGACGAGCAGGCCGTAGACCGCCGCTACTGCCAATCCGAAGAAGAGTTGTCCCCGGTTCTGGAACGGCGTGGTTGCAGGATCGGTAATCATGTAGAAAGTGAACAGAACGAATGCCACGCCCGTCATTGGATTGAGCGCTGCGACGAATGAGGATCCAAAGACGAGGTTGCGCACCACCGCCTGCGCGAGAAATCCTCCGCACCAGCCCAGAATGACCGCTGTGCGTCCAGTGAAACGCAAGTTCACCATGGTGCCGGAGATACAAATGATGAGCGGCAGAATCCAGTATCCGGGGGCTGGCAGATTTTCCGTGAAGTGATAAGGAGGAGCAATGCCCACCCACGGAAACATCAGCAGTGTGACGGTAATTCCAAAGTTGGACGGATTGAAAACGTGTCGCGCATGGCCGTTCACGACGTGTCGAATGGTTGCCTTCGAGGCCACTGCCACGGCTGAGGCAAACATCACCGGCAAAAGTCTGTCGCTGGAATAGAGCAACATAGCCACGGCCAGACCCGTGATATGCGTGGGCAACAGGCAGTTCACCAATTCTGGGATGCTTTGCAGAAAGCGCGCTCTGCGTCCCGCGGCTCTGGCATCCATCCACTCGACGAGCAGTTCGCACGAATAAGCCGTAGCTAACGATGCCAATGGTTGCGCCCATGACTGCTCGAAGCCGAATAGGGTGTGTCCAAGTATGTTGAAGACGGTAATGGCCAGGGCGAACCGCCGCAAGCCGCCCAGTCGCCGTGCGTGAGCCCAGGAGTCAGTGGTTTTCATCGGCCTGATTCTCCGAGAAAAACAGTGTGCCATCCCGGTTTGAGAGCGGTTTCGTAGTGTCGAACTTGTCCGCCGCGGTCGCGCCAGTCGAAAGAAACTGGCAAGTCAATCTGTCCAACTAGGCCGAGACCAAAATGTAGGTCCGGACTACTCTTACCGGAATGCCCGTTGCCGCCGTCCACTTGTTTCACCAGTTTGCGTCCATCGGGAAGCATGACCGTTGCGCGCGCCCCCAGTGCTGGCGAGCCACGGACGCCACTGGGCGGATGACCATCCAGAATAGTGGTTGGCATGGAACGAACCGGGATAAGAATGTGCAGCCCCAGAAAATCTCCAGTTGCCGTGCCCACATTGTGAAAGAAAAAAGAGTCGCCCCACTGGTTGGCGAGAGCGAAATCCAATCGACCATCGCCATCCACGTCCGCTACGGCAACACCCCGCGTTACTTGAGGCTGTCCTAATCCGATATCGGTGGCCACGTCGAAATATCTTCCGGTACGGGCACGCACAAAAAAGTGGTTCTGGTTTTGACCGCTGATATCGGTACCAGGAGCGAACCTCGGCCAGTGTGCGGGATTTCGCACCATCAAGTCGTTTCCCATCGCCAACTCGTGCAGTTCCGGCCAGCGGTTGATTGTTCCCTTCACAAATCCGTTCGCCTGAATAATTTCCGGCACTCCGTCGTTATCGAAGTCGCCGAAGCGCACATCCCAGGACCAGCCGCTTCTGGCGAGTCCAAGGCTCTCGCCCACTTCACGGTACGGGGCTACGCCGGATTGCATGGAGGTCGTGCTTCCAGTGCTCACAAAAACGAGGTTGCCTTCTTCCAGAGCGTAAGGATCAGAAATGTCGCTGACCATGAAATCCGGAATGCCATCGCCATTCAAATCGGCGCAATCCACACCCATGCCTTTGAATGAGTCCTGTCCCAGCACCTTGGACTTCGGGGTATTCAACCCTCGATGACCACGTAGCTGTTGGAACTGCACGTGGCCGGGTTTCGAAAGATTGTGCAGCAACTTGTCAGGGCCGAAGTCGTTGGCGATATAAATGTCGGGCAAGAGGTCGCCATCGATATCGCAAGCGGCCATCGCGAGAGTCCAGCCTGTACCCATTACGCTGTCTATGTCGGTGGCGCGCTCAAAGTGAACCTGAGGAGCATCACCGTTACTTGCCGACTTCCAAAGGAGAATGGGTTTGCTTCCACCGTTGCCCGCGCGCGACATTGAAGATTGCATCTCAACTGACCCGTCGCGTCCTAACACTGCGGAGCCATCAGCAAAATAATTCCCGAATAAAAGATCGATGTGCCCGTCGCCGTCTATATCAGCGGCCAATCCAGCGTTGGTATACCAGCGTTCGCCTCCCGGAACTAATTCCTGAACAACAAAACTAGCTGCGGAAAGCGCAACAGGACGCGTGCTTTGCCTTCGCAAGAATGCCACCGGGGTGCGGCCCCAGTAGTAGACAACCAGATCCTGCAAGCCATCTTCATTAAGGTCGACTATCAGGCAACCCATGGGAGCCATGGTCGAAGAGTCGTATGCGAGCGATGCCGGATCGAGCACAAAGGGAAGGTACCGTTGGCCTGTTCCGGGCACAGGAGTCACCGTCACACTATCGTTGCGAGGATCGACGAGGCATGCATCGTTTGGGAGTCCGTCCCCGTCAAGATCACCAAGCGCGATTCCGGCGCCGACCGAAGACACCCATGCTGCTACCCCCAGCAATTTCGGGTTGACGGCACGATAGGTGCGGGTCGGATACTTCAATTGGTAAAAAGGAGCCGACTCAAAATGAAAACGTCCGGCAATCGTGGAGAGCTCCGCCTTTGATAACCGAGGTAGCTGGGCGTACCAGCCCAAGATTGCAACAATTCCCCATACAACAATCGGCTTAATACTTAGTTTCACGAATCGGCTCGGCATCGCGGTATTGAACTTTATAAGTGATACGAGCAGGTTGATGCGGACTCACCTTCCACTTGGCGCAGCAGTGGACAGGCTGCCGCCATGTCAGCCCCATGTGTTGATAACTCCCACAGCTGAAACGGCGTAGGCGCAGTATTACGCTCGCATTCATGAACGGACAATCCTCCACGAGTTCAAAAACGGGCTATCTGCTTACAAGATCGACAGCGGATCGCGGTTTTCAGAAATTCCAACACTTGAGCGCGGCGGTTCAGTTTCGCTACAGCAATTCGTTGTTTGACCATGGCAGTGGGCATGTTGCAGCGCCCCATTGTGCCTTCGCCGGGCGCCGCAGTCGGGCGCTTACCAGTACAGGCGTCTAGTAACTGACTCCCAGCCGTGATTCTTGCATGAATCCAAAGGTGGATTGATTGCCGTCCGGGGGTTTAAGTATAGGTAATAAAGCGTTGACCCATACTTGACATGTTCGATACACATACAGACCAATGGTTTGCTATTCACGTACGGCCTAACTCTGAGCGCGCTGTCTTAGCAGGGTTACGGTGCAAAGACTACGATGTGTATCTGCCTACTTATCGTGTAGTCCGCCGTTGGTCTGACCGATCGAAGATACTCCAGTCGCCGTTGTTTGCCGGTTATCTGTTTTGCCGATTCAGTTCGGCCGCGTCTGGATCGATAGTCACCACACCGGGAGTTATTCGGATTCTTGGCGTGGGAAACACCCCGGTAGCGATTGACGACAGCGAAATTACGGCTTTACAAGCGATCGAGTCGTGTAACGGTCTGCGCCTGTATCCTTGGCCCAGATTGGAAATCGGCGCTAAGGTATGCATTTGCGACGGTCCATTGCGAGGCGTGGTGGGTGTGCTCCGCCTAGTCAAGAATCAAAGTACTTTCATCGTCGCGGTGCCGATGCTGCAGCGGTCGGTCGCAATTGAGGTCCCAGCGGTATGGATTGGACCCACAACGCCGACTCGCGGTCCGGAAGGAATCGATGCTGTTCCTCTGGGTACGGAGCACAGTGCGGTGTCGAAAATGCGCGATAACGTCGAAATATGTTCGGATTTCGTAAAAAAAAGCGGGCATTTGCCGACACCTACCCGCGCGGGTAGTTGAGCAGGTGAGCACTGCCTTCATACTATTCTCAACCACTAAGTTCGCAATATCGGGTTCTGTTGCTTGAGGCCAGCTGATGGAGTTAGTTTTTAACCCGTTGATTGTTGCCGGGCTTGACCGTCTGTACCACGAGATCGTGGCGACCGCCCTGGAAAGTCACGGCTGGCAGGTGATCGACTTGGATACAAAGAAACTCGGCAACCCGGAAGACTTGGCAAGGATTGCGCTGATTTTCTCTTCAGGCGCGGTCGAGACAATTGTGGGAGCCATTTATCGCGCACGTGCCAAATGGCCGGGTGCCAACGTCGTCCTTCTCACCCAGGATAGTCTTGATTCGGACATCGTTCGCTTCATCGAAGCAGGGGTCAGTGCGTGCGTTACCAGCAGTCAGTCGATGGCAGAGTTGGTCGGCACACTTCAAATGGTTAGCAAGGATGAAGCTCCGGCCTCGGGCCGCGTGACAGAGTTGGTGCTTAATAACATCGGCCGGATAACCAGGCAATATGGCGAAAATCCAGACGCCAGCTTGACGCCGAGAGAGACTGAGATATTGCGACTGATCAGTTCAGGCTTGAGTAACAAGGAAATTGCCGATCATTTGCATATCGCTCCTAACACGGTGAAAAATCATGTTCATCATTTGTTAGAGAAACTCAAAGTGGGAAACCGGCATGAGGCGTCATGGCTGAAGTCGCGCCTGCCTCGCGGCTTTCCATTGGCCGGCTAAGGCGAACTGTGCGGAGGCAGCACCCGGCAATGTACGAATCAAAGTTTGGTTCTGAGATTTATCGTGACCATCGAATCCACTGCGATCATCGGTGTCCTCTCCGGATGCCAATACCGGGCCGAGTCGCTGGCGCTCGCCCTCAATACGCAGCCCGGTCTGCATGCAGAGGCTGCGCCTGATCAGCGTGCAGACGCTCTGGCCGCGTTCGGAACCATACTGATCGACCTCGACCGGGGTATTGATGCCGCTCTACAACTGACGCGAACTGTCACTACGTTACGACCCGAAATCAAAGTGGCATTCCTCGGACTTACCGAGTCCACCGAAAATGTACGCAAGCTGGCAACGGTGGGGGCAGCCGGTTATGTTTCCTCCGGCGCAAGCCTCGACGATCTCTGTTCTGTCGTGCGATCGCTGCAAAAGGGCGAGTTTGTATGCCCGCCGCGAATCACTTATGCGCTGTTCTCGCAATTAACGCAGTTGGCGCAAATCAACGTCACGAGCCCCGTCGAGACCGTCATTCTAACCGCCCGCGAACGGCAAGTGATGGATCTGCTGTCACAACAGCTCAGCAATAAAGAAATTGCCGACCGCTTGTGCCTCTCCGGCCATACGGTCAAGAATCACGTGCATCGCATCCTGGGGAAGCTTGGCATTAGCAATCGAAGGCTTGTGGCCCGATTGTCTTCGCACTCACCCGCCCTCGACGTGCCACATACGCCGTTCACGACAAGAGGCAGGCAGCGACTGCTGTATCCATCGGCGTCTGGTGGTCCCTTTTTGAATCGAGGTAGGATTGCCCGCCTCTGCGGCGGCGAGTAAAGCTAGGAACCTCTGAGCGAATCTGGCACGAGGCTGAGACATGAGTAGAAGACACTCCTTAGTCTTTCTGCAAGGAATTCGCCAGGGCGCGGGAGATGAACCATGCTCAATGCAGAAGGACAAAAGCCCAAGCGGCCGTATACACTCGAACTTCATTCTCGCGCTGTGGAAAGGGTGATCAGCTCGATCCGTGGGCGGCTGGACGAGAGCATCTCGCTTACACAAATGGCAGCAATCGCCTACATGAGCCCCTACCACTTCAATCGGACCTTTCGGCAAGTCACTGGCGTACCTCCGCGTCGCTTTCTGAGTGCCTTGCGTGTCGAAGCCGCCACCCGCATGCTCCTGAACACCGACAATTCAGTTACTGACATTTGTCTGGATGTGGGTTATAGCAGCTTGGGTACGTTTATTCGCCGCTTTTCGGGAGTATTGGGTATTTCACCGTTGAAACTCCGCATGGTCCGCCGGCTGGCGGCGAACAACCTGCTCGAGCGAGTTGAGGGAGACATCAGTGAGGATGGGGTCTCCATACAAGGAGCGGTCCACGGCCTCGTTCAGGCCCCCGCGTCGTTCTCGGGGCCGATCTTTATCGGTCTCTTCTCGAGCGCAATTCCGGAAGGCATACCGGTGGCGTGTTCAATTAATTTGCAATCAGGCGCTTATTCAATCGCACCGGTTCAGCCCGGCCGCTACTCCGTTCTAGCTCTAGGATTGCCTTGGCCGGATACGATGAATGATTACTTTCGGTACGAGCTTGCGTTACGAGGGGGAGGAGAATGTATAAGCGTTGGCGGCGGCCAAGTGGAGTGTGCGGAAATCCACCTCAGAAACGCGATTCCAACCGATCCTCCAATACTGCTTAATCTGCCCGGACTTCTGAGCAAACATCGCGACATCGTCGAACACGCACGAACTGCAGTCCACTAGACTGAACCTCTGCTGACTCATGGCATGTACTTATTCCACTCGAGCCTGTACTTATTCCCCAACTTACCTTGTACTTATTACTGCTCGCGCGATATTGAAAACTTCTCCGGCATGAGAGATGCTTTAATCAGATGACTCGCTGTTGAGCCCTCCTCATAGCTCCCCCAAAAAGCTGAGAATATATGGAGCAAATCGCCGTTGGCTTGGCCCAACAGAATCCCCTCGCAATCCCAACCCTCGAACGACTGCTGCGCCAAAACAACATAATTGTGCATTCGAACGAAGGCGTACTGCTTCGCAAGGCCGCCGCCGGAGTGGCGGTCTCGGTCGTCATCCTGGATGTTGGAGCCCTCTCAGTGCCGCTGCGCGGGTACATCCAGAATCTGAGGCATCTGCAGCCAGGTTCCAAGATACTGCTGCTGGGTAACAACCCGACGGATTCTTCCCTATTGCTGATGCTGGAATTCGGCGTCCACGGTTTCGTGCGCTACGTCGACGCGAAGCGTTCCCTCCTGAAGGCTATTTATGTAATCGTTCGGAACGAACTCTGGTTCCCCGCAAAAATCGTGAATCAATTCACGGCAGGGGCGAAGCAACCCAAAGAACGTTGGAAATCCTTGACCGCCCGGGAGCGACTGATCGTACGTCTTTTAGAAAAGCGACTGTCGAATAAGGAAATTGCAGTCTTACTGAACGTCAGCGAGAATACGATTAAGTTTCACCTGGCTAATCTGTTTCGGAAACTGGAAGTTCACGACCGTCAGTCGGTCATAATCGCCGCCTTCTCCAGAAAGTTGCGCGGAGAATTTAACCATCAAACGGGGGAGACTAGTCCCTTGACCCTCCCGTCGCATTCCTACGGCGTGCAATTCGGGCATCGACGGCGTTCGCCTGATTGAAGACTGAACTGCGAACTCGAACGCGAACTTCAAAAGCTGAGCCCGGTGCGGAACACGTTCACCGCGTAGAAGTACAACTCGGCATCCAGCGCTCGCTTGATGTGTTCTGCTTTGCGAAATCCGTGTTGCTCACCGGAAAAAAGCAGGTATCCAACGGGAATTCCTCTCCGACGCAGGGCCTCTACCATCAATTCAGACTGGCTCGGTGGGACGATGGCGTCCTCCTCGCCCTGCAGGAAGATAACCGGTTTCGAGAGTTGCCCGACGTGATAGATGGGCGAGCGCTCCTGGTATCGCGCCTTCTGCTCGGGATAGCGACCGATCAGCCAGTCCATGTACCGCGATTCAAACTTGTGCGTGTCCCTGGCGAGAGCTGCGATGTCGCTCACACCGTAGTGACTGGCGCCGCCGCTGAAGTACGAACGAAAAGCAAGGGCGGCCAGCGCGGTGTAACCGCCGGCGCTGCCGCCAGTAATCACGCAGCGGCTTTCATCTGCGAGATCTTGTTGGACCAAAAACTTGGCGCCATTCACACAGTCGTCCAGATCTACTACTCCCCAGTTCAGATGAAGACGCTCACGGAATTCTCTACCGAAACCGGTACTGCCCCCATAGTTCACATCAAGGAACGCGATTCCGCGGCTGGTCCAGTATTGAACGCGCAGATCGAGCGTGCTGAAGGCGGCGCCTGTGGGGCCACCGTGGCAACGAACCAGCAGCGGCGGCTTGTCCCCCTCAGGCGGGGCGTAGTCGGGATTGAATGGCGGATAGTACAGGCCGAACGCCGTCTTTCCATTCTCGGTCGGATATTCGATTGTCTGCGCCGGTGTGAAGTACTTATTCAGCCCTGCGTCGACAACTACCAGGGTGGACTTCTTCAGAATCTCACTCTTCCCGGAATCGAGGTCCAGAAGAACAATCGACCAGGGAATGGCCGCTGCGCCACCACGAAACATCACCTTCCTGTTTTTTGCGCGGACGGAGAAAAAATTGTTGAACGGCGTATCAATAGTTGACAGCTTACCCGAAGTCGAATTAAGCAAAGCCAATGCGCCCTGACCTTTGCTCGTATACGAGCAAACCAGGTGTTCAGCGTCGAGGATTGAGTAAGTCGACATCCCGAAGAGCCATTGCGGCTGGCCAAACTCCGCCGACATCGGGGCTAGAGATTTCAATTCAAAAGTCGTGAGGGCGTAACGGTAAAGATTCCACCACCCGGTTCGGTCGGAGGCGAAAAATAGTGATGAACCATCCAGCGACCATTCCGGCTGAAAGATCGACTCGCTATTGCCTCCGGCCACAACCGTGGGCTCGCCAGGCACGCCTGACTCATCCAGACTTGCCAGGTACAACGTTGTACCCATCCACGGCATGTTCGGATGATCCCACGCGAGCCAAGCCAGCATACTTGCGTCGGGCGACAATCTTGGCGACGAAAAGAAGTTGTGCCCAGCCGCGAGCACACGCCCGGCACCGAGACCGGGATTGTTGGTGCTCACAGCCACAATCGAGTTAACCGGCTCGACGTTTGGATCTGTGTGATCCTCGCGAACCCCGATCCATTGGGCGCGCCGGTGATCGATTACTCCGTCGGCGTAGCGCCACGCGCCTTCTGGCGTGAGCGCCACCGGGTGTTGCGTGTCGCTGTCCAGGCGATACAGACGGCGGTCGCTGTCGTGAGAAAAGTAAAGCGTGCCGTTCGACACGGTCCAGGCGCCGCCGCCGTATTCGTGCACGCGCGTGCGGACGTTAAAGGGAGCCGGCGTAACGTCTTGGTTAACACCGCCGGGACGCCCACGCGCGACCACGTTCCGCCCTCCTTCGGAGGGGCGAGACTCAAGCCAGTAGAAATCTTCGCCATCAAGGCAGACCTCGGCCAATCCGATTGACTCAGCCGCAATAAGATCGGATGTAATGGGTGATTTCCAGCTCCCGTATGGAGCGGCTTTTGGAGCGTCAGCGCACATTCAAAGCATCTCCCTGTCTTGGTTTCTGTAGGGGAATCGGAGCAGGCTTTTATAATGCCTCACTCACACTAGACATGTTGAAGTCGGAAATCCGCAGTGGCGGCATCGCGGTCCCCATGAACTTGACTTCTTCTCGTGGCAGTGTGCGCTCAGTTATTCCGACCTCGCTGATGCGACCCAGCAAGTCCACAGGGCTCTCATTGAAGCGGAAGTTGTTTACCGCGCCTACAATTTCTCCTCGTTCGATCAGGAATACTCCGTCGCGCGTGAGCCCGGTAAGAAGAAGTGTTCGCGGATCCGCCTCGCGGATATACCACAGCGAGCTTACCAGTAATCCGCGCGCGGTATTCGCGATCATTTCGTCGAGTGCGTGCCCCATGCCGAGGGGTCCCTCTAGAATCAAATTATCGATTCGCGGCGTAACCGGCAAACCCGTGAGCGATGCGGAAAGTCGAGTCTGCACGAGCGCGGAGAGCGTGCCATCGCTGATCCAATTCGTCGAGAGCAGAGGCAACCCATTATCGAAGATCGACGAAGTGTCACCCGAAGCGTACGCCACAACAAAAGGGTTACATTGCAGCCCCGGTGTCGCGGGGTCGCTGCGCAGGCTCATCGATACAGGACTGATCCGCTCGCCGATGCGCGTACCGCCGCCATACTTGCTAAACACAGTGCCGCCGTCGTGGGCGTTCCGCGCACCGGCCGATGAGTATAGCCAAAGCATTAGGTCGGCAACCGGCGATGGAAGTAAGAGAGTCTCGTAGCGACCAGCTGGCAGTTTCAGGCGTCGACGCGCCCAACCCAGTCGACGCGTGAGGTACCGCTCGAGTTCCTCCACATCTATGTCGGCAACAGTGGTACCGACAGTGCCTCCCCAAACCGAGGCGTAATGATCACAGGATTTCGCGTTCATCTCTACACGCCCGGCTGGCTGGTCATGACGCAATCGCAGGCCCGTGGACGATGCCAGGTAGGTGGATCGTGACGCGTGCTCAGCGTACCCAAATAAAAGTCTGCCTTCGCATCTGGCGCGTGAAAGCGCTCCGCCCATCGCCGGCACGAAGCGGCTTAACACCTCGACCGATGTCTCGGGTGACGGCTCGTCCCAGTTGGGGGATGTTCTGCCAGTCAGTAAGGGCTGCGCGTCTTTGGCGGGAACCGTTGCTCGGGCTATGCCTTCAGCTTTCCGTACTAACGTTTCCAGGGACTCGCATGTAACCCCGCTTGCCAAAACTACTCCGGTTGAAGTTCCTTCCGCGCTGTTCAAGATCGAGATGATCGTCAGTTGCCGACTGCGGGAAAAGCCGTTGCTGGTTAGCTCGTTATTTGCCCACCGAATGTTCAGGCAGTTTGTCTCATCGGCGATCACGATACAAGCATCCGCCCTCGATAGCTGGAGCGCTTTCTCGATCAACTCTTGCATGGCGATCATGTCAGTGTGCTTCTAACGACTCTCACCGCTCGGCTTCCTGCGACATGTTAAGAACGCGGATGTTGCGGAAGAGGACAGAAGGAGACCCATGACTGACTGCGGCTAGCTGCAGCGGCTGAGACTTGCCGCAGCGATCCGCACCGTACAGAACATAAGTGGCCGGACCACCCACGGCTTCCGCTGATCCCCAAAAATCCGTGGTCGTCGACTGGTACGCGACATCTCGCAGTTGGCCTGCCAGGCGGCCGTTCTCGATCTTGTAAAATCGCTGGCCAGTGAACTGAAAGTTGTAGCGCTGCATGTCGATCGACCAACTCTTGTCCCCGACCACATAAATGCCCCGCTTGGTCGCGGCAATCAAGTTTTCGGTCGAGGGCCCGCCGATAGCTGGCTTTAGAGATATGTTGGCCATGCGCTGGATCGCCATACAACTCGCGGAATCGCCGGAGGCACAACCGTTTGACCGCGCAAAGCCTCTGAGGCGCGCGGTGCGCCGGTCAAGCTGATAGCCGAACAGAACGCCGTCGCGAATGATGTCCCAACACTGCGCTGCTACTCCCTCATCGTCATAGCCGATAGTTGCCAAGCCGTGCTCGGCGATGCGGTCGGCGGTTACATTGACCACTGGCGAGCCATATTTTAGAATCCCGAACTTGTCGAACGTGGCGAACGAAGTACCCGCGTAAGCTGCTTCGTACCCGAGCACCCGGTCGAGTTCCGTGGCATGTCCGATCGATTCGTGAATCGTGAGCCAGAGATTGGATGGATCTATTACCAGGTCATACGTACCAGCCTCGACCGAAGGGGCGCGCATCTTCTCAGCTAACAATTCCGGGAGGCACGCGAGTTCGGCGTCCCAGTCCCACTCCGCTCTCGTTAAATACTCCCACCCCTGAGACACGGGTGGGGCCAGCGTCCGCATAGTTTCGAAAGACCCGTTCGCGGCATCGATGGATATTGCTATGAACTGCGGGTGAATTCTTACACGCTCTTGTGTGGTCACAGTGCCGGCTAGGTCCGCGTAAAACTTGTTCTCTTGCACCGCTTGCAGTTTCGCGTAGACGTGATTGACACCTTTGCCAGCCATGATTCCGCGGCTCCAGTCGTCGAGCAAGGCCAACTTGTCCGAGTCAGGCACATCGAATGGATTCATCTCATACGACGATATCCAGGTGACATTGGAGTGAACTGGCTCCGCGGCAAGCTCCACACGTTCACTGCACAGCGGGCGAGTGATCTTGGCCATCTCCATGGCGCGAGCAGCAGTTTGCGCGGCTCCATCTGTTGTCAGCTCCGTGCAGGAGGCGAAGCCCCACGCACCGTCGAGTACGACACGGACCCCAAGCGCGGAGGCGATGCTGCTGTGTGCTCCGTCCAAGGCGCAGTCGCGCAAAGAGAGTTGGGCATCCTTGATCCACTCGCAGCGAAAATCGGCGTGCGCGGCCCCCGCGGCGCAGGCCCGGCCCAATGCCGCATCCGCCAACTCACGCAGCGGAAGAGCCAGAAACATGGGGTCAATTTCAGACGGCACGATTGGCCTCGGCAGCAGAATGCCGCGACAAGTGTGGACCGCTTTCCCGGCTCTCGACTTCTCTTACTTTGCTAAATTCCATCCCGCTCGAAACTGGTTTGAAGAACGCAGCCGCGAAACCGGCTCCCTAATTTCTGAAACTGCGCTCAAAGGGAACGGGCAATTGGGGAGAAGACAGAAAGAGATAGGGTGCCGTAAGAGTGGAGGAGCAAGTGAAGGAAGAACAAGATGCGGTGAAGCCCACTTGCAATCGCGTACAAGGAGATGTCTATGTC
>JBEKBW010000099.1:0-18159 GCA_050015215.1 Candidatus Sulfotelmatobacter sp.
GTCTTTGGGGTCGGTGATTACTACGCGCTTGCCGTCGCGCAGAACGATGTGTCCGGGCACGCCTACGATTGTGGAGTTTGACGGAACGCTGGCGGGCTGGCCCACCCTCGCCGGCACCATTCTAACTGAGGATGCCCCACCCGCCGCTCTTTTCGGCGGGTGGGCTACGATGCAGCCTGCAGCACCGCTTGCATCCAAGAAGATGTTCATTCATCACAGACCGTCCCATCCTCCTCCGATTACAAACTTCCCATGCCCACCGGACTTCACCGCTGCTACGGCGCCGGCTACCTGCACTTCATCACCACCAGTTGTTATCAGCGCCTGCCATTGCTGGCGCGGCCGGAGAATCGCGATTTATTCCTGGAGGTTCTCGAGCAGGTCCGGCGGCGTTATCGATTCGTGGTGGTGGGCTATGTAGTCATGCCCGAGCATGTGCATTTGCTGCTGAGCGAGCCCGAGCGCGGCAACCCCTCGTTGGTAATGCAGGTGGTCAAGCAGGGATTCGCGCGGCGGTTTTTGTGTCTACTGCGCCGCAGGGGCGATCCGCGACAGGGTGCGTTATGGGACTTTGCGCTGGAAGCACAACACATCTGGCAGCGGCGCTTTTATGACTTCGCTGTGTGGAGTGCAGCGAAGCGGCAGGAAAAGCTGCATTACATTCACCAGAACCCGGTACGACGAGGGCTGGTCCTTGAGCCGGAACAGTGGGCTTGGAGCAGCGCGCGAGATTGGCTGCAGGGGGAACGCGGGCCGGTTTTGGTGAATGAAGCTTTGCGCGCTGAGATGAAGATACGCAAAGTAGCCTGACGCAGCACCGAGGCCCACCCGCCGAAAAGAACGGCGGGTGGGGCATCCTCAGTTAGGATGCTGCCCGGCCCTTTCTAAACCCTGCTCACAAACCTCCTCCTACACCCTGCTAGACTCCTACTATTCCCATGTCCCTCGCCGATCAACTCGGATTCCGCTTCGCTCCTCCGGAGCGGCGCGTGTGGACCGTGCGCGCCCTCGTCGCCGCCGTGCGCACGCATGTGGAGCGCGAGTATACCGACGCGTGGGTGGAGGGAGAGATTTCAAATTTTCGCGCGCCTGACTCCGGCCATCTTTATTTCACGCTGAAGGATGGGAATGCGCAGATTCGCGTCGTTATGTTCAGTTCGAAGGCACGGCTGCTGCGGTTTCGTCCGGCCGATGGAATGCAAGTCGTCGTACGGGGTCGAGTCACAATTTATGAAGACCGCGGCGAGTTGCAGATTGCGGCCGAGTACCTTGAGCCGAAAGGCGCGGGCGGCCTGCAGATTGCATTCGAGCAACTGAAAGCGAAGCTGGACGCGGAGGGATTGTTTGCGGCGGAGCGAAAGAAGGCGATTCCGACTTTGCCGTCGCGGATTGGCATTGTGACTTCGCCGCAGGCGGCGGCGCTGCGCGACATATTGAAGATTCTGAGGCGGCGGCACCACTCGGTGAATGTGCTGATTTACCCGGCGCAGGTGCAGGGCGACTCGGCCGCATTTGAGGTGGCGACGGGCGTGCGCTACTTCAACCAGAGCCGCAGCGTGGAAGTGATTATCGTGGGCCGCGGCGGCGGGTCGGCGGAAGATTTGGCGGCGTTCAACGATGAAGGGCTGGCGCGAACGGTGGCGGCGTCGGAGATTCCGGTGATCTCCGCGATCGGGCACGAGACCGATTTTACGATCGTGGATTTTGTTGCCGACCTACGCGCGCCTACGCCTTCGGCGGCGGCAGAGTTGGTGATTCGGTCGCGAATCGAAATCGAGGGCCAGGCCGAGGCCGCGCGGGAACGGCTGGTGCGCGCGATGGAACGGAGGCTGCTGGAGGCTCGCCATGCGCTGACGGAGCGGGCGCAGCATGGGGCGTTTGCGCGGATGATGGATTTGATCCGGCAACGGCAGCAGCGGGTGGATGATCTCACTTACAGATTGGAGCGCGAGGAGCGGTTGACGCTGGAGAAGTTGCGGCGACGGTGGGAGAGCTTTGCGGCCGCGGTGCGGCACTATGATGCGCGGCGCGTGCTCGCTGGGATGCGGCGCGAACTGGAAGTGGAGAGCGCGGCTCTGGTAGGCGGAATGCGAAACTTGCTGCTGCAACACAAAGTGCGGGCCGATCGCATGGCTACTGCTCTGGAAGCACTCTCGCCGCTGGCGATTCTGGAGCGGGGATATGCGCTGGTGTTCGATGGCGCGGGCCAGCTAGTGAAGGAAGCTTCGCAGGTGAAGGCGGGCGATGAAATTTCTGCGCGGGTAGCGCGGGGAGAGATTCGGGCCGTCGTGAACGAAGCCGAGGGTGGAGAGCCTTCCTGAGTGCTGGGTGTGGTTTCTATGTTTATGGCAGCGTGACTTCTCGCGTGACCTCCGTAATGGAATGGCGCTCGCTCTTGGAAGGATTCGGGCCGACCTTCCTGTAGCATCGGGAGCGAGGTAGAGAACGTCCTTCATGTCTTCCCCTTCGAATCCCGCTAGCCGTCCTCCAAGTGTCGCTTCACCGAATCCGGCGGTAACGCCTGCAGTGCGCCCTGCGGCTGCTGTCGCACCTGCTGCAGTTGCTGTCGCTGCCCCAGTCGCGCGGCCTGTCGCCACAGGGGCCGCTGCCGCTGCTCCTGCTCCAGTGGGGTCACCTGCGGTTGCGCCAATTTCGACTCCGAACTTGCTGACGGCAATGCTCAAGACTTCGACGAAGATCAGCGATTTGTTCTTCTCGCCGGGCAAGCCGCCGCTGGTGGAAATCAACGGCAAGCTGGCTAGTGCTGGGTCTACGCGACCGCTTACCACGGAAGATACGCGACGGATCGCCGGCGATTTAATCGGCAAGAACAAACACGCGATAGAGAATCTAAAGGAACTTGGCTCGTGCGACGTCTCTTATAGTTTGCCGGGCACGCACCGGTTTCGCGTGAACGTATTTATGCAGCGTGGCACCTGCGCCATTGTGATGCGCGTGATTCCGAGCAAGGTGATGGGCTTTGAGCAGCTTGGCTTACCCGAGGAGTTGAAGAAGATTGTCCATCTGCGCAATGGAATTGTGTTGGTGACCGGCCCGACAGGCTCCGGGAAATCTTCCACGCTGGCTGCAGTGATTGACAAGATCAATCAGGAGCAGTGCTTTCACGTGCTCACGATCGAGGATCCGGTCGAGTTTCTGCATCCTCACAAGAACTGCATCGTTCATCAACGCGAGTTGCACTCGGACACTCCAAACTTTGCGCTGGCGTTGAGAGCCGCGTTGCGGCAGGCGCCGAAGGTGATCCTTGTCGGCGAGATGCGCGATCGCGAGACGATCGAGATTGCGATGGAGGCGGCGGAAACCGGCCACCTGGTGCTTTCCACGCTACACACGATCGATGCCGCGAAGACGGTAGAGAGAATCGTGGGCGTTTTTCCGCTGGCCGAGCAGCACACACTGCGTAACCGGCTGGCGAAGAGTTTTCGCTACATCGTTTCGCAGAGGCTCATCCCGCGCAAGGATGGCTCCGGACGAATCGCCGCAATTGAGATATTGAAATCGACGCTTCGTACCCGCGACTACGTGGAAAAAGGCGAAGGCGAGGGTAAGACCTTGCTGGACGCAATGCGCGACGGCGACGAGGACGGCATGCAGCACTTCGATGGCGAGATCGAGCGGTTGGTTCGCGAAGGCGTCATCGACATGGAGACTGGGCTCGCGTACTCCACGAATCCCGGCAACCTGCAACTGGAGTTGGCCGATTTCGCGCGGGAAGCGGCCGAGCCGCTACTGGACAGCAAGAACTAAATGCAATCGCTTAGAACGTCTTCTTCGAATCCAGCAAAATCGTTACCGGTCCCTCGTTCACGAGTTCCACTCTCATCATCTCCTGAAAGCGGCCGGTTTCGCAGCGAAGCCCAGCGGCGCGGATTTTGTCGACGAAACCTTCGTAAAGCTGACGCGCTTGGTCGGGCGGTGCGGCGTCGTCGAATGACGGCCGTTTGCCGCGGCGCACATCCCCGTAGAGGGTGAATTGCGAAACCGCCAGCACGCTACCGCTCATTTCCTGCACGCTCAGGTTCATTTTTCCCTGCGCGTCTTCAAAGATTCGAAGACCTGCGATTTTTTCGGCCAGATAGATCGCGTCGGCTTCGGTATCGTCGCGGCCAACGCCGAGCAGAACCAGCAGCCCCAGCCCGATCTCGCCCGAAACCCCGCCATTCACCGCGACCTGGGCGCGGCTTACACGTTGTACGACGGCGCGCATATGGTTTGACCGCCAAGAGCGGCCACGTTTAGGATGCTGATGGTATATCACAGCGCCGTCCCGTAGAGGCCGCCGCTTCCTTTACAGCCATTTGCCCAGACCGTTACACTACACGTTCGCCTTTTCCGAATGCAGTGGCAACACGAAGTGCCCGGATTTTCGCCCGAGGGAAGTGTGCGGCAGCCAGAGAAATGTCTTTAGATTTGCCGATTTCTGGTGGCAGGGCTTGATCGGGCAGCTTGCATCCGAATAAAGAATTTCAAATCAAACCGATTTAAGCGAGGAGAAACATGGCAGCCGTTGACGAGAAAGTGAAGCAGATTATCGTGGAGCAGTTGGGCGTGGACGAGGGCGAGGTTACCGCCAGCGCATCGTTCGTAGACGACCTGGGCGCCGACTCCCTGGACACCGTGGAATTGGTGATGGCTTTCGAAGAGGGCTTCGACATCGAGATTCCAGACGAGGACGCGGAAAAGATTCGCACTGTCCAGGACGCCATCGATTACATCTCCAAGCATTCGAAAGGTGGCAAGTAGTTTGGGACGAAGGGTCGTGGTTACAGGAATTGGCCTGATCTGCGGCGTGGGCAACACGACTGGAGAGGTCTGGCAGGCGCTGCTGGCGGGCAAGAGCGGCGTAGGGCGCATTACCCAGTTCGATGCGAGCGCCTTCGCATGCCAGATTGCGGCTGAAGTCCGGAACTTCGATCCGCTGAATTTCATCGAGAAAAAAGAAGTGAAGAAGATGGGGCGCTTCATCCACCTCGCGGTTGCCGCGGCGGATGAGGCGTTTAAAGCTTCTGAGCTGAAGATTACGCCCGAGAATGAAGAGCGGGTGGGCGTGCATATCGGGTCCGGCATCGGGGGATTCGATATCATCGAGCGCGAACACAACGCGCTGATCGAAGGCGGACCACGCAAGATTTCTCCATTCTTTATTCCGTCGGCGATTATCAATTTGGCTGCGGGGCATGTCTCGATGCGTGTTGGCGCCAAGGGGCCGAATGAGGCTACGGCGACGGCATGCACCACCAGTGCCCATTCGATTGGCGATTCTCTACGGATCATTCAGCACAATGATGCGGATGTGATGATTGCAGGCGGCTCCGAGGCGGCGATTACGCCGATGGGTGTGGGTGGATTTGCCGCCATGCGTGCGCTCTCTACGCGTAATGACGACCCGGAAAAAGCCAGCCGTCCCTGGGACAAGGATCGCGACGGATTTGTGATGGGCGAAGGCGCTGGCATTTTGGTTCTGGAAGAACTCGAACACGCGAAGAGGCGTGGCGCGCCGATTCTTGCAGAAGTCGTCGGATATGGAATGTCGGGCGATGCCTACCACATGACGCAGCCGGCGCCCGAGCACGAAGGCGGTTTTCGCGTCATGCGCAACGCAGTGCGGGATGCAAAGGTTACGCCGGACGTGGTGGATTACGTCAACGCGCACGGCACGTCCACGCCGATCGGCGATACGCTGGAGGCTCACGCCATTCGCAATTTCTTTGGCGAGCGAAAAATTCCTGTAAGCTCAACCAAGTCGATGACCGGCCATTTGCTCGGCGGGGCAGGCGGGCTCGAGGCAGGCATCACCGTGCTAGCCCTGCGCGATCAGATTCTTCCGCCGACCATGAACCTGGAAAATCAGGATCCCGAAACCATGAACATGGATTTTGTGCCGAACCATGCGCGCAAGGCGCAGCTCGAATACGCGATGTCGAACTCGTTCGGCTTTGGCGGGACGAATGGGGCGTTGCTGTTTCGGAGATGGACGGAATAAGGGCTGCGCTTCATTTCTTTTTCGTTTCACCTTCCAAGATTTCTGCTCGAGTCTGCGCGCTCTCGAAACACTTTAGTCACGTTGTCCTGAGTTACCTTTCACGGGAAACTTAGTCTCCCCCGAAATCCAAGATTCGAGCATCGGGGAGGACTCCGTCGCTTGAATATCGTGACGGTGGACTGTCGTGAAGACCCGCTATTGCCGCGCATTTTTTCTTCTGTCGCTGCTGTCCGCGCTGTTGTGCTCGGCGCAGGATTTTGAGGACGACAGCGTTGACTTGGGTAAGCTCGCGTC
The DNA here is from genome assembly GCA_050015215.1 of Candidatus Sulfotelmatobacter sp. Lineage (GTDB taxonomy): Bacteria > Acidobacteriota > Terriglobia > Terriglobales > Acidobacteriaceae > Sulfotelmatobacter. The sequence continues at coordinate 6,299 of JBEKBW010000099.1, forward strand.
CTTGTCTTTGATTTTCGACAATGCTGGGGCCGCGAAGGTCGACCTTAATCTCCCGGAAGTTCCTCAATCGTGGGGGCCACTTCGCGCGAAGCTGGGGGAAGTGCTCCATTGTTCTCCCACCCAGCTGAATAGTCCAGGTTCCGACCCCTTTTCTTCGAAGCTCGCCGCTAATTGGACCGAAAAGCAGCGGCAGCGCTATGAACGACAGATGGCCAGCTACAACCAGCGCAGACTGACCGGCAAGTGTGAATCGATCCTCAATCGATCACGGTCTGTTCTGGAAGGCGATATCGCTTACGCGCCGTTTGCAGCGGAACTGGCTTCCGCGGGCATTGATGAGCTGCAAATCTATGTACAGCTGCCAAGAGCGCCTTTCCTGGAGTACTCCCCTGCCGACAAAGAGTACGAGTGGCAACGGTCTGAGGCTTATTTAACCTACAAGGTTCCGTTGAACCCGCTGCCTTCTGCGGCTTCCATTCATCTTGCCTATGGCTTCCGGCGGGTAGATTTATACCGCGCCCTCGGCATTCTTTTCGGGTTTATCTGTCTGCCGGTGTCGATCACATTGTGGATGAGGCGCTCGGCTCTGCTCGCCGGCAGAACCGATCCCATGGCGGCGTGGTTCAGCTTCTTCCGAACATTCAATTTCCTGGTTACCGGCTCGATGGTGCTTTGGGTGACCTCTGGCTTGGGAGCGCGGCAGTCGTTGTATCAGTTTGTTGGAATTTTGAACTTCCCTGAGTGGCAGCAAATCACGCTTCATGTGTTGATTTCGGTGGGGCCGGCGTTCCTGGTGTACCTGCTGTGCATTGCGGTGTCCTATCCGGTGAACGTGCGGTTGCGCGGCCGCGATGTGAGCCTGCGGGAATTCTTGAGTCAACATGCGACGATGATCGGCGCACAGGCGGTTCCTCTCATGTTCTTTCTGGCCGGGTTGGAGATCATGACCCAACACAGGCAGGCATCGGTCATCCTGATGGTTGTGGCTTTCATCGCCTTTCAGTTTTTTAGACATTTGAAGATGCGGGTGCTGAAGGTCCTTCCGCAGCCTTTGACCACAGGTGAACTCCGGGATCGCGTGTTCGCCCTTGCCGGACGTTTGGGCGTGCAGGTGAGCCAGGTATTCGTGCTGCCCGCGGGCAAGGGACAGGTGGCAAACGCCTTCGCGGCGCGGAACAAAATCGTAATGTTCACGGACTACCTGCTGCAACACTTGAGCAAGCGGGAAGTGGACGCGGTCGCCGCTCACGAATTAGGGCACTTGCGCCACAAACATCCGGTGAAGTTAACGGCTACGTTTTTTGCCGCAATGTTCCTGCCCTCGTACTTTCCCCTGGTCTGGGGGATTCTCATGTCGCCCCTCAGCATGGTCCTCGGGCTGGTTCGCTTGGGCTATGGAGGCGATCTGAATTTGTTGTCGAAGATCAATTCGGGAGTGCAAGCTTTCGAGAAGTGGCCGCAGCACGATTTTGTCCTGGTTATGTTGGGGCTGGCCGGTTTCTATTTTCTGTCGCGTCATTTTGAATACGTCGCGGATGCGACCGCGGTCCGCCTTACGGGTGATCCTGAAGCGCAGATCATGGGCCTGCTCAAAGTTCATCATCTCAATCGAACCCCGATTCAGTGGAGCAAAGCGTCTGGGAGCTGGCTTACGCATCCTTCCACGGTCCGCAGGGCGGAGCGCATCGCCGCTGCCGGAGGAATGAGTTCGGCTCGGGTGCATGAGATTTTGCAAGAGTACGAGCAACAGAGCCGCAGTGGGCAACGGCAGGATCCGGCGTTGGAGCATTACTCGATTCCTGCCGCCAGCGATCCAGAACGAATTCACTCCACCGCGCGTAAGGCATTGAACACTCAGCTCAGAAGTTGGTTATTGCTTTGCTTGTATGTAGCGTTTCCAGCCTTGTCGCTGGTGCTCATTGGCAGATTGAACATTCCATATTTTTACCTGGATTTCGCGTACTTGAGTGGGCTGGTCGCCTCTGCGGCGTTGCTCAATCTTGTCTCGGTGTGGCTGGGCGAGAGCGTGCACGCTGGCGAACGAAGGCGATTGGCGGAACGTTTTAGACGCGAGGGCCTGCCTGTAGGAGGAGCAGAAGACTTGCTGGTCGGGTTTGCTCCTGCGCCGTATCCGCGTTTGTATGGGGCCCGGTACCACTGGGATGGCGGATTTCTCGTTCTGGCCGGCGACCGCTTGCAGTTCGTAGGAGAGCAAGTAAAATTCGCGCTGGCGGCGGGAGAAATCGAGGGAATTGTCATCGGCCAGGGAGGGCCGAGCTGGTGGAAGTTCGAGCGAATCTATGTGCGTTGGAAAAGTGCCGCTAACCCAGAGGCCGGCATTTTCAATTTGTATCTGTTAGAGCCGGGATCCATGTGGACCAGGCGTTCGCGCATGCGTCAACTGTACAACCGTCTACAAGCTTGGCGCACAGGATCTCAGGCGGAGCCGGCAAGGGCCGGGCTAGCCGGTCTGGAATCGCCGAAAATCGGTCAGGTGACCTGCGTCTCGCCGAAGCGACTCGGTAAACTCGGGCTAAATCTGAAACTTCTGGGTTTTCCTCTGGCTTTGGCGGTCGCGGCGGGAATTCTTTTCCACATAAATACTTCCTACCTATGTTTTGCAGTGGTCATTCTCCGGTTAATTCAGTTGGTGCCGTACTGGCGCTATCGGGATAGGACTCCGCGTTTTACAGCTGCACCACCCTTACCACGAGCATTTGGGGCTGCGGGCCTAAAGTCCAGCTGATTTGGAGACTACCTTGGTGCAGCCGCGTAATGGGACCTTTGTACCCTCTTGCCCTGTCCCTTAGGGTCTTTGCATCTCCCCGGCTGACCCGCCACAATAAAACTTTCGTACCGTAATCGGCCCGACCAACATGGAAAAAGCCTTTGGCACTGCTCTGGCACCTATTCCCGCTAAGAAAGGGACGGCGCGCGCCGCCCTCGTCGATTTGAAAGAAGCTTCCCGCGTTCTGCTCACCGAATGCTTCCGCCAGTTCAATATCGAGACGGTGGTGCTCTCTGCCGCCGCGGTTGACCGGCTGCGCCAGGAAAAATTCGAAGCGTGCGTGCTCAACCTTGCTCCTGGTGCGGAGGTGGTGATGGAGGCAGCGCGCAGTTCTCCCTCAAACAGCCGGTTGGTTCTCTACGGGGTTGGAGGCAGCGCCAGCGAAGCCATGCGGTTCTCGAAGTACGGCATCAACGCCATGTTCGAGGAACCGCTGGAGCGGCCCACGGCGGTGAAACTGGTGCGCGCCACGCACATGCTGGTGTTGCACGAATTCCGGCGATACGCGCGCATTCCGATCATGACCGAGGTTACGGTGGTGAGTCCCGACGGCCATCGGCTTAGCGCTTCCAGCATCGATATCAGCTCGGGCGGCATGTCGCTGAAAAGTTCCGAGGATATGCCGGCCGGGACCAATGTCGAAATATCGTTCGCGCTGCTCACTCTTCCCCGTGTGAACATCCGGGGAACGGTGACCTGGCGCAAGAGCAAGTCATTTGGAATCCGCTTCGACGCGGGAGACGAGCGGCGGCGGAGGGTTAAAGAGTGGATCGACGGGTATCTGGAAAGCGCGTGAATGTAATTAATCACGCGCGGGTCGCGTCCCACGGCCCGCGTCCTGTGCGAAATCTGTTCTTCCACCCGCTACAATAGGCTTCGTGCCGCTAGCAACGACTCAAGAAATTGGCGCTGTTGACCTCGGTCCCATCTCGCGGCGATTCACATTAAGACAGCGCATCGTTCTTCGTCTCATCATCGCCACAGGGTATTGGTTCATCCGGATTCTCGGCCCGACACTGCGGGTTTGCGTTTCGCATGAAGAAGGCGGGCAAGAAACCGTCTGGCAGCGGCCGCTGATCGTTTCGTTCTGGCACGCCTGCATGATCCCCGCGACGTACGTCTGCCGTTACATCGGTGTGCGCGTCATGAGCAGCAACAGTTATGACGGCGAATACATGGGGCGCATTATTGGCAAGTTTGGATTTGTTGCCGTGAAAGGCTCCAGCAGCCGCAACGCAGTGCGGGCTTTGCTCGGGCTGAGACGGGCGCTGGAGGCGGGCTGGACGGTTGCATTTACGTTGGATGGCCCGCGCGGTCCACGTTACAAAGTGAAGCCTGGGCCGGTCGCTCTGGCTCGCTCTTCGGGTGTTCCCTTGTCGACGTTTCACATAGCGGTAGATCGAGCATGGGTTCTCAACACCTGGGACCGGCTGATTATTCCGAAGCCGTTCTCGCGTGTGTTGATGCGCTTCGGCAAACTCATCGTGGTTCCGCGCGATGCGACCGATGAGGATCTCGATCGGTATCAAAACGAGCTGCAGGATTCGCTCGATCGCGTGCGCGAATTCGCGGAAGCTAATATCCTGAAGGTTGGTTCAGCCGATCTTCCTTACAGCAAATAGAACCGTTCGCTGATGGAGATGCCCTTATGGTCACGATTTCAAGCGCTACATACACGGCCAAGAAAATCAGCCCGATGCTGGCGGCCGCGAACATGGAAGAGACGCTGGCGTTCTATCAGGAGGTGCTCGGCTTTAGCGTGTCGATGAAGGCTCGGGAGTATGCGATTGTCGAGCGCAACGGGCAGACGATTCACTTCATGAAGGCCGCGTCTCAACATGTGATGGATTGCGTCCGCGGCCATACGGAAATCTACATCGAAGTTGCTGGGATCCATGAACTTTGGGAGCATGTGAAATCGTTCAAGGAGCGATATAAAATCCGCGATTTGTTTGAGCGTGAATACGGGATGACCGAGTTTCATATTGAAGATCCGAACGGCTGCCTTGTGTTTATGGGAGAGCCGACGGGGCGCTAGCCGTTCGTGTTCACGAGAATTTGTTCTTAACCGACGGGTCCGGTGACGTAACGTTGATTGTGTAAAAGGCGAGAGGGTGTAAGTTGGCTTTGCCTGACAAGCGAAGCCGTTCCGAAAGGAGACCTACACCCCATGGCCAAGGTTATACCGATCAATGAGCGGTTCCAACATTTTGTGGAGGAAATACAGGAGAGTTTCTGGGGAGATCTGTACGGGCGAACCCGGCAAGCGTGGAAGAGATTTTTCGAACTGGAATCGGAGCGTCTGCGGGACCGCTATGCCGGCTGGCCGCAGTACGGGCGCGGAGCGCGGAAGGCGGGGGGATATCGGAACGGGTACTATGAGCGCGGTTTTGCCACGGTGTTCGGGACGATACGGCTGCGGATCGCGCGGGCGCGGGGGAAGAGCTTTCTGCCGCCCGGAGTGAGGCGGTTACAACGGCGAGCGCCCGCTCTGGCGATGCTGATCCGGGAGGCGTTTCTACGGGGGCTCTCGACGCGGCAAGTGGGCCGGGTGGTAAGCACGCTCACCGGCGAAGTGGTGAGTGCGCAAACGGTGTCGCGGCTGATTGGCGACTTGGATGAGGCGGTGGCCGAGTTTCATCGCGCCCCCTTAGCGGATGAATGGGCATACTTATTCCTCGATGGAGTGAGCCTGCGGGTGCGGCGGCCGACCGGACGCAAGCGAGTGCAGATGCTGGTCGCTTACGGCGTGCGGCGCGATGGGCAGCGGCAGTTGTTGGCGTTTCTGCGCAGCCAGGGAGAAAGCCAGAGCGCCTGGGAGGGATTGCTGGAAGATCTGTACCGGCGCGGGCTGCATGGCGAGAATCTGCAGTTGATCTTGACCGATGGCTGCGCGGGATTGGCAGCCGCGATCCAAACGGTCTATCCGCGGGTGCTGCATCAGCGCTGCTGGGTGCACAAAATGCGCAATATCCTGGAACACGTGCGCAAGCGCGACTATGACGAAGTGAAACGGGGAGCGCAGGCCATCTATCGAGCGGAGGGCCGGCGCCAGGCCGAAGCCGCCTTCCGCGCCTTCCGCCAGCGCTGGCAGCGCGACTATGGCCCCATGGTACGACGCCTAGAGCGCGACCTGCCGGAACTGCTGTCGTTCTTCAGCTTCCCCCGGCACTTGTGGAAGAAGCTGCGTACTACCAATGTGATCGAACGCTGCTTCGTGGAGGTGCGGCGTCGCACCCGGCCCATGGTTTGTTTTGTGAACGTGAAAAGCGTGGACCGCATCATCTACTCCATCTTCCAGAGATTTACCCTGGAATGGAAAACCCGCACCCTCAAGCTATTTACACAAGCCGCGTGACATCACCGACGGGTCCCCACGATTTGACTTATACTCAAGCCGCCCGTTACATTGCTCTCCTATCGCTTTCTCGTTCTTTGATACTTCTTTCGGTTTGCGCGTCTTTGCCTTGCGGCGAAGACAGGGAAGCGGGTGCAATTCCCGCGCTGCCGCGCAACTGTAAGCGAGGAAATCGCAGCCGGTCACTGGGAGGGATTCCGGGAAGGCCTGCTGCAGACCGCCGGATGACTTGATTGTTTGCTGGATCAAGCATCCTTACTCGCAAAGCCAGGAGACCGGCGTAAACCGTCCACCTCAACCTCTTTCGCGTGAAAAGGAGGATGGTTATGCGTGCTCTATGCGGTTTGTGCTTGGTTTTCTCTTGTCTCGCCGCTTCCGCCACTGAACTTCAAATCAAGGTTCTTGATCCCCAATCTGCAGCTGTCGCGGGCGCTCAGGTTTCCTTATCCTCAAAAGAATCCGGCTCTCCGATTAGAACTGCTGCGACTTCGGCGGAAGGAGTGGCTGCGTTTGCTGAATCCAAGACCGGAGAGTTTTCCTCCGGCAACTACACCGTTCGCGTGCTCGCTCCTGGTTTTGCGCCGCATAGCGAAGATGTGCCGGCACACTCCGATTCGATCACTATTAAGCTGCAGTTGGCTGTCGCGTCTGAAACTGTGGTGGTTAGCGCGACGCGAACTCCCACGATTGCTGAGGAAAGCGGCTCGAGCATTTCGACGCTGGAGAACAGCGAACTCGAGCTGATGCAGCCGGTAGCCGCTGACGATGCCGTGCGGTTTCTGCCGGGAGCGGTGGTCAATCGTTACGGACAATATGGAGCGCTCGCCTCGCTTTTTGTGCGCGGCGGTGAATCGACTTACAACAAGGTAATTGTCGATGGGGTCGCGATCAGCGAGCCCGGCCTCACGTTTGACTTTGGCACCCTGCCCATGGGACAGGCAGATCGCCTGGAGTTCCTGCGCGGCGCGCAAAGCACGCTTTACGGTTCCGATGCCATGACCAGCGTAGTACAGGTCTGGACGCGCAGCGGAAGCACGCCGACGCCGGAACTTCGCTTCGGTGCAGACGGGGGGAATTTCTCGACCGCGAACGGCTATGCGTCACTTGCAGGCGCGCGCGGGCATTTCGACTACAACGTGTTTGGCGACGAGTTCAATAGCAATGGATCGGGCGTGAACGACGCCTACTCGGACTCGCTGGTGGGTGCGAATGTGGGGGTTGCACTAAACGATGTGACTTCTCTGCGCGTGCGGGTTCGGCACTCGAACAGTAATACCGGACTACCCGGGGCGTGGGATTTCAACGGGACCGAGCTTGTGCCGCCGTTGCCGGTGGGCAACGCTCACACTAACACCTTGTTGGGCAGCACTGAACTTCGAATCGCGGAGCCTTCCGGCTGGGAGCAGCGTTTCACCGCATCGGATTATCTTTATCGCTACACCGACAACAGCCCGGAGGGAAATACTTACAATTTTGCCTCCGTGTACGACTACGACATCAATCACGTTGCGTTCGAATATGAAGGGGATTTTTCGGAGCGAAAGTGGACGCACTCGACCTTCGGATATCGAGTCGAGAACGAAAGCGCATTCTTTGGCTATCCGGCGTTTCCTCCGCCGACGCATGGCCAACGGCTGAATCAGGATGTTTATTTCCAGCAGCAATTCGTGCTGGGCCGGCTATCGGTAGTTGGCGGCGGACGCTTTGTTCACAGTAGCGAGTTCGGCAATATTGGAGTGCCGAGAGTGGCGCTGACGCTGCTGGCGCGGCACGGCGGCGAGGTGATTTCTCAAACGCGCTTGCGCTTCTCCTATGCGACGGCGTACATGGATCCCGACTTCACAGACACTTTTGCCGGGCTTCCCTATTACGTCCCGAATCCTGGCCTTTTGCCGGAGCGCACGCGGGCATTCGAAGCCGGCTTTCAACAAAATCTAATGGCAGGCCGTTGGGTTTTCGACGCTACCTACTTTAACAATCTGTTTCACGACCAGATCGAGTACGGAACGAACACAGTGACCTATGAGGGCAATCCTCCGGGTACGCTGGGGCAGTTCTTCAACGTGCAGGAATCCTTTGCCCACGGGGCCGAGTTGCAGCTGCAGGGAAGGATTCAGCGGAGGCTGTTGCTGACCACGGCCTACACCTACACTTCGACCGAGTATCTGCAATCTCCTTACTGCGCCGAAGATGCTTGCGGCACGCCTTTGTACGAGACGGGAAATCCCATGCTGCGACGTCCGAAACATTCGGCGACCGCGCTTTTTAGCTACGTAGGTGCGCGCGGGGGAGGCAATCTGGGGGGGAGTTTCGTGGGCCGTCGCCCCGACTCGGATTTCGAGGATACTTTGGTTGACCATGCTGCCGGTTATGTTCGCGCCGATCTGGGTGGATGGTATGGCATCAACTCGCGGGTGACCGCATATGCGGACGTTCAGAACGCTCTCGACAGGCGCTACAACGAGGTGGTTGGTTATCCGGCGTTGCCGATCAATTTCCGGGCGGGATTTCGTTTCCGCATTGGAGGGGAATAGGAGCTGTTGAAAGGAAGAATTTGGCAAAAGGGGAGCGGGGGCTAAAGCGCGAAGTCTCTGATGACTTGTACGCGGCGCTAAAGCACCGCTCTTCCGCTAATTTCTTAGCTTACTTTTTCGGGAGGCCTTACCATGGCCATTGGCATGGGCATTGAGGCAGCGGCTTTTCCGCCGAAATACTTCGTCCGGGCCAGCAAAAGTTTTTCTATGTCCACTCCGCTCAAAGGCTGCTGGCGTCCTAACAGGTGCGTGACCAAGGCAATCTGGGCGAAATGCTCGACGGTTTCCATTTTCATGTAGGCATGTTCAATCGTATCGCCGTAGGCAACCACGCCGTGGTTCGACATCAGAATGGCGTCGTAGTGCGGGACGTATGGCTCCAAGGTCTTCGCCAATTCAGAAGTTCCCGGGGTACCGTAGCGCGCCAGAGGAATGCAACCCAGTCCCATCACCACTTCGCACACCAGCGGTTCGGTGAGGGCCATGCCGGCGGCGGCAAAACCGGTGGCGGTTGGCGGATGTGCATGCACGATCGCCTGCACATCGGGCCGCGTGCTGTAGATCAACAGGTGCATCCCGATTTCGCTGGTCACGTTCCGGCGACCGGCTACCCGCTGCCCTTCCAAATCCACGATTACCAGGTCCTTGGCGAGCATCGTACCCTTGCTCACGCATGTGGGCGTAACGAGGATGCGCCCGTCATCCAGGCGCACCGAGAGATTTCCGTCCATCGCCGCTACAAATCCGCGCTCGTGCAACATCCGCCCGTAGCGGACAATTTCTTCCCTGTGTTTTCGTTCTGCGGACATTGGATAACTCTCTCAGGGGGAGCGACGAAGAAGCGGTCAACCGTTAACCTTCGCATAGTATCGCACCTTTCTGTATCAGACAAACAAAAATACCTGCAAAATTTGCCTGGGATTTTAAGCTTGAATTCTGAGAATGTGGTTGGGTTCAGGGCGGCCTGAATGCCCTCTCCTATATTCTGGAACCGTGCTGGTTTCTGACTTCGATTATTACCTTCCCCACGAGCTGATCGCGCAGGAACCTCTTCCAGACCGCGACGCCTCGCGGATGCTGCATTTGCAGCGCTCCACCGGCGGCTGGTCGGACCGTACATTCCGCAACTTCCCGGATTTGCTGCAGCCGAGCGATTTGCTGGTTTTCAATAACACCCGGGTTTTTCCTGCACGGCTGTATGGCCGCCGCGAGGGCGCACGATCTCAGCCGGTGAGCCCCCGGAATTCTGCCGCTGGGGACTTTCTGCGCGGTCGCATTGAGGTCTTGCTCACCCGCCAGATTTCGACTGAGCCGAACGTTTGGGAGTGCCTGGTGCGCCCGGGGCGCAAAATCGGCGTGGGTGAGCAATTATTTTTTGGCGATGCTGGCGAACTGTGCGCCGAAGTTCTTGGACGTGGGGTTTTCGGCGAGCGCCACATTCGATTCTTGATCGCCGATGGCAAAAGCGACTTTTTCGACTTGCTCGATCGCATCGGCCATGTTCCACTCCCACCATATATTTCGCGCGCCGATTCTCTTCGCGATCGGGAGCGTTATCAGACTGTTTACGCCGAGCGGATGGGATCGGTAGCCGCGCCTACTGCAGGCCTTCACTTCACGCCGGAAATTCTTGGCCGTATCCGCGAGCGTGGTGTCGAAAGAGTCGCCATTACCCTGAATGTGGGCCTTGGCACTTTTCAGCCGATCCGGGTTGACAGTATTGAAGATCACAAAATTCATTCCGAGACCTATTCGATAACACCCGAGGCCGCGGAGTCGATCAATCGGGCTCTCAGCGTGTCTCGTCGAGTAGTCGCCATTGGCACCACGACAGTTCGCGCGCTGGAACACGCGATTCGCGCTGGGTCGGGCAGAGTATCCCCTGGGGTTGCGACGGCGGACATCTTCATTTATCCGGGATTCAAGTTCGAGGCAGTGAAAGCGATGCTCACCAATTTTCATCTGCCGCAATCTTCGTTGCTGATGCTGGTGAGCGCGTTTGCCGGCAGGGAGAATGTATTGCGCGCCTACCAGCACGCGGTTTCCGGGAGCTACCGTTTTTATTCGTATGGCGACTGCATGTTTATCGAGTAATGTTCATCGAGTGACAGTCACCGTGTAAATCCAGAACGGTGCGAGGGCTTTCTTCCTTGCGTTATACTCGTTCGGGAGCCGCCCATGGCCACTGCTGTAAAACAAACTTCAATCCAAAATTTCGTCAGCGAACTTCGAAAGTTCCCCGAGCATGCATTCGACCAGACTGAGGAACTGCGCAGATTTCTGCGGGACAATCCGATTAATTACGATTCCCTGGCGCCTTATCTTAAGTGGGACGGCCAGCACTACACGCGGAACTTGATCGATAAGACTTCGCTTTACGAGCTGATCTCCATTTGTTGGGAGGTTGGACAAGCAAGTTCCGTCCACAACCATCGCGACCAAAACTGCTGGATGGCCGTGCCAAGCGGCCGGCTGCTCGTGGAAAACTATCACGTTATTCAGGAGGACATTCCGGCTGGAAAGTGTGTGATCAAGTCCACCGAAATTGTTGAGATGAACGCGGCCCAGCCCTGCGCCGTCGATCCGGACGAGCCGGTGCATCGCGTTTACAATCCGCGCGAATTCAACCAGCGCGCGGTCAGCGTGCATGTATATTCCCGTCCTTTCGATACCTGCGTGGTTTACTCCGCGGAACAGGGCACGTGTGGCGAAATTCAACTGCACTACACCACGCAGTACGGAAAACCATCGTAACTTCTTAGCACCAACAGATTCTGGATTCCGCCTCGCTGCTCGCTCATAATTTTGGTGAGGATCGCGTATGTATCGAGCAGTGTCGCGGCTAATCATGGCTGCCGTTTTGGTTGGCGGGGGTTGGTATACCTGGAAGCACTTTCACCAGGTCCCTGCATCGCAGGCCGCAGAAGAAGAAAAGCCTGAGCCGCCCCCCAAGACGGCCGAGGAAGCCCAATCGCAGCCATTTGTCAAAATCACCGGACCATTGGCTAAGCTGATGGGGAATGAGACGTCTTCTGATGAGGAGTCGCCGCAACCGCTGCGCAAGCCCTCTCCGAAAGATCATGTCGAAGATTCCCCCGTGGGTACCAGCAGCCACATCTTGCACAAGACGTTTGCTGTCACGCGCGCGGTACATCTTGCTTTCGAAATTCCTCCTCACGCG
>JBEKBW010000100.1:0-17743 GCA_050015215.1 Candidatus Sulfotelmatobacter sp.
TCATCGAACCTCTGCAGCGCATTCAGAAGCGGCTCAACGTCTGCTCTCTTAAGCTGCCCGGCATCCAATGCCGAGTTCGCTTTACGCACCATCTCAAAAATGGCAGCCTGCGCCTGGGCTGTATTGAGGTCATCTTCCAGCGAGGTTCTGATGCGGTCTCCAGCTTCTTTCGCCAAGGCTTGCATTTCCGCGTTGCAGCCCGGTTCAAAGTTTCCCATCACCAATCGCTGGCGGAAATTACGCAGTCGATCCACCGAGACCGCAGCCTGCTTCAGTCCATCGAAAGTAAAGTTCAACTGGTTGCGATAAGGCACGGACGCCAGTAGATATCGGATCGAAGATGGTTTGTGGTTTTTCAACACCAGATCGCGGAGCGTATAAAAGTTCCCCAAACTCTTCGACATCTTCTCGCCCTCGACCAGCAAGAAGCGGACATGAAACCAGAAGCGCGCGAAGGTCTTTCCCGTGCACGACTCCGATTGTGCAATCTCGTTCTCATGATGCGGAAACACAAGATCTTCCCCGCCCGCGTGCAGGTCAAAGCTCTCGCCCAGTTCCTGCATCGACATCACCGAGCATTCCAGATGCCAGCCAGGTCGTCCCGGCCCGATGGACGTCTCCCAAAACGCCTCACCGGGCTTAGGCGCCTTCCACAACGCAAAATCTCGGGCACTGTCTTTGTCATATTCGTCGACATCCACTCGCGCGCCGTCGCGCATCCCTCCGAAGTCTTTCTTCGAAAGCTTTCCATACTGCGGAAAACTCGCAATGCGAAAGTAATACGAGCCATCCTCGGTTCTGTACGCTATGTTCTTCTCAACCAGTTTGGCAACGAAATCGGCCATGGCTGCAATGTGTTCGGTGGCGCGTACAAACTTGGGCGGCTCGATGCTGATCATGGCCGAGTCTTCAAGGAACGCTCTCTCATACTTAGCCGTGTATTGCTGCACCGTGACTCCCTCGCGCGCCGCGTTTCGGATGATCTTGTCATCCACATCCGTAATGTTCATCACGTAACGCACCTTGTAGCCGGACTGGCGCAGAAACCGCTGCAGCATATCGACCGCAATAAAGGTGCGAAAATTGCCGATGTGGCCGTAGTCATACACGGTCGGACCGCAAGCATACATGCGGACTTCGTTATCGCGCAGCGTACGGAATTCTTCGACCTGCGACGACATGGTGTTGTAAAGGCGTAGGGCCATAGATGGTTCGGATTCAGGCGCGAACCTTCAATTCTAGGGGGATGCGAGAAAAGGGGTCAACAGTACCTTCGATTGCTCGCCCTCTCAGTCACAAGCTTTGCGCGCCCGCGGCAGGCTGCGCGGGAAGCGCATGAACGTGCGACTTCAGCCGATTCTGCACGAGAAAGACATAATGCAGGGCCGAAACGATCGTGAAGGCGAAAGTGGCCCGCAAGAAGACGATACGCGAAATCAAAATCCACCGCGCCGATGCCACGGCGGACAGCATAACGAAAAACACTGCAGCAATCTGCGAAAAAGTGTTCGCTTTGCCGAAGATGCTTGGCCGGAAATTGCGCAGCCCGGCAATCGCAAACAGCACGGCGCTCGCGGCAAGAATCGAGATATCACGGCTGAAAACCAGCACGGTAAACTTCCACGGAATCTTGCGCAGGATCGAGAGCACAAGGAACAGCGTGCTCAATAGCAGTTTGTCCGCAATGGGATCGAGATACTGTCCCAGCAAGGTCTGCTGGTGCAACTGGCGTGCTAACAGCCCATCCAATCCGTCGCTGAATCCCGCAATCACGAAGAGCAGCAATGCCCGCAAATAGCGGCCATCCACTAGTTCAATCACAATAAAGGGAACGAAAACCATCCGCAGCAGCGTGAGCTGATTCGGCGCGGTGAAGATTTCCGAAACCTTCATGCCGGTTCTTTCTTCGCGCGCGCAGTCGCCGTAGATTGTTCTGCGAACGCCCCTAACGCGCCTCCAGCATGATCGCTTCCCGGCAGCGACGAACCCAAGGCTACGGCAGGATCAAGGCCCGTCTTCGCCGAAAAGCGTTGTGAAAGCGAAGGCAGATTGCCATCCGGCAAGTCCAGCTCAATGCGTTCGATCCGGTGCATCGGAAAGAAAACCACGGCCGGATTGAATGATTCACCGTCCTTGACCATCACCACCAGATCCTCGAAAGAAGCCAACTCGATTCCGCTTACGCTGAGTCCTTCCGGCGCTAGGGATAGAATCCTGCCCCAGAATTTATCTCGAGGATTGCCAAGCGTCACCACGACCATGGATCCAGCAGAAAATGGACCATGAGCCGATGTTTGCGCCGAACCGTCGCGATCGCCCTGCTCAGAATGTTCAGGCATGAAACGATTGTCGCTGTCTAAGGCGGGACATTGCAAGTGTCGAGCGCTGGCGATCCTGGACCATCGCTTCCAAGACCACATGAAATTTCCCCTGTGCACGCTTGCGCATTTGGGTATCCGCCCGTGAGGGTGATAAGATCACACGATGTGGTTGTGTGTCTCAGGCGTTTGAGCAGCCAGCCACATCGCACGATACAGGCCCGTAGCTCAGTCCGGTTAGAGCGCTTCCTTGACACGGAAGAGGTCGATGGTTCGAGTCCATTCGGGCCTACCAAGTCATTTTTTAGCTGACTTCCTGCCTTTTGTGATTTCCAAAGTCGTTATCTCGATAGCTTGAGGATGACTCATGAAATGGAACCGATGCTGGTTCGTGATGATCTTGCTCGTTCCCTGCCTGTGCTGGAGCCAGTCCAAACGGAAAATCGTCATCGATCAGGACGCGGCCGGTCCCGCGGGCACTGATCAGCAGTCGATGCTGCTGCTCATCCAGTCGCCGCAAACCGAGGTCTTAGGTATCACCGTCGTCACCGGCGACCAATGGCTTAACGATGAAGTGGCGCACACGCTGCGCATGCTCGAACTGATTGGACGAACCGACATTCCGGTCATGCCCGGGGCAGAATATCCGCTTGTGCGCAGGCAACAGGAAACCGAACGATGGGAGCAGCAATATGGCAAGGTACCGTGGTTAGGAGCCTGGACCCCGAAGTTCTATCATCCACACGATCAACTCGGGGAAATGCGGGAAGGCAAGCCCACAACGAAACCAGCCGATGAAGACGCCGCGCACTTCCTGATTCGCATGGTGCATAAATACCCGAATGAAGTGACGATTTATGCTGGCGGCCCCATGACGAATCTCGCCCTCGCGATTTCCATCGATCCCGAATTCTCCACTTTGGTCAAAGAGTTAGTATTCATGGGCGGCAGCTTCAACCCGCGAACCGACGATCCGGAATTCGCGAATACGCCCACCCACGAATTCAACCTTTGGTTCGACCCCGAGGCCGCGCACATTGTTTTCACGGCCAAGTGGAAAAAGATCGTCTGCACCCCGGTGGATATTTCCGTGAAAACGCGGCTGACCCCAGACTTGATCAATCGCATCAAGGGTTCGGATGTCCCGGCAGCACGCTACATCGGAAACTACGCGCGCTTGCGTGGGAACTACAACTACTTGTGGGATGAACTCACCGCAGCAGCATGGCTCGATCCGAGCATAATCACGAAGAAAGAAACCCTGTTCATGGACGTGGACCTGGATCGCGGCGCAGGATACGGCAATACGCTGAGTTGGGCCGAACCCGACAAACCGGCGCTCGAAACGCAACCGGTAGAAGTGCAGGACGACCTCGATCTCGATAAGTTCTACAAGATGTTCGTCGACCTGTTAAGCGCGCCCACGCCGAAAAAGTAGCTATTTGTCGCCACCCAAGTGCGAAAGCATGTTTTCCGCCTGCGCATGGCCAGGATGTTGTTTGAGTAAGGCAGTCAGAACTTCCCGAGCCTTGTCGGGCAAGCCTTTCAAGGAATATACCCGGGCCAGATTCAGATAAGACTGATCGAACGCAGGCGCGACCCGAATACTTTCTTCGAAAGTTGCCACTGCCTCATCCAGCCTCTGCGTGCGTAAATAAAGTATTCCCAAATTATTCAACGCTTCGGGATACGCCGGACGAGACGTCAAGGCCCTGTGTAAGTAGTCGGACGCCCGCGCGGTGTCGTCCGCTTGAGCGAAGACCATGCCTAATCCATAGTTCGCCTCTGAATCGCTGGCATTCACCGTAAGTGCGCGTTCAAAGGCGTTTCGCGCTTCATCCCAGCGCTTCGCCATGCGATAAGCATTGCCAAGGTTATTGAGCGCGATCAAATGATCTGGGTTCAACTGCAGAGCCTGCAGAAAGTATCGGGTTGCATCATCGCTGTTTCCATCGCGTGCAGCCATGAGCCCAAGATTGTTCCACGCGTTTGCGAGCGTATCGGGATAGCTGGCCCGAAGTTTTGTGGCGTTCTCAAAGCTCTGCCGAGCCAAATTCGTTTTCTGCAGATTCAGGTACGCGCTGCCCAACCCGTAGCAGGCCTCCGCGCTGGATGGATCGTCCCGAAGGGCGCGTTGGAAGGAAACCGCCGCCTGATCAAAATATCCCCGCTGAAAAAAATTGGCGCCATAGGAAAGATAATTCCGGCCGAACTCGAATGTGTCGGCTACGCCCGCAAAAGGTAGCGCTCGCGACAACCTCGCCTCGGCAGTTCGCGGAATGTTACGGAAGTCTTCCCGGACCCTCTCCGGATTCACGGTCCCTTGATAGAGTTTGACGATATCCCCCTGTTCGTTGATGAGGAATGAAGTCGGCAAACCAAGATCGCGGCGACGATCAAACAGATAGCGGTAAAGAAGGTTGTAAATACCCGCCACATCCTCCGATCCGAAAAGAATAGGGAACGAAAAACGGCGATCACGGGTGAAGGTTCGTGCAGATTCGATGCCGGAGGGATCGTCGACGTTGATTGCCAGTAATTGCAGGCCCCCACTCGACCACCGGACATGAAATTTATTGCAAGTCTCAAGATCAGTCCTGCACTTCGCCGATTGTGCTACCCAAAAATTGAGCAGCACCGGTTTTCCGCGAAGAGCAGACAAAGTCTGCACTCGCCCGGATGAATCCGGCAGAGAAAAATCCGGAGCAGCGATTGGCGCAAGCAACCATGTTTCCACCGCGGAGGGCAAAGATTCTGGCTTTTGCAAAACCTCCATAGAATACCCGGAGGTTGGCGTTGGACTTCTGAACGGCTCGACCCTTAACTTCTCTGCACCCTCCTCTACCCACACTCTGTGATTAAGCGGAAGATCATCGAGGTTCTGTACAAGACCACTCGGCCAGCGAATCGAAGCCCGTACCGGCGAATTCGTCTCGCCCAAACCAAAGAATATTTCCTTGCTATGCTGGGCGAGGAACCCGGAGCCAGCCTGCAGCGTGCGCGTTTGGCGCTTCGCTTCCGTCTCTACCGTAACCACAGCCCCGATCGCGTCGCGATTGCTCCTGGTGCCGGTCAGTTTGAAAATGATCGATGGCGGAAGCTTGTCGAAAACACTCTTCAGCAATCGCAACTGCGGCCCGTTGCGGTTCTTTAGAAACAATTCCTGCCGCCCGTCGCCATCGAAGTCAGAAAGAGCGAAAGAGCGCCCGTCCTCAACGAAGTCCAACCCGATCGCACCGGAGACGTCGGAGAATGTGCCATCGCGATTGTTGGCATAGAAAACGTTTCGCTCAAAGCCACTCCAGGTGCCATCCGAACGGATGAGTTCGTTGATCGCGCTCCAGCCCTGCTCATATTCGCTCGAGGTCTTTGCCGTGTCCGGCGACTTGGCCACCACCTGCCGCCAAAAAAAGCTGTTCAAGTCTTCGCCGGATTGTCCAGAAACCATGCCGTTTGCAATGTAAAGATCGGGAAAGCCATCGTGGTCGAAATCGAAAGCGTCGCTCGACCAGGACCATCGGCCCATCCCGACACCTGCATTCGTCGTCTCATCGCCGAACGCACGGTGAGTCCCGTCGCGATCGAGCAGCCCATTCCGAAAAAGCGAATTGCCTATGGCATGTTTTCGATAGAGATCCCGCACAGCTTGCGGCGATTGTTTCTTGAATATTTCCTGCGAAGAAATACGCTCGCCCGCCGCCGTCCACATATCGCCAACATAAAGGTCCTGGGCACCATCGTTGTCGTAGTCGAACCAACACACGCTCATGCCCGCGCCAACGTCCTCAACTCCAGCGAGGCCGGCAACATCCGTGAAGGTTCCATTACCGTTGTTGTGATAAAGGTTCTTCCGGCCGAAGTCGTTCACCACATAAAGATCAGGCCAGCCGTCCCCATCGTAGTCGCACCAGCCGCAGCAAAAACTGTACCGCGTATTGTTTTGGTTGAGACCAGTTTCCTCGGTAACATCTCGAAATGTCCCGTCGCGCTTGTTCCGCATCAAGAAGTTAGGCGGGCCGTTCTCCGCGTCGTGGTAAGGTACCGGATATTTGTACTGATCGGTTCCCTGGTAGTAGCTATAAAGGCAAAAATAAATGTCCAACCATCCGTCGCGGTCGTAATCGGCCACAGCGGCGCCGGTAAAGGTTCCCTGCGGAGAGTTTGCAAAGTGAAACCCATCAGGCTGGCGGCGAAATCTCCCGCCCCCGTCGTTCAAAAATAGCAACGGACCATCCGCGCGCACGATCACCACGTCCTGTTTGCCATCGTTGCCGAAATCGGCGAAGAGCGCGCACGCCGTATTCTCCAGGATGCCGAGGCCGGATGTTTCAGTGATGTCTTCAAACGTTCCGTCGCCGCGATTGCGATAGAGCCGGTTCGGCAGGCCGGCAGGCTGGCAGACATACAGATCGTCTAACCCGTCATTGTCGATGTCGGCAAGCGAAACCCCGTTATGGCCGTAGATGTCGATGCCGCACGCGCCGTCAAGTACAGTTCGCCAGTAATCGACTCCTTGAAGTAATTGGCCGGAGTACGACAGAGCGCCGCCCAGAGCCGCCGTTGTAATCTGCGCAAACATAGGCGAAAGAGCTCGACTTCTCGTCTCCTCGAGCGCCTGCCACCGACAGAGTCGCAGGTCGCCCTCCGATGCGAGATACCACTCCAAATCCCAATATCCAACCCATTGCTCTCGATAGAACCCAACCCCCGTTCCCACCACGTCGTAGCGAACACGCGTGCGTAGGCGCTGAGAAATGTGCGCCGCCGAGTCCGAACTCACTTCAATGTTCGTCACTTGAAATTCAGCAGTCGTGATCGTTGAAAAATTACCCATTGCTGAACAGAGTTCCGAGAGAAAGGCCGTCCCATCGAGTGCGGGATTGGAGAACTTGTTCTTGTGTACTCGGAGCGATGAACTAGAGCGTGCGAGACGGGAATCCGATGGCCGAAAAGATGAGCCCAGAAACTCGGGGCTTAAAGCCTTCTCGATCACAAACGTGTTGTGCGGCGATTGCCGCAGACCCAAACTCCAGGCCGTGAATATCTCTGCAATCCGATCCGCGTATTTCTCCGTGATGAAATCATCGGACCCGGACTTCGTATTCATTAGCAGCGCATCGAGCGGCCTACTGGATCGATAGCGCGGAGTTAAGTAAAACTGGCCGTTCGAAGCAGAGCTTACGCCGGGAAAACCATTGATGGCCGGTACGGCGAAGCGCCCCACGCCCGCCGGTAGCATCGCCATCGATGCTCCCTGGCAGCAGCGGAAGAGAAAGTCCCGGCGGTTCAGTTCGAGCCGATTAAGCTCACCCGGATGGTTCTTCGCAGGCCGGTTCAGAGCGGCGCTCCCATGTAGACAGTTGCTCGCGGAGAAATTACCACGATCAGCGCGTGCCGGCGCTGAATTCGAATACCGTGATGCTGTGAAATTTCTGCCCCGGTTTCAATTCCGTGGTCGGGAAGTTCGGATGATTCGGGGAATCGGGAAAATGTTCCGTCTCCAGGCAGAAAGCAACGCGCGGTTTATAGACGCGGCCCTGCTTGCCGGTAATCGAACCATCCAGATGATTCCCCGAGTAAAACTGCAAGCCGGGTTCGGTGGTCAGGACGCGCAAAATCCGTCCGGTCGTCGGCTCATACACCTCGGCTGCCTCGGACAAGCGGTCTTCGCGGTGATCCAGGACGAAGTTCTGGTCATATCCCATTCCAAACCGCAACTGTTCATCATTGGCATTGATGCGCTCGCCAATCGAGTGCGGCTTGAGAAAATCAAACGGCGTGTCTTTCACCGATTTCACTTCACCAGTAGGAATTAAGGACGCATCCACAGGCGTAATTCGTGAGCCGTCGATTTTAACAATATGTCCTAAGACCTCGCCATTCGCCTGACCGGCAAGATTGAAATAAGAATGGTTCGTGAGGTTCAAGACTGTATCTTTGTCGGTGGTCGCCGAATATTCAATCCGCAGCGCGCCTCCATCCAACGTGTAGCGCACCGTTGTCGTCAATGTCCCGGGAAATCCTTCCTCACCGTCCTTGCTAACATACGTCAACTCAATTCCGTCTTTGATCTCTTTGGCCGCCCAAACCACCTTGTCGAAGCCGCGAATGCCGCCGTGGAGAACGTTGTCGCCATCGTTCTTGGGTATGGAGTAAGTCTTGCCGTCAAGTTGAAAAGTCCCGTGCGCAATCCGGTTCGCATAGCGGCCGATAATCGCCCCAAAGTATGCCGTTTTGGCGATGTACTGATCCAGCGAGTCATAGCCGAGAACGATGTCATCCAGCTTTCCATTCCGGTCGGGCGCCCGCAGGGAAACGATGATCCCACCATAGTTCGTAATGCGGGTTTCGACCTTACCATCAGCCAGTGTATAAATATCGACCGCGGTTCCGTCCGCTGTATGTCCAAACGGCTGCTTGGTGACGCTCGTTTTTGCCTGCATAGTGATCGCCCACACCATTAGAACGGCAAGAAGTGCAATCCTGCAACTCGTCACGCTCGTAAACATTAGGTTTTCTCCGAGACCTGACCCTACACAACCGAGATCTGCTTCCGCAACCCCTCCGCGAAAATCGTTTTCGGAATCATCGCATGAACTCCGCGAACAATGTCGACGACCTGCGTAACCCGGAAGCTGACCGCGATGCTGCACAGCGCGTAGGCGTCCAGCTTGGTGAGATCGGCGTGATCGGCGAGGAAGTTGATGGCATTGCGGGCCGCCGAAGCCATGGCCACATTGAGGTCCTTGTCAAGTCCGAGCGTTATCCAGTGCGTCGCAGTTTCCGCCACCGGCCACGCGAAATGCTTCTGTTTGTGCAGCACGACTTGGATGCGCAACTCCTGCATGCGCGTTTCGAGCGCGCTAAGATTGATCTCACCGTCACCCTGCATCGCGTGGGAATCGCCCGTGTAGATCAGCGCTCCTGCCTTCCAAACCGGGACGTACATCGTCGAACCCTCGGCCATCTCGCTGAGATCGGTATTGCCGGCATGCGGGCCCGGCGGAACGGAGCTGGTTACTCCTGGACTCAACGCAGGATAGTAGCCGTCAGGCGGCGCCACGCCCAGCGTTCCCTGAAACGGTCTGAGCGGAATGTGAATGGTGCGATTAAACTCCGCGGTCATCTTAGGAAGATCGAGCTTGAGATATTTCACCTGACCTTCCGGAAAATCCTGAGCCAACAAACCAGTTCCGATTGATCCGGGGTTATTGAAAACGGCTCCCCAATCGAATGGCCGAAGGCGCTTGTAGCGAATTTCCAGCACGTCGCCGGGCTCGGCGCCATTCACGTAAATTGGCCCGACGATCGAATGTGGCCCCCTTCCCGGGTTGCTGAGGCGCAGCTTCGCCAAAGTTTCAATGGGGACCCCCGGCTGCATCTGGTTCAAAAAATGTGACCAAGTATTAGGAAAGCTAACGGTGTCGCCGGAATCGATCTTAAGAACGGGTTCAAGCGTCGTGTCGTACACCCCGAGATGCACGGTCTTATCGTTGGATTCAACCACGTAGACACGGTCCTTATCATCGTTGTCCGTGCTGCCGCCGCCTCCAAACCCATCTAAACCGTTGTTTAGGTTCGAAACGTTGCCGAACCTGCGCTCGCCAAAAGCTAATTTGTTGAACCATGGCCCAATGCCCGCCAGCGCTCCCATAAAGCTACTGGCACGTAGTAACTCGCGGCGAGAGCGGCCTCGGGCGGTCAGAAGAGCGTCGAGCTGTTCCTGATTCATCTCATCCATGTGAAGCAGTCGGTCGGCAGCCCGCTTGCCGAAGGCAGCATCCTTGATGTCCTCGCGGAACACGCCGGTTCCGTTTACTTCGCCGCAACCGAAGAGACTTCCGCAATTCAAATGTCCCGCCGTAGGCTCGTGCGGATGGTGTTGCTGGTCATTTGATTCACTTCGCATCATTCTTCTCCTTGGATAAGAAGACGCTCATTGCGAGAGCCCTGGAGTGCAGGAAGACCTCGACTGAACAGGCCAATGTACCACAGAGCGCCCGGCTTACTTCTGCTGCTCGAACAATTGCGAACCGTCGATTGAACAACTAGAATTCCGACCAACGCGGTGGTCATGCGACGGCTCACTATGGGCTCTAACCCGAATTTAACGCTCACGCTCGTTCTCCTGTGCCTGTTCGCCAACTCCGCAGTCTCGGGACAATCTGGTCAGCAGCGGAGCAAATCCCAAAGCGAAATGGCATCGGCCCAGTTGCAGGGAGTAGTTCGAAGTTCGAATGGCCTGCCTGTGGCAGGGGTCACAATTTCCCTTCAGGCGAACGGCACGCAGCCTCTAACAGCGCTTACCGATTCAGCAGGCGCCTATCATTTTAAGATTCATCCCGGCGTTTATACTTTTCGCGCACAAAAGGTCGGCGGGGGTAGCGCGACCTCCGCGCAGTTGGTCTTGCAGGGGGACAAATCTAAAACGATCGACCTGACTCTCGCAGCCGAGAACCAACTCCAGCCGGAGCCATCTTCAACCCAACCCGAATTTTTCGACGAGCCACATTTCACTGTTGCAGGCGTGAGTGACACAACAAACTTGGGCGGCCATGGGTCTCAAGCTGTCGTCCGAAACCGCGACAGCCTCGCCGCCGCCACTGCTTCGCTAAAGGATTCGCCAGTAAATTCCGGGACCGAGTCCGCAAATGCCAGCGAAGAAAAACTCCTGCGTGAGGACTTGGTTCGCCAGCCAAATGCCTTCAACACCAATCATCGTCTGGGCAAGCTCCTGGTCGACAAAGCCAAAGCGCGGGAGGGAATCCCATACCTTGAACGCGCTTACAAAACCAGTCCCGGAGACTTTGACAACGCGTACGAATTGGCACGCGCCTATCAGGGGGCAGGAGCGTTCAAACTCGCCCGCAATCATGTCCGCACCTTGCTCACCACGCAAAGGAACTCGCAACAGCAAGCAGATCTGCATCATTTGCTCGGGGATATTGACGAGAAATTGGGCGATCCGCTAGGCGCGGTTCGAGATTATCAACTGGCGGCCGAATTGAGCCCAAGCGAGACGAATTATTTCGATTGGGGAGCCGAACTGCTCCTGCATCGCGCGGCGGAGCCTGCCATCGAGGTTTTCACAAAGGGCAATCGCCTGTTTCCGCATTCGATAAGACTGCTCACCGGGCTCGGTTCGGCCTGGTATTCTCACGGCTCATACGATCAGGCGGTGAAGCATTTGTGCGCAGCCTCAGATCTGAATCCCAATGATCCCAATCCCTACATTTTCATGGGAAAGATGCAAGCCCCCGAGGCCGTGGAATCGAATGAGATCGTGGAAAGGCTCGCGCGCTTTGCCCAGCTAGAGCCTCAGAATTCGCTGGCCAACTACTACTATGCCGCCGCTCTGTCGAAGCAGGGAAGTTCCGCCGAGGACTCAGTGCATCTCGATCAAATTCAATCCCTGCTGGAGAAGTCCGCCCATCTCGATCCGAAGTTCAGTCTTGCGTATCTGGAACTCGGCAACCTCTACTCGCAGCGTGGAGATTCTTCCAACGCAATCTCAAACTATCAACACGCCATCGAGATCGATCCCCAGCTTGAACAAGCCCACTATCGCCTGGCGCGCCTCTACAACCAGACAGGAGAAACCGCAAAAGCGCACACAGAAATGCAGAAATACCAAGAAATATCGCGCCAGAAAACGCAGGAGGTCGATCGCCAGCAGCACGAACTGCAGCAGTTTGTGTATGAGATGAGGGATTCAACGCCCTCTTCTCTACCGCACTAATACATTGCAATTTCACGCTAGCGCAACGTCCGGCCTTGTCTTAGAAGTTAAGCCTAAGCGCAAACTGAACCAGACGCGGGTTGTTTACCGTGTTGTTAATCACTCCAAAACTTGAGGGGGTATTAATGTCTTGCTCGCCTGTGCCGGCCACACCGTTGAGGAAGAACTGGGCGTGGTTGAATAGATTAAAGAACTCAGCCCTGAATTGCAGATTCATGCCCTCGTGGAGGGATAAAGGAAAGTTCTTGATCACCGAAAAATCCGTGTTCACAAAACGCGGGCCGTAAACCGGAGCGCGTGGAGCTGTTCCAAGTTCGCCAGCAGGAGCCTTCGCGAACGCGCACGGGTTAAACCAGAATTGCAATGTGTGGACCTGCGAGGGGCAGCCGGTCTGGCCACCTTCGTCCCCGGGCTTGTTAGGATCCCCCACCTGGTTCGGACGCTCAAAGGTGTTGCCGTTGTAAGAGAAATCTACGCCCGATGGGTTGCTGCTATCCACGACGAACAACGGAAATCCTGAAGTCGCTCTCTCAATCAAATTCACTTGCCAGTGCCCAAGAACGGCATCAGTGGCACCGCTCCAGTTGCTGCCGTAAGGTTTGCCTTTGCCGAAGGGCAAGTCATAAAGGATGCTGGCGGTGAAACTGTCGTTGAGGTTTAGTTGAGACAAGCCCCAATCAAGTTTCGCGGTCCCGGGCAATGGATAATACAACGCGCCAGGATTGGTACCGAGCCCGTCGGTCAGCCCGGTGTCGAAATTGCGAGAGTAGGTATAGCCGATCAGAGCATACAGCCCGTGCCGCGCGCTCTTGGTTTCAGCTTTGACCTGCAGCGAGTCATAACGGGCCGCGCCGATGCTGTTGTTGATGTCAACGCTTTGAAAGATTCCTCCGCCAGGCTGGTTCGCTGTGTAAGGGAAGAATCCAAAGCCGCAACCCAGCGTGTAGCCAGAGACAACGCCGCACGCGCCGGGGTCGTTGAGGTTTTCGTTGAACTGGCCAACCAGAATGTGAGCAGTGCGGGAGCCGCCGTAGCCCACCGTCAGCACCACATTCCCCGGCAACTGGCGCTCTACGTTCAGGTTAAATTGCTGAATGATCCCCTGCTTGAAGTTGCGGTTCTCCGATTGAATGGTTCCGGTGTAGAGCAGAGGATTCACCGGCGAGCTCAAGACCGCGCCGCCCGCAACGGGCGTGGAAGATGGTGTGCCAGCCGCCACAAGGAAGCCATTCGAGAGACCGCAGCCGGTGCTCGTAGGAGTAGCGCAGAGGCCCCCAGTGTCCACTTCCGCATAATACGGTGGATTCTGCCACAATCCCTGTCCCCCCTGGTTCCAGGCGGAATCGTGCACAATGCCGTACCCTCCGCGAACAGCGGTTTTCTCGCTGCCCATCGGTTTCCATGCGAATCCGATTCGCGGCTCCAGAGCAGTTTTGTCAAATTGGATGCCGACCCGTCCGTCGGTTGTCACACAAGTCGCGCAACCGCTGATCCCGGGGCTGCCCGACGGCACGAACCACGTAAGAGTTGCAACGTCGAAATTTGCCTGGCGATTCGCCTCCTCGGTTTCCGGCGTTGCCAAGGCCCAGGCAAAACCTAAGTTCAAAGTCAGATTGTTGCTAACCCGCCAATTGTCCTGCACAAAGGGACGAAACAGTTTCCAGCGGCGTCCCGTGGTTGCCCCGAGAAATGTTTGATCGTGCGCCGCAAAAACTCCCATACTGCCCAGAAGTAAATCGGCAATGTTGTCTCCGGTCGCGGAGCCAACGTTTACAACAAAGCCGTCCTGGAACGCATTGTTTCTGATATTCATTTCCTCGGCGCGAAACACCAATCCGGCACGGATCTCGTGTTTGCCATGAATAAAGTCCAGCGTGTCGGAAAGTGAATAAACGTTGGTGCCGCCCTGGTAAGGAGCGTATCCGCGATCACCAATAGAGAAGTAGGCTGACATATCGAACGATGTCAGTCCGCAGCTCACGCATTCCTGCGGTGCCTGGTTCAGACTTGGGGGATAACCAGTGATGCTGTCGCACGAACTGGCCAAATCCGCGCCCGGGATACCGAGCAGCGCCGCTTCGCACGTACCCGTGCCAAACGAGAGAATGTGGTTGAAAATCCGGTTGTAGCCGAAGGTGGCCTGGTTGATGAGGTTAGGCGAAAAGACGTGGGTTTCGGTCACAACAGCGTTGCGTCCGTGGTTTTCAATGTGCTGGTTGCTTCCAAAAGCGTTGGCCTCAGACCAAGTCGGTGAACCACCGGGGACAAAGTTTGTCGCCTGATCGTAGCTGAAGCGGCCGAATGCAGAATCCTTGCTGGAAAAATTGTGGTCGAGCCGGACGTCCCATGTTCCCTCGTTGAGCTTTCTTGTGGGCTGGTTCTCGTAGTTGAAGCCGCCCGCGGGGTTTGCGTTAGGCGAGGGGTAAAGCATCGCTACCCTCGCACCGGCCGGATTGACCAACGCCGCTGGAATCGTGGCGCAGGCCTGGCCTGCAGATTGTGTTCCGGTAGCTGGATTTACCGGCTCAGGTGTCTTGGTTCCGGGCACGCATTGAAAGGCAGCTCCGCCCGCGTAAGGATTTGTAGGCGTGATGCCAAGTGGATCACTGCTGAAATCATAGTCGCCTGCCGCGTCGAAGGGCGTAGTCATTCCAGCGGTTGGTACAAACCCGGTAAACGGCACCCCCTCGCGCTGCATCTTAGCCTGATAATCCAGAAAGAAAAACGTCTTGTCCTTCCGGATCGGGCCGCCCAGAGACCCTCCAAACTGATTCAAATTGAATTTCTGCTTCGACGTAAAGAAATAGCGAGTGGCATCCAAGTCTGTATTGCGGAAAAACTCAAACAGCGAACCGTGAAACTGGTTCGATCCCGATTTCGTGGTCACCAATACCGTAGGGCCCGCGCGCTCTCCGTATTCGGCGGAGTAGTTGTAGGTCAACACCTTGAATTCCTGAATGTCATCGATTTCCGAGAAAATTGCGATGCCGCCTTCATCCAATTGATTGTTGTCGTTGCCGTCGAGCAGCCAGTCCGTTTCCTGCTCGCGCGAACCGCCGGAGGACAGCGAAAAAGAACCGCGTGTCGCGGCCTCGCTGCTGGCCGCACTGGTGAAGAAACTCACGGGGCTGGTGGAGGAGGTTGTTCCCGGAGTAAGCGTGGCTAATTGCGTGAAATTCCGCCCGTTCAGCGGAAGATCGGCGACCTGCTCCGAGGTGATCACTTGTCCAAGAGTAGAGTTAGCGGTTTCGACCGCAACCTCAGTGGCGTTAACCTCGACCGTCGACGAAACCGAAGCCGGCACCAAGGTGAAGTCGATCTCACGATGCTCGTCAACCTGCAGTCGAATATTCTTCTGCTCGGTGGTTTGAAATCCCTGGAATTGCACTCGGATGGTGTAATCAGCGACGGGCAACAGCGGAATTATGTAATGGCCAGAGTCGTCAGTCTTCGTATCGCGAGTCAGCCCCGTCTCTTGGGATACGGCGTTGACTGTCGCCCCGGAAATCACCGCGCCGGCCTTGTCAGTAATCGTCCCCGAAAAACTTCCGGTCGCCTGTCCGTAGACAAGTGGGCAGAACAGTAGTGGGCAAAGCAAGCATACAAGGGAAAAGAAAACGACTCCGAGCAGCGTCCTCTTATTCATTACGTCCCCTTTATCGGCCCGCACCGAAGACGAGAAGATGTTGGCTTCCGCGAGTGCACAGGAGGTCTTGGGCCGTAGAGTGGCGTTATAAAGGGCAAGTCCTTCCGAAGTCAAGACTTTTCCGACAAAGACACGAGATTGATGCCAGCAAATTTTCGAACTGGCACACCAATAAATCGGCACTACGAAGAGATGGGATGATCTTGATAAAACCGATTCGGCCGCAAGTCAAATATTAAACAGCGTCGAGTTTTCAAACGTTCGCACGAGACGCCCACTCCGCGTCGAATCGCCTGCGATCGTAGAACGATTTCTGCGTTCCCACGCCTGTCGTAGAAAGGCCTGCATACAGGTTGGCCCGTCGCACCGCCTCTAGCTCGCTCAATCCCTCGCCGAGGAACACCGCGAAGCTGCCGATGAACGCGTCCCCAGCGCCCGTGCTATCGATGCTCTTCACCGCATAAGGAGGGACATGTTCGGCCAAGCCTCGGCCAGCCAGCAAAGCTCCCTGGGAACCAAGCGTAATGATCACGCGGCGTATGTCGCTTGCCAACAGCTTCTCAGCGCATTGCCTCGCCTCATCGACATTCCGCACCCGAAAGCCGGTTATCGTTTCGGCCTCGCTCTCGTTGGGAACGAAATAGTCGAGACTAGACAGACCATGCATATCTACAGGCTGTCCAGGCGCCGGATTCACGATGCATCGAATGCCGTTCTGACGCGCAAAAGCCACCGCGTAAAAAACCGTCTCCAGCGGAATTTCAAACTGCAGCACGATGCAGTCGCATGCCTTCAACACGTCGGCAGCGGCGTCAACGTCCGCCGGTTTCAGAGCGTCGTTCGCTCCCTTCACCACCAGAATGCGATTCTGGCCGTTAGGTTCAACGAAGATGGGAGCAACGCCGCTGGACAATCCCTCGATTTGCTTGACGTGGGTTGTGTCTATGCCGAGCTTTTTGAAGTTTTCAATTGTGGCTGGACCGAAAAGATCGTTCCCAACCCGCGCCACCATGAACACGTCAGCTCCACAAAGCCGTGCGGCGACCGCCTGGTTCGCACCCTTCCCCCCAAAACCAAGGTCGAACCTCTGGCCAAATATGGTTTCGCCCGGCTTCGGGAAACGCTCCGCAAACGTTGTCAGATCGATGTTGGCGCTGCCGATAACGGCAACTCGTGGCCGGCGAGGCATAGTGATGTGCAAGACTACTGCGACCGCCGAGTGTATTTGCCGCGGCGCGGCGTGTCAACGTGATTGAGGTGAGCGCTGGGAAAACTCGGGTCATTCCCCGTAAGGAACCCAGATGTTCTTCACCTGAGTAGCGTGCTGCAGGAACCAGCGTCCCTCGCCTTGCTTCGGATCAAACCAATCGATGGCGCGGCCTTCGTTGGTGAACACCTGCTTCAAGTTACCCACGGAAAACGATTTGGCCGCAGCCGCCTTCGATTGATCGGAGAAGCACCAAATCGCATCCACGTCATCATGTTCCGCGAGAGTCTTCAGAAGTTCAGACGTGCGGCCCGTGACTAAATTCACCGCGCCGCCGGGAAGATCGCTGGTATCGAAGACCTGGTAAAGATCGCCGATGATAAGCGGGAAAGTTTCCGAAGGGACGACGACTGCTGTATTGCCCACCGCCAAAACCGGCAGAACTAGCGAAACTAAACCCAATAAAGGCGCCTCATGGGGACACACAATTCCGACGGTTCCGATCGGCTCGTTCATAGCCAAGGCAATGGTCCGCGACGGCGGGTTGTGCACAGCCCCATCAAACTTGTCGGCCCAGGCTGCATAGAAAAAAATTCGCTCGATACTCGCCGCAACTTCCTTTGCCGCTTGCGGCTCTCCCACGCTCGCCGCTAGCCGCCGCGCAATTTCTTCCTGGCGCAGCGAGAGATTCTCCGCCATGTAATACAAAACCTGCGCGCGATTGTGGGCGCTCGTCTTCGCCCAGCCCGCCGCCTTGTGTGCGGCTTCCACCGCGTTGCGAATGTCTTTTCGATTGCCTAGCGGTGCCTCCCCGAGCAACTCCCCATTTTTCC
>JBEKBW010000101.1:0-17733 GCA_050015215.1 Candidatus Sulfotelmatobacter sp.
CAAGCGCTTTGAGATTCTGAGGCATGTTGTCTGCAATCGTTTTGACTTGAGCTGGCGAGAGAGACGGCTTCCCGATTCGCTCGACCTTGGGCTTCGGAACCCGTTGCATCGGATTCAAGTTCAAGAGTTCCAAGGCCACCGCCAGGTTGAGCATCTTCTGCAACAGGACATACAGGTTCAGCGGAGACTTCGGCTTTAATCCTCCAGCAGCCTTGTCCTTGGGCAAATCCATCACTTGGACAGGACTGATTTCCGAGAGCCGACGTTTACCGAACATTGGCAAAAGATGCGCTTTCACGTTTGAGCGATGAGATGCCTGGGTTGAAGGTTTCAGGTTTTGAGAGATGTAAGTCTCCCAGTGTCCAGCGGCATATTTGGCGAAAGTGATTTCAACCGGGAGCCTCAGCCCCCTGTTGACCTCTCGCAGACGCTCTGCCGATATCCGCTCCGCATCCTTGCGGCGCAGAGTATTTACTGTCTCGGCTTTGTGCCGCCACTTGCCATCTGCCGAACGCACCCGATAACGAATAACGTGGACCGTTCCGCGCTCCGTTGTCCGGGTGAATACATTGCCTTTCTGGAAACTGATGCGAGTCGTATACGGCCTCCTTAGCCACGAAGTCATTTCTCTTCGAACAAGTCTTAATGCCACGTGCGCATGTGTGAAGACAGCAAAACCATTCAGCTCGCCCCCGGAATCCCACCGTTCCGATCGTCCAGCCGACCGTTTGTCCCCTTTAATCCCAAACAGCCATAACTTCGCTTCCGCAGAACGATCTGGAGTGCTAGTTCCAATTGGCGACAGTCACTCTACCGGCTGCCAAATGCCTCGTTTCGCATCGAACACGAAATTTTAATTTTCCTAGACTTCGAGACCGCGGTGACAGCCTTCACCGTGATCGCTGCCCCAACGCCGCCCACGGTCGTGGCGGGAGGGGCGGTGACGGTCAACGTTACGGCACCTCCGCGACACGTAGTTTTTGGTGACCCCAGTCACAAGCAGGCGTGTTGTACATCATCGCCGTTTTCGATCCTGCAGATCGAAAATCACGATGAAGAGGTGGAGGGAGGCGGCCATGATTATCACCTACAGGTTCGTCC
This sequence comes from Candidatus Sulfotelmatobacter sp., assembly GCA_050015215.1. Lineage (GTDB taxonomy): Bacteria > Acidobacteriota > Terriglobia > Terriglobales > Acidobacteriaceae > Sulfotelmatobacter. The sequence continues at coordinate 1,102 of JBEKBW010000101.1, forward strand.
GTCTCATTGAAGACCGCTCCGACGCCTTGGCCAGCAGCTTGTTGCGGAAGGTTCAGCAGTCCCCCCACACCGAAAACTACGGCAAGGTTCCCGCCGAAGACCTCAAGCGCATGGTGAACGAGATTTATCGCCACTTGGGCGAGTGGTTGCTCCACAAAAACGAAGCGGATATTGCAGAGCGCTATACGGCGATCGGTACTCGTCGCGCCCAACAAGGGGTGCCGCTGAGTGAGCTGATCTGGGCCATCATCTTAACGAAGCACAATCTCTGGGAGTTCATTTTGGACGAGGCTTATCCCGGCCGGCCCGTAGAGATCCTGGGAAGACAGGAATTGTTGCAACTGCTGGATCAATTTTTTGACCGCGCCATCCATTCCGCTGCTGTGGGCTATGAGTGGGCAATCGAAGAACCTGCCGGGATTGGAGATAAGAAACGAAACGCGGACCAGCCGGGGACATGAAAATGTCGTGGGAGACGGAATACAAGAACAAGGTTCAAACCGCTGATAAAGCGCTGGAGCGGGTGCACTCAGGAATGCGAGTGTACATCCAGCCCGGTTGCGCCGAACCGGAAACTCTGGTGCAAGCGCTAATTCGGCGTGCTCCTTATGTGAATGACGTGGAAATCGTTCACATGATGACCATGGGTTGCGCTCCTTACGCGGCACCTGAAATGGCGGCGCACTTCCGGCACAACGCCATGTTCATCGGCCCCAATGTGCGGGAGGCCATCAACGACGGGCGTGCCGACTACACGCCAATCAATCTAAGTGAGATAGAAGATCTTTTTGAAAGCGGCGCAATGCCGATCGACGTTGCACTGATAGAGCTTTGCCCGCCCGACTCGCATGGATTCTGCAGTTTTGGCGTTGGTGTGGACACGTCTCTCACCGCCGCTAAATGCGCCCGCTATGTAATCGCCCAAATCAATGACCAGATGCCGCGGACGTTTGGCGACAGTTTTATCCACGTGAATGACATTAATGCGATCGTGGAATCGTCACGCCCGTTGTGCGAAGCAACCGGCGCGAAGATTGGCGATACGCAAATCGCCATCGCTAAGAACGTGGCTAGTCTTATCGACGACGGCGCTGTTTTGCAGACAGGCATTGGTGGCATCCCCGACGCAGTTCTGTCATTCCTTAGAGACCGCAAAGATCTTGGAGTGCATAGCGAGATGGTGTCGGAGGGTGTGATACCTCTCATCGAGACGGGTGTGATCACTGGCGCCCGCAAGAACTTCAAGCCGCGCAAAATCATCTTAGGTTTTGCGCTGGGCACAAGGAAGCTGTTCGATTTCGTCGATAACAACCCAATCTTTGAATTTCATCCCACCTCCTACACGAATTCTCCATTGTCGATTGCCCGCAATGACAACATGGTCGCAATCAATTCTGCGTTACAGGTCGATCTGACTGGCCAAGTATCCTCTGATTCGATCGGCACCCAGTTCTACAGCGGGATTGGTGGACAGGTCGATTTCATTCGGGGCGCTGCCAGTTCGAAAGGCGGCAAGCCAATCATCGCCTTATGTTCAACCGCCAAAGACGGCAGGATTTCGCGAATTGTGCCGACCCTGAGTCTCGGAGCAGGAGTGGTTACTTCGCGAGGCCTGATTCGATATGTGGTGACGGAGTACGGAGTCGCTTTCCTCCACGGCAAGACGGTGCGCGATCGGGCGAAGGCGCTGATCGAGATTGCCCATCCCAAGTTTCGCGAAGGGCTGTACGACTACTGCGAGAAGACCAAATGGTTGAAGCGGCCTCAGGGAGCGGAACTGGCCGCGTCGAGGTGAAGATGGCACCGCAGGCACGAGGCAAGGTCACAATCAACGTCGATGAGTGTAAAGGCTGCGGGCTCTGTGTGGAGTCGTGCCCGCCCAAGTGTCTTGAACTCGCCGAGGAGTTGAGTTCGTACGGCGTGCACCCGGCACATTATAGAGGAAACGAATGTTCCGGATGCGGTATCTGTTTTTATTGCTGCCCGGAGCCAGGGGCGATCACAGTTTACCGGCTGGCATCGACAGTCAAAGCCAGAGTGGGTGCGCCGGCGGGGGAAGGCGTTGCAGATCTTGAGGAAAAATTCTTGTTTCATAAATTGCTCGAGAGAGGGTGAGCGGCCATGAAAGGCACAATCGAAGTCCGGGAGCCAGAAGTTAGAGGGACTCAGCAGGTGCAGCGGCGCGAGATTCCGGCAGCCTCGGTGGAACGTCTGATGACAGAGCCAGTGCAGTTCCGCCCGATGTTCTCGGACAGCCTGCTTCAGTACGATGGCCAGAGGGGCCGGCAGACGTGGGCGACAGTCACGTCTTTTATTATTCAGTGCATGATGCTGGGCGTGTTGCTCCTCATACCGCTCTATTTCACTGAACAGCTACCGAAATCGCAGCTGCTGACATTCTTGGAGGCTCCGCCGCCACCACCACCTCCACCGTCGGCGGAGCAACAAGTCGCCAAGATAACGAAACAGATTGAAAGCGACTTGCTTTCCAGCGGATCACTGCGCACTCCATCCAAAATTCCGCAGAAAGTGCAAATGATAAAGGAAGAGGAAGCGCCCCCTCCAATGCCCGGAGCAGGTGGTGTGGTCGGAGGTGTGCCCGGTGGAATTCCGGGTGGGCAACTGGGAGGCGTGATTGGTGGCATCGTCAACTCAGCAAACACAGCTTTCGTGCCGAAATTTCAGCCGCTGGTGCCACAGAGAATACGAATTTCCCAAGGCGTGACCGCGGGCTTGCTGCTGCACAAAGTGCAGCCGCCGTATCCTACGTTAGCCAAGGCGGCCCGCATTGAAGGCAGCGTTATCTTGAAGGCCATTATCGATAGAGAAGGCAACATTCAGGATCTGCAATTGGTGAGTGGACACCCGATGCTGGTGCCTGCCGCTATTGAGGCGGTTCGGCAATGGCGTTACAAGCCATACCTGTTGAACGGACAACCGGTTGAGGTGGAGACCACCATCACCGTTATTTTCTCGCTGGTTGGCTGAAGAACTGGAAAAGCTGAGGAGGCGCAGAAAACTATGCGGCAACTCTGCAAAGGCAACGTAGCGGTAATGAAGGGAGCAATTCTCGCCGGCTGCAGCGCCTATTATGGGTATCCCATTACGCCGGCCAGCGAGATCGCCGAGGCTGCGGCCCGCTACTTGCCGCAGGTCGGTGGGACTTTTGTACAGGCTGAAAGCGAAGTCGCCGCCATCAACATGGTCTATGGCGCAGCGGCTGCCGGGGTCCGCGTAATGACCGCCTCCTCGGGCCCCGGCCTCAGCCTGATGCAAGAGGGTATGTCGTACCTGGCGGGAGCAGAGCTGCCATGCGTTGTTGTCGATGTAATGCGCGGCGGACCGGGCCTTGGCAACATAGCTCCCGAGCAGAGCGACTATTTTGCCACGGTAAAGGGCGGAGGCCACGGGAACTACCGCAACATCGTGTTGGCGCCGGCTTCTGTACAAGAGATGGCCAACCTTACGATGTTGGCCTTCGATCTCGCCGACAAATACCGCAATCCTGCTGTTGTGCTGGCTGACGGCTTCATCGGTCAAATGATGGAAGCGCTCGATCTCGAATATTTCGACACTAAAGTTCCTCCTAGACCGTGGGCGGTGAAGGGAACCCCTGAAACCCGCGCCAACGTGGTCAGTTCCATTTACCTGGAAAGCGACGAACTGGAAGAGCACAATCGGCAAATGGAGGCAAAGTACATCCGCGCGCAAAACAGCGAGCCGCGATGGGAACAATATTGCACCGACGACGCTGAGATCCTGGTAGTTGGCTATGGTATCGTCTCCCGTGTTCTGCGGTCGATGGTGGAAAAAGCGCGAGCGGAAGGCTTGCCTGTAGGCTTGTTTCGGCCCATCACGCTCTGGCCTTTTCCCGCGAAGGCATTGCTCAAAGCCGCAGCCGGAGTCTCCGATGTCTTGGTTGTGGAGTTGAGCAACGGCCAAATGCTGGAAGACGTGCGGCTGTCATTGAATAGAAAAAATCGCGTCGATTTCTACGCCCGCATGGGCGGCAACGTTCCATCGGTGGAGGAGTTGCGTGAGCAAGTCGAAGTGCGCATTCCTTCGCGGACAGAAGTTCTCGCGAACATAGGCTGGCCGGAGGTACGAGAAAATGGCGACTGACGTCAAAGACAAAGACGAAGTGACAAGCGCGAAAACTTATGTTCCGGCCCACTCCCGGTCCACGGTGTTCTTTGATCTCTTCGAACGCAAATCTGACCTGCAGCACCAGACGCACTATTGCCCGGGATGCGGCCACGGCGTTGTACACAAGCTGATCGCGGAAGCTCTGCAAGATTTGAGTTTGCAGGACCACACCATTTTTGTGAGTCCCGTCGGCTGCTCAGTTTTCGCTTACTACTACTTCGATGTAGGAAATGTGCAGGTGGCGCATGGCCGCGCACCGGCGGCAGCAACGGGAATCAAGCGCGCCTCTCCGGACAAAATCGTCATTTCGTATCAGGGTGATGGGGACCTGGCTGCCATCGGCACTGCGGAAATTATCCACGCAGCCAATCGCGGGGAAAAGATCACAGTATTTTTCGTGAATAACGGAATCTACGGCATGACCGGCGGCCAGATGGCGCCGACGACGCTGGTAGGAGAAAAGAGTACAACTTCGCCCTGGGGACGCCGCCCGGCCAATGAGGGCTTTCCCATACACATGGCCGAGCTTCTCGCGACGTTACGAGCTCCGGTCTACATCGAGCGCGTGGCCCTATGCGACAACAAAAATATTATGCGTGCGCGGAAAGCGGTGCGCAGGGCACTGGAGCTGCAGCGCGATGGAGCCGGCTTCTCCTTCGTCGAGATTCTTTCGCCCTGCCCAACAATTTGGAATAAGGACCCAATCGTGGCGCGAAAATGGGTGCTCGAAAAAATGGTTCCGGAGTTCCCGCTCGCCGTCTTCCGTGATCGTAAAGAACCATTACCCATGGACAATGCTCCGGCGCAGAGACCAGTCGCGGACGTTCTGGGAATCTCTGCGGAAACCAACGCCGGTCAGGCCCCAGGCAAGCGCAATCGCTCATTCAAGGATCTCAGCGTCAACATCGCCGGTTTTGGAGGACAGGGTGTTCTGCTACTCGGTCAACTGCTGGCTGAGATGGGGACGGAGCAAGGACTTGAGGTGAGTTGGTTGCCCTCGTACGGTCCCGAAATGCGCTCGGGCAGCGCACACTGCTGGGTATCACTCTCCAAGAATCGTATAGGCTCGCCGCTGACCTCGAAGCCGGATGTGTTGATCGCGATGAATGAACTATCCCTTCGAAGGTTTGCCCATCAGGTTCCCGCGGGCGGGTTCATTCTCTATAACAGTCACGACCTGCCCGCGGACCTCCCTGCTCCGGACGCGCAGGTATATTGCATTCCCGCCTCAGAAATCGCCGACAAGCTTGGCTCGGCGAAAGCTGCCAATATCGTCATGATGGGCGCCTTGCTGGAGCAAACCGGCTGCTTTGACCTGGCAACCGCGTCGCGGTTCCTGGAGGCAAAGGTAAAAACTCCTATGCTCCTCGAAGTTGATCTGAAGGCGATTGCGGCTGGGTCTGACGTGGTGGATCACCAGCGAAGACTGGGACCGGTGAGCCAGCCCGACGGCTTTGCTTAAAACCGGTTCTCGTCCGATTCTGCTGTTGGCAATGCTCAATGCGCTTAATGTGACGGCGGTCACGGCCATCAGTATCACCCGCCATCGCCGAAACACTTCCCAAGGTGTAACCATAAGTTATGCGGGGAGGTGTCACATGCACGTTCTGGCGTTCAAGCAAGACACACCCGAAACCAAAGAGCAATTAGCCGCGATTTCCGTCAAAAACGTTCTGTACGCAACAGATTTCTCGACCACATCCGAAGCCGCGCTGCCCTACGCCACGGCGATTTGCCGCAAATTTGGAAGCACACTGCATGTGGTGCACGTTATTTCCGATACAGGCCTGCTGCTCATGACCGGCGGTGTCGACTACGTGACCTTCGGAACCCTGTACGAAGACGCCAACACGACGGCGAAAGAAAAGATCGATGCAATCATCACCAGAGGGAGTGGAATTCCGTGGCGCAGCTACCTCCGTCATGGCAAAGTTTGGCCGAATCTTCGAAGCATTATTGCGGAGAACGAGATTGATTTGATTGTGGTTGGAACCCGCGGGCGAATCGGATTCGAAAAGTTACTGCTTGGTTCCGTAGCCGAGGACATTCTCCGGCATGCGCCCTGCCCCGTTCTGACGGTCGGCCCGCGAACCACCGGCAGAGTCCGGTTGCCGCAATTCGAGGGCAAGGCAAAAGCGCTTGCCCCAGTTGAACTGGAGTTGCAGCATATCCTATACGCTGCGAACCTTACGGCTGCATCGCTCAAAGTTGCTCCGTTCGCGATCGCAATGGCCGAAGAGTTTGGGGCGCGGCTCACGCTGATGCACGTCCTCGAGAGCTCTTCGACCTGCGATTCCAGTCCGAGTCAGACTGAAGAGTGCACTTGCCGGTTGCAGGGAATGGTCCCCAAGGACGCTACTCTGGCATATGGGCCGGCCACTGTCATCGAATACGGTTCTGCATGGCAGGCAATCGTGACCACGGCGGCGGTGCGCGACGCCGACCTGATCGTGCTGGGAGCCCAGCCCAGTGATGGAACTACGCATTTGCCGTGGTCGACTGTGCACCAAGTGGTAGCGCACGCAAAATGCCCGGTACTCACTCTACGGTCACAGGGCTGAATGTTGCTTTAACGCCAAGTCCAGGGCCGGGGCCCGCCCAACTATCACGGCTAAGAGTGACTGTAATCACTGCGCACTTTCCCGCAAACGTTGAAACTTTCAACTGGGCAGCCGTAAAGCTGCCGAGTTTTCTTACGTGCAAGTTTCTTAGGCTCGTACCAGTGGTCAACTTTCGCAACACCCGCAGGGCCGCGAGATGGGCTGCTGCTTTTGTGCGGTTGTAAAAACTTAATAAGGAGACGAACGAAATCATGAATACGAAGAAACTCATGATGTTGATCATGACCATCGCAATAGCCCTATTCATTTTGATCCCTCACCTATCGTGGGCCGGTGACGACGGCGCGGGCATCTACAAAGCAAAATGCGCCGCCTGCCACGGTGCTGATGCCGCCGGCAAACCCGCCGCCAAGATTCCCAGCCTAGTCTCGGACGAAGCCAAGAAGGCTTCGGACGAAGACCTCACCAAAAAGGTCGCCGACACAGCGAAGCATCCTGCCGGAGTTAAGGGCTTGCCCACTGATGACGTGAGAGCGGTCGTTGCTTACATCCGCACTCTGCAGAAGTAAGCGCTTGGCTGTTCAGTTGCGCCCGGCACCGCGGTGAAACGATCGCCGAGGAGAAGTGTGAGGTGTTGTCATGACGGGATCCGGTGAGTCTCGGCTCGAACGGAATTTTTTCCGATCGAAAGCCGTCCGGCCCGTTTCTGCCTCGCCCACTCTGCCAACCGAAACAGCCCGCCCGGACCCAAGGCGCACATCCCTTGGGTCTGGGCTTTTCTTTTTTGAGCAATTCCAGTGCACCGTTGTCGGCGTGACTCCACGGAGGCGCGCATTGCATTCCGCCTTCAGCCACACGGGAAGAGAATCCCGCATCGGAGCGTCCAGGAGCCAATTCCATGAGTAAGGCATTGCTGTATGACGCGACAATGTGTATCGGCTGCAAGCAGTGTGAGCAGGCTTGCGCTACACAGAACAAGTTGCCCTATGACGACGCGGTAGCGGCGGAGCCGGTGCAGTCGGAGCATAAGTTCACGGTCGTCCTGACCAAAGATGACAAATTTATGCGTCGGCTGTGCATGCACTGCGAGAAACCAGCCTGCGCGTCGGTTTGCCCTGTAGGCGCGTTGCACAAAACAAAAGAAGGCCCGGTCGTCTACGACGTCTGGAAGTGCATTGGGTGTCGCTACTGCATGGTGGCTTGCGCATTCGGTCAGCCGAAGTATGAATGGCAATCGCTGAATCCTTGTGTGCGCAAGTGCATTATGTGCCCCGACCGCATTGTGGCCGGCAAACAAACGGCGTGCGCCGAAATTTGTCCCACCGGCGCCACAAAATTTGGAGACCGTGACGACCTGGTCAAAGAAGCGCAGGAGCGCATTCGGCTAAATCCATCGACCTATGTGCCACGAATTTATGGCTTGAACGAAGTAGGCGGCACCTGCGTGCTGATTCTTTCTAGCGTGAACCCGGAAAAGTACGGGTACCCCTCCGCGACAAAGCTCGGCGAAACTCCGATGCCTGAATACACCGGACGAGTCATGGAAAGGATTCCAGACTTCATACCGGTCTGGTCGCTGGTCCTGGGCGGCATCTACTGGATTTCGCATCGCCGCGATGAAGTGGCGGCTGTTGAAGCCGAAGAAAGAAAAAAGAAGAACGGGAGTTTGCGATGAAGATCAAGCTCACTTTCTGGAAGGGCGTATTTCTTGTAATCATGGCGATGGGCCTCTACTCGACCTACGTTCGTTATCTCCGGGGCCTTGGCGCAGTCTCGAATATGACAGACCAGTTTCCCTGGGGGTTCTGGATCGGCTTCGACTGCCTTTGCGGAGTGATGCTGGCGGCCGGCGGATTCTGCATTGTCGGAGCAGTTTACCTTTTCAACGTCGAACGCCTTCACAGTATCGTCCGGCCCGCCGTGCTCACGGCGTTCCTCGGATATTTGCTTTTCATCGTCGGATTGCTGTTTGACCTCGGCCGCCCTTGGTACATCTGGCACCAGCTGATCTACATGAATCCGCATTCGGTCATGTTCGAAGTCGGCATGTGCGTGATGACCTACACCACCGTGCTTTTCTTCGAATTCCTGCCGAATGTATTCGAGCGGTTCAATCTGCAAGCGCCGATCAAGTGGATTAAAGAGATTTATCCGGTGCTGATCGTGGTAGGCATTCTGCTTTCAACCTTGCACCAGAGTTCGCTCGGTTCGCTGTATCTGATCATGCCGACGAAACTGCATCCCTTCTGGTATTCGCCGGCGCTACCATTCTTCTTCTTCGGCTCAGCGGTTGCGGTTGGACTCGCCATGACCATATTCGAATCGACGCAAAGTTCGAGGGCGCTCGGCCGCCAGCTCGAACTGCCCGTCCTGGTCACTCTCGGCGGAGCCTTGCTGGTTGCCCTATGGGTGAACGCATTGCTGCGGTTCGAAGATTTCTGGCATCGCGGTTTGTTGGGCCAGATCGTCAAGCCGAGCTACGAAGCGTATTTTCTGTGGGCTGAGCTGTTGATGGCGTTCGTAATTCCCATTACCCTGCTGAGCTTCAAGAAGGTCAGACTATCTCCGAATGGGTTGTACTGGGCTTCGGTCATCAGCCTTCTCGGATTCATTACCAACCGGCTTAATGTAGGGATCATCGGCTTCGAAACCTACGTGGGCCATCACTACCTTCCGAAGTGGACAGAGTTCTCGGTCACTCTGATGATCATCGCGATGGGCTTCGCATTATTCGGTGTGGCAGTGAAGTATCTGCCGATCTTCCCCGACGAAGAACATGCGGTAGAGCCGCTCGTGAGAGAGGAGCGGGTTCGCATCGATGCCGTCCCCGCTTTAGTCGAGCATGCGGGAGACTGAGCCAACTCGGGCTCGATGGACACGTCTGACGCGCAGTTTGAGCGCAAAACTTGTGCTCTCGTTGATTGTTTCGATGACTGCGGTTTTCGCCCTGCTCGGCTATCTGATCGTCAACCTGCACCGGCAGCACCTGGAGCAGAGCCGACTTGCGAGCGCCGAGCGCATCAGCGACGTGATCCGCCGCAGCACGAGCTACTACATGCTGCGGAACGATCGCGAGGGCCTCTACCACACGATGCAGACTACGGCCGATCAGCCGGGAATGGTCAAGGTCCGCATCTTCGATCAGGACGGCCGAATCAGCTATTCCACTGATTCGACCGAAGTCGGTCACATTGTGGATAAGAGCGGTGAAGCCTGCTACGGCTGTCACAGTCAATCGCAACCGCTGGCACACCTGAACCGTCCCGATCGATTTCGCATCTATCGCAACGCAAACAGGCCGCGAATATTGGGGATTGTCACTCCGATAGAAAATCAGTCTGCCTGCTCCAACGCGGCGTGCCATGCACACCCCGCCAGCCAGCGGGTTTTAGGCGTATTGGATACGAATCTCTCGCTCGCGACTACTGACATTCAGATCGCCCAAAGCACGCGCCGCATGATGGCGTACATGTTTGTCGCGTTGCTAACGATCGGAATCTTAAGTTGGATCGTCGTGTGGAGGGTGGTGGGCAAGCCGATTCGCGAACTCAGAGGGGCCACTGAGCGGCTTTCCAAGGGCCACCTGGGATACCAGATCGACGGCGGTGCGCAGGACGAAGTCGGCGACCTTAAGCGCGCTTTCAACGACATGAGTGTGCAACTGAGTGAGGCCAGTGCGGCGCGCGTTGCCTGGGCAAAAACACTGGAAGATCGCGTTGAGCAGAAGACAGGCGAGCTCAAGCGAGCGCACGATCACCTGCTGCAGGTAGAGAAGATGGCTGCTCTCGGCAAAATGGCAGCGGTGGTCGCGCACGAGGTCAATAACCCGCTCTCCGGCATCCTGACCTATGCCAAGCTGTTGCGGAAGTGGGCCGCCACGGGCCAGGCGGGGCGTGAGAAGCAGGAAGATGCCGTGCAGTGCCTCGAGTTGATCGCCTCCGAAAGCAAGCGCTGCGGCGAACTCGTGAAAAATCTGCTGAGCCTGTCTCGCACGGCCCCAATGAATCTGGAACTTGCCGATTTACACGCAGTGATTGATCGTTCGCTCATGTTGGTGCGCCATCCTCTGGAAATGGCGGGGATCCAATTGCAACTGGATTGTGCGAAGGATCTGCCTGCGCTGCAATGTGACCCCGCCCAGCTTGAACAAGTCCTCATTGCGCTGATTACGAATGCCATGGACGCGATGTCGCGCGGCGGGAACCTATGGATCAGCGCCCGCTTTGACGAGCCACGTGAAGAAATTGAAATTCAGGTACGCGACGATGGAGCCGGCATCGTTCCCGACCTGTTATCCAAAATTTTCGAACCGTTCTTCACTACCAAGGACGGCGCACACGGAGTCGGGCTGGGACTAGCTATCAGCCGCGGCATCGTGGAGCGCCACTGCGGCCGCATCGAAGTGCAATCTGAACCGGGCAGGGGCACGACTTTTATCGTCACTCTGCCAGTGACAGGCAGCGCAGCTTCATTGGCGGCCGCCGCCGTTGGAAGTGTGGGAACAAAAGTGAGGTGATCGACGTGAGTACACACGGGAAGATCCTGATCGTCGATGATGAATTAAGCGTCCGCGATTCACTCGGCAAATGGTTCCGCGAGGAAGGCTACGAAATTGGCACTGCGGAAAACGCCAGCGACGCGTTAACCCGCATGGCCGAGCAACCGTGGGATGCGGCCCTGGTCGACATCAAAATGCACGGCACCGACGGAATCGAATTGCAGCGGAAGATGCATGAAGTCGACCCCAACCTGACCGTTATCATCATGACCGGTTATGCGTCGGTGGAAACGGCTGTGATGGCGTTGAAGAACGGCGCCTACGATTACGTCACCAAACCTCTCGATCCGGATGACATTTCCCATCTGGTGGCCAAAGCTCTCGCTCACAAGCGCGCCGAGCAAGAAAACATTCGGCTGCGCGAAACGGTTGCGGAGGTTTCCCGGCCAGATGAGATCGTGGGCCAGAGTGTGGCGATGAAGAAACTCTTCGACGCCATCGATACGGTGGCCTCGACGGATGCCACCGTGCTGATTACCGGAGAGAGCGGCACCGGGAAGGAGCTGGTAGTTCGAGCCATTCACGCCGCCAGCCCGCGGCGGTTTCATCCGTTGGTAGTGATTCACTGCGGCGCTCTTACCGAAACGCTTCTCGAAAGCGAACTCTTCGGGCACGAAAAAGGCTCGTTCACGGGCGCGCAGTATCGAAAGAAAGGAAAATTTGAGATTGCCGAAGGCGGTACGGTATTCCTCGATGAGATCGGCGACATCACACTAAAGACCCAGAGCGATTTGCTCCGCGTGCTGCAGGAGCGGGAAATCACTCGCGTCGGCGGCAATCAGACGATCAAGGTGGACTTTCGCTGTGTTGCCGCTACGAACAAAGATCTAGAAAAGTTAATCGAGGAAGGCAGGTTCCGGCCTGATCTTTTCTATCGTCTTAACGTCTTCCGTATCGAGATGCCGCCGTTGCGTGAGCGGCCGGAGGATATTCCTTTATTGGTGGATCACTTCGTGCGTAAGTTTTCTCTGGCGATGAATAAGCGTATCAATCGTGTATCTCCGGCGGTCATGGAGCAACTGCAGCAGCAGCCATGGGTGGGTAACGTCCGTGAATTGGAGAATGCGGTCGAGCGCGCGATGGTTGTAGGGCAGGAACCGGACCTGCAGGAGCGCGATTTCATTTTCAAGGCCAGCACTGTTTCCAACTGCCGTGGCAAGGCGCTAGAGGATGTAGAGCGCGCCCATATTCTGCGAGTGCTGGCGGAATGCGGAGGCAATCAAAGCCACGCTGCAGAAATCCTCGACATCGATCGCGTGACCCTCTATCACAAGCTGAAGAAGTATGGCTGGAGCCGCACCCCGCTGAAGGCTGACGAAATCGCCAAGTAAAGGCGCGCGATGAAGTTGCTGCAACTGTTGCCGATTGGAAGCGTGGATGACAAGCTGCTGCGCTACCTGCAACCTGTTTTGGAAGCTACGTTTCGCGTGCCTTGCAGGGTGCTAAGCAGCCGCCTAGATCCTGAGTTCTCGCTGCACGGCGAGCGTCAGCAGTACCACTCTTCGCAAATCATCCATCGCATGCAGAGTTTCGTTTCGGCAGACTCCGGGCGAGTGCTGGGCGTCACTGACGTGGATCTCTACATCCCGATTCTAACTTTTGTGTTCGGTGAAGCTCAAGTGGGCGGACCAGTTGCGGTTGTCTCCACTCACCGGCTGCGGCAGGAGTTCTACGGCCTGCCTTCGGATCATGAACTGCTTCGCCAGCGCGTGGCGAAGGAAGCTGTTCATGAACTGGGACACACGCTGAATCTGGCTCACTGCGACGACTACCGTTGCGTGATGGCTTCTTCTCACGCAGTGGAGTGGATCGACCTCAAGGAAAACAGCCTCTGCACGAACTGCCTGGCCGCAGTCACACCGAAGAGCCAAGTGGGGTTACCAACCTTCTAGCTCTCGTCCCTCTTTTAACTCTCGTGTCAACAAAATCGGCGCCTGGATTCCGCATCCGGGCGCCGTAGTTATCGTGGTCCGCGCAGCCAGTCTGTGCCGGCTCGCGGCCGTGTCTTCGACTTATGACAAGAAGAACTCTTTCGCCAGCTTCGTCCAATCCTGGTCTGGAATCTCTCTCGTGACGTTATCCACCGCTACGCCGCCGTCCTGCGCCAGCGCTCCCACGGCCATCGGGATGCGACCCTGCAACCGGGTCGCTGCTTCTTCCATCCACCAGCGCGCCATTGCGCCACCGAGCAGGTTGCGGAAGTTGGTTTTCGCATCGGGAGACTGCACCGTCACCAACCAGCCGTCACCGTAAGGATCACCAAGCGCGAGCTTCGGATTTGCCGCGACACTCTCGTTAATATCAGCTACCGTACCTTCGATCGGCGAAATCATATCGACGGCAGCGCCATCGCGATGAATGGTGCACATTCTTTGGCCCTGGCGAATCCACGATCCGCGCTGCGGCAGCGAGATGTTTTCCACCGTGCCAGTCAGCTTGGAAGCAAAATCGTCCATACCAACCCGTATCAAGCTCGGGCTCTCTTGCAGCGCCCACGTGTGGCCGGGATGATAACGCAGGTTCTCTGGAACCTGGAAACCTCCAACTAGCTCAGGTTGAAGCCGTGGCCGCGTTTCCTTCACCGCTGCGACCTGAAGAGCGGGCTGAACAACTGCGTTTCGACTACGGAAATAATCGATCAGTAAGAATGCTACGAATGTGAAGAGAACCAGTAGGACTGTCATAAGTCACCTCGTCTCAAAGGCCGCTAAGCCAACCACTTGACGGATTTCTAAAGGCAATTGCCATGCCAGAGCGTAGTTCACAACCGAATAAGTGCGAGCCCTGCCATATGTTTTCGAATGAAGTACATGCAAATGCGTGCATATTGCTTCAGCGAGGTGACGCTGAATTACTTATCGCAGCTTTGTTGTGAATTGTTACAGGGGCAAGCTTGCATTCTTCAACCTTGGCGTTCTAATAGTGCGGATAGTACTTGCATTCATGTATTTATAGGTCATCCAAACTTGCGTTGAATATTGCAATAGCAGAAGTTGAAGATTGCAGCGGCGGAATGCCTCGATGCGGAATGGGGATCAGCCAAAGTTCAGCTATGTCATCTAGGATCGATACCTTCCAGAGAGTGAACTTTCTTCCAAGCAGGTCAGACTCTTAGCCACTCAGGCGCACAAGTGCGTCACACTTCTCTGCCAATTTGTCACGCTGAAAGGTGACTTCGGTCATTGCGCAATTTAGGGTTCGAGGCTGAAATGAGGTGGTCGGTCATCAGACCACGCTCCAATGGTAGTCACCGCATCAGCAGCGAGAGCCGGCTTCGAGGCCATCCCTAGAAATAGGGTCTATCAAGAGGTCGCACAGCAATTAGAGCGGCGCATCACGGAAGAACTGAACCCCGGCGATCTTCTCCCCCCAGAACGCGAACTCGTCCGAATGCTAGGCGTCAGCCGCGGCTCAGTGAGAGACGCCATCCGCAGCCTGGAACTGATGGGCCTTCTCGAACCACGTCAGGGTATCGGCACCATAGTTTGCACTCCCCCCGCTGCGCCAGTCAACCGCCTTGCGAATGCGCTTTTGGAAAAGCGAAAGATGGTTGCAGAACTACTCGATGTTCGCAAGATCATCGAGCCGCACCTAGCCGCGCGCGCCGCCCGGCACGCCTCTCCGGCTGAACTGGCTGACATGGAGGAGATTCTGCTCCGCCAGACGGCGAAGATACGCAGCGGCGACCTCGCCATCGAAGAGGACTCAGAGTTTCACTATTCCATCGCGCTGGCGGCACATAACAGCGTGATTTTGAAAATAGTGGACATTCTGATGGATCTGTTGCGCGAAATCCGGGAGCAATCGCTGCAAGGGGAAGGCCGTCCGGAAAAGTCGCTTGCCGGCCACCACCTGATTTTTTTCGCCCTGAAACGGGGCGACGCCGTGGCCGCCGAAGCTGCCATGCGACGGCACTTGCAGGAAATTGAAAACATCGTATTGAAGAAGCTTTAAAAGAATGGAGGTTGCCAAATGGGTCAGCTATTCGCGGTAGAAGTCATTTACCGGGGTGTCTTTCAAAAGACTCTCGCCAAGAACATCACGCGCGACATCGTCTTGGCCGCGCATAACGAAGGGAAGTTAGGTATTTCGTTTGGCCGCTACGGAGATGCTCCGGAGCGGAATGGCATTCCAGCTAAGAGTTTCGCCATCGTCGCCAACGACGAGGAGACGCTCGAAGCCGGAATGGCGCAATACGAGCCGAAGCAAGTCGATCTGACCGTAGTTCTCGATGACACGCTCTGTAAGGGCGGCGAATCGTGGGCGTGGTACGGATTGCAGCCGGTACATCACGCTCTGAAACCTGGACACACTCTCATCGTAATTTCCCTTGAGGATGCGCCCACCCTGTTAAAGAGCATTCATCGTCGGGAAGAGCCTTACAAACTTGGAATCTTAAAGGGCATTACCAGTTTCTCTGGCATGTGGGTTTTTAAAGACGACCACACCGATGTTCGCGTACTGGGCGTTATCGCCAAAGCGCTGCCGGAAGTGTTTAGCCTGAAGTCAGTGGAGCAATTCATCAACGACAAGCTGAAGAGCTCCGTAAAGGTTACTTCTGCTCGCAACGCTTTCGAGCGCTTTACCTCGGTTCCGGTGAAAGCTGGAGAAGGCAATTCCGAAGTGCCGTTCAAGTTCGAACTGCCCGGATGGGAAGACATGCGGTCCGGCGCTTCGATTAAAGGTCAGCCCCAAGGCGGCCCTTATCCCGATCCCGTCACGGGCAAAGTCGGAGGCTTCCGGCCGGCCCGCAACGAGCTGTTCAAGAAGTATTCCACGCGCACTCTGCGGCCAGTCATCAACTTCTCGATCTGCACCAAGTGCACGCTGTGCTGGCTGAACTGTCCAGATGCCTCGTTCGACGTCACCGCCGAAAGCACCTATGACGCCAATCTCGAAGCCTGCTGCGGTTGTGGCGTTTGCGAAGAGGTTTGCCCGGTAAAAGGATGCGTCTCGATGGTGAATGAGTCGGAGTTCCACGACAACAAGAGTCAATGGGAAGCTTACGAGACAGACAAGAAAGCTTATTTGCAGTGGCTGGAAACCACGATTGAAAAGGCTGAACCGATCGAGAAGCGGGCTCATGGATTTCGTTATCGCGGCCAGTATCAGGAACAGGTCCCCGAGGCCCTGGAAATCGCTAAGAAACGCTAGCAGTCCTGCGGGCACTCAAGACGCAGCCTGACAAGACAAGGAGACTGAAATGGCGACATTAACACTACCGGTTGACGAAAAGAAAAAAAGTACCGAGCAGGAAGCTCTGATCACAGGCGCCGAGGCCATCGCAATTGCTTGCAAACTGGCCAACGTGGATGTGGTCACGGCTTACCCAATCCGGCCTTACGACACGGTCATGCAATACATCAG
>JBEKBW010000102.1:0-17639 GCA_050015215.1 Candidatus Sulfotelmatobacter sp.
AATTCCATCCCGACATAATTAGGGGCCTCCCCGTTCGTTGCGTCCCCAAGAAATCGGCAATCTCCAAGAAAGCCGCCTCAAAGCAGTGGCCCACGGTGCGAAGCCGCGCCCCTAGGCACCCTTAGCTTGTTCCCGTTCTATAGCTCCGATTTCAATGAGCAAGGCGTCGTATTCGGCTACTATCGCGCTGGGCACAGTATTGTCGTAGGCCGCGTCTCCGTGTTGCAGACTGTCCCAAAATTCGGCTTGACGCCGTTTGATAACAGTTATTATTTGTTCTCTGTTCATTTTCCCTCCTAGCCAAAAGCTACTACGTAACGCACGGCGGACCTAGCGCTACTCCATAAGTTTTTAGGCAGATCGAGGATTTTTCGGCCAGTGACTCTTCTTGGCCCCAGCCACGCACTGTGGCTTTTTTACCACAGCCAACCCTCCCACCCCCGCTGTAATCTATTGAATCGCAAATATTCACACCCTATTGATCCAGGAGCAGACAGTTCGCTCGGCCGTTGAGTGCAGTGGAGTCGGGCTGCACAGCGGCGCTCCCGTCTCGATGCGGATTCTGCCCGCGCCTCCCGGCACGGGAATCGTATTTCGCCGCGCCGACCTCGATGGCTTTGAGGTGGAAGCCAACATCCGCAATGTGGCCCGCGTCAGCTACGCCACCAGCCTGATGAAAAAAGGCGTCCTGATTTCCACCACCGAGCATTTGCTTTCGGCCTGCATCGGCCTCGGCGTGGACAACGCCTACGTGGAGCTGGACAACCTGGAACTTCCCATCCTCGACGGCAGTGCCCAGCCTTTTATCGAACTCATCCAGAAGGCTGGACTGCGCAAGCAGCGCCGGCCGCGCCGCTACATGAAGATTCTGCGCGAGCTGGAGATGCGCGAAGGCAACAAGTTCATCTCCGTCTATCCCGCCGACAGCTATTCCGTTTCCTACTCCATCAATTTTCCTCACCCGCTCATCGGCAAGGAAACTTTTCAGGTCGAACTTTCAAACGGCAGCTACCTGCGCAAAATCGCGGCAGCGCGAACCTTCGGCTCGCGCGAAGATGAGAAAGCGATGCGCAATATGGGCCTGATCCGCGGCGCATCGCGGGAAAACTGCATCGTGCTAACGCGTGATGGAGTGGAAAACGGCCCGCTGCGTTTTTCGGACGAGTTTGTGCGCCACAAAGTGCTGGATCTGGTCGGCGACCTGGCGCTGCTGGGGAAGCCGATCCTGGGCAAGATCGTCGCCGACCGCGCCGGCCACGCCATGCACACGGCGCTGGTGTCGCGCATCCTGCGCGACAAAACGCTGTGGGAAGAAGTTACGCTGCCTGAAGAAAAGCGGGATAGCGCCGGTTCTTACAGCTCTCAAGCCGCCGCCAGTTCTGCGGTCTAACTTTTTTCTGCATTCAGTCCGCAGGTTCGCAAGGCACATCTCCGGATTCCGAACGCGGCTCCGATTGTTCTTCCAGCAGACGGTGCAACTCGGCGCGTGTCTGGTCGATAAGTGAGGCTGCAAATTGCCGGGCGGACTTCTGCCGTTCTGCGGACAAATCTTTCACTCGCATGTTCAGCAAAGGAATATCTTCTTCAAACCTGCGCAAAGTTTTCTGGACGCGATCGACACGATAGCTGGAAGGAAGCATGAGGATGGCTCTCCGGAATCTTTACAGGGTGCCATACAGTTTGTAAGAGCGAAATTTACTACTTGAATACCGCGGACTGGAAGGTAGGAAGGCTCGAAGAGCAAGAGAGCAGAAGAGATGGCCTGCTATTGTGCGGGAGCGGTGGTCGAACCCGCCAGCTTTTCTTTGGCCCCGGAAACTCCCTGCGCAATCTGCTCGTTCAGCCAGCCTTCGAGGATCTCTTGCGTTTTGGCGGGCAACCTGGGAAAGCGCAAACCTACACCCCCATTCAAATCAACCCAGGCGACTTCCGCTTCCACGTCTAAACTGGTGGTGGTTCCCGGAAGAGTGAACTGCAGGCGAGCCGCTGCGTTCTTGGGCAATGCATTGTGCACCAGCAGGGCGATGCCCCCTTCACTAATATTGGTGGCGCTCGCTTTTATTTGTTTTTCGCCAAGCACAATGTTGACGGGCATCTTCACCTCGTGCCGGAAGTAGCGGCGGCGCTCGCGCAGCATAAAGCCCAGCGCTGCGTTGAAGCAGCGAGACACATTCAGTACGGAGAGCGGTTTGTGCAGAACGAAACTTACTCCCATGTCAAAAGCCTGATGCGTCGTGGTTTTCTTTCCGTTGACAATCGCGAAGGTCACCGAGCCTTTGTTGCTGGGAGTGGCGCGCAATCCTTCCAGAACTCCTATGCCACCAGGTAGGTCATCGCAGTCGATAATGACGGCGTCGAACTTTTCTGCAATCAAGATTTCGGTGGCTTTTTTCGCGTCCTGGCAGATCTCAACGGTGATCGAGAGTTTTTCCAGGGTGGGACGCAGGACACGAAACACATCGGCATCGCGGCTCAGGAGGAGAGACTCGAGCATGCTCCCATTCTAAGATTGCGCTGCTATGCTCAAAAGTGACCAAGGTATCAGCGCACAATCTGAATGCTCACTTATCTTTCACTGGGATCGAATGTCGGCGCCCGCGAGGCGCAACTGCAGGAGGCGCAGCGCCGGCTGGGTGCGGTTGGACGCGTGGCCTCAGTCTCGTCGTACTACGAAACGGAGCCGGTGGGATTTACCGAGCAGCCGTGGTTTCTGAATTGTGCGCTGGCGCTTGAAACCAACCAGACGCCGCTGCAACTGATGAGGTGTGTCCTTGGCATCGAAAAGGAGATGGGCCGCGAGCGGCTGCAAAAAAATGGGCCGCGCACAATCGACATTGATATTTTGCTTTTCGGTGACCGGATCTTGAATTTAGCGGAAGTTACGATTCCGCATCCTGCCATGCACGAGCGGCGGTTCGTACTGGAGCCAATGGCGGAGATTGCGCCGGAGGCGCGGCATCCCATGATGAACAGAACGGTTCGCGAACTGCTCGCCGCCTTGCCGCAAGGGCAGGAAGTGCGAAAGCGTGGCGAGCCATGATCAGCTACGGAACAATAATTCTGCCGGGCGCCTCTTCCGAAGCAAGCACGGCCGACTGCTTTTCAGGAAACTGCGCCACGAGAAAATCAATGAAAGCCCGCGACTTCGGCCTGCCAGAAGTTCGACCGTGAGCCAAGCGCAACAGGAATACGAGAGCGCGGAGAATCTCCGCATCGCGCAGATTCGAGTAGCCTAGTTGCTTCTGCTCGGCCTCGCGATACTGCTTCACCATATCTTCAACCTGCGCCGCAACCGCATGCTGCGCATGGCTGGTGAGCGGTTGCTCGTAGTGCAACCCTGAATTCACCAGCCGCTCATAGCTCGTGCACATGGCCGAGAGAGCCGCGATCAAGTCGCGATCATTGAGGCTGCGGTCAGACTGCGTGGCTTTAACCAGGGCATAACTCAACCCCATCAGAAGATGCTCGCGCTCGTAGGTGAACTGCTCGGAGACTTCTACCTGCAGGAATAACGAAGCTGCATCAAATTGCTCGGCGGGACGCGGCTTTTCATGTTCCCGTGCCTGCAAGAGATAAGGACAGTCGCTCGGACAATCCAGCGTCACTTCGCGCTGCTCGCCACAGCATTGCGGGCAGATGCGCCCGTGGACAGCGGGGCAGAAGCGCTTCTCCTTGCGAATTTCGCAGATCGCGCAGCTCACGAGCGGAACCTCTCAATCGTCACGGCACGGTACGTCGCGCAGGTTTTCCAGATGGCTTGTAATCGGCCGGATACAGCACGACGCAGCGGTCTCGGCCCTCGCCGTCACTCTCCGTGCGCAAATCGGTTTGATCTCGAAGAGCAAGGTGCACCATGCGCCGTTCGCGCGACGACATTGGAGCGAAGTAGTGCGGCGTTCCTGTCTCCCGCACCTTCGCCGCGGCTACGTTCGCAGACATGCGCAGTTCCTGGAGCCGCAAGGTGCGCTGGTTCCTACAGTCGAAGATAACCTTTTCGTGCTCGCCGGAAGGCACGCGCAGAATTTCGAACGCCAGCAACTCGAGCGCGCGTAGAAGTTCGCCGCCGCGATCAAGCAACAACGCAGAGTCGGGTCCGGAGAAGTCGACATAAACCTCAGGCGCTTCCCATTCGCTGAGTGGTGGAGGGTCCACGATGATGCGGTACTTGAGGTGAAGGCCGCCGTTCTTAACGACAGCCTGCAGGAATTCGTTGATTCGGTTGGCGGCGGCAACTTTGTCCATAAGTCAGCTTTCAGCTCTCAGCGGTTAGCTCTCAGTCCCAATCAGAGGCGACCTTTCTTTGCGCAGATCTGCCAATTCGGTAGCCCCATGTAGAAACCCGGCCCGCCCACGTCACGCGAGCCGACAGCTGGCAGCTGAAAGCCGACAGCTATTTCTCTTTCTTCCTGGCGCGTTTCTCCAGCATCTCGCGCATCTCGCGGCCCAGCTTGGTGCGGTTCATGATGGCCTGCTGCGCCATCGAAATCAAATTGGTTTCCGCGTAATACAGGTTCAGTCCGGCCGCGAAGTTGAAGAACAGGAACCCCATCATCAGCGGCATCATCCAGTTCATCATCTTCTGCTGCGCGGGATCCATGCCGGCCTGCGGCGTCATGCGCTGCATGGCGAACATGCTCACCACCATGAGGATGGGAAGAATCATGTATGGATCTTTGGCGGACAAATCGGAGATCCAAAGCCAATGTGCGTGGCGAAGATCGAGCGCGATGCCCAGCATGCGGTAGTAGGCAATCAAAAAGGGAAACTGAATCACCAGCGGCAAACAACCGCCTGCGGGATTCACGCCCTCTTTTTTGTAGAGCGCCGCAACTTCTTCGTTCATCGCCGCCTTGCGCGGATCGCGCAGGGTGTATTTCTTATATTTTTCCTGGATCGACTTGATCTGCGGCGCGATGCGCTGCATCTTCAGCATCGACTTCATCTGGGTGATGCGAAGCGGTAGCAGCGCGATCGTGATGATCAAAGTTTGAATGACGATTGCCCATCCCCAGTTCGGATAGACGTGTTTGTAAGTCCACTTCAGCCACAAGAAGAGTGGCCGCTCGATCAGGCCCCACCATCCGAAGTCCACGGTGCCCCGCAAATCCGCATCGCCATTCCTGATCGTCGGCACATTTACCGCTTCGAGCGACGACAATTCCTTCGGGCCGACATAAATGCGCTGTGTGGTTACGCCGTGCAGGCTACCCACCGCCGCGCCGGTCACATCGACGTTCGTCGTCTCCTTGTCCTGCGGTTTGGCCGGATCACGAGCGACTTGCAACGAGTTGCGCAGAGTTACCAGAGCGGCCGTGCTGGGATCGTCGGGGATAAAAATGGCGGTGAAGTATTGGTCTCCGGGGCCCGCCCATTCAAAAGGGCCGCCGATCGTTTTGCCCCCGCTAATGCTTTTGACTGCGAGTCGTGAAATGAAGTTCGGAAAGACGAGAGCCGTGCGGTCCGTAGATGCGTCATTGTGGTAATCGATGCGCGCCGCCGCATACGAAGCTGGCGTTATCTGATCGCCAAATCCCGAAGGCCACGCGGGCGCCGCAAAGATTTCCGCGCCTTTGTACTGGACCGAAGTTTCCACGTTCAGGACGTAAGTATGATCGAAGCGGAAAGTCTTGCGGACGACAACATCCGGATCGGCGTACTCGAAGGTGACCTGCGCGGGAGCCGTGAGTTGGCCCTCATTCGAAGCCACGTACAGCGCTGAAGCCAGCTTGTTGCGCAGGGTTTCGTCGTAGGTCCACAAAGAAAGCGGATAGCCGTACTTCTGCGAGGCTGCCGCGTTCACCAAGTCGAGCGGCCCGTTCTGCGCATCGTTGTCGAACTTTTTTAGAATCCAGGATTTCACCTGCGCGCCGCGATTAGTGAAGGTGATCTTATAGAGATCGTTCTCGATCACCGTTTCCGCTTCAGCCGAAGCCTGTTTGCTGGCGGTTACGCCTGGAGTAATTGGAGCGGCGGCAGGAGCAGCCACAGTCGAAGGCGCGGATGCCTGTTCGGAGGGGACTTGCTTTTGCTGCGGTGCCGCGGGCGCTTGCGGCAGATATTTTTTTAACAGCGGCTGGAAGATGATGAGTACGACGAACGTCAGAAGGAAGACGAGGAGAAGTCGCCGCTCGGATCCGGGTTCTTGTTGTGGATTTTGAAAGTCTGGCAAAGTTTTATTTACCGTTCAAATTCTCGGCGCGCACTCACTGCACGGCCGCAAGGCGTCTTGTGTCGCATGGTGCACTACCGGGTCATAACCGGAGCCTGAAAATGGATGGCAACGAAGCAGGCGGCTCAGAGCCACCCAACCACCGCGCAACGCACCATAGCGCTCGACCGCTTCCATCGCATACTCCGAACACGTCGGCACGTAGCGGCAAGCCGTCGGCAGCATGGGCGAGATGGCCCATTTGTATGCACGCAACAACAGCAACGCTGCGAATTTACCGTATTCGGTCACGATCAGTTTCCGCCTGATGGCTTTTGCGCCAGCTTCTGCCCAATCACGCCGAACGCGCGGCTCACTTCCTTCAGCACGTTTTCGAAGTCGGCAGCCAGCAGCGATTTCTTCGGATTGATCACCACGTCCGCCGCAACTCCAGTTACGGGACGAGTCATGCGCACTGCCTCACGCAACCGCCGCTTCATGCGATTCCGCTGCACCGCGCCACCCAGCGCGCGGCCAACCGTGAATCCCACGCGCAGCCCGTGTGCAGCGGGCGTCCCCGCCCGCTTTCCTTCGACGCTCTCTTCCCCTAGCCGTCCCAGATAAAAAACCGTCATGGTCGCGGAAAAATGCCGGCGCCCCTCTTTGTAAACCCGCTCAAAATCCGCGTGGCGCAAAAGCCGACCGGTCCGCGGAAATCGTGCCGGCTTGTTGGTCAGCATGACATGAGGTCGATCTTTCACTTCGGCAATCGCCGCCTCAGCAATCGTCAGCTCGGCAATCGCCAGCGTGGCAATCGCCATCACGCCTCCGTATCCCGAAGAGCGGCTGGGTGTTTCGACTCCAGAAGTGAGCGGCACCGGAAAACTACTCGCGAAAGCCGGGCTTTACCGACACCCGTTTGCGCCCCTTGGCGCGGCGGCGGGAAAGCACCTTCTGGCCGCCCTGGGTCTTCATGCGCGTGCGAAATCCATGCTTCTTGACTCGCTTGCGCCGGTTAGGTTGGAACGTACGTTTGGGCATGAAAAATAGCTGCTCCTGATTGCCTCGACACTGTTAGGGCAAACGATGAGTATAAATGACCGGATGCCTTCCGGGCAAAGCGTCAGGCCGAATGGTAGAGCCTACCCACATCGTATCCCCTTGGCAAGGTTGAAGTGTATGAGCCTGGTTGGCTCTTCCCGCCACCTGAACGGAGGCTAGTGGTCGTGAGGACTGGCCATCACCACAGCAGAGGAACGTTGTATAGGTAGATGGCGCCTCCCAAAAGGGTAAGGAGTGTAAGAGACTCGACAACGACTCGGAAGACGCCTCGCGGTCCCGGATTCGGATTAGCGACGGCCGCTCTGTATTTCTCTATCCATGCCTGTTCGCCAACGTCCAGCGACGACTGAATCACCGCTCGCAGCCTGCGCTGATCGCCATCCTCCAGCGCAAGGAACCGGAACGGTTGCCGTGTTGTGGAAACAGGACTCAACATCTCGGCCGCGCCGAGCACGGTCCCAGTTTGAGTCAAGAACATCAACTTGATGCGGGAGCCCCGATCCAGCATGTCCGACATGCTGAGCAAGCCACCGGTTAGAGAAAGAGTCTCCAACTTGCCCCGATGACTGCGTCCGTCCGGCAATCGAAGGACGGCAGGCATGATATCTGCCAGTTGTACGCGCGGACTGCGCCAATTCGAGTGCGAGTGGGGGAGGTATGTCATGTGCCAAGGCGAGTATGGTGCCTGAGCGCGGAGACCGGAAGATTACGGAAGGGCTGGCGCAGTGCAAGTTACCCAAGTCCAGGGCGATTTCTGTTCCCTTGCATTCATTTGCCGGTTCGCGCATCCCACACCGGGGTGCCCTTAGCGTCGCGGAACAGGAGCGTGTCTTCGCCCTTCACCACCTCACGTGCGAGGATCACGTCCGCCCCTTCGTGCTTTACCTTCGAGCCGGTAACAGTAATCGGGTCCCCCTTCGTGAAAGCGATGCCCATTTCATCTTCAAACGGTTTGGGGCACACGTAGATGTGGATCGTGTCGTCGCCGTTCTTGATGATCAGTTCCCTGAAATCTTTCCTCTTCCCTACAGACAGGAGATTCACCTCATCGATCACGCCCTTGGTTTTCATCTCCGCATCAAGTTCGTACTTGGGCGCGCTACTGTCTTCTGGTGGCGTCTTTTGTGAGAGTCCCGGCATTACCCACAGAATCAAAGGCAACACGAGCCGGAGAACTATCTTGATGTATCTATATAGCGGGTAGGACCGCTGCAGACGGAGCGACATGGCTCCTCCTCGTTGCTGACGAATAACCCACGGTGGAGGCCAGGTGCTTCTCCACCTTCGGTACGCCAGGAGAAATACGTTCGTAGGTTCTCAGGGATGCCAGACAAGCTTTCGCTAACGATAAGGCCGTTTATCGAGCCACGTTCGAAAGAAGACAGGACAATCGTACACCCTGATCGAACGGAACGCCCGGATGTTCGATCAGTAGCCGGAGACCAACACCATAGCGGCGACGGTAAGCCAAAACCAGATGGGATTGGCACGCCCCCCACGCCGGTCCTCGCGATCCAGGGTGCATCCGAGGAAAACGATGAGGATCAGTCGGACCATATGCAAACTTACAACTGTTGGCTCGACTCGACAATGGCTCAGGAGAGCCACCGGCAGGGTAATTGGTAACCCTACCCGGCCAGTCGTGCACGGCGAAGATAAGACGAATCTGCCAGGTAACCACCCGGCAGGAGTGTCCCTCCACAGCCTCGCTCCCCGCGAAAGCGGTGCGTCACTGTGGCATCCGGTTTCCCACAATGTGAAATGGGATGGCTCGGATGTAGGGACGATCGTCGTGGATGCAGGGATGATCGTCGTGGATGCAGCCGGCTTCCGCGATCCCGTAGGTTTCGCCAGTGTTGAGTTCGGTGATGAAGTAGGCGCTTGTCCCACATCTATCGTTCACATTTTTCCTCATTAGCTTACCGATTTGCTTTCAAACCGCCGCAGGCCGATGAAAAGCAGGAGCAGGTCGAAGAACAACAGAGCCGCGATCACTGCCGCGGTCGAGAGATGCGGGAACTTCGGCACCAGCGTGCCGCGCAGGCCTTCGCTGGCGTAGACCAGCGGATTGATTAGCACGATTTTTTGGAGGATTGGGAAACTGTTCAGCGCGCTCCACGGATAGTAGGCGCATCCGAAAAAGATCATCGGCGTTAGCACCATGCTGAACATTAATCCGATGTGCTGCTGATTTACGCTGCAACCCAAGGCCAGGCCACCGCTGGCGGAAAACAATGCGACTAAGAGGGTGACAACAGCGAAGCCGAGCGGGTTGATGTTGAGTTCCACTGGCCGCAGGAGGAGCCACGCTAACGGGATGACAACCAGCCCGGCAATCAGCGCCTGCACCATGCCTGCGAAGATTTTTTCCACCGCCAGCCAGTAGTTCTGGATGGGAGCCAGCAACCGATCTTCGATTTCTTTCGTGAATTGGAATTCGGCGATCACCGGCATGGCTACCGCCCAGACGCCAGTAAAAATCATGCTGATGGCCATGATTCCGGGCAGCAAAAGGCTTTTATACTGCGGTGGCATGTAACCGCTTTGCACCATTACGCGCCCGAAAATGAAGACAAACATTAGCGGCTGCAGGAAGGTTTGCAGGAGTAGTTGAATTCCGTTGCGCCGGGCTACGTGAGCGTCGCGCGCCAGCAGTGCGCCAAAAGTTTTCCAGTTCAATCGCGCAGGCTCCTTCCGGTGTGGTGCAGGAATAAATTCTCCAGGCTGGGCTCAGAGATGTGAACGTCATTCAATTCCGCGCCGGCACTGGCTGCCAGGGCGGCGATCTCGGGAATGAGCGAGCCGCCGCGATCGGCGTAAACGTCCGTCCCGGTTCCATCCGCTGAACGCACTTCGCGCACTCCGCCGAGCGATTGCAAACGCTGCAAAAGATCGGGATATTGCTTTCCGAACCGAAGCCTCAGTAAATATCCTCCGGGAATCGATGCCTTCAACTCCTGCGGAGTGCCCGAGGCGATCATGCGACCGTGATCGACGATGGCCAGCCGCTTGCAAAGTGCATCTGCCTCTTCCATGTTGTGCGTGGTCAACAAAACCGTCTTTCCCGCTGCGTTGTATTCGCGAATAATCTCCCAAAGAAGAATACGCGTCTGCGGATCGAGTCCGGCGCTGGGTTCGTCAAGAAAGAGCACCTGCGGATCGTGCATCATGGCGCGGGCGATGGAAAGTCGCTGCATCATGCCGCCGGAGAATCCGCGTACCATTTGATTGGCGCGATCGGTGAGTTTGAATTTTTCCAGCAACGTGGCCGCGCGCTCGTTTCGTTCCTTCGATCCCTGGCCGAAGTAAGCTCCGTGGAACGCGAGGATTTCGTGGGCCGTCAGAGAGAAATCCAGATTCGGACGTTGCGGGACTACGCCGATCAACCGCTTGACTGCCACTTGCTGCTTCCAAACGTCGAACTCGCCAATCCACGCCTGTCCGCCGGTGGGACGAACGCGGGTGGTGAGAACCCCCACCGTCGTGGACTTGCCCGCGCCGTTGGGCCCAAGAAGGCCGAAAATCTCTCCCGGAGCGACCTCGAGCGCCAGGCCGTCGAGCGCCGCAACTTGAGTTTTGGGCTGCTTGGATCCTCTCGCGCTGCCGCGTGGGCCGAAACCGCCTCCGGCAGCGAGGGGTGGCGGAGAGTTATAGACCTTGCGCAAATCTACAGTTCGAATGCCTACGGCCATAGAGTGTTTCGAGACGCAGTCCTTTTGAGGGCAGGCTGGAAGTATAACGTACCTGCCCGACGCCTAGGCGGTTTCACCAACAAACGACAGGGAGAACCCCTCGTCGCGCTGGTGAAAACGCGGGACTTCGGGATGACGCCAGCGCGATCGATCATGTACCACTAACGGCGGAGGGGAGGAATAAGTTACGGTCGAGAGCCGTTCACGCCTGTCTGAACGTAAGGGCCGTGGGTCCACGGCATGGTAATATCCGGCCAGTGGCTGCCGCCAGAAATTATCCTGATCCGGATTCGAACCGCGAGCGCCTTGTTTCGGCCGCCGCGGTCGGGGACGATCCGTCGTTCGAACTTAAGCTGCGGCCGCAGCGGCTGGGCGAGTTCATCGGGCAACCCAAAGTCAAAGAAAATTTGGCCGTGGCCATTGAGGCGGCACGCAACCGCGGGGAGGCCATGGACCACGTTTTACTCTATGGTCCGCCGGGCCTCGGCAAGACGACGCTGGCCAACATCATTGCCAACGAACTCGGCGTTCATTTCCAGCCGACGGCTGCGCCGCTCTTGCAGATTAAGGGCGATCTGACTGCGATCATCACCAACCTGCAGGACAAGCAGGTGCTGTTCATCGACGAGATTCACCGCTTGCAGCCGGTGCTGGAAGAGTTGCTGTACTCGGCGCTGGAAGACTACAAGCTCGACATCATTATTGGCCAGGGACCGTCGGCGCGCACTCACACGCTGGAAGTGAAGCCGTTTACGTTTGTCGGCGCAACGACGCGGGCGGGATTGATCTCTGCGCCGCTGCGGGCGCGATTTGGCATCGTGCTGCGATTGGAGTTCTATACTCCCGAAGATTTGCGAGTAATTGTGGAACGCTCGGCGGAGATTCTTGGAGTTCAGATCGACGACGCGGGCGCGACTGAGATCGCGGGCCGGTCGCGGGGAACGCCGCGTATCGCGAACCGTTTATTGCGCCGGGTTCGCGACTTCGCCCAGGTGCGGGGTGCGGGCAAAATCGATTTGCCGACGGCGCAGGCGGCGCTGCAGATGCTGGAAGTGGATCAATATGGTTTCGACGAAGTCGACCGCAAGCTGCTGCTTACGATCATCGAAAAATATCAGGGCGGCCCGGTGGGCGTGAACACGCTGGCGGCGGTTCTCGCGGAAGAACCGGACGCCATCGAGGAAATCTACGAGCCTTTCCTCATGCAGATTGGCTTTCTAAACCGGACCCCGCGTGGCCGTGTGGCTACGCAGCTTGCCTACGAGCATTTTGGGATCGCGCCTACGCGGAGGCAGAGTTCGCTATTCTGACGCGCCCTAAAATCTCGACTGCCATTGTTACAATCTGTATTGGGTGTCCTGAGCTATGAAACAACTTCGACAAGTCACCGCAATCATCGAACGTGAGGGCAGTGGATACGTTGCGCTATGTCCCGAGTTGGACGTGGCCAGCCAGGGCGAGACAATTGACTCGGCACGCAATAATCTTCGAGAAGCAGTGGAGTTGTTCCTCGAAACCGCAGACCCAGCGGAGGTCGAACGACGCGGGCACTCTGAACTATTCGTTACTCGGCTTGAGGTCGAGGTTGGGTAAGCTGCGCGTGCTGTCCGGGCGAGAGGTTTGCAGCATTCTCGCCTCTAACGGATTTTCCGAGGTGCGGCGGAAGGGCAGTCATATATCGATGCAGAAAAGAATAGACCAGTCGACTATTACGGTGCCTGTACCGATCACCGTGAGATTCGCATTGGTACCTTGATGTCTATCATTCGCCAGTCAGGGTTGCCGCGATCACTTTTTGAAAGCTGATGAGTCGCCGACGTATTACTCACCCCTGATGCGGCCGCAAGCTGAAATAAACCGCGGCGCTAATAATCAGTAACCCGCCCAGAACGGCCATGCTTCCTAGGCGCTCGTGCAGAAGCGACATTCCAAGCAGCGTTCCGACCACCGGCTCAAGATTTAAGAATACCCCGGCGCGTGCCGCGGGCATATGCGCTAATCCCCAATTCCAACAGAGATAAGCGCCGGCTGTAGCCAACAAACCCTGTGCCGCTGCAGCCCCCCAGGCGGAAGGTAAGAAATGAAATCGCACAGGCTGCGTTAATTCCACCCAGAGCACCAACATGATCGTTCCGATGATGATGGTGGAGGCGGTGACCGGAAGCGCCCCATGACTGGAGATCAGCCGCTTGCTGAGCAGGATCATGCTCACCGAGCCGCACAAGGAGAACAGAACGAGCGCATCACCATGCAGACTTGGCTGAGGACTGCCTGCCGAACTGCCGCTGGAGAGCGCGATCAGTATAGCGCCCACAGCCGACAAGCCGAGGACTCCCCATTCGAAATAGCGTAACCGCTCGCCCAGAAAAAGAGCGGAACTCAACGCCAGAAGGACCGGGAGCGCGCCGACGATGAGCGATGCGTGGGAAACCGTGGTGAGCTGAAGCCCTCTGAACTGAATTAGGAACTGGAGCGGGACGCCGATTGCTGAGGCCAGCAGAAGAATGCCCAGATCTTTTCCTCGATAAGGAATCCAGCCCCGAATCGCGATCGGCAGGAGAATGATTGTGCCTGTCAGAAAGCGGAAGGTTACGTTTTCCGCGACTGTCATTTCTGTCATGGCAATCTTTCCGAACAGAAATCCCGTTCCCCACAGCGATCCGGCCAGAGCCAGCGACATCGAAGCGAGAACATGCCGCTGAGCCACATGCGGGGATAGTTGCGATCGTGGCAGGTTCACGCCCGATCCACCGCAGGGCCGCCGCGAGTTCGCAATTCCGAACAAAACATTCTTTTTTGTTTCATTTTGCCAAAAATAGTGTATGTTGCTCAATTCCCCGTAGGGGGCGGGGAAGGGAGCGGCGTCTTTGCGTCTCAGTCGAGTTCTGGCGGGAAGATTAAGACTTCTGGCGCATCTGACGGTTGTCGGCATTCTATTGCACGCCGGGGCAAGCGTAGCGCAGCCGACCCCGCAGGAAGTTAAAGCCGCTCAGTCCTCGACCGCGGGGTTCCAGGATGCCGGCTCGTCGCCGAGCCCCCAGAATCAGCAGATTACTCCGCAAAATCCTCCGCCTCCTGCTGAAGAAAACCCTTCGCCCCCTGGCGAGAAGCCTGCTCCTACACGCGAAAATCCAGCTCCATCAGCGCAGGAGCCTGAGCCTGCCATCAAGAATCCTGATGTAAAACCTGCACCTTTGGCGCCGAACGCCCCGCCGACGCTGACCATTCCGCGCCTCGCTCATGCTCCCGCCCTCGAGGATTTCATGAGCATGAAGCCGGAAGGCGAAACGGCTCTGCGCATGGAGAAGGTCACGGGGTTCGTGCAGCGCAATCCGCACGATGGCGAAAAGGTTTCGGAGCCGACTGCAGCCTATCTCGGTTACGACCAGAAAAATCTCTATGTCGTGTTCGTGTGCTTCGACGATCCGAAGAAAGTGCGGGCGCGCATGTCGCGGCGCGAAGATATTTCTGACGACGACCAGGTCGCGGTGATGTTCGACACCTTCCATGACCGGCGCCGGGCGTATGAATTTCAGACCACGCCGCTGGGCGTGCAGTGGGACGCGATCTATACCGAGGCGGTGCGCCAGGATGTCGGCAGTAACTGGGATGTCTCCTGGGACGCGGTTTGGGATTCGAATGGCAGGGTGACGGACCGCGGCTGGATAGCCTGGATGGCCATTCCGTTCAAGAGCCTGCGCTTTCCTTCGACCGAAAAGCAGGATTGGGGCATCGTTCTCTATCGCGGAATCACGCGCAAGAATGAGGACTCCTACTGGCCGAGGGTTACGTACAAAATAGCGGGCAGACTCGGGCAGGAGGCGACCCTTCTGGGGCTGGAAGGGATCTCTCCGGGGCGCGACATTGAACTGATTCCTTACGGGATCATGCGCGGCTTCCGGTCGCTGGACACGGTTGACCCGTACAATCCGTTTTTTCAGAATGCGACCGCGCAGGGACAGGCAGGTCTGGATGCGAAGTTTGTGATTAAGGATCACTTCGTGTTGGACCTGACTGCCAATCCGGACTTCAGCCAGGTGGAGACGGAGGATCCGCAGATCACGGTGAATCAGCGCTTCGAGGTTTATTTTCCGGAGAAGCGGCCTTTTTTTCTGGAAAACGCAGATTACTTCCGCACGCCCATCGACTTGTTCTTCACCCGCAATATTCAGGATCCTTCTGCGGGAATCCGCCTGACCGGCAAGGAGGGACCGTATTCGGTGGGACTGATGGCTAGCGATGACCGAGCGCCGGGGTTGGCGGTGCCGAGCTTCTGTCCTCCTTCGGAGACGCCGTCCGAGTGCTCGGGCACTCTTGCAGGCGACCGGTCTTACTTCACGATTGGGCGGGTAAGCCGTGACATCTTCAAGGAATCGACCGTGGGCGCGATCTTCACTGATTGGGAGTGTCCTGCGACCGGCGAGTATAACCGCGTGGGAGGGGTGGACACGCGACTGAGGTTCAACGCCAATTGGATATTGGAGGGCCAGGCGGTAACGAGTTCGAGCAATCTGCAGGGATTGAATGGGTACCTTTCGCCGGCCTCTAACCTGGAAAACACATGCGAGGCAAACCTGTATCCATTCAGCGCGGGAAATCTTATCAGTGCAGGCAATGGGAACCACTACGGGGGCCCCGCCGACAAGCTGGAAGTACGGCGCAATGGGCTGCATTTCAACTATGTGGGCCGGTACGACGATGTCAGTCCCGGCTTTGTGTCCGTGCCCGGATTCGTGAACCGCGTGGACATTCGCCAACTCTACAACCTGGTCTACTACCGCTTCCGCCCGAGAAAGAGCTGGATTTTATCCTGGGGTCCTTCGTTGATCCAGCGCTACGTCTTCGATCACGAAGGTAATCGGTTGGATACCTACTATGACCCCTATTTCAGGATTGAAGGACGCGGGCAGACCCGCATTTGGGTTGACCCGTATGATGAGTTGCGGGAGCGGCTCCGGCCGCAGGACTTCACCTTCCTCGGTCTGCCGGGCATAACCCACAACCAGGACTACCACGAACACAGCAGCCAGGCCGTCTTCGAAACCGGCTACTTCAAGAAAGCCACGCTGTCGGGATCTTACTCCTGGGGAGACGCAGGGAACTTCTCGCCGGCGGCGAACGCGCTGCCGCAATTTCTTCTGTCGCGGTCGAATACGGCCACCCTGTCGCTGGCCTTTCGTCCAATTAGGCCCTTGAAGATTGAAAATACTTACCTGTTTTCACGCTTGCGAGCAACGCAGGCCGAGTATCTTTCCGCTTTATCGCTGATCTCGCAGCCCCCCGGCGCCATCGGAAAAGGGATTTTCAATGACCACCTCGTGCAAAGCAAGTGGAACTGGCAATTCACGCCGCGGCTTTCCTTGCGCCTGATCATGCAGTACTACTCGCTGCTGGCGAATACGCCAGGCAATGCGGTTTACCCCTACACCTACCTGCCGACGCAGAAGCAGTTCAACACCTATTTTTTGATGACCTATCTGATCCATCCCGGCACGGCGATTTATGTCGGCTACAATAGCGAACTCGAGAACCTGGACCACTCGCTGATGCAAGATCCCGCTGGCTTGGCGGGGCTTTACACGGCTAAGGGTCTTATCAACGACAGCCGCCAGTTTTTTGTGAAAGTCTCGTACCAGTTCCGCTATTGACTAAGGAAACCAACCCCTGTTTGCACGGCGACCCTGCGAAGCATGCCCAAAGCTTAATGAACCGGCGGGCAGTTCACCATACAGCGGTGTCCCGCAGGGCGTCGAGGCGGGGGATAGCCGTCCACTAATGCCGCCGTTCCCGACAAAGCGACCACAATCAACGCGAGCAATAGAACTCGCTTCAAGTTTGTTCTCCTGGTCCTCCGTGGGCTGATTTATGCGAGGGCTTCTACCACCCGTGCGCGACGCCGTTTGCTGAATCCCGCGCCATTCTTGTAGAATCTAATGGTTCGAATCGAGGTAAGACCCATGAAAGCAGCCATTCATCCCGCTTATAACGAAGTGCGCGTGCACTGTGCGTGCGGCAATGTGTTTAACACCCGCTCCACTCACAAGGGCGATATCTCCGTTGAAATTTGCGCCGCCTGCCACCCCTTCTTCACGGGAAAGCAGAAGCTGATGGACACCGCCGGACGCGTCGAGCGCTTCCGCCGCAAATACGCTAAAGCTGGCGAAAATAAAGCTGGCGAAGCGGTAAAGAAGTAACGTTTGTGCGATTTACAGCCCTCGCTCCGGCGAGGGCTTTCATTTTGCAGCGCAAAGTAGAATAGAACCGTGAAGAAGTTCTGGGACAACTCGGGGGAGGTGGGCTTTTCTGGGGCGGACGCTCCCTTCGACAAGTTCAGGGCAGGCTCTGTCGGCCATGCCGCGCCACCGAAGCCGGTTCCCGCCCGCCTGGAGATCGGGGGCGTTTGCATTTCCCCAGCTACAGTCCTGGCACCCATGGCCGGAGTCACCGATACCGTCTTCCGGCGCTTCATCCGCAACCTAGGAGGTTGCGGACTGATCATGACCGAGTTCACCTCGGCTGACGGCGTGCTTCGCAAGAAAGACCAGAAAGCCAAGCGCTACCTGCATTTTTACGAAGACGAGCATCCGATTTCCGCGCAGCTTTTCGGCAGCAATCCTCAGGTGATGGCTGAGGCGGCCCGCATGGTCGAGGGCTTGGGTTTTGACGTGGTCGATCTGAATCTGGGCTGCCCCGCGAAAAAAGTCGTGAAGTGCAACGGCGGTTCGGGTTTGCTGCGT
>JBEKBW010000103.1:0-17444 GCA_050015215.1 Candidatus Sulfotelmatobacter sp.
GGGCCAGAGCGAATGCTGTCACAGCGGCACCCAGCGTTCCTTGACAAACATCCCTCAGCTTTGTACTGGGAAAACCCAATAGTAGTAGCGCAACCCCGAAGGCCAACACCATAGAGTTTGTGAGGCGTGAACCAGGGACCGAGTTGGGGAGGAGAAGATCGGCGAGAATCCAAACCAAAAAAACGACGACAATCCGGACGAAGCCAAGAAGCAGCTGCTTTCTATTCCAACGAACGCGCCTCGGACTCTGCTTCACGTTTCCAAAGCGCCGGTCATAGTATCTTGGAATGTAAGTCTCCGAAATCTTGTAGGCTGCCAGAAAACAAAGGGACCCGAATATCGCCCAACCGCCACTTCCCCAATAGGCGTTGCACATCATGAAGACGGCATAGCCTATTCCGAAGGCGACAGACCTGAGACCCTGCAGAGTGTTGAAGTTCTCAGTCAGCTACTTGAGCCGTTGTGGGTCAAGCCTGCTCGCAGATTGTGTGGCGCCAGTCATACTGATGCCCCGTTGGGTAAGCGGTTTATATCATAGACCAGTTCATTGTGTAAAGTCGAGCCGGTAGCCTTGGCGATTACGCCCAGGTGGTGTCGTCTTCTCTGTGGAGTTGGCGGAGTTCGGCCGGTGGCTTCATCGGTACGCCGACACTTCGCCCCAGCAGCGCATCGAGTGTATCCACCCAAAGCACCTGGCTCTGAAACACGACGCCAAAGTTGCGCGAAATTGACTCGGCGACGGCGTTAAGATCGACCTCGCGCCCAAGTTCGCGCTGCATCGAGGTCACCGGCTTCGAGGTGATGCCGCAAGGGATGATCATGTTGAAATAGCTGAGGTCGGTGTTCACGTTGAGCGCGAAACCATGCGAGGTGACGAAGCGGGAGATGTGCACGCCGATGGCGGCAAGCTTGCGTTCGTTGCCCTCAGCGGCTAAAGCCGGGCCTCCATCCTGTCCGTCAGTGGCACGACTGAAGTCGTGCCCTTCCCGGTTCTCTGTCCAGACTCCGGTGAGGCCGTGGACGCGCTTCGTCGGAATGGCGAAGTCGGCGCAGGTGCGGATCAGCACTTCTTCCAGGCGCCGGACGTAATCTACCGCGCCCAGGCTTCTTCGCAGAGCCGACGGGGCGTCCGCTGCTCCACGAGCGTGGCCACGGAGATCGAAGATGGGGTAACCGACGATTTGTCCGGGGCCGTGGAAAGTGACATCGCCGCCGCGGTCGCATTCGAAAAGTTCGACGCCGCGCTGCGCAAGCACTTCGGGGGATGCGATTACGTTCGCGGCTTTGGCGTTGCGGCCCAGCGTGATGACTGGCTTGTGTTGGAGCAGGAGAAGGACATCGCCGATCTTCTCTTCTTTGCGCAACACGACCAGTTGCTGCTGCAGGCGCAGGCCGGTGGCGTAGTCGAGTGTCCCGAGTTGGACGACGGAAATCATTGACTCTTGGACGCCTCGAGCAGGCGCAGCTTAATGCGTTCGAGATGTTCGGGATGCCGCGTGGTTGAATTCGCTCCCGGCGAGCGGCCGATTGCGACAAGGGTGGCCAACTGTTCGTCTGCCAACTCGTGAGGCTGTTTTCCGAAGCATGCTCTCGCTGCGGCGCTGAACCCAACGCCGTTCTCGTGCGGCAGATAATGACAGTACAGTGCCAGCCGCTGCTGCTTATCGAAGTGAAAATGGAGAATCAAGTCCCACATCAACGAGTGATAATGCCACGAACCCATGTTCATCTGGCCACGCAGTTCCGGCGACAAACGGCTTGCCGCAAAAGTGTCGACGATATGGCCGTCAACCTTCCAAATGAAGCGTTGAACGTTCGGCGGAGGCTGGCGCTCCTCCGGTTCCATCGACTCGTAAACAGCCTCGATCCTCCCGGCGTAAGGACGAAAGTCATGAAGGTCATAAAACCCGACAAACAATACGGCACCCAGGAAAATCGCACCCAATGCTGCAAGAATTGTCCTAGCCAGAACGGTGATCAGTGGTTTCGGAGTCAGGGACAAATTCCCGCCTAACTGAGGGGAGCATGAACTTCAATGTATCGAGAGTAAGCCTGAGGCTCTGGAATCCGCTCGCCACTTTGAGCCATGCCTTCCAGGTGAAATGCAATCGCTTCTTGCATCTCGCGCTCAACTTCATCTCGCGTTTGCCCTGTCGCTACGCAGCCGTCTAAATCAGGCGAGTACGCTGAATATCCGGTTCCGGTCTTCTCTACAACGATCAGATATTTCTTCATATCTTCAATCCTGCCTGCTTCAGAATACTGTTCAATGTGCCGGGTCCGAGATCGTCGTTCGGCTTGCCGGGCACAGTTACCAACCCAGGCTTCGTTGAGTGCTTGAACTGGCGATGACTTCCTCGTGTTCGATCGAGATTCCAGCCGTCGCGTTCCAGCATTTTCAGAACATCACGCACTTTCATTTTACGTCACAGCGCAAGCGCTCATGCATTAATCGCAATCCCGTACACGCTGTTCGCCGCGTCCAGCATGGCCTCGGCCAGCGTCGGGTGCGCATGGATGGTCCACATTAAATCCTCGACTGTTGCCTCGAGTTCCATCGCAACCACCGCTTCGGCGATCAACTCCGTTGCCTGCGGGCCAATGATGTGAACGCCGAGAATCTCGCCGTAATCGGCATCGGAGACGATCTTGATGAAGCCTTCGTGTTGGCCGACGATCGAGGCGCGCGAATTTGCCGTGAACGGAAACTTGCCAACCTTCAAGTTGTATCCGGCTTCGCGGGCCTTGGTTTCGGTGAGGCCGACACTGCCGATCTCGGGATGACAATAGGTTGCGCCGGGAATGTGCTCGGGATTGATCGGCTTTCCGGGCTTGCCGGCAATCTTGGCGACGGCACAAATAGCTTCCATTGCCCCGACGTGCGCCAGTTGTGGCGTGCCAAGAACGATGTCCCCCACCGCATAGACTCCGGGCTCGGCGGTTTGCATCCACGAATCGGTTTGGATGAAGCCGCGTTCGGGTTTGATTTTGGTTTTTTCCAGTCCTACGTTCTCCGTGCGCGGCTTGCGGCCGACCGCGATCAGAATTTTTTCGGCTTCAATTTTCTGCTGCTTGCCATCGACCGTGATCGTGACGGAAATTCCCGATTTTGTGTTTTCAACCTTGTCCACCTTCGCGCCAGTATGGAAGCTGATGCCACGCTTGCGATACACACGCGCCAATTCCTTCGACACTTCCTCATCTTCAACCGGCACCAGCCGGGGAAGCATTTCGACGATCGTCACTTCGCAATCGAACGATCGATAGATAGACGCAAACTCCACTCCCACTGCGCCAGCTCCGACGATTACGAGCGACTTGGGGATCTCCTTAAGGCTAAGAATTTCAATGTTCGTGAGGACGCGGTCGTTCGCTTCTAGCCCGGGCAACATGCGAGCCTCGGATCCGGTGGCGAGAATAATGTTCTTCGCTTTGAGATGATTCGCTTTATTGTCATTGACGACTTCGACCGTAAAAAGCCCGTTCTGCGCGCCGCCGGTGAGCTTGCCGTATCCTTTGATCGTCTCGACTTTGTTTTTCTTCATCAGGAATTCGAGACCTTTGGTGTGCTTGGCGACGATCTTCGATTTCCGCTCCTGGATCGCGCCCCAGTTCAGCTTGCGCGCGTCAACGCCTTCAATGCCGAATTCCTTGGCCTCTTTGAGGTGATCCCACAACTCGGCGTTGAACAGCAAAGCTTTGGTCGGAATGCAGCCGACGTGCAAACAGGTGCCGCCGAGAACGTTGTCTTTTTCAATCAGGGCAGTTTTCAGGCCCCATTGGCCGGCGCGGATGGCGGCCGTGTAACCGGCAGGGCCGCTTCCGATGATGACGACGTCATAAATGGTTTCAGGCAAAGTAGGGCTCCTCTACAAAGAAGAGATGATGAAAGGCAAACTAATGATTCTAGAACAGGACACGGGAAGCGCCAAACCTCGCGGGCTGGTGGCAGGCCAGTGCGTTAGTTGCCGAGACGCTCGTAATTAGTGGCGTTCTCCAGCCGCCGCTCCGCGGCTTAGCGATTGCGGGCGCGTCGGTTGTGGATGAGTCGCGGAGTCGAGTCTCGATCGCTCGCCCAGCCCGTTCCCGCGCAGGGTGAACAGGCGAAAGATTTTCTCCAACTCCATGGCCATGGCCGAGAGTTCGTCGCAAGCTTTGGCGGCTTCGTCCGCTCCGTTGGACGACTCCTGGGCAAGGCGGGCAATCTCGCCTATATTGTTGCTGACTTGCTCCGAAGTGGCGGACTGCTCCGCAGTGGTGGCGGCGATCTGGCTGATCATGTCGCGTACCCGATCGTTCATACGAATGATTTCCTGCAACGACTCGCCCGTGCGCTCTGTAGCTTTCACTCCGCGTTCCACCTGGGCCGTCCCGGCCTCCATGGCCAGTAGCACAGTTGTAGTTTCCGTCTGGATAGTATTAATTCGCCCAGCGATTTCCTTGGTCGCGACCGTAGTGCGCTCCGCGAGCTTGCGAACCTCGTCGGCGACGACCGCGAATCCGCGCCCATGGTCGCCCGCGCGGGCGGCCTCGATGGCGGCGTTGAGAGCGAGCAGATTGGTCTGGTCGGCGATCTTCCCGATCACGGCGACGATCTCGCCAATCTGATTGGAACTCTTACCCAGTTCTCGAACTTTGGCTGCCGTGGCGTCCACCGATGTGGCGATGGAGCGCATATCGTCGCTGGATTGCTCCACCGCTTTTCCCCCGATGTTCGCAGTCTCAGTAGCTTTTCCTGCGGCGTCGGCGGCCTCACGTGCGGATTCGGAGACTTGCAGCACGGTGGAAGACATTTCGTGCATAGCGGTCGCCACTTGCGCTGTGCGATCCGTCTGCGTGCTGGCCGCCGCCGATTGCAGGGATGATGTCGAAGCCAGTTCGTGGCCTGCGCTGGCGATGCGCTCCGCCGTAGCGGCAATATTTTCCACCATGCTGTGCAGGTTGTTCTTCATGGTATTGAGAGCGGCGACAGCATCACCAACCTCGTCGCCGGAGACGACTTCGATATCCTCGGCGGAAAGATTGTTTGTCGCGATCAGCCGGGCTAATTCCGTCGACGCGGTGATTGGCCGAACCACCCACCGCCGAACCACCATGAAAACAACGCCGACAGCGGCGAGCAGAGTGCAGATACTTATGAATAGAAGAGCCAGGCTGTTGGCGCGGGCGGTTTTCGTAAGCTCATCCAGCGGAGCGGTCACAACGAACGCGCCTTTAATGTCCCCAGCCTTCATGCCTTCCTTGCGATATCCGAATGGATCCTTCGCTCCCACCGGATCGCCGTGGCAGAACAGGCAATCTTCCGTCAGGCGAACAGGCTGGGCATAACGCATCACCGCTTTTCCGTCGGCGGTATCGCGGCGGTAATACTCTTTCAGACCGGGATCTTGAGCGAAGGCGCGCAGCGCTTCGGTTTCGAACCGGTCCGCCATATTCTTCGAATTTCGCGGTGAAAGAGACGGAGTAGAAAATTTCATTCCTTGAGTTTCCGCGTATTCGCGTGCCACCGTCCAGGCGACTACGACCGGCACCTGTGATATTCGCTTGAAGTTGTGGTTGGGAACGTAGTCTTCCACGTGAGCTGAGAAAAAAGTCCGGACCTTTGCTGCCATCCCGTCCGTTTTTCTTAGCCGGTCCACAAATGATTCTTCGGCCTGCTTGTTGACGCGATGTTGCGTCACCAGGAATCCGGCTGCCGATGTGACCGCCAAGGTGACGAGGATAAGCCCGGCGATTTTTGCCGTTAGCTTCAGCCGTCCAATGCCTGCGAACAACGTCGTCGACATACCTCCGCCTTGGCTCTCCACATTGAATATCGGCAGGGGAATCATTTCCATGAATTGACGTCCGAGTGGCGGCTGCGGCGGACGTACTGTAGACACGGCAGAAGCGGCGAGGCCTTCTGACAGTTGGAACGAAGAAGAGGAAAAGCCGCCCTGTTGGCGGCTCATTAAGTGTTTGTGCTGCGGTTCAGTTGCCTTCGTTGCTGGCGCGCTTCCAGGAGATAAGCTCGCCGATGGTGGAACTCGTGCTCGAGACTGGCTGC
Source organism: Candidatus Sulfotelmatobacter sp. (assembly GCA_050015215.1). Classification (GTDB taxonomy): domain Bacteria; phylum Acidobacteriota; class Terriglobia; order Terriglobales; family Acidobacteriaceae; genus Sulfotelmatobacter. Next base: position 6,047 of record JBEKBW010000103.1, read on the forward strand.
TTATACGCCTCAACTTCAGAGCGGGAAGCCTCTTCGCCTACGGCGCGAATGCTGAGTCCGACTTTCTTATCTTCGGGGCTCATCTTGATGATCTTGAAGTCATGCTCGACACCCGGCTCAAGATGCAAGGGTTGGCCATTACCATCGACTGCTTCCGACTTGTGGCAGAGTCCTTCCACGCCTTCCGCAATTTCCACGAAAGCGCCGAACGCGGCCACGCGCAAAACCTTTCCATGGATTACATCGCCGACGTGATGCGTCTCAAAGAAGGTCTCCCAAACATCGGGTTGAAGCTGCTTCACACCTAGCGACAAGCGTCGCTTATCAGGCTCGATGGCCAGCACGATGGCCTTCACGCGATCGCCCTTCTTCAGCACTTCTGAAGGATGTTTCACGCGCTTGGTCCAACTGAGATTGCTCACGTGCACCAAGCCGTCGATTCCGTCCTCGATCTCGATGAACGCGCCGAAATCCGTAAGGTTGCGAACGCGGCCTTCCACGGTCATGCCCACCGGATATTTATCGTGCAGGGCATCCCAGGGATTCGACGCCAACTGGCGCATGCCCAAAGAAATTCGGCGCTCGGCGGGATTCACATTGAGCACCACGCACTCGACTTGATCGCCAACGTTGACCAGCTTCGAGGGATGTTTCATCCGCTTCGACCACGTCATTTCGCTGACGTGCACCAGACCTTCGATACCCTGCTCAAGTTCAACGAAAGCGCCGTAGTCGGTCACGCTAATCACGCGTCCAGAAACATGCGCGCCCACGGGATACCGATGTTCCGCATCCAGCCACGGATCGGGTGTCAACTGCTTGAACCCGAGCGATACGCGTTGCTTGTCTTTGTCGTACTTCAACACCTTTACCTGAATTTGGTCACCCACATTCACCAGATCGCGCGGGTGGGTCAAGCGTCCCCACGACATGTCCGTGATGTGCAGTAAACCATCCAGGCCGCCGAGATCGACAAAGGCCCCGTATTCGGTCAGGTTCTTTACCACTCCAGTCAGCACCGAACCTTCTTCCAAGTGCTCCAGCGTCTTGCTGCGCTTCTCGTTCTGCTCGCCTTCGAGCAACTCTTTGCGCGAGACTACGATGTTGCCGCGCTTTTTGTTGAGCTTGATCACCGTGACTTCCAGCGTCTGGCCCTTCATGCCGTCCAGATTGCGGATGGGCCGCAGATCTACTTGCGAGCCGGGCAAAAATGCGCGCGCCCCGAGAATGTCGACCGTCAAACCGCCTTTTGTTCGCTCAACGACCGTCGCCTCAATCGGCCGCTTCTCGTTGTGCGCCTTCTCAATTTCATCCCAGGCATGAATCCGAGCGGCCTTCTGATGCGAGAGGTTGATGTAGCCTTCCTCGTTGTGGCCCTTCTCGCGCATCACGTCGATTTCGTCGCCGGGTTTCACCTTCGGCTTGCCCTCGTGATCCAGAACTTCCGACAGAGGCAGCATCCCTTCCGACTTCGCGCCTACATCCACCACAACATGCGTGGGCGTTAGCTTGAGCACCGTGCCTTTAATTACACGGTCTTCACCCACGGCTTCCTCGGTCTCGGTGGTAAAGCTTTCAAGCGCCGAGGCAAAATCCTCGCTGGCCGGCTTTTCGTCGGCGGAGGACTGCAACGGTGCTGCGCTGGAACTCTCGTGATCCTCGGCTGCGTTTGCTTGAATGTCGTTCACCGGCGGTTCCATGTGGGTGGGTTCGGCTGCCATTGGTTCGGTTTCGGTTGCAACGGCGCTGTTGGAGTCGGAGTTGTGAGCGGTGGTGTCGTCGAACAAGGTTAAGCCTCTCTGCTGTTGCCTCGCACTCAGTGCGGGGAGGATACGGGGTCTGCTGCTGACTGCTGGAGTGAGTCGTTTGGTTGTGGTGGGCTCATCCTGGCGAATGAGCTTGGACAATCCCAGCTGCCGGACGTTTAACAGAAACCCGCGTCCAAAGGGAACTCTTCGACTATAGCAACGGCTCACAAACAGTGTCAAACGCAAATCTTGCATTGTTACAGCCAGATTGCAGGCGTTCGGATTTCGTAACGCACCGTTCATCTGCTAGGCTTGCCCTTGCTTATGGATTATCTCTGGACACCCTGGCGTTACGCCTATGTCAGCGCCGCGGAAAGGACTTCGAGCTGCGTTTTTTGTGAGGCCGCGAAGGGAACAGACGATGCGAAGAGTTTGATTGTGCATCGCGGTGAGCACTGCTTCATCATCTTGAACGCGTATCCCTACACGCCCGGCCACGTGATGGTTGTTCCCTATGCGCATCTCGACGAGCTGCGAAAACTCCCGCCTGAAGCCGCAAGCGAGATGATGGCGCTCTCACAGAGGATGGAAGCGTTGCTACGCGAGCTTTACCGTCCCGATGGTATCAACCTCGGCATGAACATCGGCAAAGCTGCGGGCGCGGGAATCGCGGGACATATTCACATGCACGTGCTGCCGCGCTGGGTGGCGGATGCGAACTTCGTTTCCGTTGTGTGCGAGACGCGGATTCTGCCGGAGATGCTGGAGGAGACCTGGAAGAGGATGACGGCAGCCTTCGACTTGAAGAGCCTCTAAAGTGCGATCCTTTTAAGAACGAAGGGAAGACCTGGGCACCTTCGCTTATGTTGCCCGACAAACTTCGCTAACGGCATTCACCTACCATGAAAATCCCGCATCGTGTGCGGGATTTCCATGGTACGTATCTTGAGGAAAATGACGGCATCAGCCCGCAAGCGACTCAAGTTCCTTTTCTCCAATCACCTCGATGCCCAACTCCTTAGCCTTATCCAGCTTCGATCCCGCATCCGCTCCCGCTACGACATAGTCCGTTTTCTTGCTGACCGAGCCGGCAACCTTCCCACCAGCATCTTCGATCATCTTTTTGGCCGCATCACGCGTAAAGTGCGCCAGCGTTCCCGTAAGCACGAACGTCTTTCCAGCAAGCTTTGTTCCCCGCTGTTTCTTCTGGCCCGTTAATGTGAGTCCGGCCTCGCGCAATCGCTCCACCAGTTTGCGATTGGCCGCGATGCTGAAGAACTCCACGATGCTCTCGGCGATCCGCGGTCCAACCTCATTGACATTCTGTAATTCGTCAACACTTGCCGTCTCCAACTCCTCCATCGATCCAAAATGCTCAGCCAGAAACTGCGCCGTCCGCTCGCCAACCATGCGAATGCCCAAACCGTAAATCACCCTTTCCAGCGGCAGCTTTTTCGAGCGTTCAATCTCATCAATAATGTTCTGCGCGGACTTGTCGGCAAAACGCTCCAGGCCCAATAAATCCTTTTTCGTCAGTTTATAAATGTCCGCCACGTTCTTCACCAGCCCGCGCTCAGTAAGTTGAGCCACTAGCGCGTCGCCCATCCCATCGATGTTCATCACTCCGCGCGATGCGAAATGCAAAATTGTCCCCTGCAGTTTCGCCGGGCAATTCGCATTCACGCACCGGTAATCCACCTCCCCCTCAGTTCGCACGACCCTCGTCCCGCACACCGGACACCTCTCCGGCATTTCAAACGCCCGAGTCCCGCGGGGATGATCCTTATCCTCGATCACCTTCGCGACCTTGGGAATCACATCCCCGCCGCGCTCCACCTGCACCCAGTCGCCAATCTTCACGCCCAGCCGCTCGATTTCATCCATGTTGTGCAGCGTGGCATTGCGCACGGTTGTGCCGCCGATCAGAACCGGAGCAAGCATCGCCACAGGCGTGAGTTTGCCGGTGCGTCCCACCTGCACTCGAATGTCCTCGAGTTTCGTGATCCCCGCCCGCGCCGCATATTTATACGCAATCGCCCAGCGCGGAGCCTTGCCTGTAAACCCAAGCTCATCCTGCAAAGCCGTCCGATCCACTTTCACCACGATTCCGTCGATCTCATACGCCAGCGATTCCCGTTTGCCTTCCCACTCCTTAATGAACGCCCAAACTTCCTCCATGTTGTGGACAAGCTTGCGGTTCGCATTTACCTTGAAGCCCGCCGTGTCGAGAGCGGCTAAAGTTTTCGAGTGACGGTCGAAATATGTCCGCCCATTTTGCAAGAGAAAGTAAGGAAAGAAATCGAGGCGGCGCTGCGCAGTGATGCTGGAGTCAAGCTGCCGCACAGTTCCCGCCGTGAAATTGCGCGGGTTTGCGAACGTAGATAGACCGGCACGCTCGCGTTCTTCGTTCAACTTCTTGAAAGCCGCGGTGGGCATGAGCAGTTCGCCGCGGACTTCAAAATCCACTGGCATTCCAGCCTTTTTCAATCCGTCCTTGGGAATTGACAATGGAATTGAGCGCACCGTGCGCACATTCAGCGTCACATCTTCGCCCACGGTGCCGTCGCCACGCGTAATCCCCCGCACCAGTTTCCCGTCTTCATAAATCAAGGCCAGCGACATGCCATCCAGCTTCAACTCGCAAACGTAATCCACATCGCTGCGGCCGCTAAGCTCGTGCACCCGCCGCTCCCAGTTGCGCAGTTCGTCTTCGTTGTAAGTGTTGTCCAGCGACAACATCGGTGAGGAGTGCGGCACTTTCACGAAGCCTTCGCGCGGCTTGCCGCCCACCCGCTGGGTGGGAGAATCCGCCGTCAGCAACTCCGGATGCTCCGCCTCCAGGCCCTTCAACTGCTGCATCAGCTGATCGAACTCGGCGTCGCCGATTTCCGGCTGATCGAGAACGTAGTACAAGTATTCGTGGTGGCGAATCTTGTCGCGAAGCGCCTCCATCTTTTTTTCTACATCTTTTCCCGAGGAAGCCATCGCGCAGATTATAGTCGGAGAGCGAATCGCGATTCGATTGCTCATGAAAAAGGCAGCCTTACTCTACAATCCGGACTCTGGCGGAGGGCGCAAGCGCCGGGCGGAGTTGGAATCCGTTCTCACGCTGCTCCGCGACGCGGGAGTCGACGCCACCTTGATTCTCACGGACTCGAAAGATCACGCCGGAGAGAAAGTCCGCCAGGCCGTGTTAGCGGGTTGCGATGCCGTTTTCGCCTGCGGCGGCGACGGCACCATCCACAACATCATTCAAGTTTTGGCCAACACGCCTGTCGCGCTCGCCGTTCTGCCTATGGGCACGGCGAATGCGCTGGCACACGATTTGGGCCTGCCCATGAACGTGGTTGCGGCTGGCAAAGCGGCTCTCAGCGCCAAGCGAAGCCGCGTTGCACTCGGCCGCATTCAATATCAGGACTTCACTGGTAACCCATCCTGCCGTTACTTCATCATCGCTGCGGGGGTGGGGGTGGATGCGCATCTTTTTTACAAACTTGTTCCCGGAAACAAACGGCGAATGGGCATGACCGCGTATTATCTGAGGGCGTGGCAGCTCTGGTTCACCTATGCCATGACGCGTTTTCAAGTCGAATACACAGAATCCGGTTCGGACCATCCGCAACGCGCCGACCTGACCGAACTCCTTGGGATTCGCATCCGCAACTTCGGTGGGGTGCTCAACGAACTTGCCCCCGGCGCATCGCTCGATCGCAACGACCTGCGGCTCATTCTGTGCGGCACCTCAAGCCGCATCGCTTATCTTTCTTACGTCACCGGCGCACTTCTTCGGCGTCACTGGCCAGTACCCGGCATCGATCTTGTACATGCCAGCACAGCGATTTGCAAATATGCGCAACCGGGAAGTGGGGCGGAGCGAGGTTCCAACGTCTATGTCGAAGCTGACGGCGAACTTCTCGGCACGCTCCCTGCGGAAATCACCGTGGTTCCTGACGCACTTACGATTTTGTGCCCTGGGCCGAGGTAGGAGTCTTCAGCCCCCCGCAATAGCTCCGACGACGAGCAAAGGCTCCGCGCCGGAGGCAACCGCAGCCGGCAACAACGCGTCCGGCGATTGGTGGGAAAGATCTTCTTCACAGGCGAAGAAGCGCAGAAAAGGCCGGCGCTCCTGCGTAACCTGATCCCGAATGGTCCCGCGCAACATGGGATAGCGACTCTCAATTGCTTCGAGAACAGCGCGGAGCGTGACCGGTTCTTCGACGTCGACGGCGACCTCGGTCCCCACATTGGCCAGCGTTCGCAGATGTTGCGGAAGGATGACTCGAATCATTGAAGATTCCTCGCAAGAAGGAGCTTTTTCATAATCTACAGGAACCCCCTGATAGCGATCAGCAATCCGCTGGATATTTAATCACTTACGGCTCCGCCATCGTATTCCTTGGCAACTCTTTTTAGCGGGTAAAAGTCAAACCGTAGATCACGACGGGGTACGCGGGAGACGGGGGTCTCTGTGTCCGCTCAGTAACAAGCCATGATCCCACCGCGCGTCCAAGGAGGCAAATGGCTTCTGCCATTAACGAAGTGAAATCGAAGTTAAGCGCCGAGTCCGAAGGCAGAGTGAGCACGGGCTGTGAGGGCTTGAATAACGTCTTGAATGGCGGTTTTCCTCGAGGTCGCATTTATCTGGTCGAAGGCGATCCCGGCGCAGGAAAGACCACGCTGGCCATGCAATTCATTCGAGAAGGTGTCAGCCGGGGCGAGCGCACCCTTTACATCACCCTCTCCGAATCAACCGCCGATCTAAATCACGCTGCTCAATCCCACGGAATTTCTTTGGAAGGTGTCGAAATCGTGGAGTTGCTTCCCGACGAAGACGATCTTCTTCCGGAAAAGCAGTACACAGTATTTCATCCTGCTGAGGTCGAGCTGAACGACCGCATGCAGCGCATTGTGAAAGAAATGCAGCGCGTGCGGCCCGAGCGCCTGGTCATTGACGCGCTCAGCGAATTGCGCATGCTGGCCAAGGACCCTCTGCGCTACCGTCGGCAAATCCTGTCGATGAAAGATTTTATGGCCGACCAGAAGTGCACGGTGCTGCTGCTGGATGACCGCACCTCGCGAGATTCCGATCTGCAACTCCATAGCGTCGTCCATGGTGTAATCAGCATGAACAAAGTGGCGAGAGAATATGGAAAGACTCGCCGGCAACTCGAGATCGTCAAGCTGCGCGGTACCGCCTATCGCGAAGGGTTTCACGATTACGCGATTGTAACTGGCGGAGTGCGCGTTTTTCCCCGGCTTGTAGCTGCCGATACGCGCAATGAGAGCGCGCCTGAGGTGGCGCGCTCCGGCATTACGGAACTCGATGCCCTCACCGGTGGCGGACTTGATCGCGGCACCAGCACTCTGTTGATTGGCCCGGCGGGCTGCGGCAAAACCAGCATTGCAGTTCACTGGGCGGCCACCGCCGCCGCGCGCGGAGAATGCTCCGCCATCTTTAGCTTCGAGGAAGCTCCGCGTACGTTGATCACTCGTGCGGCGGGTCTTGGCACTGATATTCGCCCTCACATCGCGAACGGGAAAATCACGATTCAGCGCGTGGATCCGGCCGAGCTCACACCCGGAGAACTCGTCGCCAGCGTGCAACATCAGGTTGAACACGAGAACACTCGAATCGTAGTGCTCGACAGCCTCAACGGATACCTGCAGTCGATGCCGGGCGAAAAGTTTCTCGCCGTGCATCTGCACGAGCTCCTGGCGTATCTCGGCAACCGCGGCGTGCTCACCTTGATGGTGTTGGCACAAGCTGGCACTATGGGTTCGCAACTGCAGAGCGCGGTTGACGTCAGCTACCTCGCCGATAACATTTTGTTGCTCCGCTATTTCGAGAACCAGGGGGAAGTTCGGCAGGCGATTTCCATCATCAAACGCCGCAGCGGCAACCACGAACACACAATTCGCGAAATGAAACTGGGGCCGGATCGCATTTATATCGGGGGCCCGCTGCATGATTTCCAAGGCGTTCTTACCGGCACTCCCACATTTCTGGGAGGCAGAGAGAATTAGAAATGGAGTTCGCTCTCCAGTCCGACTACCGCGTGCTCGTGCTGGCTCCTTTCGGCAAGGATGCCCTGCTGGTGCAGACCGTGCTCGAGCGCTCGGGAATTCCGGTAGGCGTTGTGGAAGACGTACAGGGGATTGCCCGCTATGTGAGCGATGGGGCCGGATGTGCGATCGTGGCCGAAGAAGCGCTTAGCGATCAGTCTATCGATTGCCTTGGCCGCAGCGTGGCGGCGCAACCTGCATGGTCGGATTTTCCCATCATCGTTCTCACCGGCGGCGGCGCAACCACTCCCTATACGGAAATGATGGTCCGCTCGCGCACGCCGATGGGCAACATCAATCTCATCGAGAGGCCTCTCCGCCCAGCCACGCTACTTAGCAGCGTCCGCACAGCGATCCGCTCGCGCTCGCGGCAGTATGAAATCCGCGACCATCTCGAAGATCGCAAGAGCGCTGAGGAAGATCTGCAGCGAGCGCACGATGAACTGGAGTCTCTAGTGGAGAGACGCACGGTCGCGCTCCGCAAGCTTTCGGCGCGGTTAATGCGCGTGCAGGACGAAGAACGCCGCCGCATTGCCCGCGAGCTGCATGACGGCCTGGGCCAATGGCTGGCCGCGGCTCAGATCAACCTCGATATCGCTTTGATCGGCAACAACGGGAAACCCGCGCCGATCCTGCAGGAAACGCGCCAACTTGTCGATCATGCCGTCTCCAGCATTCGCACCATGTCTTATCTCTTGCACCCGCCCTTGTTGGATGAAGCAGGCTTCGAAGCAGCGGCTCACTGGTTCATCGACGGTTTTTCCAAGCGCACGGCCATGCAGATCAAGGCCAATTTTGCTCAGCCTGAAAACCGCCCGACACGCGCGCTTAGTCGAATGCCGGAAGTAGTCGAGTTGGCCCTATTCCGTGCGCTGCAGGAAGGACTCATCAATGCGCATCGGCACTCGGCCAGCTCGAGCGTAGAAGTAACGTTCCAGCGGTTGCCCGAAGCAGCCACGTTGGAAGTCCGCGACTACGGCCGCGGCCTTCCGCAATCGGTCATGGATCGCTTTCAACGCACGGGAACCGGTTCCGGCGTAGGGCTGGCTGGCATTCGCGAGCGCATGAAGGAACTCGGCGGCGATTTCACGGTTATCTCCAGTGCAAACGGCACCACGCTGTGCTCGAGCGTCCCGTTCGGCGCGGAGCCGGACAAAATCCCAACTACGGTTGGTTCCGAGGCAGAGACGAAACGTGTTGCGCCTTCCACAAGAGATCGCAACCACGCCGCCAGCAGCGTCAATCGCGTTTAGGAAAGGAACCGGGCCTGCGGCCGCTACGATTTCTTCTTCGCGGGCTTGGGATTCAAAGTCTTGGCGTACTCGTAACTGAAATCCAGGTATTTCTTTAATTCCTTCGTGTTCTGCAGCATCGCGCCGGGTACCGTGACATACTCCTTCATGACGGTGCCGTAAGCCTCATAGAGTTTGGTTTTGTACTTCTTCAGAAACTCCTCGCGCTTGTCCTCGGGCAGTCGAATGGCCAATGTGGTCGACTGATGGAGAAGCGTGAACATATTGCCGTTGATGGCAGTGTAGGGATTGGCATCGCCTTTCCGCTCCAGCCCGGGGATGGTTGCGACTAATTTCTCGTAGAGTTCGACCTTCGGATTGGGAACAGCAGTTTTCTTTGGAGCCGGCAAGGATCACCTTCGCGGAACGAACGCCGTCATAAAATATCAGAAAGAATCGAGCGTCTGCACCTCGACCGAAAGCACCGCCGGCAAATCGCGCACGATGGGATTCCAACTATCCCCCGCATCCGCTGATGCATAAACTTGCCCGCCCGTAGTGCCGAAATAGACTCCGCACTCGTCGAGCGAGTCCACTGCCATGGCATCGCGCAACACATTCACATAGCAATCGCTCTGCGGCAGGCCTTTCGTCAACGGCTCCCAGTCGTTTCCCCCGGTGCGGCTGCGGAAGACGCGCAGCTTGCCGTCGAGGGGGAAGTGCTCGGAATCGCTCTTGATCGGTACTACGTAAACCGTTTCCGGTTCGTGCGCATGCACGTCGATAACAAATCCAAAATCGGTCGGCAGATTCCCACTGATTTTCTTCCAGTTGTCACCGGCATCATCGGAGCGCATCACGTCCCAATGCTTCTGCATAAACAGAACTCCCGGACGTTTCGGATTCATCGCCACATGATGCACACAGTGGCCGATCTCGGCGGTTGGATTCGGAATGTACTTCGAATAAAGTCCGCGATTGATCGGCTTCCAGCTCGCTCCGCCGTCATCCGTACGAAAAGCGCCCGCCGCAGAAATCGCGATGTAGATTCGCTCGGGATTATTCGGATCGAGAATGATCGTGTGCAGGCACATCCCGCCCGCACCCGGCTGCCAGTGCGGGCCAGTTCCGTGCCCGCGCAGGCCCGGCAACTCGCTCCAATTCTTCCCACCGTCGGTCGAGCGGAACAGCGCCGCATCTTCCACTCCCGCATAAACCGTTTCAGGATCGGTCAGCGAAGGCTCGATATGCCAGACCCGCTTGAACTCCCACGGATGCTGTGTTCCGTCATACCACTGATGCGTGGTCAACTGCGCCGCGGAACTATCGTAGGCAAATTTGTTGCTCTCACTCTTCGGGGGGCCGGGGGCGGCGGGCTGACCGGCTGGAGTTCCGGGCTGATGCCACGTCTTGCCGCCGTCGTCGGAGCGTTGAATGATTTGCCCAAACCATCCACTCGACTGCGATGCGTAGATGCGATCCGGATCCAAAGGCGATCCCTTGACGTGGTAAATCTCCCAGCCGGCAAAGTGCGGGCCGCTGACTTCCCAATTTTTGCGCTTGCCATCGGAGGTGAGTACGAATGCGCCCTTACGCGTACCGACGAGAACTCGGACCTTGCTCATAGCCTCTCCGAACCGAATAGCAACGATATGAACAGCGATGGATGGGAACCGGCGGACAGCCTATAGCCTGTCAACAGGTGCGCCTACCCCGCATAGATGTTAACCTAATGTCCCCTTGCCTGGCTGCCCGCTCAAACTTTCTGATAGTTCAGCAAGACCACGCCCGAAGCAAACCCTTTCGTGCTTAACAACTTCAGCGAAATTCGTTTTTCAATTCCCGCAAATAATGGCTTGCCGCTGCCGAGGAGAATAGGATTGAGAATCACGCGGTATTCATCGATCAGCCCCACTTCTAAAAGGGGCGATGCAATGCTGGCGCTGCCAAGAATCACCATGTCTCCGCCCTGCGACTGCTTCAGCTTTCTAACCTCATCAGTCAAGTCACCCCTAACCAATTTGCTGTTATTCCAGTCAACCTTCTGCAGGGTTCTGGAAAACACGACTTTTGGCAGTGCGTTCATCTTCTCTGCAATCTCGTCCTTGGGAGCCGACGGCCAGTAATTCGCCATAAGCTGATAAGTGACTCGGCCGAAGAGTATCGTATCGACAGCACGCAGCATGTCCCGGGCATATGTAAAAAATTCCTCGTCGGCCACGTGCCAGTCGAGCTCTTTGTTTGGTCCCTCGAAAAAACCGTCGAGCGACATCATGTTGGAAACGATCAGCTTGCGCATTCCTCGTTTTCTACGGCATTCCTTTCCTAACGCGGCCTATGATCTTAAAATCGGTG